>JAEOSR010000062.1 GCA_016840285.1 Candidatus Hodarchaeota archaeon | reverse complement strand
GGTGGGTACTGGCTTTCTTCCTACCTTTACAGATATAAGCGGATAAAGTTTTTGCATAATTAGGATCAGTATGGAAATCGATCGCTAGCAACATTCCTTGCTTCCGAGCAAACTGAAAGTTCTCAGGTAGACTCTCTAAGAATTCGTAGAAACCAGCTTGTTGCGAGGCTGTTATATCTTCAACGGATTTGGTTTTTAACCATGCTAAAGTAGCTTCACCTGAGGGAATTGGGAGGTTTTGTTCTCGTAGATCTCGAGCTTTGCGAGAAATTGAGGTTCGATCTATGGCGGTAAGTAAAAGTAATTTCAATCGATCTTTCATGTTGAAAGGTGAGCTACTTGGGATCGGGTTTAATAAGATTTGAAATTTATCTAACCAGCGTACCACAAAGTTTATAAGGGTCGGTGTATTTCGTGCTTTCCGTGGTGGAAAGCGAGGTAATTTGAATTTGATCATTCTAGTGTTACTTCGCTGGATTCCACTTTTAAAGGTTTCTCCTCCAATTTTTCTAAAAAAATTCGAAAATTGAAGTTACGAAGTACTGCAACGTTATATTGAATTCTTGATTAAGTGATAACAAAAGATATATATGTTAACATTATTAATTAATAATAACGAATGTAAATATTCTTAGGATGTTATATATTTGCCAAATGTACTGATAAGAGACGTGGATACGGATACTTATACTAGTTTTAAAGCCAAAGCAGCCCAAGAAGGGCTTAAATTAGGCGAAGCGATTACTAAAGCAATGAAAGATTGGATGGAAAAAAATAGGCCGTTTAGTGAGAAAGATAGACAGCGACAGCTTAATCTACTAACATACAGAAAATTAAAAGAGACCTTGATTAAAGAATACAATGGGATGTGGGTTTTAATCGGTCGTGGGGAATTTTTGATCTCAGGTGACACTTTGGATCCGATCTTAACCAAAATAAAAGACCTTAATCTGGAGGGAGAACATTGTTTTGTCTTTCAAGTCGGGAAAGAAGTGAAGAAAAGAACATTCGGATTTGGTAGGAGAGTACAATAATGAACGTGGAATATAACTATGAAAAAACAGTGTTTAGTGACATCTTAGCTCCTAAAATTCCAGATTTAATTGTCAAGAATCTTCTCGGATCAAAACAGAAGAGTATAAGTGTATTAATTGATACAGGTTATGATGGATTTCTGGTAATTCCAGAAAAGATTTATGATGATTTAGAGTTAAGCACTTTTGAAGTTGTAGAAGATGAAATTCCCATTGTTGAGACTATTACAGGGGAAAAAATTAGTCTGAGGACAGCTCACTCTTTACTTGAAATAAAAGAATTGTTAACTGAAACTATTGTTGAGGTAGACACAACTCCCCATTGTACAGAACCATTAATTGGAAGACAGCTCTTAGAACTTTATATTGCGTTATTAAATGGCCCTGACAAGAAGCTCAAGCTTGAATATCTAGAATGACTATCTTAGTTTCCCTTCATCATACGACCCTCAGCCACTAATGTTATATGTAACTCTTTTGTTTCAATATACGGAGGTTCGTGTGTACTACCAACGTTAATGAAGATTTTTTATATAAATTTTTCAGTATCATCCAGTTTGTAAGTTAACCAGTTACATTATTTCTGGCCAGTCTATTATCCGTATAAATGGTTCAAGAGGTGTGCCAACTAAATCAGAACTGATTTCCATTAAGTTTTCACCTAGAATAATATTCCTTCACTTTAATAAGGAATGTTAATGACTATATTCGCCTTGAAGGGGAACATATAACACTTTCTCGATTGATTTTATCCTGATGTCTCCACCTTCATTCTTTTCAAGTAAAATTAAGTCTTGAACGGTTTCAGATGTTTGACGAGGTGTTATTAATTTCCCTCCTTCCTTCAATTGCTTAACAAGGGGAGATGGAATCTTAACACAAGCCGCAGTTATACAGATTTTATCATATGGAGCATTGGAGGGATAACCTTTTCCTCCGTCTCCTACAACTAAGGATAAATTGGGGTAATTAAACAGGGAGATACATTTTTGTGCATATAAGAATGTGTCGTGATCTATTTCAACTGATGTAACTTGACCGCGTATTCCTACTATCTCTGCAGCTAAAACTGCCCCATAACCTGAACCTGTACCGATTTCTAGAAGATTATTTCCTAGAGATAAGTCAATTGCTTCATAAAACATTGGATAGGAGTGAGGACATGATATAGTTGATTTCTTTCCAGGAAGAGGAAAAGGGAGTTCTTCATAGGTATGATCCCGATAGTTAAAGGGGACAAACACCTCTCTTGGGATTCTAAGCATTGCTTTTTCAATAACTTTGGATTTTAGTAAACCTGATTGTTTTAATGATACAATTTTTCTTTGTCTTTCCTGTACAAAGATTTCTATTGATTTTTTTGATGGTTTTGGAGGAGGAATGATCCATCCAAACATGCTACTTCAACCTAATAATGATATGGACTAAATATGATCATAGAAGAGAGTTAAATTTCATATGAAATGTATTCTAAATAGCCTTTTAACATCTTCATTTGAATCCGAACGAATAAGTATAATTCTCATTAATCGTAATCTAGGAGAATGCAATCTTGACTTTGCGCTTTGGTGTAAGACCCTTTGAGTTTCCAGACTTTATTGGAATGATAGAAAAAGAAAAATTGGATATATCTAGTGTAAACTATACAGATGTGGTAAAAGATAGTTTACAAGGGAATTTTAATCATTTTGAGATTACTGGTGATTTAGCATATGTTTTACCTGGACTTCTAAGTAAAGATGTTATCAATCAATTAATTGAGTTTAAAACAAGTAATAATTTTTCCTGTTCAGTACACTTACCACTCTGGGCTATCGAATTGGCATCACCAAATGACCACATAAAGAACGCGTCAATTAAATGCCTTGTTGATGCAATAGAACTAACTAGGAAACTAGATCCAATATGCTGGATTATACATGCTACTGGAGCGTTGATTTCGGAATTTACAAGAATTAATCTTCCGAATTTTGCGAAATCCTTTATGACTAGAATGTTTGCTTCAACCGCTCAAGAAAGTCTAGAACAGATAATTGACCAAACAAATGTTCCACCCCGTAAACTTGCAGTTGAAAATGTTGAATTTCCTTTTAGAGAAATGGAAGGATGTCTCGAAGCTTTGGACTTGAGTATATGTTTTGATACGGGTCATCTGCTTGCAGGATATTCTGGTGAATGGAAAGGGGGTGTGATGGACTTTTTCGAATCATACCAAGATCGTATTATAGAACTTCATCTTCATGATGGGACAAAACCCAGAATAGATCACAAACCTCTTGGGGAGTACGATCTTCCAGTCTCGGAATTACTTAAGTTATTATTAGAAGTGAATTTCTCTGGGCCAATCGTTTTTGAACTAGACCTTGATGAGGTTGAAAAGTCCATGACATATATTAAGAATAACATCCCTGAGGTTCTAATGTAAAGGAATATAGTACAATGTTGAAAATCACAAAGTTGTTAGGGCGTCATCTAGTTTTTGTAATCTTAATAATGATTTTCTACATCATCTCAGCTATCACAGTCCTAACTCTACCAAAGGGATTTGAGATCCCCCAACTCACCGATAGCTATATGCTCTTCGGTCCTTCTTTTTCTGCTCTTATCCTTTTGTTAACAATTGGAGGTTATCTTCTCTATCGTTATCTTATAAAACCGCCTCCTCGGAAAGAAAGCATGTATCAACTCATTTGGGGAATCTCTTTCCTACTTTATAGTGTTACATTCATTGGTATGTGTTTACAATCCCTAGGATTTGATTTTGCTAATATGGACGAACCATTCATTTTCTTTCTTTGGCGAAATCCCATGATCTTATGGGTCACAGGAATGATGATTGGTACAATGATGCTTTTCACAGAGGATAAAAAGAGTATATACATTTCTGGTTTGATAGTTTTCCTCGCTGGAGAGATTTGGTTCTTCTTTAGACTAGTACTTCTTGTGGATATTAATTCTGTGGAACAAACGATGTATGGATTCTTGTTCGGAGAATTTATCCCCATATCAATACTAATTGCTTATCTTTTCTATTTTTATGGGAAAAATCAGCAGTTATCATCCGCTTGGATATTGACAATTGGTTTTTCATTATTAGCTTTGACATACGCATCCTGGGCGCCTTGGCACTTCTCAGATCTAAGATATATTTACTTTATATGGTTTGATATCTTTCTTGTTTCTTTAGCTTTCATCCTGACTGGTTTCTTCGCATTACCCAAAGAAATAACAAGTAAATTAGAAAGAGAAGATTAATAATTTCTGAATATCTCTCTCAATTGAATTAAAGCCTCTTTAATCATCTGAAAAGATCTCTCAAAAGGAGGATCAAAATAGGGATCTGGAACATTATCAGAAATTCCTAAGGTGAATTCCAGTAATAGAAAGGTGTTTTCATTGGGGATTTTTCGTATGTGGTTTTTTTCCATTACTAAGACTAGATCTACTCCTTCGAACATGTTGGGATGATCTGGAAAATATCGCGATTTGAACTCATCGATTTTTTCAATAGAAATACCTTCTCTTAATAACATATCACGAGATTCTATTGATATAGAATAGTTTCGATAAGTTACTCCCCCTGATTCTACTTGGATTTTTTTTGATAATTCTAAATCTTCTTGTATGAGGTGTTCGAAAAGGATATGGGCATACGGGCTTCGAATGATATTTCCAGAACATATGAAGATTATTGTAAAGTGATCAGACTTACGAAAATTCTCCAAAATCAATTGCTTTCGCACTTTTAATTCCATGGTCATCTCTCATAATTCTCGAATCTAAAGTCCTTGTATAGATTATGTATATCAGGAAGGTGGAAGAATCCTCTTCTTTAAGGCTTAATATGTCTATTAGTGCTTTAAACAGGCCAATAAGACACCCAAAAAAAGGAACTATAAGCGCAAAAAAGCGGATTGTCGTATCATTAAAAAACGTTGAAGATACCTCTTGTGGAAATAAACCAAAAGAAATAATACCTAATCCCATAACTATTATGAAACAGATAGTTAATGCGCCAAAATAGCACCCAAAAACAAGTAATGTTTTTCTAAAAGCAATTTTCCATGTTATATCCAACGCATCCAATTTCTTTCTTATCAAAGACAGTTCTATTCCCCTTTGGTTTTTTTTAATTTATATTATACTTAAAAAATATAGTGATAATAGAAAGAGACAATATAATTAATACTTATTTTAAGCATTCCAGAAGCATTTACATCAACAATTAAAACCATTACTAAGGAATAATGAAGAATAATTCTATTAACCTTTGATTGGAAATCGGTTTACATAATGACTAAAGAATTAAATGAAAATTCAAGTCTTAACACAAAAAAGGAAGCACAGCGTCCGCGTTGCAAGGATTGTGGTAATGAAATAACGTATATTGTGAAATATTGTCCTAGATGTGGAGAAGAACTATACTAGTATGATTCAACAATGAATTGTTTCCTTTAGGTAAACATTACTCCGTCATTTCAGGAAAAGCAAATGGTTTCAGAAAGAATTACCTTTTTTGGTTCAATGTAAAAACAATTAAGAAAGAAAAAATTATCCTTTTAATGATTAATATTGCCAGAATTTCACTGGGATCTATTTTTTGATTTACATGGAGTCCTAGCGGACGTTAATGCTGTAAATCGCAATTATGGGGAATATTTAGAGAACGTTTTGGTACCCATAGGAATGAAACGTGAAAAAGTCGTTAAAATTCATGAATTTGCTTTTAAAAATTGGATAGAAGAAATAACACGACTTACCAAGGAATTTAATGAATCAGAAAAATGGAGTACTAATTCAGAAGTTTTTATGAGAAAATATAATGTAATTGACGCTAAATGGGAAAAATTCATCTTGGAATCTGTCCCACTAGAGCATAAAAACGATATTAAACCACTTTTGAAGACATCATTAGTAGAATATGAAGCACTCGCGAAAGGTTCGTATCCTATCCTCTATTCTGAAGTTAAATCAGTCTTATCAGAATTAGTTAAGATAGATTATCTACGTATGCATATAGCTTCGTCCGCTTCCTCTCGCCATGTTAAAGGAGCCGTTGCTTGTCACAATCTGGAGAAATTTTTTCATGAATTGATTGGTTTCGATACGGTTAAAGCACCTAAAAAGGCAATTTCAGCAGAATATTTCAAAAGGATGCTTCAAGTTATCAAAACAATTCCAGAAAGAGTTATCTTTGTAGGAGACTCCATTGAGGAAGCTATTCTTACCACTAAACTTGGAATGAAGTTTGTACTAGTTTGGAGAAAGAAGGATTCTAAGCCAAAGAAAATACAAAAAGATAAATTTGAAATAATTGATAATCTTACTGAGTTAATTCCTATTGTCAAAAGAATGTTGACTCAACCCTAAATCGACTTCTTTGAGCTTAGAAACCCAAAAATATCCCCCAGATTGTATTTACGGTCGTATGGACTAAAGCAGCTGGCACAATTTTCTGTGTTTTCCAATATGTTCCACCATAAGCAAAACCTGCAATGCTAGCAAAAAAAATATACCTAACATCTTCAAAATGAGCCCAACCAAATAGGAGTGAGCTTAAGACTAGTGCAGCTACCAGAGGATCCTGCGTTTTATAGGTCAAAATGACCGCAATTAATCCAAGAACTATAGCAGCCACAAAGTATAACATTTCTAAGGGAATGGACTGAACGAGAGGCCAAGCTTGACCTTCTGCATCTCCTAAAGGTTTAGCTAAGGACCCAATAATGTCTCTGAGAGAAGTAGTCATTGGAATCCAACTGAATATCTGCAGTAAATCATCAATCCAAGGGGTAATGATAATTAAGCAAACTAATGCAACGATTCCCCCATACCACCAACCATTTGAGAGATGCTCCTGCTCAAACTTCTCTTCAAGGAGTCGAAAGAAAAAGCCTCGAAAAAACAGTTCTTCTATTAGTGCTGTTCCAAGAAATATGAGTAGAAAAGTAAGAACTATCTCAACTAAGGATCCTGGAATCTTTTGAATAAGAATCACAATATTCTCGACTATTACTGCGGGGGGAGCTAAGAAAAACGTAAGCATACCTAGGGGAACAATAATGAGCATTAGTATTCCAACAGCTAATATAACAATCATTAGATCCTCCGTTGAGATAGAAAAAGATAATCCCATGTCATGATGACGAACAAAGATCAGTGGATAAAAAAAAGCAAATAATGCCAATAATGTGTCAAAAGGAAGATTCCCAAATTCTACCGTGCCTAAGAAATCATCAACAAGACCAAACTCTATTGGAAGCCACACCCACATACCAGCAATAACATCGATGTAGGACAATCCCTTCTCATTCTGCTCATGAAACGAGATATACAGTAAACTTGGAGTTAAAATAAAGATAAGACTGGCAGAAATCTGGACTAGAGTTACCAATGGATCTGTTGTAGTTGGTACAACGATTCGGTATATTCCAAAAATAATAAACAAAAAGAGTGGAGGGATTATACAACTCTTAGATGTTATAAGGAATTCACGCATCAAGGCAACTAATTGAGGGGTGAAGATATACATAAAAAATCCCCCAAGTAAAAGAAGAAACACCAGTCCAAAAACAACCTGTCCTCCAGAAGGAGTGGGCTCCATTAAAAAGAGCATAAGGAATAGCAAAATTAGAAAACAGGTTCCTATTAAAAAGTTGGGTGATTTTACTATAGTCTTCCAGTTTTTTAGGTTATAAATCATAATTAACAACAAGTAACCTAGCTATAGAAACCCAGCAGTTTTTTCTTTATCAAAAAGTCTATTACACTATTCGTTGGGTGGCAAATACTTTTCTTCTTACTGTTTTCATTTCTTACCGCCCAAGCTGATCTAATATTGATATTCCTCTTTTATTCTGATATAAATCCGAGAAAGGACATTCTTATCAGTTTAAGGAGCATTGTGTTATCATGGGTAATTTTAACTATATTGGTGTTGCTTCTTTCTAGACAATTACTTCAGAAGAAAATAATGACTTTAGAAGATATTATGACAACTGCTATCTTTTTAGGTATGTCTTTGCGACCATTAGGAATCTTTCCCCTTCTCGTATTAGCAAATATAATTGATTTAACTCAATCTATTACCCCATTAGCTCTAGCTATTATACTTCAGCTTTGGGTGATACTTCTATCCGCTCGTGCAATCTCAGTTCAATTTTTTGTTAGAATGGAACGAGCTGGAATTGTTAGTCTAATTTCAATATACATCATGGTTTTATTAGGGGTTCTCTTATCCCCTATCTTAGGTTTCTAAGCTCGCGGGAAAATTTGCAATCTCAATCTTAGGTAAAGAAATCTCAAAATGAGTTCCTTGGGTGTAATCACCTATAATCCTGTTAGAAACGCTAATTTCTCCTCCAAACTTTTCTAATATTGTTTTAACAATATAGAGTCCCAATCCTGAGCCTCTCTTCTCCGACCTGGCTCGAAACCAACGTTGGAAGATTTTTTCTTTATTTGAATCTGGTATCCCCTCTCCATGATCTATGACATCGATTTTCCACTGATTAGAATCCTGAACATCACTAATGATAACTTCAACCATTTTGATGGGATTTTGATCTGCTAATACTGCATTCTGTAAAAGATTGATAATACAATTGTCGAGTATTGTTGTTCCTTGCACAAAACAATGCTTTTTTGGGAAAGAAGTACTGATCTCTATTTTTTCATCAGAAAACATTCCTTTAACGGAAGTTATGGAACGATTAACAACACCACACAAGTCGATAGGTGTGTAATCCCCATCATGTAGACTTTTAATTTTTGATAGTAATTTAACTTGATCAATTACCATTTGAGCTCGTAGCAGGCTTTGGAATGCTGTTTGCATAAAAAATTGAGAATCTTCATCCTTTTTATCAATGACAAACTTCAATTCCTCTAAACAACTATAAGTTATCATCGTTTGACTGGAAACATCATGTGTAAGCAGATCTATGAAGAATTCGAGATCTTTATGAGCCTCTTCTAACTGATGAAATAAATCTTGAGTTTCCTGATTCTCAACCATCTGATTCTCACTATTGAATTGTATCTCAATGCCTAAAATTGGACTAAAAAAGAAAATTCGCCCTAGAATAACTGCATTCCTACTTTATTTACAATGACAATATTCATTGTCACGGTTTTAAAATTAATATCCTGTCGAAACTACATTAAAATAAGTTTCTATTTCTTTTTTCTGTTCGGATGAACAATGGAAACTGCTAGTTTGTTTCCTTGTAACTCATTTTTAACTAATCCTTCAAGAAGAGCCGAAATTCCATCCCCAGTCCAAGTGTTTGTTTCGTAGATTTTCCTGCTAGAAATACGAAATCTTCGCGCAAGGTATTTCCGAATATTGGTTATTTTACTAATATCTCGCATATTTGCAGCGACAACGAAAGGCTGGTCCCAGAAGCTACGGATTTCTTGAAACAAATCTTGTGACTTTCTAATCCGTTTTGAGTCTGAACTGTCTACAAAAAATATATACCCGTCAGATTCGTTACTAAATCTCCACCATTGCTGCTGAAAAGCATATCCAAGGTCAAAAAACTGTATTTGTGGCAAATTTCCTATCGGATCTATTTTAATGATGTCCAGTAGCTGTGTCGGTTGATAAGACTCGAATCCAGCAAGGGGACGATCTTCTCTTAAATAGCTAACAAAGGTACTTTTACCTGAGCGATCTAATCCGAGAAGAGCAATTTTTAATCCTGTGTTTGAGCTGTCAACTGCTTTTACTATTGAATTACATAAATCTTGAAAATGCTTCGACGAAACGATGGACTCAGAAGTAGGGATATCTTTACTCAAATATTCATTAAGGAGGTTTAAAAACAATTCAAGCCGTTGAAAAGAGGTATTAATTGAGGCAACCGAAACTAACATTAGATCTTGAATGGTGGTACGAAATGCTATCAATTGATTACTAATAATTATTCCTTGAGTATGTCCCTTCTGAGTCTCTTCTCGTGCTAACTTTCCAATAACTGGTATTAAACTATGGAACTGTTGATTACTAGAAATGGAGACAGTTGAAATTAATTCTGAATTATTCTCGTCAAAGACTTTGACTGAAAGGAGCGTCATTCAAGGGTCACCGTACCAGCGTCATCAAGTTTTTCTTTGGAAAAATGTACTCATTTATTGATTAAAAAAACAACTTTGCTTAAAAAAATCACCTGAACAATTTTTCCGGATATTCGTAATCTTAGAGAAGAAATAAGGAAATACTAAAAAAAAAAAGAAACCTCGCATTTTGAATGGAAATGAACCGACAAAATTCACGTATAGAAATTCAATCAGAATCAGTCTCAGTAATGGGAGAGTCTAATGCTGGAACGCTTTCATAAAGGAATCAGTATTCAAAATTATCCTTTCTCCTCGTTTCCCTTTATTTTCTTTTCAGCTTCGTCTTTAACTTTCTTTCCAATTGTTTTTCCTTTCTCAGCTGTTTTCTTACCCAGTTTTTCCGCTTCTTCCTTCTTTTTTCCAGCCTCTTTCTTGAGTTTTTTGAGCATTATATTTCACGTTCTCTTATCTGCTTGAGGTTAATTTATTCTTTAATGTTTTCATCCTTAAATAATATTCTGTCTGCACCCTTTAAAACATGCTAATTATTGTTGAAAGAGTAGTTTGACAAATCTTTTTCATGAATGGAAAATCCAATGTGTTTATTGTGTCACCCCCAGTATGATAAAAAGGATTACGGAAACTAGCGGTATCAGTTACCATAATTGCAGGAATTCCAAGTCTCCAGAAGGGAGCATGATCACTTCTTAATAGATCAGGCATGGTTTGCTTAATTCCTTCATAATTTAAAGGAACGTCTAAGCAAGCACAAGGCAGTTTGATCAAATCATGTTGAGATGAATTAAAGAAAGTATTTGTAAGAACCTGAGAGTTTTCATCACCAATGATAGTAATATAATTACCTATCAATTGTTTATGATCGGTACTATGAGTTTTGAACATATCTAAACTAATACCACGAGGCAATCGTTGAGAATAAGGTTCGTTGGTTGCAAAACCTATCGATTCGAGATTAATAATCCCAGCAAGATTCATCTTTTTTTCAACGACATATTTTGAGTACGCATCACTACCCAAACAAAAACTTCTACCAAAGGGATCATCTCGAGCTGATTCACGAAATATCCTATTCTGTTCCTTGAAGAATTTAAGTTCCTTGTTTTTCAATTCTAATTTCCCTTTTGCCTCAAATTTGTTCCATTCATCCTCATCAAGGAAAGGTTTTGTTGGTCCCGATGCAATTATCTGTTTTTTAAATTGGTCTGTATATTTCTTTAATGGCCAGGAAATATAACGATATTTCCTATCAAAGACTCCATACTTGCTACCAATCTTTCTTATCGGGTTCTGTAAACTAGGAGAAAATTCTTCTAGATTAAAACTGACAAAAATAATATTTTTTTTAAAATTTAATTTGCTAAGAACACGAGCAACTTCTAACATGACTGCTACTCCACTTGCGTTGTCATCGGCACCAGGAGTAGAATAAACAGTATCATAATGGTTGGTTATTAAGAATGTAGGTTTGGATAGATCCATAGGGGCTTTTAAAAAACCTTCTACATTGAAAAAATCTTTCTCTATCCCCTCTACGGTGAAAAAGTGTCTGTTTGTAGTAATATCGTATTGTTGGAGTGATTTTTCGATATATTCTCCTGCTTGAATTAACATATCATACGAATCAAGAGCGTGTTTAACTCCTTCAAGTGAGAGTATGTGCTCATATAAATTATTGATATCAACAGCTTCGATTGCTTTTTTGATCATTGACAATGTAATTAACTCCAATCGATTATTTATTTAGGAAGTTCTTGGATTTTAAATACATTCTTTTGTGTAACAGTCTTTTAAGACTAATCCCCAATAAGAGATAATTATGAAAGGAAAAAAGGAGTGATTTAGAAATTAAAAGAAAAAGAAGAAGAAGGGGAGATTAAGACCCCTTAGATCATTTTGACCATTGTATTGATAGTTCGGCTGCCTATGAGTAGCTGAACATTGCGAGTCCCACCAACTACTTCTGCAATCTCAGAGACTCCTTGAATTATTGGCATCTTAGTTTGGTCTGTAACACCTGTACCACCCATTGCGTGCATACACTCATATGTTAAATCATGAACAAGGGATGCTGCATATTCTTTCATTTGAGAGGCCATTGCAACAAAAGGATTCATAAACGGACTTATACCTGCAAGCTCATCTCCTTTAGCATCATAAGCTTCTGCTAATTTTAACAAAGCCATTGTTATTGATGTAAGTCGTGAATGATATTTTGCTAGAACAGACATACCAACTGCTTGATGGAGTAGAATTTTTGATTTAAATTGCTGTCTCACAGTTGAATAAAGTGAAGCTAATGAAAAAGCGCCCCACATTTGACCTACATTTGTCGCAGCAATACCAATTCTTTCTGGTACAAGTCCTTCGAATAAAATATGATATCCTTCGCCAGGGCCGCCTGTCATATATTCTTCTGGGATAAAGGCATCTTCAAAGATTGTCTTCCCTATATGGACTTTACTTACAGAAGGAATTCCTATCCTTTCTGCTTTAAATCCACGATCCCAATCCTTATGAGAAATACCTTGAACCATTGTACTCCGTGGATCTTCTTCGTTTAGAACTGCGTAGACTGCACACATGTCAGCTTTCGGCCCATTAGTTGTATAACATTTTACCCCATTGATAACGTAACCACCATCAGCTTTTTCAGCCTTAACTTTCATGTTAACAGCATCAGAACCCTGCTTTGGTTCTGTGATTCCTATACACCCGATTTTTTTACCATCGAGCAAATCTTGAAGGTCTTTTACGAGGCTCTCTTGGTCATTATTATGATGAGCAATAGGATTGATACAAAGACTAGAGGCTCCCATTGCCATGTTAAATTGAGGATTAAATATATCCATTGTCCAGCAGCGCAGGAGTTCAGCTTTCATGCCTGTTCGGAGATCAGAACGATGGGGGTATTCGTTACTACGGTTAATAAGACCATGTTTACCTGCCCATTCAAACCAATCGTAATAATCATCGTTATTATGCCCATTGATTCCTCCAATTTTCTCTTCTTGCTCAATACACAGGCTTTGAATTTCTTCAACATAAGCCTTATCTTCATCATCTAGGAGCATCATCATATTGTTGTTAAATACTCCAAATTGATTTTCTAACTTCATTATGTCTAGGATTTCGTCTTCCAGAAGTTGAATTTTCATGATTCTTATCCTTCTTGTTGTTTTTATTCAAATTGAATAGTCAAGTTCCCTTTATGTACAATTCACTTTAAAAAAGCTAAGTCCGATATTTTAAGTACAACTACAATTAAACCTAACTACAGTAATAACTTACATAATAAATGTGTTAAAATCACACGTTTTAGCATAAACGTCTGGAATGCTTGTAAATGAGATTTCTAAAAAATAATTTTCTTCTAAAGATGTCTTATCCCTGTATAAGTTTGCTTAAATCAAATTCTGAGCACGTTTATAATGATTTAGTGAAAAAAAATTGATTTATCAGTGTCAGAAGGTTATCACAAGTGCTATCAAAGCTAGTCAGTTGTATTCACATGAGGTCATTAACTAACTCGTTACAGTTGCTAGCCTCCATCATATTGGGCATAACCCTATGCCCTCTATCCTGTCCATTTGTCAGACAAATTTTCAGGAGTGCGTGTTTATGAATCTACTCGCAATCATGACTTCCTGTGATTCGGTTGGGATATCTAAGCCAAAACTCTTTGCCCGCCTGACCATTTCCCATTCTTACTGGGACGAATGCGAAGAGTGAGGTTTTGCACCCGTTGACACAAGACCCGACTTAGTCATAGATTCTAACGGTTTTTTACCTGATTTACTCTTAAAAATGTTTTCATTTAGAGGAGTTAATAACTCTGAGGTTATCATTTGAATAGCAATTATAATTTTGACATATCCTATTCGTAATAATAAATTTTAGATAATTCAAGCAAATGACCACCATTCACAAGTAAGAAGCACATATACTTTGGAAAAAGGAGTTTGTATTCATTGACTAGCAAATGGGATTTATCATTTTTATATAAAGGATTTAATGATCCAGAGATTGATGAAGACTTGAATCAGGCTGATAAAATAGCTGATGGATTGGATCAATATCATGGAAAATTAAAAGAAGGTGAGCTTTCTGCAAATGAATTACTTAACCTTTTTATACAAGCCGAAAAGGTTGAAACACTAGCCTCAAAAGCGGGAGCATATGGTGCTCTGTTATTTTACCAAGAGACAACAAATGAAGATCATAAAGCTCTTTATGCTAGAATGCAACAACGAGCTGTTGACATTGACAATAAATTAATCTGGATCACATTGGAGCTAAATGAACTAAAAAAGGACAAGATAGATGAATACCTTCAGGATCCATTATTAGCAAATTATCATCATTATATCAAGGTTAAGCGATTAAAACAACCTTATTTGCTCTCAGAGAGAGTAGAACAAGTACTTTCGCAAAAATCGCTTGTAGGTAGGACCGCTTGGCAAAAATTCTACCAGGAATTCACAGCAGCTTTTGAATTTGAAGTCGAAATTGAGGGGGAAGTGAAAAAAATGGCACCAGGAGAAATTTACCCCTTATTCCGTGATTCAAATCCTGAAACCCGTAAAAATGCTATGACGGTTTATTATCAAAAATATGCTGATAATTCTATTGCTATAAACCATTGTTTTAACAATATTTGGAAAAATCACGGTCAAGATGTTGATCTTCGAAAGTACCCCACAACTATGACTCCCGCTCATATTAGGAATCAGACTGATGAAAAAATCGTCCAAACAATGATGAATATTATTAAGAAGAATTATTCACTTGTACAAGAATATTATCAAGCCAAAGCCAGATTAATGGGCCAGGGAGACAAAATAAAAGGTTCAGATCTCTACGCCCCCTTAGGGAAAGTGATTAAATATACTTGGGAGGAAGCTAAACAAATGGTACTAGACGCCTATAGTGGATTTGATCCTGAGACTGGAGATATGGCGAAAAAATTTTTCCATCGGAATTTGATAGACTCTGAAGTTCGGAAAACTAAGAGGTTCGGCGCATTTTGTATGGGTATAGCACCTGGAATTGATCCAGTGCTTCATATGTCTTTTGATGGTACACCAGATGGAGTAAGTACTTTAGCACACGAGATGGGTCATGGCCTTCATGATATGTTCAGTGGTAGAAAGCAAACCATTTTTAACTATTATCCACCGTTGGTAACTGCAGAAACAGCATCTGTTTTTGGAGAACAAATTCTCATTGATAAAATGTTAAAAACTTTGACTGACGAGGAAGCGAAACTAAAACTCCTTGCAGGTCAGCTAGAGGATGCAATTATCACTATATCCCGTCAAACGATGTATGTTTTCTTTGAAAATGAATGTCATGAAAAGGGAGCTAAAGAGAACTTATCTGCTCAACAAATGTCAGATATCTGGGATAAACATGTTATAGACACATATGGAGATGCTGTAGATTTTCTTCCTGAACAGAGTTGGAATTGGGCTACTATTCCCCATTTTCTGGATCCCCGAGTATTTTATTGTTATGCATACTCCTTTGGAATGTTATTCGTTCTAGGACTTTACCAGAAATATCTTCAAGAAGGTCAATCATTTATCCCCAAATACAAGCAAATTCTCGAAGCTGGTGGATCACAATTTCCTGTTGATCTGGCTGCTTCCGTTGGTTTAGACATCACACAACCTGAATTTTGGCAAGCAGGCTTTGATTATCTTTGGAAGTTGTTAAAAGAGTTCCAAATAATCGTTGATACGCGGACGAGTTCCTGATTGAAAATACTGTAACCAAATCATCTTTACTCTAAATAGATATCTGGTTTATAGAGGTAATTTCAACAGCCAACACTTCCGAAGGTTAGTCAATGGAGATTTAATGTATGAAAGCAATAGTCAATGCGAAAATTCTTTGTCCAAATCTAGGATTAATTGAGAATGGAAGTATAGTCTTCGATGAGGAAAAAATTCATGCCGTAGGAACAAATATAACCATTCCTGAAGGTAGTGAGATTATTAACGCCGATAATAAATTTGTATTACCAGGTTTTATTGACGCACATACACACCAGGGTCTTTTCGAAGGTGGGATAGGATGGGCTGGAAGAGATGGAAATGAAATGACGAATCCAATTACTCCTCACCTAAGAGGTTTAGACTCCTTTAATCCAAATGAGATGTCCCTTAAGGAAGTACTTAAAGGAGGAGTTACTTGTATCAACACGGGACCAGGCTCTGGAAATGTAATTTCTGGTCAAGCATTCGTCATCAAACCTTTGGGAGAGAATGTAGTTGATGAGATGGTAGTATTAGCTCCCTCTGGATTAAAAGTGGCATTGGGAGAGAATCCAAAAAGAGTTCATGGCCAAGAAAATAAAAGAATGCCTCAAACGAGAATGGGTGTTGCTGGACTGTTAAGAAAAACTTTCACGGATGCTAAAAATTACATTCAAGAATGGGAAACTTACAACAAAAGATTTTCAATCTCCGAAGAGCATGGAAAAGCACCTCCCATCCCACCAAAGCATGATTTAGGGATGGAAACAGTTGTTAAGGTTATTAAGAAAGAATTACCTCTCCATGCTCATGCCCATCGAGCTGATGACATCGCTACCATTATCAGGATTGCCGAGGAGTTTGATATTCGTCTTGTTCTCATCCATTGTACAGAGGGAGAAAAAATCGCCGAATTTATCGCGAAAAAGGGAGTGCCTGCTGTGATAGGTCCTACAATCTTTTGGGTGAGTAAACCAGAAACTCGTGAACGATCTTTTAAAACAGTTGTGACTTTAGTCAAAACAGGAGTGAAAGTTGCTTTACAAACAGATTCTCTAACTCCGATGGACTACTTTCAGTTGTTACCAATGTATGCAATAAAGGAAGGATTAACGCGCGAAGAAGCATTAAACTGTGTGACTAAGAATCCAGCTGAAATATTGGGAATCGATGACCGTGTTGGGTCGTTAAATGAAGGAAAAGATGCTGATATTGTGATATGGTCAGATCACCCCTTTGAGTTTTACAGCAAGGTCGAAAAGGTCTTCATAAATGGAAAAGAAGTATACTCCGTTAAAAATTGATAGAAAATAGTGATACTAAGGAGAGAATTCTTTAAGAGGGCCAGCGCAAATCCCCAATAGATATCTTTTTGAGATTCATTTTCTTCAATTGACTCGGAGGATCTAGTAATTCTATGACTTCTCATGGAAGTTCAGATTTTGATATAAAATTATCTGGCCATGTTCCAATCTTGTGGAAACGAAAGGTCAGAAGTTTTATCAAAAAAGATCGAGAACAGGCGTTAGAGGTTTTCCTTGAAAATTTCAAACAAGGGAAAGATCCTAAACAGATGAAATACGGCCTTGAACAATTACTTCCAGGAAGTCTACATTCAATTCTTTCTTCATTTGAGGAATTGAGCTCTGAAGAAACAGCAGATCTTTTTGATCTAATCTCAACTTCTGATTTTCTTTCTCATATTTCTTCCTTAAACCAAGAAAAACAGGAGATAATCATAAATCAAATTTTTAATAACTGGGAGACTGATCTGAAACGGGAATCAATACGAGATATTCTTTCTCAAGTTGATCCGAACTTGTCGACAATGTTATATAATAAAATATCAAAAATTAGTTCTTCTAAAATCTTAGAAATTTTGAAACTATGGGGAACCAAAATATTACCTATTGTTTTGGATTCTTACTTAAAAACTCCGATTGATCTAATAAAACCATTATTTAAGGAACTCGAACCTGAAAAACGAGTAAAAATTTTTCAAAAGACTAAAGGTTTAACCAAGAAGCATCTTCAGAATATATTCCAATTGATGTCTTCTACAGAAGTAGAATTATGCTATTTGTTTGCATCAAACTATTCCAAGGACAAAAAATCAAGAATTTTAATTGTGAATTGGCTTACCAACCAAAAATTATCTCAAGAGCTACTTCTCAGAGTGTATCAACAAACTACTCAAGAAGAAACTCGCGCAATATTGGTAGACTACTTTATCACTAGTATCAAACAAAAAACTCTTCCCGCAGATGAGGTTATAGTATCTATATTATCCTTCAATGAGGTTCTTATTGCACATGAAATTTTGGAAAATTTAAGTTCAATGAAACCTCAACCTTTAGAAATTCTCATTTCTTGTCTTAATAAACTCCAAGAGGAAGTATCTCTACATACAGATTTTTTTCAATCGGAATTTAAGACCTATAGCCATCAGAACATTGAACTTATTTTAATTACCTATCTTGATAGTCCTTATGAAGCACATCATCAATTATTAGAACAATTCTTGCAGGAGGCTGCAGTAAAAAATTGGAAGAAGATGATAAAAAACACGGTTGATGCAAAAATCCCCTCACACCCAGATCTCGTGTTCAATATTTTCGCTAATTGCTCCAAGAGAATAAAGCATAATATCGGGAATTATCTTATCGAAGAAAGTTTGGTATCACAATTATCATTTCTTTTCAGTGATTTAGATATCTTTTATTCTGCTCTAGTTTCCCCTGAGGAATTACCCATACACATTCAAGCTATATTGGACCCTTTTCTCAGACAACATGTATCTGAGAATTTTGAACATATAATTCGATTAGGAAAGAAAATTACTTTCCCTCAACTTGCTTTTACGTCAATGATGGATAGAAATTCCTTGAAGTTACTTTTAACTACAATTGGAAAAAATCTGGAATTGCTTATCTTTTGGGAAAGGATTTTCCTGTTATGTTCAGAAGACGCGTTAGAAGTTGTGTTACAAAAGTATATAATCAAAGAACGGAATAAAAAGGATTATCTAATTCCTCTATTAAATAAATTAATCGATTTAGAGACCCTAAAATTCTGGACAATTCTTAAAACAATAGATATTCAAGATATTTCTAGATTAGAACCAATCTTAACGCATACTTTTGAAAATAGTATTCCGATAATTGGTGAAATCTTACCACATTTATCTGAAGATCATTTAACTTTCATCATTAAGCACATCCTCCCACAATTTTCTTCCTCAGGGTCTAAAATTTTATATTCTCTCTTATCAATACATGTGTTGGCAAATATCGAAGAGCAAGTAATTTTCACAGTTCTAGAAACTGTTCATCTTAATCCTGAGGACCTGTTGGTTATTTCTTTAGTTCGTTGCTCAAAACTGATCGCCAATCCAAAGTTGAGTATTTTTACCCCTCGCTTAATGGACAGGCTCTTTTCTTTCTATCCAACTGAATCTTTAGCAATTCTCGATACTTATAGATTAATTACACTGGTCCCTTCAGCAAAATTATTTCTATCAACCTTATCACAAAACGAACTTGAAGGAACTTTGTTACCGTTGATGAGCACTCTTGGATCAAATGTGTTAAATTCTACAATCCTTAATTATTTCCTAAAGCTGTCAAAAGAAGGAGAAGACCTATCCCTAATGGAGAAACTATTGTCAAATCATGAAGTGGGGGAATTCTCTACTGAAGGGAAAAATGTATTTCGAGAATACATCTCCTTACTTGTTGGTAAATCGGCAAGTAGAGATTTGCAGATTCTTGCTACTTTCCGAAAAAAACCTCGAGGTCAAACTCATTTCTTACCAGTTTTTTTTACCCGGATATCACATCATTCTATTGAAAAAATCCTTCTTGATTCACCCATTGACCCATTAGAAGAAAATATGATCAAAACTATAACTAAACACTTTGAATTTCATCCTCCTGTAAAACCTGAAGAATATTTTCTCTCCCTCTATAAGAAAGCGAAAGGAAAAGAGGACATTCAACGAGCTGTTTTGCCACTTTTGGGAGAATTTTGTTCTTGGCATAATCTATCTATACTTATGGAGTTACAGGAAAAAGAAAAATACCATAGAGAGTATCAAAAAGCCCTTATAAAGTTCTCCTCAAGGTTTGATATTCAATCACCCCAAGCTCTTAAACAAATTTGGGCATCAGGCCTCAAAGAAGTCTATAATAGGTTAAAAGAACCAGGTTCTCTATTCCAAAGTCAATGTCCTCAATGTGGGAATCCTATACTTGAGAACCAAAAAAATTGCGGATTCTGTAGCCAACGTCTTACATGTATCATATGTAGAAAATCAGTTGTTAAATTGCAAAACGATGATGATGTTGTACAATGTCCTCAGTGCTCTAGTTTCTTTCATCGACGCCATTTACAGGAAAGTGTAAAACTTCAAAAGAAATGTCCAGTCTGCAATGTGAAATTAAGAGAAGTTGAAGTCGAATCTCTACCTATCTTCACTTTCTTCTACAAGTAATTAGAGATTCTCCATTAGAAGTATAATGTATGATTTTAAAGCATTGAGGGAGTATTTCTCTAAACCTATTGAATGATTTTTGGTTACAATTCTTTCTCTATATTCTGGATTCTGTAAAAAATGAATTGTTTTCTCCGCTGCTTTGTTTAAAACATAACTAGGTATCTTTACTAAGCCATTTTTATCATAACCCTCAATTTTAGAACCTAAAGAAATTGTTTCAAAACCAGTACCCCCAATATCAGTTTTATAAACTTCATATTCGAAGATTACAATTGGTAATCTTGCTTTAATTGCTTCTAAGAACTGATTCCCCCATCCTTCTTGAAGGCTAGGGAAAGAAACAATGTCAGCATGGACGTAGGAATCCCACAAGGTATATTTTTTATCAGGTTCTGAAGTTCGGGTACTATCAAACAAATAGTTACAAAAGCGATATTCAATATTGTTATCCTTTAATTTGGATTCAATTGTTTCTTTGTATTCAGTTTCAAAATTTTCAATTATGTTTGGCATTACTAAAACAATATTATTATTAGAGCTAAAATTTCTACCATCGTACAGAGATTTCTCTCTCAATTGCTTTAAATTCTCTTGTTGGTTTAATTGCGCAATTAGATCGATAATTAATTCGATCCCTTTTCTTCTTACAATTCGGGTAGCTTGTAAAATAAAGATATCATTAGGATCTATTCTAAGTTTATTACGAAGATCTGAGTTAAATTTGTCCTTTTTCCAAGTTTTTTCTTTGAAGTAGAAAACATTAGGGATTACAACAGCTTCCATCCCTTTCTTTTGTTTTAAGTTCTTTTGGGCAATACTATTAATTACAACTTGTTTAATTTTCGGATATTTAGGAGGAAAAAGCTCATCAAGATATTTTTGAACAAGAGTAACAGTTGGACGATATTTAGTTCTTTCCCAATAAAAATCATGACTTATATTAATGCAATCAAGACTCTTCTCTTCAATAACCTCTGCTAAAGCGAGTGATGCAGGAAGGTTCAGTGGCAGACTAAATATATTATTGGTTACAATGAGGTCTATCTGATAATTATTAATATAGATCTCGATTTTTTGTTTCACACGTTTCTTTAGCTGAACAATTTCAGATTCAAATTCTTCTTCTGAATTGAAATCAACGAATTCCGTGAAAGCATTACTTTGAATCATAAATACGGGTTTAAAATCAATAGAAAGATCGGGAATCAAATATCCATCGGTATTCCCTATTGTTCCTGCTAGATAGTAGACTTCATGGCCCAATTGTGATAATACTCGACGCCACTTCTCCATTTCAAGGGAAACACCATCTAGTTCACCAATCCGAAAATGTGCTATACATATTTTCATTAGAATCCCTTCGATTGTCGAAGCTTCGAATGTTAAAAGTTTATTAATAGATTATTAATGATAAACCTTGACTTTATTAAAAAATCTAAGAATGGATATGATTTACCAGAAAGGGACATATGATGAATTCTAACCATGAACATCTTGAAAAATTCTTGATTCCTCTAAATGGGTTACCAAAAATATTACTTATTGCAGGATGCCTGCTATTCCTATTCCAGAATATCTTTTTTTACATATTTTTATACTACTTACCATTAGATGTTTTGGGAGCATTTTTGTTTACTACGACTCTATTCTATATGTTCATTCATCGGAAACTTGGCATCTTATTAATTACAGGGATTTTCATGATTGGATGGGGCATATGCACTCTTGCATGGCGTTTTTTGATTTTTCAAAATTCAGAAATATTAGATAATGATCTTGATGGACAGTTAAATATAATTGTTTTATTTGGAATAAGTGCTGTCTTGTTATTCATCAGTTTGTTTATGCTTTTTAGAATAATAATAAACTCTATACAATTTCAAATTTTCTCTAAGAAGAATAAGAGATTATCTGCTTTTTATGTACGAATCTTCATTTTGTACCTTCTACTTCACTTAAGTTTTTCAATGGGTCTAATAGTTGGAAGGATGAATTCGAATCTTATAATTATGTTAAATTTAGGACTTTTTTTCAAACTCTTCATTGTGCCTATCTTTGGAATCATCGTTTTCAGTGTAACCATTTATTTGTTAATTGTGAAAAATTAGGAGATTGTTAGCCAAGAACAGTAAAAAAAAACCGATATTTGCTGTTTTCAAGGCAGATTTTCGAATTGATCTAGTCTCCACAAGAATTTATTTTTTTAGAGGAGTATTAGTTCAATTAATCTTTTTCTTCTACATTCACCTTTTTATGTTCACCCATGTGATTTCCCCTAGTAAAATCTTATATAGGATGGGATTTCCAAGTGTCTTTAATCCAAGTCATTTTTCTTCGAAAAGATAAAAAATGAGTGGATTCAGAAAAAGGAAGTAAAAAATAATGTCTAGAAAACATATATGGATATTTTTGCTTGGTGTTTTAGGTTTAAGTGTTTTGGGGCTTATTTCCCCTGTTAGGGCTGAAACAAAAGCAGATAAACTTGTATTTTGGACAACCGAAACTGATCCTGGACGGCCAGAAATTATTGAGGATATTGCAAGCCGTTTCACTGGTGCAGAGGTTGAGGTTGTTGGGGTTGATGAAAACGACCTTCCTGAACAAATTACCATCAAAAAAGCTGCTGGTGAGTTACCAGACGTAATACAAATTTTCTATGAATTCATTGGTGGATACGTTGATGAAGGGATTTTGGATGCGGAAAGAGCTACGACTACCATTGGTGGTATTTCGGATCTTGGTGGATTACCTATGGCAGTGAATCCTGTTTCTACTGGTGACGATGATAAATATGGTGCTGTCCCTATTGATGGTTGGGTTCAAGGCATTTGGTACCGAACAGACCTCTTTGACGCAGCTGGATTAGATGCTCCTGATAGCTATGATAATATCTTGGCAGCCGCGAAGAAACTCCATAATACAACCAGTGCTCTCAATCCAATGTACGGAATTGTTATAGGAACTGATCCAAAAGCAGTTTATACTCAACAGGTCTATGAACACTTTGCTCTGGCCAATGGTGCCCGTGCGCTTGACAAAGATGGTAAAGTTGTTTTAAATTCAGAAAGGCAACTAGAAGCATTAGAGTATTATGCTGAACTCGCTCAATATGCCCCTAAAGGTTTTAACGACTGGGATGCAGCAAATCAATTGTACCTAACTGATAAATGTGCTATGATGGTTTATAGTACATATATCGCTGATGACATCCTTGGATTGCAAGCAAGAGAATGGGCGCCAGTACCAAACTTAGGTGATATTACAGGATTCCAAGCTGCAATCGAGGGCAAACATGGTGAGGCCGCATCTTATGGTCAATTGGGAGCTCTAGGTATTACAGAGGGGGCACACGAAAAAGCTGAAGACTTCATCAAGTTCATTCTAAACACCGATGCAGAATATCTAAAATGGATTCACATGGCGATTACTGGGAAAATGCCTCTGAAACAAACAACCGCAATTCTGGCCAATTGGACCCAACACGAAGTTTGGGGTTCCTATGAGGAAGGTCTTGCAGATTCTATACTAGATGGGTTCAAAAACGTTGCCCGCTGGGGTTTAATTGACGGAAACTCTTATTCTACCAAGATTGATACATTATATGGCGAATTAATCATGCCAAAAGCCATCACAAAGGTTATTGCTAATACTACAGATGCAGCAACGGCATTAGAAGAAGCTGAAACTACTTTTCTTGATGCTCTTGGTGAAGCACCTGCAGCTACTCCTGGATTCGGAGTTTTGGCGTTCTTTGGTAGCCTATTAACCCTTGTGGTATTAATCAAAAAACGACGAAAATAAGGTTTTATACTCCGTCCCTCTCTTTTTTTTTATTCTTTAAAATGAATAATTGGTGCCCAAAATGGAGACTATCTCTACTTCAAAATCTAAAGCAACTTTTGAATGGGTTGTCCTTCTTTTTACAACAATTATTAACATTGGAATCGGTGTATTAGGTGTTATTTTACTAATCGCCACTGGGGATATTTTTGATCAGATTTTCGGCTTCTTAATGATAATTATATTTGTTATAATTGCATATTTAGAGTATCAGTTTTATATTGATAATCCGTGGGGATGGTTTTTTCTTCTAATACTTAATTATTGTATTTTAATAGTAATGATTTTTGCGGGATTTAGTCAACTTTTTTTAGATTTAATGAACGATTTCTATTTAGATGTGTTTAAGGGGTTTTCAGAAGCTCTAGTTCAATCAATAGGAGGAGTAGCCTCTACTTATACATTTGATCTTTGGTTCAATGATATTTTCCTAAAAGAAGATTCCTTCATCAGCCACCATAGCTTCTTCATATTTCTTCTCTTAACTTTAATCGGTATTTATTGGAGTATAAGGTATCTTTCTGGGGAATATTCAGAGAGAGAAATTTCTTCTGTTCAAAGAAACGGATTTATTTTTCTAATCGCTGCTTTATTAACTGTGCTGATCGGTATTTTCGTAGCCTTTTATAGTAATACTTTAAATGTTGTATTCAGTGGCATTGTAGGCTCTATAGGGTTCATTCTATTATTTTTTCTTATGAGAATAGAATTTACAGAAGAAAGAAAGACTACATTTAGCAAGGTACTGCTATGGGGAACAATATTTACTCTAGGATTATTATCATTTAATATCCTCATTTTCTTTACTATAATAATCTCTGCCATAACAATTTCATTATTAAGGGATCAATCTATTCGACATAAATTCGATATTTTAAGAACAGCAGAACAGCGGGAAGAACAAACAGCAATAACTTTCATTATTCCGACTGCTGCTGTTGTCGTTGGAATAGTGTTAATCCCAGTAATTTGGATTATTTTAGCGTCGTTTTTTAATGTAGGATTACGGAATGTTGGTACAAATCCCGCTCCTGCAGATTTTGTGCTGTTTTACAATTACCTGAAATTGATTGATGATCCTAAATTCTATACAGCAGTTTTTACTAGTATTTTATACACTATTCTAGGCACCACAGGTTCGGTATTAATGGGATTGGGCGCAGCACTTCTAATAAATCGCTCATTCCCAGGACGTGGTGCTGTAAGGAGTGTAATGCTTTTTCCATACATTGCTTCCACAGTTGCTATGGTTTTACTTTGGACATGGGCTTTTGACGTAGTTTATGGCGTTTTTAATTTTTTCTTAATGGAACTAGGACTAATTAACAATTATGAACCTTGGATCGATCAAACTCCTTGGGCCTTTGGGATTGTGGTTTTGTTTGAGATTTGGAAATATTTTCCATTTGCAATGCTAATGATTCTAGCGCAATTACAGGCTATTTCGCATGAATTATATGAGGCTGCAGATATTGATGGAGCTAATGACTTGCAAAAATTCCGGCACATAACATTACCTGAACTGAGATATGTTCTCGGAGTCGTTGTTCTTCTTCGATTCATTTGGACATTCAATAAATTTGATGATGTATGGCTCTTTACAACTGGAAGCAGTGAAACTGGAACACTTGTGTTACCAGTTTATATTTTTGATAAGGTCTGGACAGGCGTACTTTTTAAAATCAGTGAGGCTGCTGCTGTTGCTGTAGTCCTATTTCTAGGATTAGTTGCTTTTTCAGTGATTTTTGGTAAGAAAGTGCTTAAATGGTAACAATTTTATGGTGAAAAAAATGAATTGGAGAAAAATATTCAAAAATTCAATCATTGTTGCTGGGCTCTCGTTCTATCTAATAATTGTCATATTTCCCTTTTATTGGCTTGCATTCAGTTCATTAAAAGTTTTAACAGATCTTTTTGTACCAGATAAACTTTTTCCATGGCAAACAACCTTAACTACGTTCAATTATGAATTTGCAGCAACCAAAGCTTATCCTTCTCTTATTAGTTTGTTCCTTAACTCCCTATATATCTCAATTATTTCAGTTCTTCTCACTCTCATTATTTCAACCCTTGGCGCGTATGCCGTAGCTAGAATGAAATTTCACGGGAAAGCAGTTGTAACTAATTCTATTTTACTGATCTATACATTTCCAGGAATTATCATGATCATTCCAATTTTCGTTTTGGCTTCAAAACTCGGTCTAGCAGCGAATGTAACAGGACTTATAATAGCCTACTTGGCACAAACTGTTCCAGTTGCCCTCTATATGCTGGCTGGCTATTTCCAAACAATTCCAGCAGAAATAGAGGAAGCTGCTTTAATCGACGGATGTTCACGATTTGAAATCATCAGTAAAATCACCTTACCTCTATCTCTCCCAGCAATAGCTTCTATATCTCTATTCGTCTTTATGATTGTTTGGAATGAATACCTTTTTGCACGAACTTTTCTTTTAGGGTCATCATCAGATCAATTTACTTTAGCAATCGGCTTAGCTCGAAAATCAGCTCACCTTGCGGACTTTGGATCCTACTTAGCTTCCGCAATGATTTTACTTACACCTGTAATCATTCTTTACTTATTAGCTGAGAGATATATGGTAAAAGGACTTACAGCTGGAGCTGTGAAGGGATAGAATAGTTAGACATAATAATAAGTGATTAAAATGGCTTCAATTCAATTCATTAATGTTGTCAAAGATTTTGGAGGAGAAGAACCTGCAGTAAAAGACTTCTCTATTGAAATTCCTGACAAAGAATTTCTTGTCGTTGTAGGCCCTAGTGGTTGTGGTAAGAGTACAATCCTTCGTATGCTTGCTGGTCTTGAGACCCCTACAACAGGTGAGATAAAAATCGATGAGGAGGTCGTAAATTATCTTACCCCGAAGCAACGAGATATTGCTATGGTTTTCCAATCTTATGCGCTTTATCCTCACAAAAATGTTCACGATAATCTCGCTTTCCCTTTAATGGTAAGTAAAGTACCGAAAGAAGAAATTAATTCTCGCGTGTTAGATACTGCAGAGATTATGGGAATATCCGAACTTTTAAATAGAAAACCAAAAGAATTAAGTGGAGGACAACGCCAACGGGTAGCACTTGGTCGTGCAATTATCCGTAAACCACGAGTTTTCCTAATGGATGAACCCTTAAGCAATTTAGACGCAAAACTTCGTGTGAGAATGCGTGCTGAACTAAAGAAACTACAAAAAAGTTTGAAAATAACAACATTATATGTCACACACGACCAGGTGGAAGCAATGACAATGGGTGACCGTATAGTCATTGTTGAAAAGGGTTATTTACAGCAGGTAGGTACTCCTCATGAAATCTTTTACCAACCAGTGAATAAGTTTGTCGCAGGATTTATTGGTTCTCCTCCCATGAATTTCAATGAAGCAACCTCCATTGAAAAAGATGGTAAGCTTTGGTTAAAATTATCCTCAATGGAATTACCTGTGCCAGAAAAAACGGTGGAAGTCGTTCGATCACTTGACCACAATGAACTAGTCATGGGAATACGGCCTCAGGATCTAATCTTTGAACCCACGGATATACCATCTGAATATATAATCCCTGCTGAAGTCACTGTTGCTCAACCCAGAGGTACTGAAGTAGATACCGAATTTAAAATTGGAAATGATCTTTTCTTAGCGGTCTTTCCACCAGACAACGAATATGAGATTGGCCAACAATTCAGTGTGGGATTTGATCCAAAAGGAATCTATTTATTTGATAAAAAAACAGAGAAAACGCTCTATTAATGATTTAATTTTCTTAATTTCCTGGTTTTTTAATGAAATTAGTAGTGGACAGGAAACATTATCAATTTTATTATCATTATGGCTATGAAAAGAGAAAAGAAAAGAGACGTGATAATGAGAAATTTCAAGGACATTTTATCATCATCCTTTAAGGCCTTATAAGGCCGTAAAAAGAACCAATCCGGTGGAAGCCAAATTTCTTGTTTTTTATATTGATTATTGGATGTCATCGTCTTCTTCAGTCTATTGTGGGCCATAACTCTATTTATACTTTTTTTTTCCTATTAATCTAGATATGCAAATTATTAATAAACAATTAAAGACAAATAATATCAACTCACGTGTTATTTAATTCTTATTGACGCCAAGTAGGATGTTATTATTCCTTTGGTAAGAATTTCAACAAACTTAAAGAAAGGTATAATTGAAAACCTGAAGATATTATATGGTGAACAAGCTAGTGAAATATTAAGTGAAATCGAATTAATTATCAAAAAGTATGACGAGATATTACTTCACTCCATAACAAGAAAATCCTTAATCAATAGTATTCAGGGGAGTAAATTCACACATAAAGACATTTTCATCAATACTTATGCAAATTCAATACAAGACAGATTAACAACACCTATACAATCACTCTATCAATTTTCTGAGCAATACATTCGAGGAGTAATAAATGGTGTTCATATATTACCTTTTTATCCTTGGGATACAGATAGAGGTTTTTCTGTGTTGAATTATTTTGAAGTGGATCCAAGAAATGGAAATTGGAAGGATTTTACTGAGCTACAAAATGTTTTTGACACATTAATGGTTGATTGTGTCCTTAATCATGCTTCAATTGATAACCCGTTAATCCAAAGATCATTAACTGGTGATCCTAGATTTACAGACTATACAATTAACTTCAACAAAGATGAAAAGCCTAAAAAGGAAATTTTACTTAAAATCACTCGAGCTCGTTCCACTCCTGTATTAACACCCTATTTTATCCTAAGTAATCAAAATGGAAAACGATGGGCAACATTTAATAAACCCAACCAAGACATTAAAATACATGAGGTAGTTTTAGAAAAAACAGGATGGGTATGGACTACCTTTAGTCGACCTAATGATCCTGATGGAACTGTTGTTACAAAACAAGTAGATCTGAATTTTCAGAATCCGTATGTCTTATTAAAATTCATCGAAATAATGTTATTTTACATAAGTAAAGGAGTCAGGTGGATCCGATTAGACGCGGTAGGCTACTTATGGAAACAACTTGGAACGACTTGTCTTCATCTCCCTGAAACTTTTGTCATTATTCGAATATTTAGGGATATCTTCAGAATATTTCAAGATTTACCGATTGTACTAATTGGAGAGATCAATGAACCACAGGAAACGACATTTCACTACCTCATCAACGAAGAAGAAGAAAATTGTGATATGATCTATCTTTTTAGCCATTTCCCTCTTGCTATCCATTCAGTCCTTACTGGAATATCAAAATATTATATGAATTGGATTCCATCACTGCATAAGCCTAATGGACGACTCTTTGTTTCTGTTTTGGGTACTCATGATGGAATGGGTCTGAAACCAATAGGGGAATGGCTCCCTGACAGTGAAAAAAAGAGACTTCAAGAAATTCTGATTGAAAAACATGGCGCATTGCCTAATTATTCAATCTTACCAGGTGGAGAACGAATTATATACGAATTATGCTCAACTCCTTGGAATTTAGTTAACTCAGAAATCGAGGAGGAACCAGTTGAACTTCAGATAGACCGATATTTAGCTGTATTTGCGTTAGGATTGATGATTAAAGGTGTATCCTCAATTTACATTAATGGATTGCTAGCAATCCCTAATTACAAAGGGGAGATAGATGAAAACCGCTCAATCAATCGCCAGATCCTCAATAAGAAAGAATTAGATGAATTGTTAACAGATAAGGATTCTATAGCTTACAAAGTATTCTCAAAAATTAAAACATTAATAAATATACGAACTGTCGAAAAAGCCTTCGAACTTAGAGGTCATGTCAAACCATTCCTTGTTAGTGATACTGTGGTTTCTGTTTTAATATCGTCGTCTAAGGAAACCGATAAAATAATTGCTCTTGTAAATGTATCCAGCAAAGATCAACTCATCCACCTAGATTTGAAAAATATAGAAATGGATGGAATCGACTGTTACAAAGATTTAATCTCACATGCAAAATATTCTAATAAATCAAAGGAGCTACGATTAACTCTCAAACCTTATCAAATTTGTTGGTTAAAGAGTGTTAAATGAATAGGAAATTTTAACGTTGAACAGCCCGATTATTGTTGTACCAACCTATTGGAAAAAGGGGTCTCTTACGAATAGTGACTCTATTTATGACCATCCAACTGACCTTCTATTCCCAGAAGAGACATTAACTAGAACATTGTTTTCATTTTCAAATATAGAGGGGGATTTTGACGTTTTAGTTATTGGAGCACCAACTAGAGATGAAATAGGAAAAGAAATGGATAGTAAAGTTGAAACCTTATTAAAAGAGCTTAATTTGCCATATAACCTCTCATATTTCGGTTTTGAGGAATATCATAGGTTAAATAAGTATTTAAATTCGAATTCTCTCTCAGAATTCTCAACTCTTGTATCAAACACGGGATATGGGAATATAAGAAATTTGTGCATTCTCATCCCGCATTTACTGAATAAAAATATTAGTATTTTAATCGATGATGATGAAATAATTACTGAACCAAATTTTTTAAGGATTGCAACAGAATTTATTGGTAAAAAATCAGATGGTAAAATCCTTGGATTAATACTAGGTTTCTATAGAAATGAAGACGGGTCTGTTTTCTTAGATGAGTCTAAAGTTCCTTGGTGGGAATTAGTATGGAATAAACCTAAAATCATGAACAAAACCTTTGAAATTATCGAAGGTAAAAGCAGGTTGGTTGATACTCCATTTGCTTTTGGAGGAAACATGGTCATTCATAGAAATTGCTGGACTAGAGTGCCTTTTGATCCATTAATGACACGAGGAGAGGATATGGATTATTTACGGAATGTAAAGTATTTTGGGTTTGATGCCCAATTGGATAGATCTCTCTCAATAATCCATATACCACCAAAATCTCAGACTTCATACATGGCAAAATTCAAACAAGACGTCTTTAGGTTTTTCTACGCGAAAGCTAAACTTGAAAAGTTAGGTATAGAAGCCAATCTTTACGATCCTTATCCTGGTACTTTCTTGAAACAAACAGAAGGTAAAATCCTGGTTACAGAGCTTCTTTATTTCATATTCCACAATGAGAGTGATTTGACAACTGTAAAAAAACCCCAAGAGTTGTACGAAAAACTTCAAGCTATACCCTCTTTTTTTAATGAAGCATCATCATATGCAAAAACGAATTCTGGCTTCTACTTTGGATTTCAAAAAAAATGGGAAGAATTAATGATTAAACTCCCTTCAGAAATACCCTTCGAAGTCATTAAAGAGGTTTAATTAAAGTACATTAATTATTGCAGAGGAAAAAACGATGGCAGATGGTCCAAAAATTGTCATTATCGGTGCAGGAAGCGCTAGTTTTGGTCTAGAAAACCTTGGTGGTATCATGAAACACAGAGACCTAGAAGGATCTACTTTAGTGCTTATTGATATTAATAAGGATAATTTAGCCCTAATCACAGCTTTAGCTCACCGTATGAATCAAAAATGGAATTCAAAAATGACGATTCTTTCAACTACTGATCGTAAAAAAGAATTAACGAATGCAGATTTCGTAGTTCTTTCCGTTGCTGTAGATAGAGAAGAAACATGGATGAAGGATCACGAGATTGGTAAAAAATATAATATTTGGCATTATGCTGAAAATGGTGGTCCTGGTAGTTTCGGACACACTGCACGAGGATTAGCATTCATTATGCCGATTTTAGATGACATCCATGATCTTGCACCAGATTCTTGGCTAATTAATTTTACAAATCCTCTGCCACGGATTCATTATGCTGCAAATTATGCCAAAGTTCGATGTGTTAGTTATTGTCATGGGATCTGGCACGGATATGGTATTCTTGGTCGTATCTTGGCTATGGATCTTAAAATCACAGAATATCTTGACTGGGTGTTTGAATGGACTGATGAGAGCTATGTCAAACAAAGATTATTTATTAAAGAAGCTGTAGCAAATTATGACGTTAAAGCAGCAGGGCTTAATCACTTTACATGGATGATTGATATTAGACGTCAAGAAACAGGAGAAGATCTGTATCCATTAGTTAGAGAAAAAATCGCTGACCTGCCAGCAAACTTTGAACCACTAACTCAACATATGTTCGATGTCTTCGGACTGCTTCCAGTCCCAGGAGATTGTCATATAACTGAATACCTCCCCTACACAGCCACAAAAGAGAATTGGACCAAATTTGACATTAAACTCTATAATTTTGAATGGGGACTAAGATCCAGGAAACAAATGTGGAATACGATTCGAGATATGGTTAATGGGACACAGTCTCTTGATAAGTTACTTCTAAATCCCTTCGATCGTGGTGAACATATCATTGCGGGAATTTATTCCAATACAAATACATACGAACCAGCATTGAACATTACTAATAATGGGACTATAAGCAATTTACCAAATGATGCTGTGGTAGAGGTTCCAGTGACCCTCAATAGAATGGGAGCATTTGGTATACGAATGGGAGAATTACCAGAAGCAATTGCAGCATTATGTCATCGCGAAATATCTATTGCCAAATTGATTACTAAAGCCTCAATTGAAGGAGATAGAGAAGCGGCACTTCAAGCATTTGCATTGGATCCAATGATTAATGATCTCAATTTGGCTGAAAAAATACTTGATGATTTTCTTCAGGTACATAAGAAATATCTACCTCAATTTCAATGAATCTAGTTATTTTTATCTAGTTTGTTTTTCAATAATTTCAAATCATGTAGGAGCTTAAGTATTCCTTTTTCTACGAGAGAAACATACAAGTGAAATATAAAATCCGAGAATCAAGAAAAAATTGGGAAAGGGGCTTGATTCTGTCTGTGTGATAGATGTATCCTTTATAATTGGTTCGTAATCGACCGTAATATTATTAATAAGTGTTTTTGTTCCTTCATAAGTTATGATTCCATCAGCAGGAACCACAACTACTACAACAGCAGAATCTGCGGGGAGCTGAAATGAAATCAAACCTGAAACATTTGTTGCCAAGAACTTTTCGGTTGTAGTGTCATAAAGACTCATTAAATCTAATCCAACATCGATTTTTACCATTTTAGTGACATCATATGGATTGTAATAGAGGTATGTAGGATAAGCTTCATCATGGTAATAGTCAGTCACCAAACAGTCTAACTGCAAAATTTTTTCATCATTTGTCGAGGCAATAATTCCTCCTAAATTACCCACATGAGAACTTCCATACAGACCAAGATTAGTTAGCTCAATCTGGTTTTGATATCTATCTCTGTTCACATCTCCTGTGGCGAGGGGACTTATTCCACCCCATGTTTTACGGAGTCCTTCATAACCAATGCAATAATTCGGATCATATGCCTCTATCCAGTCTTCACTATCTTGATGAGCGGCATCTAAACCATTTCCAAAAAATAGTCGAGCAGCATTTGCCGCGTTCAACACATATTTTCCTATAGCTCGTGCATAACGATCATCATACCTGACGATAGGTACCATACATCCTACATTATCATAAGTACCCATCGCAAAAGCGTAACCACCACCATCAGTTATACTTCCATGCAAACCATGACAATCGTAACCCCCCCAATTCTGTGCAATGACACCCCAGCCATATCGTGCTTGATGATCACCTATTCCAAAACACCAATTGATGATTTTTCGAGTATTATAAGTTTTACCCATTTCTGCGTTCATTCGTGCTGCGATATAGGCTCCATATGGTAGTAACACTTCATAGAGAGGATTATAAGTTAATTGGCTTAAAAATTCCAAACACCACTCTGCAGCAAGTAAATATTTAGAATTATTTTCTTTCAAATAGGCGATGTACTCGAGCCAAGCAATGGCTGCCGCTGCATCAGGTTCTCTATGCCCGTGGTAGACAGATTGCATTGTATCGAAGTCAAAAGCTGTGTGAGCAAAATTAGGGACACTTCTAGGATCAACACTACCGCCTAATGCAACACAGGCATCGTACCATCTATCAGCAACTCCTAGTATTTCATTTTGAAAATCGCCTGTCTCTGGATAGTAATATGCTAGCTGATAGAATATTAAATTAGGGAAGAGCACATACCAATAACTGGTACTTGCTAGAGCATGCCGATTATTCAAGTAGATATATTGTTCAGTGTCAACATTATACCAATTCTCACACATTTCAATCCAGTTATAACCACTTTGGTTGCTTTTGTCTATTCCAACAAGGGTTGCACTCAGTACCGCAGCCATACAGTTAATTGCTTCGTCTGCCATTGGTTTACCAACGTAAGAAGGCATACTAAATGTCTCCCGATCAAAATTCCAATATGAATAGTCCCAGCTGATTAACGGAAGATAGGTTCCTGTTTTACTAAAGTTAAAGACTAGATCGTCGTAATCTCGTGCTACTTGGTTCCAATCTCGCATGTGAAATGGTTCGGGGAGATTTGGCATTAACTCTACTCGGTCAATTTGACCTGGTTTCCCTGATGTATTCGATTGATTCTTAAAATTTATCAATACTAACCTAATAAAGAGTCCTGAACCTATAATTAGTAGCATTAAAAAAAAAATACCCGTACCACGCATCACCCGTCCCCGGGTTATGCTTTGTACTCGCAACACTTGCATTTTCATCCCTTTCGGAGTAAAATTCAGATTCTATAAAGATTCTTGAATAAATTGTTTTCCTCTAAAACACTTTACAAATTATTCCTTTTAGAAAAACAATCATCCTAGTATGACATAAGGACAGCATAACGTTGGTTCTGATAAATATCTAAATATGTTTTAAATGGTAAAGATTTTTACGTTTTTTAAATTAACTTATAGGAAATTCACCCACTAGATTCCTTGAATTGAGAAGAATTGTGATTTCTTTGCCAAATGAACCAAAAATTGTAGTAATAGGAGCAGGAAGTTCAAATTTTTGCTTTGTAACGTTAAACGATATATTATCAAACCCGAAACTCCAAAATGCATCTCTTTATATGGTCGATATCAATGAACACAATCTAAATTTAGTTGCATCTTTAGCTAACGTGATTAAAAGTCGTTATCAATCAAAAATAGAATTAATTGCTGAACCAGACCGGAAAAAAGTGTTAGATGACGCTGATTTCGTCGTATTATCCATAGGAGTAAATCGGGAGCAGACTTGGCGAATAGATTATGAAATTGCGAAGAAGTTTGGTATTTGGCATTATGCTGAGAATGGGGGGCCTGGATCCTTCGGTCATACCGCAAGAAATATTGCAGTTATAATGCCAATATTGCATGACATCCATGATCTCGCCTCAGATACGTGGTTAATAAATTTTACAAATCCATTATCGAGGATTCATTATGCGGCAAAAGACTATGCCAACATTAATTGCATAAGTTTTTGCCACCAATATTGGTATGGATATTCCCTCTTAGGACGTATTTTAACAGAAGATCTAGGGATCAACAAATTTCAAGAATTGAAACATGATGAATACCGAAATCTAGCTTTAAATGAATATAATATTTTAGCAGCTGGATTAAACCACTTTACATGGATGTTAGAAGTACGAAGAAAATCAGATGGGGAAAATCTCTATCCCCTTATCCTCCAACATATTGATAAATTACCAACCACTTATGAGGCTTTAACAAGACATATTTTCAAAATATATAAGCTTCTCCCTGTTCCAGGTGAAACACATCTTTCTGAATATCTTCCCTATACTGCACGAAAAGAGAACTGGGATAAGTATAATCTCTACCACTTTAATTTTGACGAAAATCTTCGAAATAAAGCAAAAAATTGGCAAACAATAAGAAAATTGATAGGTGGTGAAGTTGGGATTGATTTTTTGAAGCCAGATCTTGCTGAAAGAATTGCCAATCTAATAACAGAGATATATATTGATGCTTCTTCTTATGAACCAGCATTGAATATTGAGAATAACGGAACAATAGCAAATCTACCAAGAGATGCAGTTGTTGAAGTTCCCTGTATAGTGAATAAACAAGGAGGTTTGGGGGTCTCTGTTGGAAAACTTCCAGAGGCTATCACTGCTTTGTGTTGTAGAGAAATCTCAATTTCGAAATTAATTACTAAAGCTTCTGTTGAAGGAGACATAGAGGCTGGTATTCAGGCTTTCGCTTTATATCCAATGATTGATGATCTTGAATTGGCAGAAAATTTGTTTTATGAGTATTTAGAGACTTTTAAAGACTCACTTTCACAATTTAACCGTTTATAAGAATATATTTGATCATTCTCTGGGACCATCCTACTCTAACCTTCCGAAAAAATCTCTATTATTATTTAATATGAAACAATTCTTAAAAAAGAGAAAAACTAATGGTAAAGAAACTAAGAACTTCAAAAGAAGGATGTAAAATGGTTTATCTAACTCGTTATAGTAAAAATCCAATTCTAAAACCAAACCCCACCCATCACTGGGAAAAAGGGGGAGTATTTAATTGTGCTGCGACGATGTTTGAAGAGAAAGTTCTTCTCCTATATCGAGCAATTGGGGATTATGACAAATATATCTCGACATTAGGGTTAGCATTGAGCGAAGATGGTTATACATTTGAAAGATTTGATGAACCCGTTATGATACCCGATGCTGATTTTGACAGATTTGGTGTGGAAGACCCTAGGATTACATTCCTTGAAGGAAAATATTATATAGCTTATACAGCGGTTCGAACACCTGTGCCAAAGGGAGATGTAGACTATCATATTGGAATAGCATCAACAAAGGACTTTAAGACATTTAAACGTCACGGAACAATCATTAATGAGTACCGTGACAAAGATGGGGTACTTTTTCCTGAAAAGATTGATGATCAATATGTACTTATTCACAGAGCTCCCGAACCAGACATGTGGATTGCTTTTTCTAAGGATCTGAATACGTGGACTGATCATAAAAAACTTTTCAGTCCACTCCCCAATTCGTGGCAGAACTTTAAAGTTGGTGCAGGAGCCCCACCTATTAAAACAGAAGATGGATGGTTAGAGTTTTACCATGGTGTGGATAAGGAATTGCATTATAGTCTAGGAGTGATGATGTTAGATTTAAAAGATCCAAGCAAGATTGTCAGTATCCTCGACGACCCAATTCTTACTCCCGAAGAGGACTATGAACGAGTTGGTGACGTCCCAAATGTGACATTCACCTGTGGAGTAGTAGAAAAAGATGAGAAATTCTTTGTTTACTATGGTGCGGCCGATAAAGTTATCGGAGTAGCTACTATCGATAAGAAAAAGTTACTCAAAGCTTTATAGTGGAATTTATCAACATGCAGGTGCATTCGTGATAATATATGTCAATATCAGGAGAGCTTAGTAAACAAAACCAAGAAGTCATTCTGAGAGTGCTACAAAAATACGCACGTCCCTTGCAACTCCTCGAACTCAAAAAAGAATCCGCCTTAGCGAATCTCTATTTCTTTGAAGGATTGAAAACACTAGAACAGAACCAACTTATTCAAAAAACCATGATTGAAGGAAAGACGTGGATCTCACTTCGGGATTAACTGACTATTTAGTGAAAAACCATCTGAATCTGGTGAATCAATGTTGAAATTTAATTATCTGAAGAGTCGAAAATCATTACCGCTTTGCATTATCGCTTTGATACTCTTTATGGTAGTCACATATACTGAAGGGCAAGGAGAAAAAGAAGTGTGGGAGACTCAACCAACCTTTAACGTCTCTGCATTCAAGAACTGGAAAACTATGATTTCTAAAATTAGAAGTAATCTTTTAACCTTACCTACGCATGATGTTTTTCCTGAACAAGCAACATCATGGACAGATTATGCGAATAAGACGTTTGAGGATCTTCTGATTTATGACTTATCTTGGTTTACAAAGACTTATTCAGACTTTGATATCGTAGGTTATCGCCCATACGTCAAGGGGGCGGATGGATGGGGCGCACCATCCTGGGAACGAGATCACACGGAATTGATGGCTGAAATGGATGTTCTTTGGCCTATGTTTCGTTATCTTCAGCTAAATCCAAACAGCACACGACAGACAATGGTTAATGATTTTATTAATGAATTACCCAAATTCTATTGGAACACGTACAAGCAAAGCACGAACCAACCGAATGAAACACGACATGACAGCTGGTACTTTATGGAGAATTCTGTGTTAAAGCAAGGGCATCTGTATATGATTTCGGATAATCCCCTTTTAGAAAAGCCTTACTTTGGGAACCTTGAGAGTGCGCTTGATATGGCCCATAACTTTGATTATTTATTTCCTCAATTCGTTTCAGTCTATTCCAAAATAAGAGCTAGTGGGTATAACACCATAAATTATTGCACAGGAGGGCTACTCGCTTATAGTTTGATTAACGCTTATGAATTAACAAAGGATATTACCTATCTCCAAGAAGCTGAGAATGCGTTAGTGGCTCTAAGAAAAGTAAAATTCCCCCATGAAGTTCTATATGAACCCCAAGAATTGTCTGCTGCGATCGCTGCTGCATCAAAAATGACACAGTACATTCAGCTCCTTGACTCATCCACTAATTTTGCTAAGTTGGCTTTAGATTTTTTCTATGCCCAGGAACAGATGGTGTATTATAATGGAGGCCAGACCCAATTGGATAATTTTGATCCAGTATCGAGCTCGTGGTTACCTAGTACATGGAGGGATGGGCTCCACTCACCTTATTATAATCCCCGTGAAGGAGGAGGGATAAATGCTCCCGCTTTTAAGGAGAATATTGAAAGTATCATGTTTTGGGCTGATTTTCTTCGATTTTTATACTTCTGGCCAGATTTGAATCTGAAAATTCCATTATCTATACTGAATTTAAACCGTATTAAAAACTTCTATTTTTTCTCCCCCAATATTCCTGATGAACAGGAGCGATTCTACGGTTCTAGGACCCTTCAATATATTCCTTACGAAGATATTGATTACTATGCTTTGCGATCTGGTGACGTGGAAGCTGATCGAACAAAAGCTGGCTACAACGGAAAGGAAATTTATGGTGCTGGTGAAACGTTATGGCTTTATTTACTATTTGAAGCTTTGGCTGAAATTTCTGACCCTAACGCTCTTGTGATTAACCTGAATGTGTTTGACCAAGAAATTGTTCCAGGGAATGCTTCTCTCATTGCCTGGAATCCATATGATGAGACAAAGGAGTTTAACATTTCTCTTAAACACCAAACTGAACCATATATGGTCTCTTTCAATGGAACTAAGATTGAGCAACAGTATTTACCTGAAGAACCTTTCAACATTACATTACCTGCTTTTGCCTCGATGTACATAACACTCAACGATATTGATGTCCCCCCCGCTCCCTATATCCCTCCTGCTCCGTTAACATCTACTTATTCTACATCACAAGCTACAAGTACAGCTAGCCCGATCATAAGCATTGGAGCTCTTTTAGTTATAACTAACGTTTTAATTCGTCGAAAAAGAAAAGAAGGATAGGTCTTAGATTGGTTGATTCCTATACCGACGTACTACTACCCCCATTCGCCAAGTATCTTTCAAAATACGGAGAGTGGAAACTTTCAGATCTTGCTGCATGCATTTTAATCCCTTCGAGCGAATTCCATTTCAATACAGTTCTCGTTAAATCTAGACGCCTGTCTTATTCTGCAGATAAATCATGGATTTTTATTGCATCTATGATCATTTACGATCAAACACAGTTTTCTCCTGAAAAAACACCTTTATGGCAGAAAATAAAGGGTTATGAATGTGAACTAGTTAGAAAAGGACTTCTACGGAAGACTTTTCATTTCCAATCAAGAGATCTTCTTACAGAATTGCAAACAACCGTACCAGAGTTAGTAATACACACAACTTTGATAGAAATGCTCAATCAAGAGGAATTACTTCAAGAATGTATTTCTAAAGTGGTTCCAGAGGAATTAACAGTCCATCTCTTCTCTCAACCTATAGAAACTAATGATTTCAACGAATATTGTCTTGAATTTCGTAAGCGATATGAATCACCCTCTGATTTAATTTGGAATATACGACTTGAGAAGTTTCTGGGCCCAATTTTTTCGAAGAAAAAATACAATGAAACATTAGACAAGATATTTGAGATCTTGGAATTGATCACAATGAAAATTCAGAGGTTCACAAGACTGATAGAGACGAGTCTTTAAATTTTATTTCTATAATGGTAAAGCAATTGTGTTGTTGATGAGCGCAAGGAATGTTGCTAAAGCAATAATGATTCCCACTCCAGCTCCGACTCCTGCAAGAATTACAGCTCTATCAGTTTCCCAATTCTCCATTCTAGCCTTAAGAAGTTTAGCAAATAATGCTCCCAGGAATGTTGTGAACGCATAAGGAATAACAGTAATTGTTCCAACTGCGAATGAAATAACTGAAATAGGAACAGGTGTTCCCCATTCAATTAAGTAAAGGATCAATGTAATAACAAATGTTATTGCTAGAATTACAGGATTAATAACCACAGTTGGATTAGTAACGAAAGTGGCTATTTTACCAACTTCTAATGGCCAAAATGGTACAGGAAAAATCACTGATGGAACTTGAGCAATCGATAAGAGCGCTGATACCCAAAAAATTCCTGCGGCCCAAGCAACAAAGCTTGCTAAAATATGCGCTTTGATTAAGCTTCCTCTTTTTGTGTAAGTTAGATCAGCAGTTTTGAAGGTTGCTACCCATGAAGCTCCTCCTTGGCTAATTGTGAGTGGTAGAAACCATATTTCTCCACCAACAGGCGCATTTGCTGCAACAAAGGCCGATTCTTTAACATAAGGGATAATTGGAAGATTTGCAGTTATGCCAAAGGCATAAGCCATGGTGAGGGAAGATATAAAACTCCATCCAACAGTTAATATCACGAGTACAGCTATCATTTGAAATGAAAGATTCGGAATAAGCATAATCGCTATAACAACCGAACCTAACGTCCCAAGTAGAAAAATACTAATTAAGATACTTAATTTAGGTGTTCCTCCTTCTAATTCCTCTCCTTTTCCCTTACTTAGCTTTCTTAAATCTTTGATTGTTGTTACAAAAATCTTAGGGTTCCTTAAAATGGGTATCAGGGCGGATGATAATAGAAACCCAATTGTCCAAGGGAGCCAGAACTTAAGTTGTGAATTATTAAAAGTATCAACCAATGACATCCCTTTTTCCCATCCGATATCCTGGCCACTCGCCACTAGGATAGGATTCATAATCAAATTAACAAATACTGAACCAATTAGGATTGAAACAACCACTTTCATAGGAAGGATGAATCCGGTCGCGAAGAAGATAATATCTGTAGCTATACCGAAAGTTGCTCCATTTAAAAAACCCTCTACGGACGATGTAAAATCGAACCAAGGTATAGGGATTAGTGTTATGCCTCCAACTAGTGGAAAGAAATATAAAACTATTCCTGCAAGACTAGCTACGATTGCAGAAACAGAAAATATCTGTAACTTCCGTTTATCTTCCCAAGTCAGAGATCTTGATCTTTCAGCTTCTACCTCGGCTGTGGGAAAGGGTAATACTTCAACCTTGGTATATAGATAATTAAATACGATTCCAAGAGATAAATCAGAAGCTTTTGCCAAGAGGGCACTTAAAATCAGTAATGTGAGAGGTAGAATGAACACTGGATTCAAAATAGTGCGAACTGGTCCAAAATAGTCAGGTGCAAACCAGTCTGGGATGAGAACAGTTAGAGATGTTCCATCAATAATTTGCGAACTTATTATCGGATGGTGCTTTAAATAGTAATTAAAAACCAAGACAACTATCATTTCCATACCAAGGGCCGTACTCGTCACATTGATTAACATAAAGACTTCTTGTTTTGTTAAAGGATTATCTGACATCTTAGCAAATACTGCAAAGAGAACAATCGTTGTATTAAGTACAGCTCCAATAAACCACTGATTGGTGACGAAGTAAAGATAAATTGCAGCTGGTTGGATGATGGCTGCTGAATAAATGATCGCCAATCCGACCCGCCAAGTCAGTCCGCTTTGAAAAATCTCTCTGGTTTCCTTTCCTTCATCTGTAGCTTCATTGGTTGCAGCCAAATGTAACCCTCGTCATGTTCATTAAGATTCGCAATTAGATATCTGTTTTATATTTTTCAGCTTTTGCCGCCTTTTCTTCTTTAGGTAAGCTTCTCCAGATTAATAGTTGTTTACGAATAGCGTCCACATAACGTCTAACTGAAGATTCCCAAGCCATCAATATTCCTTCTAACCGCTCAAGATGAATCACGAAGACCCATCGCAAATTCATTTCATCGAGGTATGTGTAAAGGTCTACTTTCTGTTTTAATCCAGCATCAAAGGGAGCCAGATTTACTACTGCGGTTAAGTGCTTCTCTTTTCGATCAACAGTTGTATCTTTTTTCTGAATATTCTGAGCGAAGAATACTCCACCTACACTTTCCGATTCGTAAATGAAGAAGTATTCCCAAAGAAATTCAATAATACCTGCTGCTTCTTGTTCAGTTGCAGCTACAAATGGTAATGGAATGTGCCATGTTTTCCCATCCTCTTCGTAGGCAGTTTTCAACTCCCATGAGCGTCGTACTGAAGGAACAGACATTTTTGCTGAAATTCGTAGTGGATAAACCGTGCTTAGCAAAATCCCGATGATTCCTAAACCAAGGGCTGAAAATACTGATCCAGAGGAATAGTTGATGGCTAGGGATGCTGGAAAAACTCCTAGGGCCGAAAGTATAACTGCAGAAGTAATACCTAATAAATATCCAATAACTGAGCCAATAACCGCGTAGACGAGAAATTCTGCTAAAAAGAGGCCAGCAATATGGAATGGAGCAAGTCCTAAAGAGGTAAACGTATTAATTTCCTTTCTTGATTCATAAACAGTGGAAACTGATGTATTCACCATTAAGAGGATGGCAATCAACAGAGGAATGATAAGATCTCCTAAACCTTTACCAAGACTCTCTACTGTGTGAGAATAGATTGCAACTTCATCATCATAACCTACTCGTACCTGCAATCCTCGACCATATGTAGAGGAAATCTTTTGAGCAATTTCGATTGCCACTGATTCGTTAGATGTTTGGATAGAAAGAGAAGAGAGAGTTGCTCCGAATGTTTTTGCTGTTTGAGCTGGTATGATGAATGTTTCAGTTGCTCGTATGTGAACATTAGGTGCTGGAGCGTGATTATTTTTCGGAGTGATTTTTTCCCCTGACATATCTATCATCTGATCCAATTGACTTGATGAGATTATACCAACAACAAATAGTTCTTGACCAGCCCAGATGACAGTATCATTGACTCCAACTCCTAATTGATTACTAATGAAGTCTGTAAAAATGCACTCACTACTATTTGATTGAGTAAACCATTTACCAGATATTAACGCGGCTGTAACAGGCTGAAATTGTGGTTCATTAGGTGTAATCCCTAAAATAGCAGATCCTTGCCAACTAGCAGTTTCATTTTGTGTTTCCACATTTACATAACCATTGGGTAATGATTGGATATCGGATGGAGGGTACAACCACCAGCGTGAGGCTATGAGTATTTGATCTCCGTACGTTGACTCAAGATTATCAATTATTCCTTCAGGAAGAGGAAATTCCCAATCTTTAGATCGAAGATAGATTCCCTCATAGCTTATTATTTGACTTTGACCTCTAATGAATGTTGAAACCTGGGTGGATGCTGAGGTGAACAAAGTTAATGAAAATGTAATTAGAACAATTCCTGACAATGCTATGATAGTACGACCTTTTCTTTTTTTCATTCTGGCAATACCTGTTGACATAGCAATCAGTATCGTTGAGGTTCGTGATGAATCTGCAAAATGTCCTCCTAATGCTTTAATTCGTAAGGATTTCAAGAAGTCATATCCTTCCGAATAGATCATATATAACGTAGGAAACACAAAAATTGCAGCTATAACTCCTACAATAATCATAGCAATGTTACTCGAAAGATGAAGTCCAGGATGAATAAAATAAAAAATTCCAAAGGTTATAGCATAAATTCCACTTGTTGCAGAGATTCTTTTCAATCCACTGTCGAAATCAAATAAAAGTGCTGACATCGCAAACGCAAAAGGAAGAAGAAGGATGGCAAAAAAAATTGTAGTCGTTGTCCCATCTTGGATGACTTGTCTTGCCTGTCTGAAACTATCGTAAGCCCATGCCTGCGCTTCTGATACAACAACAATTAATGCAGAATATTCATAATTATCTCGCAAAGCATTAGCGCTGGTTAATAGAGTGGAGGCATTTTGATATGTTTCCTCTACTAATGAATCTTGAATATTGTATGATGAATACAAATTTACATAGGTTTTTGTAATTGAAAGTAGATCTCTCGTGGTAATATACGCGGAAATACCAAGATTGAGATACTCTCCTCGACTTAAAGTGAATCCATTACCTCGAGGTGCTGACCTGTTTGAATTTGTGGCATAAATTCCTAGTATTTTATCAGGATAATTCCCAACAACGATAGATGGAAGGTTTGGCTGAATAAAAACAAGACTGACTGATTTTCTTCCAAAGTATCCATAGGAAAAATATTCATTTCGAGTGTCGGGATCAAGAATTTGGTAAGAAAGTAGTTCAGCAGCTTCCACTTGAGTATGGGGGTGAGAGACACTAAAAAAACCAATTGTCCCACAATCAAAAACTGTTGGGTTAACAGTTGTTCTACGATTTGTGAGAGCATTATAACGTTTGAAACTTTGCCCTCGGGGCCCCAAATTACTTGCCTTTATTAAGTTTCCCTCTGAATCAAAGGAAAAAGCTTCTACGAGAAACTCATAAGGATAATCAGGTTGTGCAGATGATACTCCCACAATTTCATAATAACCATTTTCATCTGCTTTGGTAATATAATTATATTCGGTCCACGAACCCTCTCTAGGATGCCAAGGACGAGCTCTAATGAAAACATTTGGAATATTGTTATACCAACCTTCTGTTTCATTGTACTCTTTAACATAACCTTCGATATATCCATAACCTACATGTGCACTTGTTGCAGTTTTCAAAGCAAAAAGCTTGTTTTCAAGGTCAAGATGATTATCCAAACTAGTCTCGGTTATCAACGCAGTTAATGCACAAATTACATAGACAACCTGTTCTTCTAAATGATTATATTGTAGACTATTGGGTAAATCGGCTGGTGTATTAAAACGTGCACGATGAGTTTCTGCCGTAAATAGGGAAAGACCAATAACATTAGCTGCAACGAAAGGCTCTTGGTCACCAACAAAGGTATTAGGAGTAATATGTTTAAATTGACTATTAGTAATGTACGATTCGACACTAAATGAGGTTCCAGTCTCAGTAAGAATATCTTCAGCGTAAGCTTCTAGATAGTCCTCCCCAATCTCAGACATTCTTTTCATGAGATTATTTCCTGTGGTAAATTGCAACTGGAATTCGTATAGGTAGCCATAAGGATTTATTCCAACCTTTGTGTTTGTAGCAGAAAGGTCTAATGAGATAAAAAGTTTAAATCCAGAATCTACATTTAATAAGCTATAATACTGGTCGACAAAGTTCCGAGCGCCTGCAGCTTCCTGGTTATGGCCCGAAAGTGCAAGAAACATGATTGTCTTTTCGGGGGTAATGTTATTGTCTTTAATTACTCGAATGAGCTCCAATAAGGTAGCTATGCCGCATGCTTCATCAGCTCCAGGAGCAATCGAAGGGATTACAGAGAGAGAATCGAAGTGAGCAGAGATTATGAGGATATCATCATCATTCCCAGGTATTAATCCCATGACATTCTTAGCATCGACAGTAATCCATTCCATCCGAGAAAAAATGCGACTAGTTTGAGAATTTTGTTCAGCTAGTGTTTTAATCACGTTTGATGCGGTCTGATTATGAATATACACCCGTGGAAAATTGAGTGGTATGTCAAGGATTTTTTCTTCTGCTTCGAACCTGTTTGTGTCATTAGTAGTTAAAAAAATGACCCCTTTTGCACCTAAACTCGCCACGTTAATCCAGTTATCCTGTGAGTTGAATTCAAGAACCACAATTGAATCTTCTATTTTTTTACCGTCTAGATCTAGATATGACCCTGTGCCTCCATATACTAATGTTCCAGATATCCCATTTGCTTTTCCAGTATTGAACGAATTGGGCATTAAGGTATGAGCTGTAAAGTTTTGATCATTTACTTCTACAGTTGTACCTTGATCTATAGCTACTAAATTAGGATAAGTCATGGTTGAAACGTTGGTTAATCCTTGGTTTGTATAAAAGCTCTCTATATAATCAACAGCGAGCTCATAACCAGGATAACCAGTAACACGGCTTTGAAAACTCGAAAAATTTGCAATATGATTCTGAATATTTTCCATATTGATCATTTGACCTAGGTCACTAAAATCTGGACGAACATCCAGAATTACATTTGCGTTGGGATTCGTGATCTCTGAGCTTTCAACATTTGAGACATCCAGGAAATGATTAGTAGCAAAAAAAAGGAGAAAGAAAAAGACGAAAAAGCGATACCTCATAGTGTTAACCCCTAGTGGGAATATGATTGTGTTTTCTTTTCCTATGATTTGATCATTCCTTTTATGATATAAATTACAAGCCCAACTAATGCAACGAACCAGATCAGTAAAACAATAGCATAGTAGTAAATAAATTCAATGATTGGATCAAAGAGTAAAAAGGGAAACAATGCAGGAATCATAATCGAAAGTAAGGAATACCCCCAAACACCAGCTGTCCCAAGAAGGTATCCCACAGCTGCAGGTAGGAGGTAGCCTGTATAAGCTTTAGTTCCACCGATTCTAACTACTGCGTATTTGATTAAATAGGCGATAAGTATAGGTAACCACCAATAGCCGCCACGAAGACTCAAAAGAATGGGAGCAGCAATTGGATTCAATGGTAACCAAGGATTACTAAGACGAATGATATTTAATCCGATCGCAAACACTATTCCCAAGATTGCTTGACCCCAGATGTCCACTCCATAACTTAAAAAGTCCCAGTAACCACCAGTCACTAACTGATAGGACGATTCTGTATAATCAAAGTTATGTCCTGCTTCGCCCGCCCATTCATTACTTAATCCGTAAAAGTAGGTAAAGAATGGCCAAGCTGTTAAACACAACACGATTATCATCACAACACCAATTGCATGACTGATAAAAATGTCTCGTGTTCGAGTTTTAGTTATTCTTGCGACATTATACGATTCTAAAGCTGAAACTGCAGGAGCGGCTGGTGCGGCATCGCGCTGAAAAAATTGAATCCATAGAGCAGTCACATAAAAACCTGGCTGATCTACAGGCTTATTTTCACCGTTTATACCCATAAGTACTCTAGCAGTATGCATCCCATGCAAATGTACGTATCCTGGATGGCCTATTCCCATACCAGCTGTTTCTGCTCTAAGTCTTGCGCCTGCAACATAAGCTACACAAAGAAAGATGACTACATAAATACCTCCGATCAGATTAAATTGATTGCTAAGTAGTAAACTTCCTAAGAAGACAAGAGCACAGCCTAAGAACCCAATCCAAGCAACACGATAGGGAATGGGTTCACCACTTTCATCAATAATACTAGGATCCCGGATTGCCTGAATTGTTCTCCAAAGATATCTCCTTTGCAGAAGGATAGCCCAAATAGCACACCCGAACAAAATACCGAACTCTCCAAACGTAAAAAGAGACATTCCACCTACTTTCGCAAACCCAAGATCTATATCGGGAGGTGATGCTACTCCAGTGGGAGGAGAAATTAATCCTACCTCAGTTTCAAAGATGGGTACGATGACCCAGAAAAGTAGATAGAATACTAATGCAGAGAGAAGGACATTTAATGATACAAGAAGAAACACCGCGATCATTACTGGTTCAGGTCGTGCCTCAAGAAAAGCGTTAGGTAAAATTGAACTTAATCCGAGTTCCTGGCCTAAGTCAATACGTACCGCCCAAGCTCTACCAGGCTGAATCCCGAAAATGTCGATATTGGCGAAAAAATCCCCCCATTCTGGAAACACCACTCTGAGAAATTCAAATGATGACCATATAAATCCAAGTAATGCGCCGAGAGCCATCCACGTATATCTTTTTCTTTTCTCACTAGGAATAGCTAATGGTGCTTCCAATAGTTCTTGAACTGGTTGAGCTAATGGGAAAGCAAGTCGTTCTACATCTACCCACGGTTTTCTAAAGATTTGAATTAAGAATAAACACATAAAAGCCCAAGCAATAGAAGTAATGGCCCAAAAAACAATTGGAAGAATCCATTCCCCCATATTCGGTATTACTCCTCCTTCAAAAGCAGCATCATGCTCTGCTGGGGATGTAGGCCCCCAAAAAATCAAGTGATTAACAAATGAGGACGGCACATATGATCCACTTCCTGGGCTATATGCAAACATTGCATTTAGCAATAACCTCCCAGCAAGGAAACCACTGTTAGTAATAGGAATACCAACAACAAGCATACCCCATATAAAAGTTAATTCTTGTCTAGTTAATCTCAGTCCTTTAATTCTCACTTTCTCTAAAGCCTGAAGTCCAAAGATCAATAGAAAGAATGGGAAGAGAATACTCATTTCCTCTATGAATATATGGGTAGCACTGCCAAAATTACCTGCAAAAATACTCATTAATCCCCATAGAAGCAGTATAATTAAAGCAACAATTAGTGACCTTTTTGTTAACCCAGTTTGCGGTTGATCTGGATCAAAGTCTTCAGTTTCGATTGATTCTAACTTTTTTTCGGCATCATCACTCATTTATGTGACCTCTAGCTTCTCATTAAATGGTTTTTTTTTTGTTAATTAGCTAATAGCATAAAAAATGTTGAGCTTAAAAGATTTACACCCATATTAGGGACATTGATAAACTTTTCAAGCAACATTGGTTATCAATAGAAACGTTAAGATTCAATTGTTACGCAAGGATTCTTGAAAAATCATTCCCTGCTTGAGATAAACTAGAGTTGGTTTTCTTAGATGGAAAATATCGAAAAAAAAAACACGAAACTTGATTTTAAACTCAGAGATCAAAGAATTTCTTTGATCAATAATAACGGGGTATTTGAAATAACTTTATTTGTAAAAAAAAACTCTAAATGGCACAAAAACGTTATCATACCTCTTATTACGCTTGAAAAAAATCAAATAATCCATGCGTCCGAGATAATCTCTTCTAATCATTCATCAGAAGATGATTGGTTAATCAAAGTAGCTAATGAGTCTAGAAGCGATATTTATATCACTACAACGATTGAAGCGAATGATGATTTTAGAAATTGGATCCATTTCAATACAACTATTAATTTTCAGAAGGAACAACAGTTTTCTAAGATTGGGCCTGAATTAAAAATCCTATTAGTCCCAGAAGCAGATTTTTCGACTAATGGAACATTAATCAAACAACCCACTCGCCATACACCTCCCACTGAGGAGTGGAAATCCAATGACATGCCTGCTGCTGCAATTTGGAATCCACAATCCAAGGTTCAAACTTATTTTTTTGTTGACTTTACGAAGATGGATTGGATGGCTCCTGAAACTGTTGAACGATTCTCAATATATGAATGCGGATTAGGTTCAAATAAATATTTCGGATTAATCCATCGTGTCCCTTTTACAGCACCAATAACATTCCCTGTGGGATTTCAAATCTCATTTGATTTCTACATCTCACAAGAATATAGGGAAAAAAGGCCAAACCTTTGGGAAGCAGTTGAATTGCTTATTACTAAATGTTTCACGCTTCTACCAAGTCATATACCATTCCCCCAAAAAAACCTCTCCTGGACCCAATTTGCATATGGCTGTATTAAGGATTTAATGAAAGAAAAATTTTGCTGGATCGATTCAAAATCCCCAAAATATTTTGCGTACGTAATGGATGAGGCTGAAAACAAACGTAGAGAAGCCATTGGAAGGACTGATATCTTTGAAACAATGACTTTGCTCTCAGTGCTCCCACCTTGGATTTTAAACTTGCAAATCAACCCTGATAAAAATCAAGAGAAGCATGTAAAAGCCACTTGTAAGACTATTGATTATTTCATTGATCCAAACACAAAATTCCTCTATAATAACATAATTTATTCCCCTGAAGGTAACCATCAAATTATTAGACCAACAAAATTATCAATAGGGGACTCTTGGTACTTTTTTGAGCCGATTTTACGCTATGGCTGGTTAATACGATTTTTACCTATGATTTCAGATGATGAAGGCCCTCATTATCAAACATTTAAAATTATGGCTGAGAAATCAATAGAATTTGTAAAGAAGCATGAATATGAAATAACCGCTTTCTATGATCCATTCACTCTTAAACCCTTAGATGAAGTTTTAAAGGATAATCTGGTGAGAAAACAGAAAATGATGGAGATCTGGGGACGTAAGGATATTATCTGGAAGCAGCGAGCGAAAAACTATGCCTGTCTTGCCTTATTCATTTATATCATGATACAGGCTTTCTATCTCAGTCAAGAATCCCAATTTCTAGAAGAAGCAAAAATTGCAGCAAAAAAAATGATTCAATTTTCTCCAGATCAATTGTTTTGGGAACCCTTTGAACTCGCTTATGGTGTTGCTGGTCTTGCGGAATTAGGGCGAATCACTGAGAATTATGAGTTCCTTTCACAAGCCAAGAGACTCCTTCTCAATGAATTACGCATGTTCTATTGGTATAATGACCCCTCCTTTGGATGGAAGGATAAACGAAATAATCTAGGATTACCTATGGCGTGTATAGGCATTCGATATCCTGCAATGAAAGAAAATGTGGAATCAATCTATCCCTGGTTGATTTTCATAAAAATCGCTTTTCTTGCTGGCAAAACTCAACTGATCTCTACAGGAATCATGAAATTTTTCAATTTAATTCGGATTAATAGCTTTTATTTCTTTTCAAAGGTATTACCAAAGGAATTGATTTATCCCCCTCGCCGAAATTCTCCTTGTTCCTTTATTCCCTTTGAGGATCTGGAAATGTTAGAAACTCCTCCACATTTTTCGGACTCCCAAGAACGAACTCCCAAAGGCCAACGTACAGGCACATTAGGTAGAGAAATCTATGGAGCAGGTGAGGTAATTTTGCTCTATTTAATGTTTGAAGCACTAGCGAATTGTAAAAGTTCCGAAATAATGATTTTAAACCTTGATTTGTTTGATTTTCCTTTTCTGAAATCGTTTCCCCCCCAAAACCTGCATTACATACTTTTTAATCCGCTATCTTCTGCAAAGACATGTTATATTGCATTCTATTCTCCGAAAGCAAAACAATTCCAACTAAAGATACGATCATTTTATGGAAAACAAAAAGAACAAGTACTCGTAATAACTCAGGAGGAAAATAAAGAAGGAATTACGTTTGATCTGGGTGCTGAAGAGACACTCTTTATTGAGCTAATAGCTCTTTAGTCAAGATATGAGGGATAATCTTGAAATCTATCCGCTACTTCTAGAAATACGTTGGCCATATAATGCTGTACCTATGATCACTATCAGTAGGCCTATTTCAATAAGCAGCAGAAGAAAATCTCCTATTATTTCCATCACAGTAGTTGAAAAGATCGCTAGTAGCAAAGCTAGTACAACACAAGTGCCTGCAATAATATCACTTACTTCTGCCAAACTTTTTTCACCATTTCTTTCTATTTCTATATTGTTTTCTTTCAATTAGTGGATTTTTTAAACTTTTTCGTTAACTTTGAGGTAAGGAAACATCCTCTTCTGAAATTGAGACATCTATTCTTTTCTGAGTTCGAGTGATCTTACCGTCTCGTAGCCAAGAAATTCGATCTGCTATATCAATTAACTTCAAATCGTGCGTAGAGGAGATAACTGTCACCCCCGTTTCTTGAGACATCTCTCTCAGTAATTCAACAATAGCAAAACCTGTTTTCAAGTCAAGATTTCCAGTTGCTTCGTCTGCCAAGATAAGACTTGGCTTACCTGCAAGTGCTCGAGCAATTGCTACACGTTGTTGTTGTCCACCAGACAACTCATCTGGAGTGTGGTTCAACCGATCTCCTAATCCAACCCTTTTAAGTATTTCAATTGCTCTCCTTCGCCTTTCCTCTCTGGGAAACCTTTGAAAAATGAGAGGTAATGCCACGTTGTCCAGTGCACTAATTACAGGAACAAGATTGAAGGTTTGGAAAATAAATCCGATTTTATACGCACGGATAGAAGCCAGTTGTTTTGGGTTTAAACTTGATAAAGGAACCCCTTCTAAATACACTTCACCTGATGTAGGGACGTCTAAAGCGCCAACCATATTCAGAAAAGTGGTTTTCCCCGAGCCTGAAGGCCCTAGTATTACATGAAACTCCCCACGAGGAATAGAGAGAGAAACACCATCCAAGGCATGAACATCCTCGGTTCCCATTTGATAAGTCTTCTTGACGTCGTCCATTTTGATCGTAAGATCTGTTTCCGTCACTAATATCACCTTAATAAGATTCCACTGCGACTTTAATATCAGCACGGTCTTCTATTCGTTCCACCTTTCCATCACGAACCCATATAATACGATCACTAATACTAATCATCTTTAAATCATGGGTAGCTGTTATTATAGTGGTTCCTTGCTCTTCGTTCAATTTTCGCAATAAATTAATGATATCTAAACCAGTTGCTAAATCAAGATTTGCTGTTGGTTCATCTGCTAGAATGATAGCAGGGTTGTTCGCTAGAGCCCGAGCAATGGCAACACGCTGTTGTTGTCCCCCTGATAACTGACCAGGTTTATTTCCTGCTCGATCCTCTAAACCCACCAATTTCAGAATTTCTTTCGCTCTTTTCCTTCTATCCTCTCTCGATACGCCAGCAAATACCATTGGAGTTTCTACATTTTCTTGCGCTGTAAAAGCGAGTAACAAATTGAAAGTTTGGAAGATGTAACCAATTTTCCGATTTCTGAGCCACGCAAGTTCATAAGCATCTAATTCAGCTATATCTACCTGATCTATATAGATTTCTCCTCTGTCTACTGTGTCCAATCCACCAATAGCATTAAAAATTGTGCTCTTACCTGATCCAGATGGTCCCATGATGCTGATATACTCTTCTCGTTTGATCTTAAATGAAATCCCTTGAAGAGCAGGTATTACGATTTTTCCCATATGATATTCCTTGTGAACATCAGCGATCTCAACAACATATTCTTCAAGACTCATGATTTAACCGCTCTTCTAATTCTCGTATCGTAATGCCTCTGCTGGAGACAATCCAGCGGCTCTTCTGGCAGGAATGAAAGTAGCGAGAACTGTTAATAGGATAGAAATTAATAAGCATATTCCAAGTAAAATTACGATTGTAGAAAAGTTTACTGTTAAAACCCCAGTAATTTCATCAAGAGAGGCACGGTTCAAATTAATAATTATGCCTATTCCAATCCCAATAATTCCACCAATAGTCCCCCCCATGACTCCAAGGAGTAAGGCCTCAACAATAAATAATCTCACAATATGGCTATCCAATCCTCCAATACATTTGTATACACCAATCTCCTTTACTCTCTCATTTACTGCCATTAACATGCTATTAGTTATCCCCCCAAAACAAACTACTAAAGATATACCTACTAACCAAAATTGGTATGCTTCAACACTCGCTTCTGCTTGAAGCCACCCCAAGATCAGCGAATTTGTAACCAACGCCGTCATAAATGAGATCCCTAAGATGATACCCAAAGCTGTAATCATCGAACGGAAAAAGCGTCTTCTGATATTTGAAAAAGAGAGAAAAAACACTTCAACTATTGAAAATTCTGGTTCAGGTAAATCTAAACTCATAGAATCACTTACCTTAATCCTCTTTACGTTTTTTTGCTGATTTTTTGATTTTATCCCATTCTACGAGCTTCTCGGTAATGTCTATTAGGTGATGGCGAAGAATTTCGACTGTTTTTTCCTCTGACATCCGTGTTGCATTCCATGTCACATACGGTGCATAAAATTTTCCAGTTTGAAAGGTGATTTTATCAGTGTCTTTATTAAATTCAAACTTTAAAAAACCCAATTCCCTCAAATAGCAGTATTCATTTTGACACAAGATATCTATCTCGTCTTTCTTTAGATATAACAATTCGTAATTTTTGTAATCTTCAATAGTTTGACCACATGGACACTGGATCGTCTCAGACATCATTTTCGCCTTTAGATAATCATTAACGACATGTAAACTAGTTAATTTTTACTAAGATATTGAAATCGGACCTATATTTTAAGTTATTGATTAAACTGCGTCGATGTGCAATAACAAAACCATATTAGCAAGATGGGTGATTCTATAAGGGCGGGAAACTGAAATCAATATGAGTTGTAATATATTAATAAGAAGATAAATCAGCTCATGAAAAGGTAACTTATGATCGGGGAACAAATTCTCTACAAATGGCTTTTCAATCATTCTCTGAACATTTGAGTTTTTATTACTTCTATTGGGGATCATACAACCAAGGCAAAAAAGCCTGAAGAATGTAATCAGCAACTGATCAAGAATGAACTGAGATTATAGTTCAAAGCTGGAACGAAAAAAAAGATAGAGGGGAGAAGAAGAAGCTAACGTCTTCTCTTTCTAATGACCAATGCTACTCCTATTAGGATAATAGTGCTAAAGAGGAGTGTAAAACCTGGGGCTGCTGCTGCTGCTTCAATTTCGTAGGTGTATTCAGCGGTCCACATAGTGTTAAGTGATGCAGCGTGATCGGCAAATGTTCCTGTGTAGGTGTCGAAAGGTATGTAGAATCGGCAGAGTCCTTCCTCTGGGAATTTAGTATATTTGTAGTTCATCACGATTTCATTGCCAGGATCGAATGCTTCGAGGTTTTTCTTATCTGCGTAGTTATAGACGTAACCGAATTTTGTAGTATCATTGTAAATTGCGAAATAGGGATCAGTGGCATCAGACATATCGACTGCTCCACCACCTCGAGCGAAGTCAGTAGTAATTCCTGGAACATGTACTTTTTTGAGTAGTGTGCCGTCCATCATTTGATGTTTCATTCGTAATGGTTCTTCCAGATCATTTAGCTCTGTAAAATCAGTCATTGCTTGAGTTGCGTTTTCACCAGAGAGAGTGAAATGTTGAGCGATTCCGACAAATCCATCATACATGGTATAGGTTCTTGTTGCATTACAATTTTGTACTAATTGGCCTAAATTGTCTTTGAAAGGAGCGTTGGCAATAGTCTTGATCACCGCTCGTACAGGACCAACTTCTTTAATTTCGACTGTATCAGGTAATCCACCACCACGTGGCCACCCTTCATCAGCATCTTGGAAGAGTGAGGCAGCCCATTGAAATTGCCAATCGCTTGAAGCATTCCAATTGTGTGTTCCAACCGCATCCCATTTAGGATCTTTCATAGCAACGTGGCGCCATGTTCCTTGTCTCCAATCAGCTTCAACTGCAAGACAGAGAACAGCCCAGTCTGTTTCAACCCAAATAACATCACCAATAACCTTGACCATATTTGCTTGCGTTGTACCGTTCATAAATCCTTTGGTTGCCCATGTGGGGAGCCAATCATCATAAGTAGTGGCATAGTCGCCTTGACCAATCGTGATTGATGCAGATTGACCATTATTACTACCAGACGCCTCTCCTACAATATCAAATGTAACAGAAGCATCAGCTTCGAGGTCAGCTGGTAATTGGAAGACCAATTCGTCGAGGTCTTCATCAAACTGAGTTGGAAGCTCTGTGTCTTCATCCATAATGATTGCAGTGGCTTTGGCAATCCCATCAGGAATCATGGAAGCATTGAGGATAATAGGTGTTCCTTCAACCAAATCGTCGTCACCAGCAGTAACGGTGATAGTGCCAGCTTTTTTGGCTGCTACTGGAACGATTCCTACTTGGGTTGCATACATCAAAAATAAAAAAACAAATAGACCTACTGTTAAGGCCTGAATACTTTTCTTTTTCATTTTAAAACCCTTTTTTACTTTTTATGAAGAAATTTAAACTTTCTCAGAAAGTAGACTTCATTCTATAGAGTATTGTCTACTTATCTCCAATCAACTCTCGAAATGTATTTAAAGCTACCACATGGGTATGGAACATGGGTTGAGGAAATAACAACTTTGAATCCATCTTTTAAAATCTTATAAGGAGGTTAATTTCCAGTTAGAAGGTCTAAAAATAGAAAAAAAGGAGGATAAGAAAGGAATTCCTCTCTGGATTTTAGTTACTCGACTTGATCATATTTTTGTCTATGCAAAGCCCTCGATCTTAATGCAAGAACTACCGCTACGACCAGAACTCCACCAACAATAATCAATGGTAAAATCCCCTGCCCAATAGCATATGGCTTTGTTATGTAGTAACTGTATATCTCTGAAGTATTCACATTTGCAGAATCATCGTACGCAATGATTTTGTATTCAATTGTTTTTCCTCCATCCTGAGGGGGAATGACAGCACGGTATAATCCATATGCGAGACTCATTGTGAGATTGTACCAACTTCCATTAGAAAAGCTAAGAATCACTAAAGAAATACTACCTTCATAATCGATTACATCTGCAGTTATTGTCACATTGTTGTTAGATCTGACAACATCCAGTGGATCTCGGTTCACAGCACCGATAAATGGTGGACTCGTATCTGGACCACCTCCAAAACGTTCAGATGCCGTGCTTCTACCATCAAGTGTAGAAGTCTCGAAATAGGCTACCACAACAAACAGTTTAAATAGATCCAGGGAAGAAACATCGATGTCATGAGCGTACCATGTTTCAGAAGAATCATTCCACGTTAAATCTCCTTCCAGTCCTGTTTCAGATTCATCTCTTTGGTTGAGGATTTTATATGTCGCACTTTCAAGCTCTGGACTATCTTGAGTGATAAATTGATTGATATCTGTTGGATAAGCTGTAATATTTTCAATATCAATTAACTCATTGTCTAGATCAAAATCAACGCCAGCTGGACTTACAAAGAGGAACTCAAACGGTATTTGAGTCACATTGACCATCGAGCTGTTAAATGTCAACGAAGGATTCTCTCGAGTCCATTCCTCATGGTTGTCCTCCATGAATTGAATTTTATCTTGACCGTTCAATACAATTTTATCAAAGGGGTGATAGCGTGCCTGAAGAGGAAATTGTGCTGCATTATACCAGCTAGAAAGCGACTCACTCGCCGTATCCCATGTTATATTGGAAAATCCTGTATCATCAAAGATAAATCCATATCCCCGATAAGGATCTTCATCTGGTTCTTGCAATTTGGCTGGACGGACTGTAGTTCCTTCCAATAACGCCTCTAAATACCAAGAGTCTGCAAAATCACTTTTCTCGACCTTGTGTTTCGCAGCATCATCGGGGGAACGTTCTACCCATCCAGTTCCTGGTATATAAATGCCTTTATACAGTGTTCCAGGTCTACCGCCACCCCATTCTCTGTTTTGTAATTCGAGAGCTATTTCGGGGTAATCGTCAGCTTTTGGCCCAGTTAATTCAAGGGTGTAATCAAAATAGGTCTGATTAGCGTAAACATCGTAAGTAAATAAACCAAAAAGATCATTGATTGTCGTTGTACCACCCCCAAATGCTCCTGTGACATAAGGTTGGGTACTTTGCATGATAAATCGGGCTCGTACAGGCCCTGGAATCATCTTGACAATTTTTCCAGGATATGGCCGATCCGCAAATTGATTTTGCGCTGCAAATTGGTCAATCAGTGAGAAGCGAGACCATTTCCAGATTTCGGACGGATAGGGGAAGCTCTGTTTGATTACGTCCCACCGTGATTCTCCTTGCTCATCCAAAAGTTGTATGTGATACACTCCCCCTGTAGACCAAGCTGCTGCTTTGAGAACTGATACACGGAGTTGTTCATTCTCTAAATCATAAACACCATCTCCTTTACCTAGCATATCGGGCCATTCAGAATTTACTTCGCGAAGATCAGGATAAATAGAGATAGTACATACCTCTGGAAAATAGGGGGGTGGTAGATCCATATCCTTTAGACTGAAATAGACAGAAAAAGAAGCTGTTTCCCCACTGGCTAGATTTACAGATTCAGGGAGTGCAAATACTAATTCGTCTTCCCCAGAATAACCTCGAATATCATCAACATCATCCACCTGTGAAGGAATTAAATTCCCCTCGTATGTCACATATGCTGCATCCCACTTAACGTCATCATCTTCTGTAGATACATTCATTCCAAAGGGATCAACCGAGTCTGGGAGCTGATCGGCAATTTCCGATAGTGGAACTATTATAGGAGTAAATTCTTCGAGATCAGGTCCTGTTGGGGCCGTGACAACGATATCTACCTTGATTAACTCATTATTTGCCGTGACTTTTTTTGAAATCTGACTCTCATTTAATGCAGAATAAATTGTTCGATTTGCCCTCGTATTAGCAAAAGATAAAAGGGATACAAGTAATAAAACGAATAATAAAGAATTTAATTTCTTATTCACCTAATTAACTCTCCATTAGAACCTTGTTTAGTTAATAAAAATTATCTTATGTTTCTAGCGTTTTATGTTTAAAAAATTATTACCCATCTGATAATTACATATGACTACTACTATTCAAGTGCTGAGATAGCACTTTAATATGCTTCAGTTGGATTCTAGAGACTTAATCTTTTGATATTTAATGGTGGTGGTTTGATACAAGTCCAATCTTCTTGTTGGGAACACATTCTCATTAAAATCACCAAAATTCATGTTTATTTTGTGAAGAGAAACCTCTTGTTCCCGTATTTCGATATTAAAATGAGTTCTAAACCACACACCCTTCACTTGCAATTTTCACTTACCTCACCATGATTTTAAAGACAAGAATTTTAAATACTTTTAGTTTTCTCAATTGAATTAAGATGGAAACTCAAACATTAGGTTGGCAATACATCTTAATCAAAGTCCCAATTGATTGGCACATGATATTTGAGAAAAAACGAGATCGGAGCCAAAAGAAAGAATCAGGATATTTTGGTTTTCGTGATGCAAAGGAAAAAAAATTGGAAGTCAGTTGGATTAAATTTGATAAAAAAGCACCAGATATTAATAAAGCTATCAAAGAGTACTTTAAATCTTTAAAAAAATCACATAAGAAGATTAAGATAAAAACTGAAGGTGAAAGAGAAGTTAATAAGCATAATGCAAGGTATATCTATTGGGAATTGGACAAAGAAAAGATTCAAGGTTATGTTGTCATTTGGAATTGTAGTCAAACAAAACGGTTAATTATTTGTACATCTCAATTTACCACAAAAGAAATATCTAAGGAAAAACCGTTAATAATGGAGATAATCTCTCAAATCAATTGTCATCCAGAAAGCAAGTTTTCCGTATGGTCAGCACCCAATCTACGGATATATTCTCCTTATCTCAGCATGAACCTAAAAAAAAGAGAATTTTTGATTGGATTAACATTTCTCCATCTTAATAATGATGATTTCGATTTTCTAGCTTACCGTATTGGTCTAGCTGATCAAAAAGTAACGGATGTAAGTGAAATCCCTGAATGGTATAAAGAATACTATAAAAAGCACCTCCCAAGAATTCCCTCTAATTATAACCCAGAAAAATTCACAAAACTGGTTTATAAGAAGAAAATAGTTGCTTGGAAGGCTGAACAGATTATCGAAAAAAAATTACTTGGAAGTAAGTTCTTAGAAACCTATCTATGGTTGAATCCAGACAAAAATGATATCTATTGCCTTATTTTTTCTGTGAAGAAACAAATTAGTGTAAAAACTCGAGATTTAATAGAAAACATGACTAAACTAGCGATAGAAGCCAATTAAAATTGAATGAATTGGCAATTAAAGCGATCTATTTCTTAGGCACAACTTATTCCGAATCAAAAACTATTTTTTCGATTACTTCTCCTGATGGTAGTCTTCCTTTCGCGATATTTTCTGGGATCATAAATCCAACAAGGTGACGTTCAGTAAGACTCATCAAATACTTCTTTATTGATAATTCGGTCTCTGTTGGCGTTAAGCGATATTTTTCTTGAAATTTCTCAATAAGATCTTTCACTTTATGTTTACCATCACATAGAAGAAAAACTTCCATACCTAATTTGTCGAGTTGTACTTTTTTTGTATCGGGGGTTGGAAAAAGTCTTTTAAGGATGCTTCGTTTTTTTAATTCACGAAGATCAAGTTCTAATAGTAAGTCCTCATTGGTTTTTTTCTTTTGAGAGACATATGGGCTGATAATTGGTCGCAATCGTAAGAATTCTTCCTTGGTTACAATAATTGATCCTTTTTTAGTACTCTTCTTTTTAGTTATTTTCCCTTCTTTCTTATTGGATGTAGTCATTCATTCTTTCTTCCTAGACTTATTTACTAGCAGATATTAACAAATTTATGAATAATTTTAAAATTACCATTAAAAAAGGAGAATATAAGGTTCCTTAATCTAAAGGAACATCAGGAAAAGCAGCAATCCGGCACATGGAAGATTCGAGTTCGATTCCCCGAAGAGGGAAACATCCTATCCAACTCCGTTTATTTTTTAGTAAAGGATCATCAGGAATCCAGAGATTCTCGGCATGGATCACGCCCTTAGGAAATAAATCAATATGCATGATTTGATAAAATTTCTCTGGAGGAAACATCTCATCCCAGGATTTCACTCCATACTTTCCTTTTAATTTCTCTTCTGCTTTAATAAACAACTTTGGGTGCCAATCACGAATAATCGTGTTCATAGGATGGTCTGCGCTGCCACAATCGACGCCGATCCACTTAAACTCCATATCAATTGCCCACTGGGGAAAATCTTTATCAGGTCCTGGATGCTTGACAAAATATCTCATCTCATCACTCTCAGGTTGATCCCAGGCATATCTTTGATAACCTGTTTTTATAAGGAGAATATCTCCCTTTTTGATATCAGCTCGTTCCATTAACAAATCTGGTGAATAGAGATCGTAATCTGTTAACACATCAGAGAGATCCACAACCACTCCAGGTCCGCAAAACTCGTCCAACTCCATTTCTCCAATAGCTCTCCCTGCTGCGAAGAAATGAATTTCTCCATCAATGTGTGTTCCTACATGATTACTTGTTGTTAATATTTGACCATTTGCTCCTTGCCCCATATGTGCTCCTGCTATTCGTTTAAAGTATTGCAATTGTAGAGGAACATAACTCGGCCACGGAGGCGTGTGAATTGAGAGACGCTGTGTTAAATCAATCATTCTAAAAGAATTCGACATTTTTTACCACATCAATTTATTAAATTAGTTGATTAGTAGTACACATTCCTATTGCACGAACTATTTTAGAATATTGCTCCTATTTTCGTACAAAGTCTATGATACTTCTTTGTACAGAAATTAGATAAGTTTCATTTTATTCTCCGAAGAGGTAACTTAACTGGTTTCATCTACATTTTAATGACCCTAGGGAATTTTTACTACTCATGCATGTTTCTTATTAATTAGTATTAACCATTTGGACATAAAATTAAAAATGTCAATTAGAAACTACCCGTTAGGAAGCAAATCTTACGATGACACCAACAGAAGTAGAAAAACGCATTTCTAGTGTAGGTATTGACGTGGGAACTAGTACATCTCATTTAATTTTCTCCGAATTAGTTTTAAAGAAAGATCCAAGCTCTAGAACAGAGAAATTTCATGTTGCAGAGAGAAACATTCAGTACCGAGGGAAAATCTTTTTCACTCCACTCACAGAGGAAAATAAGATTAACTTAGAAGAATTAACACAGTTTCTATTAAAAGAATATGAAAAAGCTGGAAAAGATACTTCAGAAATTGATACAGGAGCAATAATAATTACTGGAGAGTCAGCCAAGAAAGAAAATGCAGAACAGATAATAGAAAAATTAGCTCGGGAAACAGGTAAATTTGTAGCTGCTAGTGCAGGGCCTAATTTTGAATCGATAATTTCTGCTTATGGATCAGGAGCGGTAAAATATTCTAAAAATCATTCGTGTAAAGTTATTCATTCTGATGTCGGAGGGGGAACTTCCAATATTGCTGTCATTGATAGTGGTAAGATAACAACCACAGCCTGTATTAATGTCGGAGGGCGACTAATTGTCTTTAATGACAAAGATGAGATAATTCGATTAGAACCTGCTGGAAGAATCACGTTAGCTCATTGCGAGCTAGACTTAGGCCTAGGAGATATCGTTACTCATTCCCAAAAGGATCAGATTGCTCATAAGTTAGCCTCCGCTTTACTAGAAGTCATCACTGGACAAAAAATGTCATCATTCACTAAAAAGCTTATGATGACCTCTCCATTACCTACAGAAAGTGTTAATGGAAAGATTTTTTGGAGTTTTTCTGGTGGTGTAGCAGAATATATCTACAAGAAAAATACTCAAAGTTATAATGATCTCGGCTTACAATTAGGTAACCAAATTCGATTTCGATTCGAAAATAAAACAAACTGGATAGAAGTACCTGAAAAAATTCGAGCAACCGTGATAGGAGCGAGTGAATATACATTACAAGTAAGTGGATCCACAACATTTATGTCACTAGAAACAATGGAGACTTTCTTTCCAATTAGAAATTTGCCCATCGTCACACCAATAATTCAACGGGAGATGTTATCAGAAGAACACGTTGCTACTCAAATTTCAACTGCTTTACAAAGATTTGATCTTCTTGAGGGAAAAGAAGCAATCGCATTGGCGTTTCATGATCCAGTTAGAACAGTATATGAAAAACTAACAACATTCTCAAAGGGGGTGGTTAGTGCTCTGCCTAAAACGATCGAAAATAATAAGCCCATTATAATGATATTTGATACAGATATTGGGAACTCGGTGGGTAATGTTCTCCAACGAGAAACAAGGATACAAAATGATATCATCTCTATCGACGAAATTTCTTTAAAAGAGGGAGATTTCATTGATATTGGGCAGCCTGTTGTTAATAATCGGGTATTTCCAGTTATTGTTAAGTCGTTAATCTTTGGATGAAATTGAAATGAAAGTACTAGGATTAATCTCTGATACTCATATTCCATCTCGACGAAAAATATTGCCAGATTCGGTGATAAAGTCATTTAAAGAGAGAAATGTTGATCTAATTATACATGCAGGGGATTTTGAAGAATTTTCAGTGGTTTCTACTCTTGAAGAGATTGCCCCTCTTATCGCGGTTCATGGAAATATGTGTCATCAATCGGTGAAAAATCACTTTTCACGAAAAGAAATTGTACAAGTAGAAAATTTATTGATTGGAGTAACCCATGGGAGTGGGAGCTCATCAGGATATTATAACCGTGTCTTAAATGAGTTCAATGGTGATCAAAAGCCAGACATAATAGTGTGTGGACATACACATAAAGCAATCGCTAAGGTTGAAAAAGATATTCTATTAATTAATCCAGGATCACCCACAGATAGATATTTCGCTACCCGTAATACTGTTGCACTATTGGAAATAGATGGAATGAATTTTAAGTACAGTTTCATTGAAATAAAGTAGGGTATTATGATTTTCGGATTTTTAACATATCCTGTGCAAGTAAAGCGGCATCTAAAATTGGTTTGTAACCTGTGCAACGACATAAGTGTTTTTGGAGTTTTGATTTAATTTCTTGTTCGGAAGCAGCGGGATTTTTCTCAAAAAGAGCATAAAGCTCCAGAATATATCCAGGAGTACAAAAACCACATTGGACTGCAGTAGTCTCAATGAAGGCTTGTTGGATAGGGTGTAACTTACTTTTCGGGACTCGTGGAGAAATTCCTTCAATAGTTAATATTTCGGCATCAATAAGCTGTTTAGGTCGTATAAGACAAGATTTAACAGCTTCTCCGTTCATTACGACTGTACAAGCGCCACAATGGCCTTGATTACATCCATTCTTTGTCCCTGTCAACCCAAGTTGCTCTCGTAGAATAAATAACAATGAATCTTTGGGATCAACATCTAGAGTATGTTTTCGACCATTGACTGTTATTATAATCTCCATACTCTTCAACTCCTTTGTTCTAATGCTTCTAACACTCTTTCAAGGGACGCAGGTAGCTTTGTTAATGATAACCCAGTAGCATGTTGAAAAGCATTGAGAATAGCTGGAGGTACACCAATAATGGGATGTTCAGCCATTGGCCTAGCTCCAAATGGCCCGTTTGGCTGGGGATTCTCAATTAGAATACAAGTATATTTTTCAGGTATATCTGATAACGTCGGGATTTGATATCTCTTCAAATTAACTGTTTTCATGATTCCTTTTTCATTAAACAGGATTCTTTCTTTCAAGGCAGCTCCTATCCCCATTAAAACCCCTCCAGTGATTTGACCACGTGCAGTTTCAGGATTTATCACCTTACCAATATCGAGAGCCGTGGCGAAATGGAGGACTTTTATTCTTCCAGTAGCTTTCTCAATACTTATATCACAGCCTTGTGCTCCAAAAGTCCATTCATAAGGTTGATATTCTCCTGTTTCGAGATTTGGGATTGTGACATCTCTAACAACAGAGGATCCAATGGTTAAAACTGGATCACCTACCGTGTGACCATCTTCGTATTGGTATCCAAGAACTAACTTTTCTAGTGGAATTGATTCGTTCTTATAGGAAATAGATCTTCCATCATATACTAAATCATCAGAATCGCAATTGAGAACTAATGCAGCATTATTCTTGAATTGTACAATTGCTTTATCACAAGCAGCGATTATTGCATTTCCAACCCTCATAGTGGTCATACTTGCAACTGTTTGCCACTCATAAGGAGTTATCTGTGTGTTAATTTCGTGATTAATCCTAACTTTTTCCACAGGAATTCTCAAAGTCTCAGCTGCTATTTGAGCTAGTACAGTCAAGGATCCCTGGCCCATTTCAACTCCCCCTACGGCAATATTGACTGTTAAATCCTCATTGAACTTTAGAAAAATGTTCGATGAAGCATTTGCTGCTTGTACAGGTGATTTAACTAACGCAGCGACCCCCCTTCCATAAGCAAAATTCTCATCTTCTTCAGGTATCTTATCTGATTCTAGAGCCTCAATCATTTTTTCGAAACATTCTCTGATATTGCCATTATGTTCTGTTATCATTTGATTAAGCGAATTCGTGTCACCAGGTTTAAGAAAATTTTTCAAGCGAAGTTTCCTTGAATCCATACCAAGTCGTTCAGCTAACTGTTCGATTAATCTTTCAAGACAAAACTGTCCTTCAGGATGCCCATATCCACGCATTGCGCCTACTGGGGGAGTATTTGTATAAACTCCAAACGACTGAAGGTTACAATTTGGAAAGAAATATGGCCCGGCGGAATTATGGCCTGCAGCTAACACCACATTACAACTTGTGTCCCCGTACGCTCCATCCGAGAAATATAATTGAGATTCGAGTCCTACGAAGGAACCATCTTGGTTTGCCCCGATCTTCATTCTCCCTTTCATACCGCGCCCTAAAACAGTTCCAATAAACACTTCTTTTCGAGTGAGACGGAATTTAATATGATATCCTGGCACAAATCGAGCGCAAACTGCTAAAAGAGGCTCAATCGTGTAATCTGATTTCCCACCAAAACCTCCACCAAGAAAAGGAATATTTACGTGTATTTTATTCATAGGAAGTTTGAAAATATCTGCTAGGACTTCCCGCACAACAAAGGGTGCCTGAGAACTGCTCCAAATATGCAAATCACCAGTTTGATCCCAATAAGCCACTGCCCCATGAGGTTCAATTGCAGCATGATTCATCAAGGGATACTCAAATTCATTTTCTACCGTCACATTGGCCTCTTGGAATACATTTTCGTGATTTCCCTTTTTTAATTGATATTTGTAAAATATGTTTGTTTTAGGTATCGGAACAAAAGTTGAGAGATGCTTATACTCACCATTTCGTTCGTGGATAAGAGGTGCTTCTGGAGAAGAAGCTTCAATTGGATCTAAAACGAAAGGAAGTTCTTCGAGTTCTACTTTTATTTTTTCGATTGCATCTTGCGCTGTCCTCTCACTTTCCGCTACAACAGCTGCTATTACCTCACCTGGATGTCTGACCTTTTCAAATGCCATTATAGGTTGGTCAAAAATGCATGTTCCATATAATATGTTTTCATCAATTCCCCTTGTATTTCTACTTATAATTTTATATACTCCTTCTACTGATTCAGCTTCAGATGTATCAATTAATTTAACCCGAGCATGAGGAACACCAGCACGTAAAACTTTCAAGTACAGTGTACGTGGAAATCGTAAATCGTCAATATAAAGAGCAGCACCAGTTACTTTCGCACTAGCGTCAACTCGAGAAATTGACTTCCCAATCGCTTTGTAAAGTGGCAATAAGAACCCTCAATTCAAATATTACATTTAGCAATAGTGTTAAATGTTCTATCAAGACCTTTTTAAAAGGCTAATGCAAACCGTGTTATTTTGATGAACCAACAGGTAGATAAAGATGTTTGACGTTTTACTGAATGAAAAAGAAACTGAGTTGAAATATAAAACCAGAGAATTTGTTAAAAGTATTCCCTCATCCTGGCTTCGGAAAATGGATCGTGATGAAATTCAGTACCCAACAGACTATGTTATGAGGTTGGGAAAAGAAGGATTATTGGGAGTTCGGTTTCCTTCTGAATATGGAGGTAAAGGTCTTGGGTGGGTCGCTGAAACAGCAGCTATAGAAGAAGTCGGTGTTTTGGGTCCAAGTTTAGGATGTTTATACTCTCTGATTAGTATTGTCGGGGAAGCTATTCATTATTATGGGAATGAAGACCAAAAAAAGAAATACTTAGAACCAATAATAAGAGGAAAATTGTTTTGTGCTGAAGCCCTGACAGAACCAAGGGGAGGCTCTGATTTTTTTGGCGCTACCTGTATTGCTGAAAAGCAGGGGGATGTTTTTATCCTTAATGGCCAGAAACGTTTTGTAGTGGGGTCGGAGGGAGCAGATATCTTTCTTGTCTATGCGAAGACTGATTTAAAGGCAGCAGATCCTAGAAAATCAATAAGCACCTTTTTAGTTCAACGAGATACAGGAGTGGAAGTAAAACATGTTTATGGTCTCATGGGAAGTCGTGGAGGAGGTACGGGAAGATTACACTTCAATAATGTTGTAGTTCCCGAGGAAAATTTAGTAGGAGAAATCAACCAAGGTGGTGAAATTTTCAATCAAATGATGATTCCCGAACGAATGACCAGTGCCTCGGGTGCCATTGGATCAGCAAGAGCTGGTCTAGAAGTTGCAGCTAAATATAGTAATCGTCGAAAGGCATTCGGACAAACAATTAGGAAATTTCAAGCGGTCAGTTTCAAGCTTGCAGATAGTATTACCCTCCTTGATGCTGCGAGATCATTGATCTATAGTACAGCGAGAACAATCGATACCAATGAGGGTATTACTTCTGGGAAAATCCGTCGTATGGTTTCTGAAAGTAAAAAATTTGCCACTGATGTTGCCTGGGAAGTTATTAATCATGCTATGCAAATAATGGGAGGAATCGGTTATACAAATGTGTATCCAGTAGAAAGATTACTGAGAGATATTAGACTAATGAGTATTTGGACTGGGACAAATGAAATTATGAACCTTCTAATCCAGCACGAATATTATCGTGAATTTCTTGGACAACCTCAAGAATTGGTTCCCCGCAATGTCGAGGAGGACGCTGTTGGAGCTGAATATGAGGAAGAAAAGTTCTTTGAATGACTCGAAGAAAAAAAACAATGAATAGTGATTTCTCGTGACTATAGTCAGGACACATATTATTCACCAACAGTATCGTGATTCAGTGCAATTAATGCGTGCTTCTTCAGCTGCAAGTAAATTGGAAGGGATTGAAATAGCATCGGTGCTTATGGGAACTCCAAAGAATAAGCCATTACTAGAAGAGGTTGGTCTCCTCACCCCCGAAGCACAGACAGCTAGTGGAAATGATATTATCATCTCAATCAGAGCAGTTACGGAAGCTTTTGCAGATGAAGCTGCTCGATTTATCGTCGATTACATGAATCATCAAGAGGTAGATGAAAAGGAGAGTCTCAAAAATTTTCGTTCAATAAGAGGGGCAATCACAGGGATTCCCAATGCTAATTTAACTGTTATATCTGTCCCAGGTGAGTATGCAGCCCGTGAAACTCGTCTCGCATTAGAACAGGGCCTTAATGTTCTATTATTTTCTGATAATGTGTCATTAAAGGACGAGATCGAATTAAAGAAGTATGCTCACGAAAAAGGACTAATTATAATGGGACCTGACTGTGGAACGGGGATGATCAAGAATATTGGTTTAGGATTTGCAAATATGGTTACCCCAGGTCCGATCGGAATTGTTGCAGCATCAGGAACGGGGACACAAGAAGTTATGGTTTTGTGTCATCGTATGGGAGTCGGTGTTACACATGCAATCGGAACAGGTTCACGGGATGTGAAAGATGCTGTTGGCGCTATCTCTATGATCGATGGATTAAATGCCCTTGATCGAGATCAAAATATCGAATTAATACTTGTTATATCCAAACCACCTGACGAGAAAACCCTCCAACGTGTGTTAAATGAAGTTCAAAGATGTCAGAAACCTGTGATTATTAATTTTCTTGGAAAAACAGCAGGTTATTGCGATTTTGCAGGAAAAATTCTTACAGTTAACACTTTAGAAGAAGCTGCTTATTCTGCTAGTCACTTTGTCCGTTCAAATGAATTGAAACGAATTTCAGTAACCTTTGATAATAAAGAACAGATTAAAAAGATCCTACATGGTACGCAATCTATCCTGGCCCCTGAACAAAGATATATTCGAGGTTTATTCGCTGGAGGAACATTTACATTTGAAGCTGCAATGATTATCTCTGAGGTTTTGCCATCTACTGATAATTTATGGACGAATGTGAAACTAGAGCATACTAATCTTATTGATAATCCGTATAAAAGTAAAGAACACACCTTGATTGATATGGGAGCCGATGAATTCACAGTTGGAAAACCTCATCCGATGATCGATCAAACAGAACGTACAAAGAGATTTTTGGAAGAAATAAACGATCCCAAAACAGCAGTCATTCTGATGGATTTCATACTAGGCTGGGGATCACACGAGGATCCAGTAAGTGATATGCAAGAAGCATTTATTAAATGGAATGCCTTAAATCGAAAAATTCCAATAGTAAGTCATGTATGTGGAACCGAACTCGATCCTCAAGATTATAATAAGTCAATGTCAGGATTAACAAGCAATGGGGTATATGTCATGTCTACTAATGCTCAGGCAGCCAGATTAGCAGCATTAATCGCCAAGCGCACTACGAAAATAGACTGGTTCTAATGATGAAAAATATAGACGAATTGTTATCTACTGGTCCAAAAGTTCTTAATATCGGATTAAAATCGTTTTATGAGTCATGTGAGTCCCAAGGTATCCCTGTTGTTCATATTCGTTGGGAACCTCCTGCTCGTGGTGATCCTGAACTTCTGAAAATTCTAGAAAAGATACTCTAAGCACCATACTTATTGATAAAGGAAAAAGATTGCAATGGACATCAAAGATAAGATTGAAAATGCAAATAAGCTAGCATTAACCAAAATGGCTTCTGTTCAACCAATTTTGGTGGATATAGAGTTAGAAGCAATGAGTACCATCCCGAGAATGGACGAATATACTATTCTTCACGCAGGGCCTCCGATTGAATGGGAACGTATGTGCGGTCCTATGCAGGGAGCTATAGCAGGAATTCTTGTGTATGAAGGATTAGCTAGCGATATTGAGGAAGCTTACAAGTTAGCCGCTTCAGGGGAGATAAAATTTGATTGCAATCATGATCATGATGCAGTGGGGCCTATGACTGGGATTACTTCTCCACATCAACCAGTTTTTGTACTTGAAGATAAGGAGAATAAACAACGATCGTATTGTACTCTTAATGAAGGAAGAGGAAAGGTTCTACGCTTCGGTGGCTGGGATTCTGAAGTATTAGAACGGTTAACTTGGATGAAAGAAATATTGGCTCCTACTTTGAAAAAAGCAATTCATCACGCCAAAGGGATCGATATTAAAGCTATCATCTCTGAATCTTTGCATATGGGAGACGAAGCTCATAATAGAAACAGATCAGGGACTTATCTCTTCATAAGCGAGATTGTACCTCATCTTATAGATACCACAGATAATACTACGGTGAAAGAAGTCTTTATGTTCTTAAAAGAAAATGTTGATATCTTTAATTTAAACCTCTCAATGCCACACTCCAAATTGATTGCAGATGCCGCTCGAGACATTGAGTATTGTCCGCTAGTTGTAGCAATGGCTCGTAATGGAACCGATATCGGAATTCAAGTGTCTGATTTAGGCAGAAGGTGGTTCACCTCACCAGCTTCAATGGTAGATGGATTATATTTCCCAGGGTATTCCGAAAAGGATGCGTGTCCTGATCTAGGTGATTCTACGATATCTGAAGTAATTGGGATTGGTGGATTCGCAATGGCTGCTTCCCCAGCTATCGTATCATTTGTAGGCGGTTCTTCTGCAGAAGCAGTTCAACGAACTGAACGAATGTACGAAATAACAGCTGGGAGAAGTAATATGTTCACAATTCCTAGTCTTCATTTTCGTGGTACACCCACGGGGATAGATATTCGAAAAGTTGTTGAACTTAATGAAACACCGTTAATTAATACAGGAATTGCACATAAAGAAGCTGGAATTGGTCAAATTGGGGCAGGACTCACATCTGCACCCCTAGAGATGTTTCACGAAGCGTTGAAGTCATTTGGTAAAAAATATATCTAGTTTGCCTAATTTTAAAGAAATTCAGGAATTTTTTCGATGAATTCTCACATATCGGCTCATTCACATAAGCCAGATCAATTAAGACAGGAATTAGTAGCGTTACTTGCCAATTACAATCTCAAGATTGATCATATTTCAGTTGCTGCAACCCCACTAGCCACTATAGCAACTTCTGCTACTATTCTTACTTTTTTATCAATTCAATTGTTTATGAATAGTCTACAATCAATGTCTCGCTTACTAGCAGGGATCAACATTATTATGCTTCTTTTTATGGTTTTTATTTCACTTCTCTTACAAATGATGATTTACAGGGCAAAATTACGTCTAGCATGGGTGAATCATGAAATAAAAGCACAAGGAATTCTTAAGTGCAAAGAATTCACACCTGAACAACATAAATATCTTGTTAAGATGAGTCATATTGCACAAAAGGGATCAAAAATGATCGATCGTATTCAATGGCTCTATTTTCATGGTCTTTGGCGTCTACTATATGCATTCTTAATTATCTGTGTTTCTCTTCTTATTTTAATGATTCTCACTGAAATTCCACTCAGAATTTAGTCTTATTTTGAAACAATCGAAAATAATTAATAGTCTGTTTTAAGCTGATAATTATTATTTTGTTAAATCAGATATTGGAGGTTTTAAGATGCTATTAGGAAGTAAAGAGCATTTGCTTGAAATTCAAAAACGAGTCAATGAAAATGAGGAATATCTAGAAATGACAAAAGGAGAAGGTAAGAAATCATTCACATTCATACTAGAACCCGAACCTAAGAGAAATGTTACTGAAACCATTCGTATTGGATATAAAGAGAATGATGGATTTATCGAGGAAATCTGGGAAGGAGAGAAGGATACAGAATTCATTATAACAGGAAAATATGGCAATTGGGTCAGGATCCTCCGTCAAGAATTAGGTGCAACGAAAGCCTTGACAATGAGAAAACTTAAACTCAAAAAGGGGGGTCTTATCAAACTTCTTCGATCTTCAGATAGCACGATCAAATGGATTCAGATTCTCGCGAGCATTCCCGTAGAATTTCATGGTGATTATGTCAGCCTGTCCACTAAGGAATGATTCATGATGGATGTCTTAAAGCTAGAGAACAAGGTTGCGATAGTGACAGGAGGAGCTTCTGGCATTGGAGATTCGGTTGTAAATCAATTCACTAACTTAAGTATGAAAGTAGTTATCGCTGATCTTGATGAGGAAAAAGGAGAAGCCCTAGAACAAAGTTTAGTAGAAAAAGAAAAAGATTGTTTTTTTCATCAACTAGATGTTTCGCAATCTGATCAGGTTGCAGCCTTGGTTGAAGAGACTCTTGAAAGATTCCAAAAGATAGATATACTTGTTAATTGTGCTGGGGTAAGTGGTCTTTCTAGTTATTTAGATCTAATCGAAGAAGAGTGGGATTGGACCCTTAACACGAATTTAAGGGGAACACATCTTATGTGTTATTCAGTCGGTCATGTTATGGTCGAAAAAGGTGTAAAAGGTCGAATCGTCAATGTGTCCAGCATAAATGATGAAATCCCTGTAGTTGGGCTTGCTGCTTATGCAACTAGTAAAGCCGGCATATCAGGTTTGACACGAGCACTGGCTTTGGAATTTGCTCCTTTTGGCATAAATGTAAATGCTATTCGTCCAGGAACTATTGTCACACCGTTGATGAAAGAACCACTGGAGTTACCAGATCTCGCGCACGCATTGATCCGACAAATCCCTCGTGGTCGGTTTGGCCATCCTGAGGATGTCTCGAAAGTAATAACATTCTTAGTTTCTGATTTAGGAGAATGGGTAACTGGAGCGGTCATACCTGTTACAGGAGGTATGCATTTAGTTGGAGAAGCTTCTCTCTATTATTACTTTGAACGGGAGATGAGACATGAAGAACAACTACCTGACATCCCTTTTACCCGTCCTTGGAAACAATATGATCTTTCTGATTTCTACAAAAAACAAGATGGAGATTGACCCGTGCTTAAGAGAATTCTTATTACTGGAGCATCATCTGGTCTGGGGTTATCACACGCCATTCATTTGGCGTCAAAGGGTTATAATATCATTGGAACCTCTCGTAACCCAGAAGAAATTAATAGAAACCAATTAAAAAGTCGATTTCTGATAGATCACACGAAATTTCGGTATATAGACAAAGCAAAAACTGAAATTAAACCTGGTAAAATTCTAGCTCCCAAGAAATTAATTGATAATTTAGATGAAATTTTAGAAGAAATTCAATTTATCCCTATGAATATAAGTGAAACTAAATCCGTTAACCGCGCTATAAATAATCTAGAATTCTCAGAAGAAATTGATATTTTAATTAATAATGCAGGGAATGGTTTTTTTGGTCCCGTTGAAGAATTGTCCCTAGATAATGCACAATACCAGTTTGAAGTCAATTTTTTTGGTTTAATCCGAGTTTTACAAGCGATAATACCAATTATGCGGTCTCGACAATCAGGCCAGATAATCAATACTTCTTCGCTCGCTGGAGTCATATGTATTCCTTTTCAAGCCCATTATTCGGCAAGCAAGGCTGCAATATTAAGATTAACAGAAAGTCTTAGAACAGAATTAAAACCTTTTAATATTCGAGTGTCATCACTTCTCCCAGGGGATATTAATACCCCTTTTGATGCAAATACAACTAAGCTTCATCATCAAGAAAAAGAAATTTCATCAGAAGATATTGCAAGAATGATAAACTTGATCCCTTTATCATCAGATTCGCCTTATTTTGATGAAGCAAAAAAGGCTTGGAGAACCATTATCCAAAATCTCATTGTAAGTCCTCCTCCGATAATAGTATCAAAAAAAATTGAGAAAATTATCAGAGCCAAACGTCCTAAAGCTCATTATAAAGTAGGTAACCGATTACAAACCTATGGGGCCATTTTAATGAAACGAATACTCTCTGAGAATTTAACAATAAAAGTAACTGAAATGTTTTATGGATTATAGACCATTTTGGAGAAAATCTAATGAAAAAAGAATATACAAAATATGACATCTATGTTGCTTATCTTGAAATAATTGGAGCCCTGGCAATTATAGGATTTTGGATTGGATGGTTTCTCGATCTTTTGAAGTCATCTCTTCCTGAACCATTATATGAAACCTACTTAGCTTTCGAATCAGCCTTTCCTATTGCTGACACGTGGATTGTTGTTCTATTACTAATTTCTGCGTATGGTATCTTAACAGAAAGACCATATGGATCATTCTTTGCAGCTGCAGCGGGAGGAGCGTTAATATTTCTTGGATTAATTGATATTTCTTTTAATTTACAACAGGGCATTTATCAACATGATCTCTTAGCTATTCCCATTAACCTAACCGCAACGATTGGAGGAGGAGCTTTATTAACGTGGTTTGCACGTTACCACTTTCAACCTAATAAGGATGTGTAAAAAATGTCGTTCCCCATGAAGATAATTATGATTGGTGATGTCAAAAAAGCTGAAATCCTGAAATTTTACGGAGAGATCTATAAAAGTGATTTTACATTAATAGAGGGAGATTTCGCCTTTAAAATAATGAATATTGGCGGTAATACTTTTCACTTCCAAGTCTGGCAATTATCCCTGGATCCTAGGTTCAGAATTGAAAGAAGAAGATACTATTACGGAGCACTTGGTGCAATTATTGTATTTGATATTCTCAACATAGAAAGCTTTCATGACATTCCTTCGTGCTTAAATGAAATTTGGCGTTATAATGGCTTAGAAAAGACGATTCCAATAGTAATTGTGGGGATTAATATTCATGAAAGGGTGAACACTAGTGGGTATATTACTGATGAAGAAATTCATAATTTTTCAAACGAGATGAATCGGAAACACCAAGCGCATATCAAGTATATCGCTATTGATGAACGCACAGGAGAAAATGTTGCTCAAATATGGGAAACTTTTGGAAAATGGTATATTGAATATTTACAGCAGTTAGAATCATAAATCTAGTTCTCAGACTCCTCTTCTATTAAACCAATTCTTGTAGCTAAAAACAAGAACAGGCGGTCAGAAATGATCCAACAAATACCACAGAAACAATTAATGGATTATTGGCCTTATTTTAAGGAACATAAACTAAAGAATGTACTCGCTCAATGTTTAGCAAGGTCAATTGTGGAGGGTTTCGTGGATGACTTGAAAAATCCAGATGTATTAATGTTCCTGTGCCAACCGTGGGCCTGCTATTTAACAGGAAACAGCAAAACAGAGAGTCTCAAGGAATTTTTAACGAAAATTCCAGAAAAAGCATTTATCTACGTTCCTTCCCAAGAATGGGAACTAAGTCTTAAATCTCAATGGACTTTCTTTGGATATTTTCCCCGTACTGAACTCTCAGCTCAGAACTTATCATTACAGAGTATCAGAAGAATATTAATTTCTGTACCTGAAGGATATAGGATGAAAAGAGTTGACATAGAAGTAGGAAAACAAATCTTAAGCCAAAATTTTTCTGACCATTGGGCAGGAGTAATTAAATTTTTTGGAAGCCCTGAGAAATTTGTCGAGGAAGGAGTAGGATTCTGTATCCAAGAAGGTGAAAAAATTATTTCAATAGTAATGGGATTTAAGGCGTCTGTACCAATTACTCATAGCATTGAGCTTGATATTGCAACCCATCCAGATTACCGTGGAAGAGGATTTGCAACATTGGTAAGTGCCAAACTGATTGAATATTTATTAAAAGAGGGGATTGAACCTCATTGGGATGCTGCAAATCCATTATCAGTAAAGTTAGCACAAAAATTAGGCTTCACAGATCCTGAACCATATAAATGTTACTATTGGCGGAAGAACCCATGGACTATTTCAGAACTAAATAATACCTATAATGCTCAATTTGAGAAAGGGTTAGAAAATATTACGTTAATCAAAACAGAGATAGGTTCAGCTATGGGAAAAAGATTGACCACAAAAAATAGAAATTCCCTTTTATCATGGTTAACCAAGACAAAAGGTATCTTTGATGAGATACTCTTAAATCTCAAACGTTTTCTCGAGTCTAAAATTGTAGAAGAATCAGATATTCCTCAATTCATGGATTATGGAGAAAAAATTCGACAACAACTTGTAATTCTTGAACAGCTCAAGAATGAATTAAGGTGAAATGAAATCTTATTACTGCTGAAAAACAGTATGTAATTCTCTACTATTTTCTATGATTAATTGACAAAATTTGACAACAGAATAGCAATCATCAATACAAGCCATCTCAATCGGGGTGTGATTATTCTTAGTAGCCGTGAGAATGGGAATAGTTGGTATACCAGTGCCTATCACTCGTACAGATCCTGCATCTGTACCCCCGATATTCCAAACTTCTGTTTGAATTGCAATTTTCTTATTCTTAGCTAATTTCAACAAATAATCACGAACATGAGTTGATAAAAGAGAAGATCGGTCTGATAAAGTGATCACTGGACCTTGACCCATTGCTACTGGGTGTTCGTCATATGTTATGTCTAAAATAAGTGCCATGTCTGGTTGGATCTTCTGGGCGGCCGTTTTAGCTCCACGAGCACCTGTTTCTTCTTCAACAGTTGCGACTAAAAAGACATCATCGAATGGGGGATTCTCTTTCAGATGTTTTGCTAGGAGAAGTAACTCAAAAATCCCAAGACGATTGTCTAAACGGGGAGAACAAATTACTCTTTGGGAGAGATCCCCAACAAGAAAAGGATCGATAGAAAAATGAACAGGATCACCAGGGAGAATTCCTAAGGTTGTGGCTTTTTTGGAGGAACGCACTCCAATATCTATCTTAAAGGAGTATTTATTTTTATCTTCCTGTTTAGCATACATTAAACCATTGATATACCCATTCTTGGTTGAAATGACCACAGGTTGAAGGTGACAAGCTTTGGTGTCTTGGTAACCAAAATTAACACATTTTATCAGTCCATTTACGATGCTATGAACTATAAACCCACATGTATCCATATGCGCTCCAATAAACCATTTAAGCTTCTGATCACCCTTTCCTTGTATTTTACAGATCACTGATCCTAGATTATCTCGAGAGATCTCCCCATATTTTGCCAATTCTTTCGTGAGAAACGTCCGAATAGGCGTCTCAAACCCTGATTGCCCTGGAATTGTTAGAGAGTCTACCAAAGTATCATCAATATAATTATTCAACTTAAACACCAATAATTTTAGTATAAACAGATTTTTAATAGCCTTCTTCAAGTAAATTAGGAACTTTTTGGAAATCACAAAAGAAGGATGTTATAACCATGAATTTGTAGTGATTAATTTCGCTCAAATTTAGTTTTCCTAGCAGTTCTTACATTCTCTGTAGCTTAAGTATAAAGATAGCTTCTTAACTTTGAATAATGATTTACTCTGTGGGTGAAAATTTTGGTTCAGGTTTCAAGTATTCAACTAGTGAATAAGTTGATTTTTTGTATGATAATTGGTTCGATTCTCTTGTTTAGTACAACACCTCTAATCAAATCTTATCCTGACAGGATTCCTTATTTAGTTCAACAAGAAGGCCCTGAGGAAGGTGTGGCTGGAACTAATATCAATGTGACACTTAATAGTGCCGAAACCATATATCATCGTAACACATTTCTACCAAAAGCAGAAGATATCGGTATCGGAATTCTACACTATTCAGCTATTGCGAAGCTAACAACTCATGGAGATATCTTTTTTGAGATAGTTGTGGAATTCTCGACTGACAATACTACAGATTGGCAGAGCAATTATACTCAATTTAAAAATTCACAACAAGTCAAAGATTTTAAAAATTTTGATGCCCTGCATGATATAGTTCCAGTAAATATCTCACTGCTTGAAAATATTACGAGTTCTTTTTCGATATGGGAAGAGCCTAATCATCCTGAATTTGGCCGTCTTTTCGGGATCGAACAAAGAGTCGTTCTTCGTCAAACAACAGTATTTCTTTTAACACTCCCAGAACCATTCCAATTTGATCGTAATAAACTTGAATTATCTCAGCTGTCAGACTTCCATTTTGAATCGGTTTACCATTACGACAAAGAGAATGATGAACGCTCTATATTTGAATTAGTTAGAATAAAGGCACCTGGCTCTGTCCTAGAATACATACCTGCTGTAAAAGGATATTCTGGCATTATTTACATGACGGGTTGGGAACCAGAAGATGTGCCGAGATTTCAACGCCGATTTGCTGATGCTCGCCAACACATTACCTTAATGATTAAACTTCCTATTCAACAAGACATTGATTTCTCTTTTGACTCACAGTACTCAGATAATCCTCTCACAAATAAGAGGGGGAATATTGCTATTTTTGAATTTCCTCCTGTTGGTAAAATTCCTTATTACATCAAAATCACCTCTCAAATTCCCTTTCTGGAACAGTTCAGTCTAACTGACTATGTAGGGATGGCTTTTGGTGCATTGGCTGCATTAATAACGACTGTAAAAGGAATCCCTTATTTTTGGAACCGAAGATCCTTCAAGAAATATATTAAAGGACTACGTACTGCAGTTGATAAAGGTAATATGTCAGAATTTAAATTACTACAAGAAAAAGCAGTGAACAAATATGTTAGCGGAAAATTCTCAACAAATCAATTCGAGGAAGTCCGAAAAGAAATTCAGACGCTCAAACGACTTAAAGAAACAACAACTAAGACAGAAACCAAATCTCCAATAGAAGAGCTTCTAGGTACATAAACCTAGAATATTATTTTCTTTCTACTCAGGGTGGAGGTGCTGTACTCACAGCTGCTTGTAGTGGTATCTCGCCAAGAGCATAAGCTACCTCTTGATGTTTGAAATAGGTGTTGTACAATGTCGCATACTCCCCACCTAGTGCAAGCAGACCATCGTGGGTACCTTCCTCAATAATTTTCCCTTCATCAAGAACGATAATGCGATCCGCATTTTTCACGGTGGATAATCGATGCGCTATGACAATGGAGGTTCGCCCACGCATCAATTCTTCCAAAGATTCTTGGATCATAGATTCCGTATATGCATCAACAGAGGATGTAGCCTCATCCAAAATGAGAATTCTAGGATCTGCGAGGAGAGCACGAGCAAAGCTGACAAGTTGTCTTTGTCCAGTGCTTAATAAACAACCACCTTCACCAACTTGGGTTTGCAATCCATCTTTTAGATACTCTAAAATTTCATCCACCCTGGATATCTTAAGAGCTCGCTGAAGATCTTCTTCACTAGCATCTTTACGACCGTATGTGATATTTTCCAAGATAGTACCATTAAAGAGGAATGGAGTCTGTAAAACAATACCAAGATGCTTACGGTAGGATTTTAATTTAATATCCCGAATGTGAGTATCATCTATCAAGATTCGTCCCTCCTGAAACTCGTAAAACCTTGCGAGTAACGCGATAATTGAAGTTTTTCCAGCTCCAGTATGACCGACTATTGCCAATTTTTCTCCTGGTGGGATTGTAAGATTGAACTCCCTCAATACAGGCGCATCAGAAACATATTCAAAGTCCACATTCTGAAATTCAATTTTACCCTCTATTTGATCAACCTTAATATCACCTAAATCTTGTACCTCTGGTTCTGAATCAAGGATTTGGAGTATACGTTCATATCCAGCAAATCCAGCTTGTAATTGTGAATAAAAGTTGACTAACTGTGTGATAGGGAAGAAAAATCGCGTTAAGTAAGTTAAAAACACGTAAAGAATTCCTGCAGTAATGAAACCTAGGTTCGTTATTGCTGCTTGCCCTCCAATCCCTAAGATAGCCACGGTTCCAATGGCTGATAATAAATCTACGAAAGGAAAGAACATCCCCATTGAGAAACTTCTTCGGAAGCCTGCGATAAAATGACGTCTATTGATATCTTTAAACTCTCCTAAAATTTCCGTTTCTACCCCAAAGGATTTACTCACCTGAATACCATTCACAGATTCAGCCATAGCTGAGTTCACAGCAGCATGGGCCCTTCGGAAGCTCATACTCGTTATTCTTGCGATTCTACGGAACAAATAACTCATTAGTAAAAGGATTGGAATAACTAAGGCGGAAATTAGGGCTAATGGAAAGTTAATGTATGCTAGAACAATAAAAATTAAAATTAAAATTAAGAACTGGCCTGCAATAGTCATTACAATGGATATTGCTACTCCATAATCTGAAGCATCACTTGAAACACGTGAATTAAGACGACCACTCCGGTGCTTATCAAAGAATTTCATGTCTTGTTTTTGAAGAGCGGCAAAAATATCAGCCCTTAAGTTGACCATAAAATCAGGGACAAATTTAGCGGATTGAATGTTAATGATATAATCAGCTATCCATGAAAAGATATACAAGAAAAGATAGCTAACTCCACCGCTTACTAATACCAAGAACATCAAATCAGTCACATGAGGATTTTGCAGTGTATCGATCATATTCGCAAATATCAATGGAGTTAGTAAGCCAGTAATGGTCACAATAATCATAGTAATCGTAGAAATAATCATAGGTCGCTTAAATGGAGCGACTCTCTCAATACTACGTCGTATTAATTCCCTATCTGAGTACTTTCTTTCCTGATCCTTTCGATCAATACCTTCAAAAATCCAACCCATTTAAGAACCTCCGAAAGTGGGTGTCAATGCTGGTGTACTCACTTCTAAAGGAGGAAGTTCAACATTTTTGCCGAAAATCCGACGGTAATCTGGTGATGTAACAATTAACTTTGAATGATGCCCTTTAGCTACAATCTTCCCACCTTTGAGGACAATAATACAATCAGCTTGTCGAATAGTAGATAATCTATGAGTAATTACAAATGTCGTTCTACCGAGTATTACCGAATTTATAGCCTTAGTTATCTTTTCTTCGGTCTTAGAATCTACAGAACTCGTTGAATCATCAAAAATTAAGATACTAGGATTTGTAAGGAAGGTCCTTGCTAGAGCGACTCTCTGTCGTTGCCCCCCAGATAGCTGACTCCCCCCTTCTCCGACATAAGTATCCCACCCTTTTGGTAATTTCAGAATAAAGTCGTATGCCTGAGCTAGTTGGGCCGCACGCTCAACATCTTCCTGATTAGCATCACGTGCACCAAATAAGATATTTTCCTTGATTGAACGTGGAAAAAGATAGATATCCTGTTCTATTCGTCCAAAACTCTTTCGTAAAGATTCCAGAGAGTATTCTTTTATATTGATTCCATCTATCGTAATTTCTCCGTCATACTCATATAATCTAAGTAGTAAATTTGTTAAAGATGATTTTCCTGATCCAGTGGGACCGACAATGGCAACTGTTTGCCCTGGTGCTACTGCAAAATTGATATTATCTAGAACAGGTTTTTTTGATGTGGGATACTTAAATGATACGTTCTTGAACCTAATAATTCCTGTGATATGGGAGGGAAACTCTTTTTCTCCCTCTCCGTTTTCCTCACTTTCCTCTCGAATTTCCATCGCATGAATTCTACGTGCTCCTGCCATTCCACCATTGAAAAGTCGAATAGCAAACCCTATCACGTATGTAGGAACTAATAAACTAATTAACAAACCATTAAAGGCAATTAGACCTCCGATTGTTAGTTTGTCAATTAGTACTAGGTAAGATCCTGCTAATACAGAGAATCCAATGGCTGCGAATAAGATAAGAGTGGGAAAATAGCGTGCTTGGAGTACTTGTTGACGGTACCAGGCTCGTTTAAAGTCAAGAACGTACTTCATAAACTTCTGACGTTCATATGATTCCTCTGCGAATGCCCGAACAACTTCAGCACCAGTTATGTTATCCTGAACTGCAGTAGCAATGGCACTCCATTTCCGCATGAAAGTTGCGCTTATGGGCCCCATTTTACGATTAAAGCTAAAAACAGCCCATAGATATACGATCAGAAATGGTATGGAAATTATTAATAATTCAGGTGAGTTCAATACCCCTAATACTAAAATAGCAGAGAGTATTATCGATATAAATACATCAGCTATCATTGAGATACCAGGACTTATTAAACCGCCAACTTGTCCCATGTCATTTGTGGCAAGAGCCATCAATTCTCCAGTTCGGACTGAATCATGAAATTTTAAAGGTTTATTCTGCATTAAATCAAAAAATTCCTCTCGAATTCGCCGTTGGGCGCTCCAGGCAAGCCAATCATTAGTAATGGTTGTCACAACTCCAACGATAAACCGAAAGATTCCTAGAACTATAAGAAAAAGGACAAACTCATTTAATAGAGAAATTTGTGATTCAGAACTTAATAAATCCCCTTTGTCAATAATCGCAAGATCGATCGCCTCCCCTAATACAATAGGAATTAGTAGTCGGGTGAAGATTCCAATGGCTGTTCCTGCGATTACCCCAATAATGATGAGAGGATTGTGCGTTAAATGACCTAATAACCAGCGATTAACTGATTTTTCCGATTTTTGGGGAGAACTCATACTTTTCGACACAATAAAACTAGTGAGTTGGTTACTTATAAGTAAAGGGTTTGTGGCAATAGCAGCTGAATGCAATAGAATTCTAATTTTATTGATTTCCCCCAAAAAAGTATAGCAACAATAACCTTGAATCTAAACAGATGTTAAATTATCGAAGAACTCCCAAGTATCATCTATTACAGTTTTTTCAGTATACAACTAGGATTGAAGAAGATAAAGAAAAAGGGGAAGGAAAGGGAAAAATTATTTCTTACCTTTCCGGTGTTTTTTACTAAGGGGTAAGAGTACAAGAATTCCGAGAGCTACAACCAACTCAAATCCAGGTGCGCCCGTTATATCTTGATCACTTCTGACCTCAATTGTTACCTTATAGATCGATTCTTGGTTCTTAGTATTCAGAACTCGAATCGTGCATTCATAAGTTCCAGCGCTTGTTGGAGTGTATGAGCCTCCATAAATCTCAAGTTCATCAGTTTCGTCAATTATCTCAAGAGGAACAAGATAATCATTACCCCGATCATCAGTAATCTCAAGGGTCACACTGGTAATGATAGCATCAGATTTTTGGATCTCAATCGTGAAGGAGATTTCTGTGTCAACATTTACTTTAGTACCTGGGTTTATATCAACGTCCTCGATCACAGACCCTTCATTAACGATTATATCAAGGTTTCCTGATTGAGAGGTAAAACCCTTGTTGTCTGTAGCAATAATATATGCGGTATATTCACCTGCTTCTGTGAAGGTAACATCTAGTGCCCAAATTTCACCCATTTGTGAACTTTCTGAAATAAAGTTCATCGAATACTCTGTTCCCATAGTGACTAAAGTCACATCAGTCAGACCATCAGGATCACGTACAAGAGTTTCAAAGTAAATAGTTCCACCAAGGGTAATAGGTAATGAAGTGTTCATTGTGAAACTTCGGATTTCGGGGATCCCTTCGTTAATATTCAAAGTGACATAGGAACCCCAACTTCCATATGCATGGACTGTAATGTTATAACCATCGGTTGTTGGAGGGCTATAAGTAAGTGTCCAGATCTCGAAATTATCACCCATGTAGATTCTAGACATGGTGTACCAACCGTCCTCTGTCTCCAATTGAACCTGATCAACTAATTCAGAACTGAAACGAAAGATAGTGGCATTTACTTCCAATTGGTCAGATTGTTTCTCAATGACAGTTATATGATAGACCTGAATGAGCGGAAAATACTCAGGGGCAAAATCAGCGTAAGTATAGAGGATAGTGAGAGGAATCACATCTGTAAATTGATCGATCAGTTTCCAATCACTAATTCTTGTAAGTTCATATCTTGAAAGTTGTAAACCACTAGTAAACCCACTTGAATGGATCTCTTCACCACGGAAATCAATAGAAATATTATGCATGCCGAAAATCAAATCATAGAGCTCAATGGAAGTTGAGGTTATATAATTGTGGGTATTTTGTTCCGTTAAAACGCTGTAAACGTGCAAATCTATGCTAGCAACAGTCACATTCACTTCATAAACAACGCGATACACATCATAATTGCCATCGCTATTGAAATCGACTGGATAGAACTCGAGAACATTAGTAACCCAAGCATCAGGGGGATCAAATTCATTATGATAATAAATTCGACTGAAATATTGAGTAACATCAATGTAACCTCGCTGAACATCACCTTCACTTGGAATGTATTGATAAAGATACATGCTACCAATATAGAATTCTGATCCATCCTGGTGATTCCGTACCCATGCGGGTTCAATCTGGAAAGCATAGTTGTGGAGACCTACGCTTAACTCCATATAATCAGAATTGAAATAAAGACTATCTCCGCCACTAGCACAATAAATCCAACCATTGACATAATAGGTTCCTGCTTCAGTAACATTTAGTTCTATTTCCACAGTGATATGATCAAACTTCCCATTACTATCGGTATCTTCGCCATAATCATAGAAACCGTTCTCTGAGAACGCAATTGGTGGAGGATCAAATTCACTATGGTAGTATGTTCTTGAAAGATATCGACTATCCCCGTCATAGTCAGCCCTAGCGTCGCCATAACCATCAAACCATTGGTAGAGATAAATATAGTTAACGTACACTGAAGCCCCACTGCTATGACTGAAGAACCAGTAGGAATCTACTTTGCAGGTTAAATTGTATAATCCAGGAGAAAGGTTGACTGTTCCTTCGTAATTATAGAAGTAATAGCTATCCCCACCTTCATCTGCATAGAGGTATCCATAAATTCGATACCAACCTTCTTCGATGACATTCACTTCAAAAGCAAGCTCAAAATAATCGAATCTTGGATCACCAGAGATATCAGTATCTACACCATAGTCATAGAAGGTTCCCGTGAACTCAGCACCTGGAGGATCGAATACAGTATAGGCATAGTTGGTTGTTTCATAATCTAAGTAGCTGTCTAACCTTTCCCAAGTGTCGGTTCGTTCGAGGTAGAGATCAATTTCATATGTCTGATCCTCTAATGTTTGATACATTTGTACCGTGAACCAACCCAATTCAATCAAATATGTTCCTACTCCAAGATCGTAGGAGTATTCGTCATTATGCCATGATTCACCCTCGATGTAAAGATACCCATAAAGTCGAATATCAAAATTGATTGTCTGAGTGACTTCAATCTCAACTCCCAGAATGAAATAATCGGTCGATCCATCCGAATCTAAATCAGCAAGACCTTCAGTAAAGACACCAGTAAAAATGACTGGAGGAGCATTGAATTTATCGGAATCATAGACAACATCAGTAGTAAAAGGATCATTCCTATAATCCCACTGTTTAATATCGTTATTACTTGCATCGACTTCATAAATATAGACATAATCAAGAAGATATGTTGTATTAGAATGTTGACTCCAAATCCAACTGCCAGGAAACGTGAGAACGAAGGAAACTGTTCCAACACTCAGAACTTGCATTGGTTCAGTCGAAACTTCCTTATTTTGGCTAGTTTGTTGATTTCTTAAAGCTCCATAAACTCTATATCGTCCTGTTTGATTGATTTCGACTTCTACTGATATTCTCAGCTCGTCCCACAATCCATCACTATCAGTATCAGCTACTGTATCGCTGTAAATTCCTGTGAGTCTTGCTTTGGGGGGATCGAAGTTAGTGAATAAGTAATGGGATAGAAGCGCAGTATTGTTATAATCCAGTTCAGTCTGAGGAGACCCACCTTCAAGACGTAAATGATCAAACTTCACAAAATCATTTACTGCTTCACGCCAAACATCCAAACCATCGTATTGAAGCGAAACAGTATGAGTGCCAACTGTGAGATGAACATTAATGGAGGTATGATCAATGTTTCGACCAGTTGAAGAGACCTCAAGCCAAGATGCTAAATAGTAGTCTCCTTCTACAACAACTTCGACTTCAATTTCGACGACTATGAAATTAAATAAAGTATCTCCGTCAGTATCTAAGCCATAATCATTAAAATTATGGGTTAACCAAGCCCCTGGTCCTTCAAACTCTGTATAATCATAGGTCTCACTCGTAGTAAATTCATCTGAGAAATAGAACCAATCATTCCAATTCCATCCGACATCAGCCTCGTGATTAAAGTAACCATCAATATCCTTTACAATGAAATTGTCGCTCATGATCCCACTCTTATAAATGTCAACACCATTGAAATCCACACTGACATTTACAAGGCCTGTACTGTCTAAGCTTATATAATTCGAGTTTGCACCATCAATGTGATCACTTGGGGGTTTATAGATATCAGGGTAAAGATAAAATGAACCCTCTTCAATTCTTAATTTATTTACTTCAATGACAACCCGATAAAAATTGTAAAGAGCATCCCCATCTGTATCATGACCTTCTCCCCAAAAACGACCAGTAAGCTCAACAGGAGGAGTATCGAAATCAGTGGGTGCATATGATCCAATACTGACACTTGGATTTGCGGAGTAGATAAGATATTGAGGTGTAGTGTCATGTCTTATATAGAGATTGGTTAAAGTTATTGTATCTGCGCTCATTCCTTGGAAATCCCAGGCAGCAAACTTTAGATAAATTGTGTGGGTGCCAACTGAAAGATATGTATCATTACGGGCATCTTCGGAAATTCCTCCACCATTAATGGTTCCTTGGAAATAATACCTATCAGGAACGGCTACGGTCATCGGAACGTGTACATAAATCCATTCATCCAACCCGTTCGCATCATTATCAATAACACTGGAAGTAATACTACCAATGGTTGGTCTTGGTTGAAAATCACTGTATGTATACGGTTGAGTCTTATGATCAATTATAGAATCATAAATTGGGATTATAGTGCCATTATCTTTGTAAAATCGCAATCGTACCGAATATGGTCCATTTTCATTGCTTTCATAGATTTCATAACCGCTAATATCGAAGCTGGCTGTAATGTTGGTATTGGGATCAACCCAGGCATCCCAAGATGCTTCGAGACTTATTTGAGTTGTATTGGCAGGATAATCATATAATTGCACATATCCATAGAACCTCGCTCTTTGATTGGTAGATCGGAATTTCATATTAAAACGAACAGTGTCATCCCCATAACCACGTAAATCCATTTCATGGTCAGTAAACTGGAATACTTCAACAGTTGGTAAGGGAAAATCTTGGATCGAGAGAGATGGCATCATAGGAGTTGTTTGCAAAGAACTCTGTTCTAATACACTAGGCCCCCCTCTTAAGGGAGAAATGGTATGAAAAAGCTCATTATTAGAGGCAAGAAAATAGCTAGATTGGAGAGAGGTAAACATTATTGCGGTAGATCCACCAATCAGCAATAAACTCAATGTTAAGAAAATTATTTTCAATTTCTTCATATTAAACCCTATCTTCAAACATTTCAAAAGTAAAGGTATAGATTATTAGAGTACCTTCTAAGGCAACTTAAGTTTCATAATTCAATCTCACCTTATAAAAAATTAACGTAATGAAAATTCTATGCACTCAGTGCAGTTAATCCTCATGACTTCTTTGTTTCTATAGAAAGAATCTCAATCACAACAGAGGACAAGTGTGTTTTGATGAAATAATAAGAATATATATTATAAATATCTTTTTTATGTGTTTTTTTCTTTGATTTTGGTGTAACTATGTTTTATAACTCCTGAAATCATAAGTATTGATATCAAAGTAGGATTTAATTGGAAGTCCTCTAAAGACTCAAAATAAGAGGAAAGACTCGTTCAGTGGATATTAGGCCTGTTTTCTTTCTCTAACACTTTACCAGCTTCTGTATCTTTATAACCTCACAGTGAGTAGGACTATCCTGTCATGAAACACGAGGAAAAAGCTTGTATTTATGTACAAAACGCTCAGGTTCATAATCTTCGGAATTTGACAGTATCTATTCCTCGTAATCAATTGGTAGTAATTACAGGGGTTAGTGGATCAGGAAAATCAAGTCTTGCATTTGATGTAATATTTGCAGAAGGGCAGCGGCGATATGTGGAATCATTGAGCGCTTATGCTCGTCAATTTCTAGGAAGAATGCAGAAACCAGACGTAGAGTTAATTGAAGGGTTATCTCCTGCTGTTGCTATTGAACAAAAAACAACAAGTAAAAATCCTAGATCAACAGTTGGGACACAGACAGAAATTTTTGATTATTTACGCTTATTATTCGCCAATATTGGTATTCCTCATTGTGTATCATGTGGACAAGAACTACGGATTCAAACACCACAATCCATCGTCAGATCATTACTCACTTGGGAAGAAGGAACACGCATTAAGATTCTGGCTCCTATTATTCGGGGGCAAAAGGGTACTCACCATACTCAATGGGATCGTTTAATGGAAATGGGATTTATTCGAACTAGAGTAGATGGGGTTGAATATGAGCTGGCTGAGCCTCCTAAACTTGATCGATATAAGCTCCATTCTATTGAAGCAGTAGTAGATCGACTTATTATTGACCCTAATGTCCGAACCCGTTTAATTGAGGCAATAGAACAAGCTCTTGACCTTGGTGAAGGAGTTATTATAGTCTCAAAGGATAATGGAGAAACAGAGGAAGATTTCTTTTTTAGTGAAAACTACGCTTGTCCTGATTGTGAGCTCTCATATGAAGAATTAAAACCAAGAAACTTCAGTTTCAACTCCCCTTGGGGGTCATGTCCAGAATGTCAGGGATTAGGTACTACATTAAATGTTGATCCAGATCTAATCTTCACAAATTCAAATCTATCGTTCCGTGAGGGGGGAGTTATGGACAAACCACTCTCACCAGGAACATGGCGGTTCTCTTATTATACTTCTCTTGCGAAGTCTTGGGATGATTTTTCTGTAGACACACCTCTAAAAGATATGTCATCTGAAGTAAAAGAGAGATTGCTCTATGGATCAAGGACAAGTATGAATGTTGTCTTTGAATCGGAGAGAAGTCGCTGGGAGTCGAAACAACATCGCCACGAAGGTATTATTAATACAATTAGACGTAGATATAATGAAACAAAAAGTGAAACAGCCCGCTCTTATTATGAACGATTTATGCGAAGGGACGCTTGTACTAGTTGTGAGGGGAAGCGATTAAAACCAGAATCTCTTGCTGTAACGATTCAAGAGAGGAATATTATTGAAATAACGGAAATGACCGTCGACAAATGTTTAGCCTGGATAAGGAATCTTCGTCCTAATCTTTCAGAAACTCATCTAAAAATTGCCTCAAATATTATAAGAGAAATTGAGTCCCGATTAGATTTCCTTATATCAGTAGGACTACCTTATTTAACAATTGATAGAACTTCTATGACCCTCTCTGGAGGAGAATCGCAAAGAATCCGTCTAGCTACACAGATTGGATCCGCCTTGGTAGGTGTCACCTATGTTCTCGATGAACCCTCAATCGGTCTGCATGCTCGCGATCAACAGAAGTTATTAGACTCACTGAAAAATCTTCAAGCAATAGGAAATACTGTACTAGCTGTCGAACACGACCACCAGACGATTTTAGCAGCTGATCATGTCATTGACTTGGGCCCAGGGCCAGGAATTCACGGAGGAACTTTAGTTGTTCAAGGAACACCTGAAGATATTATGAAATGTCCCACATCTACAACTGGTGCTTATCTTTCAGGTAAAAAGAAAATTAAAATTCCAGAGAGTCGTAAAATTGGCAATGGCGAAAAGATCAAAATTATAGGTGCCTCAGAGAACAATTTAAAAAAAATTGGAGTAGATTTTCTATTAGGACGTTTTATCTGTATCACAGGAGTTTCAGGATCAGGAAAGTCAACCTTAATGAATGATACACTCTATCGTGGTCTAATGAAATATCTTCATGGGTCACGAGAAAAGGTTGGAAAACATGAAAGATTTGAAGGGTTAGAATTTGTAGACAAGGTAATCAATATTGATCAAAGTCCTATTGGAAGAACCCCACGATCCAATCCTGCAACTTACACAGGCGTCTGGGATAATATACGAGCATTATTCGCTCAAATAAAAGAAGCTAGAGTAAGGGGATATAAGCAAGGACGTTTTAGCTTCAATGTAAAAGGGGGCCGCTGCGAGGCATGTAGAGGTGGAGGACAAATCAAGATAGAACTCTCCTTTTTGCCTGATGTTTGGATCACTTGTGATGACTGTAAGGGAAAACGCTACAACTCAGAAACATTAGAAATTCGTTATAAAGGGAAGAATATATCTGATGTTCTAAATATGACTGTTGAGGAAGCTTTGGAATTCTTCGCTAATATTCCCAGGATTAAGCATAAATTACAGACTATAGTAGACGTCGGTCTGAGTTATATCCAATTAGGGCAGCCTGCAACCACTTTATCAGGAGGAGAGGCACAACGTGTCAAATTGTCTAAAGAACTTTCTAAGAGATCTACAGGAAAAACATTTTACATCTTGGATGAACCTACAACAGGTCTTTCAACACATGATATCTCTTATCTCTTAACTGTTCTCCAGAGACTAGTAAAAGAAGGTAATACAGTGGTTGTAATTGAACATAACCTAGATGTTATCAAGACAGCTGATTGGATTATTGAATTAGGCCCTGAAGGTGGGGATAATGGAGGAGAAGTACTGGTTACTGGCACACCAGAGGAAATTGCTCAGATTGAATGTCCTACAGGCAATTATTTACGAGAATTATTCCAATCAGCAGGGACTATTACATCAACAAAGTCCTCAATAGAAACCATCAATTAGGCGTAAAGCAAATCTTTTTTCTGTTATTATGTCTTAAGATCCATATTTTTAAAGAATAAAACCAGATAGTGTTTTATGCTTAATTTAACTTTAATATCCTCAAAACAGCAAGAGATGATTCATAATGCGGCATTAAATGTTTTACAATCGGTTGGTTGCGAAGTTCAGGATAAACGATGGCTTAGTCTACTCTCTAAAGCAGGAGCTAAAGTTGACTATAATAATTCACGAGTTTTTATTACTGATGAAGATTTGATTAATTCATCACTAGATTCCTGTGGACGAACCATTAAAAAATTGGCAAGAGACCCAAAAAAAGATTTCATTCTAGGTAAAGGAGTCCCAAAAGCGCATACTCCAGAGGGTATGACGCATATAATTGATTTAAAGACTAAAGAACGGCGTAGATCACAATTATCTGATTTAAGAGAATTGACAAGAATATGTGATGCTTTATCCAACGTAGAAGCCATTGTGAGTCCAATTGTTCCCAAAGACGTCCCTCCATTATTTCAATCTGTCGTAACTATGAAGATCCTCCTAGAAAACTCATCTAAACCTATTATTCCAGGAGGAACTGGATTAAATAGAGCATTGCCCTATATCTTTCAGATGCAACAAGCGGTAGCTGGTGAACGTGATATCAACGAATATAGCCTTGGTTTTGGTGTTTTTGCGACAAGTCCGCTGAAATTTTCTCCTGACCAATTAGATGTATTATGGCAGAGTACTCAGATCGGTACTCCTTGTTCAATTGGGTCAGCGCCTCAGGCTGGTTCAACTGCACCAGCTCATCTAGCAGGGATGTTAACACAATTTACTGTTGAAGTCCTAATGGGACTTATTATGGGACAGGTGAAGAATCCAGGGTTAAATCAATATGTCTATATCCGTACTTATCTTATCAATCCTCGGATGGGAAGTCTCAATGCGAGTAATCCTGAGGTTGGTCTTATTCAAGCAGCAGCAACACAGCTATTCAAGGAGAAATATCAACTACCTGTCAATGCTGGATGGGCTGTAAGTGATTCACAAATAGCTGGCTCTCAAGCTGCTTATGAAAAAGCTTACATCTGGTTAATGGCCATGTTAGCAGGAACTGATATTGTTTCTGGAATTTGTGGACTTGGTAGTGGGTTGACTGCCTCTGCTTCACAGGCCGTAATTGACAACGAAATAATTGGTTATTTACGACGGGGATTTTCTGGAATAGCCATAGATGATTTGCATTTGAGTGTAGAAATGATTCAAGATATTGGAATTGATGGAACATTTCTAACCCATCCTAAGACTGGAGAAATTTTACGTACAGAACGTTGGTTTCCAGAACTGTCTAATCATGATACTTATGAAATTTGGAAGGCAGCTGGCTCACGAGGACTAGTTGAAGAAGCGGATAAACTAGCTGTAGAAATTATTAAAAATCATGAAGTTGAACCGTTAGATCCTGATTTACAAGAAACATTGAATAAAGTTGTACATGAAGCAAAACAAGAATTAATTTAGCGTTACAGTATTCATGAAAACGATTTCTTGAACAAAATATATTTAAGCTTTTCATGAGTATGTACACGTAGAGAGCAGGATTAAAACACGTGTCTTTATCACTTACAATTTTCATTAGTAAGTAAATAATCATAAAGTAGACCAATAGACGGGTGTGGAAGAATTTATTCATAATTTCCTTTCAAATCATCTGATTTATTTTAATTCATGCTTTCGTGATAATACAACAACATAGAAGGTAAATAAAATGAAAAACAATAATATATCTAGAAAATACAACGGAACAGCACTCTTTGGTTCGATTTTTGGATCACTCTTATTTACAACGAGAAGTCCAAATCGACAACAAAAAGGGAGAGAAGCTCCATTAAATTTACGTAGAGCCTAAAAAGCTCTTATCCAAACCCTATTTTTCCTTAATTGTCCACGAATTTGTTTCATTCAATTTTTTAATTGCCGCGAATGTTTTCCATTTTCGTCGCAAAAGGCAATTAATTTAGTTTTTATGTCTTCTCAGATGAGTTTTTTTTAGATTAGAAAATTACTTACTTCTCTTGTTTAATTGTTTATGAGTATATAATTTTTAAATTCATTCCTGATCTAAAGGACTAAACTTTGCAGTGAAGTGTCGAAGAACACCTGGATCATATATAATTTTCATTCCTGTTATCTCTGTTCTGTGTTGGTAAAGATCTACAACAGAATCGATGACGTAATTGAGATGTTCCTGTGAATACACTCGCCGAGGGATTGCTAATCGAACCTGTTCCAGCTCTGGAAAAATCCATTTTCCATCTTCCTGTTGACGACCAAATGCCACAGAACCTAACTCTGCTGCTCGAATACCATGATATTCATATAAAGCAATCGTAAGAGCCCAACCTGGAAATTTTGATTGCGGGATATGTGGGAGAAAGCTTTTTACATCCAAATTTATGGAATGCCCTCCAACTGGTTTTATAAATGGAACTCCACCTTTTTCTAACCCTTTTCCTAAATATTCAAGTTGCTGATGCCTATATTCAAGATAATCTTCTTTTAAAACTTCAGTCAATCCTCTGGCAATAGCCTCTAAATCACGTCCAGCGAGTCCACCGTATGTAGGGAATCCTTCTATTACTGTCATACGTTCTTTGATCCGACGATAGATTTGTTCGTCATTTAGGGCGATAAATCCACCAATGTTGACAAGACCATCTTTTTTCGCACTGACCATACAGCCATCTGCATAAGAAAACATCTTTTGTGCAATTTCTTTTGGAGAAAGATTCTGATATTCTTTCTCGCGTAGCTTGATGAAATATGCATTCTCCGCAAAACGGGCTGCATCCAGAAAGAAAGGTATACTTTTCATCTTAGCAATTCTTGAAACTTCAATAATATTTGCAAGTGAAACAGGTTGTCCTCCTCCAGCGTTGTTTGTCACGGTGACAACAATTAGTGACACATTGCCTTTACTTTGAATATAATCTTCTAACGAACTTGTATTAAGATTTCCCTTAAAATCATGAATTAACGCTGGTTTATAGGCTTCTGGTATGACAAAATCGTAAGCTTTTGCTCCTGATATTTCTATATTTGCACGTGTTGTGTCAAAAAATTGATTAGAAACAGTTACTTTTGTATGTTCAAGATTAAGTGCATAACAAATTAGATTTTCAGCACTTCGTCCTTGATGTGTAGGAATAACGTATTTATAACCAGTTATATCCTGAATAACGTTTTGAAGATTGAAGAAATTCTTGCATTGCGCATAAGACTCATCACCCAGCATTAGTCCAGCCCATTGGTAATCAGACATTGCTGAAGTTCCCGAATCGGTCAATAAATCTATATAAATGTATTCTGCTGGAATATTGAAGAAATTATACCCTGCTTCTTCTAACACTTTCTTACGTTCTTTCCGCGTGGTCTTTTTGATTGGTTCAATTACTTTAATCTTGAATGGTGGTGGTTTCAATTTATGATTATTATCCGTCATTTCAATTTTTTCCAATGTAAAAGTTTGGTTAATCAATTATTAGATAGCACGAATCAATCTATGTAGACCCTTATTTTTGAATAAATGGTTGTTCTAGTACGGACTTGTTTCGTTCCTGTTTTTAACTAGCACGAATCTGATTCATTTTCGTGTTAAACTCAGCCTGCCAAGCAGGGTAATCATCTGGGTTACCGGGATATTCTGCAAATAGTTTTTCAAAATATTGGGCGCCTTTGACAATTTTTGAAAGCTGAAAAAGGATATCGTAACGAGGGAAGGATTTTATAGCTATTTTTAGGGTTCCAAAGAATCCTAGCTTCTTCCCTGCATGCAAATCTATAAATTGCTCCTTATTTAGAATTTTTCTCCGTAGCAAGAATTCTACTCCAGAAACCTTGATTCGACGTAGAGCTTCAGTAAATAATTGAACTTTAGTGTGACTAAGACCAAAATGGTTCATAACATCCACATTATATTGCCATAATCGCTTTTCCGAAACATCATCCATTTCAATCGCTTCTGATGCTGCTTTCCCAGCATAATAACCCGCGGTTAGTGCTGGGCCATGGCCCTCTGCTGATAATGGATTTACATGAAATGCTGCATCACCTGCGGTCAAAAATCCTGACGCGACAGCATTAGTCATTGGATAACGAGTTGGAATAGTGTATCCTCCCTTATCTTCTACTTCATACGAGCCTGGAGGATAATAATATTTGTGTAGAACTTCCCAAAAATGTTCTTTCATTCCTCTCATTCTAGGTTCAAGAAACCATCCAATACCAACATTGAGTCGCTTTTCACCTTTAGAAAAAACCCAGAAATAACCAGGTTCTGGGATTTCCTCACGGTAAATTAAAAAAATCTTATTATGGTAAGGATGATCATCACCCTTTAATTTAATGATCTCACGGTAAGAGACAGCGACATCTCGTTTTTCCATCTCCTTTTCAAGAAGAGAAAATTCATCTTTAGGAAGAGTACGACGAATCTGGAAGTTTCTTCCAGAACAGTCAATCGTAACTTGGGCGTTGATTTCATATGATTCATCATTTTTTTTATCCTGAACTACTGCTCCTCTCACAACGCCAGCATCAGTGATGGCCTTTAAAGCTTTAGTTTCTGGACGTACCTCAACTCCATATTCTTCAGCTTTCTTTAGGAGACGTTGGCCATATGGATGACGATTTAAAACATACCCATCTCCCTGTATTGGGAAATCAGCTTTAGTGGTTTTAAAGATCAAGTGTTCGACGTTTTCAGCAACTTCATCCCCATGAGGTTTTTCAATGCCTAATTTTTCTTCTAGGAAAGTTGCTGGAGCTAGATTTAATGCATCACCACATACTTTGTTCCCAATCTCATCGTATTGCTTTGCATCAATTAAAATCACTTTTCTACCCATTTTAGCAGCAGTCAACGCGGAGATGACCCCTGCAGGGCCACCACCGACAACTAAAACCTCAGTTTCTACCATAATGATCGCTTCTTCAGTATGAATTGACAAAAGCTTTTTGTTTAAAATCCCTTAGCTTTGATTCAATGATATCTTACTCTAAGTTAAATCCAAATTCTAAAGCGAATTGTAGTAGTAAGAATGGAATTAGATGAGTTAATCACTGGTACAAACAGGAAAAAAAGAGAGATAGATCATAACAAATACAGATAAGTGTTTGGAAGAAAAAAAAATAGTACAGAAGAACCCATAAAGAGAAATAGAACTCTCTGATATGAAAAGAGGTCTCTCTAAAAAGTCTTTAACCAATAGTATCAGTGATCAACTAGTATGTTCAGAGCTCTTGGATGACGAACCAATCGAACATCACGACAAATATCAAGGGAAAAGAATTTCTAGAGGATTACTAAAATCTCAAGAAGACACTATCAATGCTGATGTGAATAGGGCGTATCACATTCTGAAAAAAGCATTCCTGAACGCTCTTAAAGCTGACAGGATAGAGGATGTCGGATAACATCCCACACGATGGAGATTAGGTTCGGTAGCGAGCTAGTTGATGACCTCATGTAAATAAAATTGAATATATGTGCAGCAATTTTAATAACCTATAGAACTTAAATATTTTTGAAATTCGTTTGAGTGGCATTGAATAGCTAGAAATTTCTTTTCCCCTATCAATTATATCTTTTTGATAATGAGTCAATCTGAATGTCCAAATACGATCGTCTAATAACATTGAAAGAGGCAGTGATTTTTTCTAATCATGCAGAGGAGAATATTCGTCTTCAAATAGAACGAGGGTCATTGAAAAAATACGATAAAAACGGAAAACCACTGAAAGATCCTTTAAGAGTGAAAGGTTACTTTAAACTGTCTGAAATAATGTCTATTTACAATATAAGGGATCCAGAAGGAGTAAGAGAACGTTTTTTTGCTCGTAAGCAGAGTAGTGATAGTGCTAAAGATATTCGTCCCTCAAACATCATCGCTTTATGTTCTTCTGAAATGAATAGATTGGATCGAATCGAAGAAGATAGCATCGATACATGGATTCTCTCCCCAAAATACAATCCTAATGAAAAACAAGAAGCTGTGGTTTCTACCGAGGTTAAAAATTCTTCTGTTCTAAAAGAAGTCAATGAATATCTTAAACAATCTCAAAGAATACTAAAGACTCACGGAAATATAATCATCCATTCAATTCCACGCTACATTCCTTATTTTGGTGTAACACTAGGTAAAATGGGCTTTTTCTTCAAATATTGGATGGTTTATGCAACAGCGACCCCTTTCCCACATAATTTGAGAAAATTCACACCTGTGGCTAAGAGTATACTTTATTATGTGAAATCTCCGAGAAACTTCCGAATTAATCGTGTAAGGATACCTTATCGCATATGTTCATTTTGTAATGAACCGTTAAAAGATTATGGGGGGAAAAAACACCTTAGACATGTAGATGGGATGGTACTGTCGGATGTCTGGCATTTTGAAGATTCTTGCATAAATTCTGAAAATGACCTCCTTTCTTCAATTCTAAAACGTCTAATCGATTTATCATGTACATCTTCGACAACACTCTTACTTGCTCCTTTTGATGGAGAAAAACCTTATGAATATTAGAAATGAGATAATCTGTGGGGATTGTATTACTAAAATGAGGGGTCTCCCCTCCAGCACTATCGATCTAGCATTTGCTGATCCTCCCTATAATTTAAAGAAGGATTATGGTGTATATGCAGATTCTAATTCCCCAACTGATTATCTGAACTGGACAGAAAAATGGTTTTCTGAAATAATACGATTATTAAAACCTGGAGGGTCATTTTACCTTTTAAATCTCCCAAAATGGGCTATTCATCATGCAGTGTTTTTAGATCAATTCCTATATCGTCAGAACACCATTGCGTGGGATGCATTATCTACTCCCCGTGGAAAAATAATGCCAGCACATTATTCCCTACTCTATTATACTAAATCAAGGCAGAGATATACGTATAACCAATTAACATCCAAACACAATTGGACCCATTGCGCTCGTGTGAAGTGTATTCAAGAACGAAATACCTCTACTTTAGATGAAAAACCATTCTCAGATATTTGGACTAATATTTACCGGATTAAACATCGGGGAAGGAGACATATCCAACACCCCACACAATTACCGTTAGTGTTCATGGAGCGAATAATTTTAACATCGTCCAATGAGGGTGATCTTGTTTTTGATCCATTTCTGGGAGTAGGCACTACAGCTATTGCAGCCAAATTATTAAAGAGAGATTATCTTGGAATTGAAATCAATCCTGATTATGTTCAAGAGTCTCTAAAGAATTTAACACAAATTTCATTATATCGTTCTCGTCTTGAATTCCAAACTGAACAACGATTATTAGAGCTTGATAATTTCCTTCAATAGAGAGTATTAAATGGATTTTTTTTCAATGAAATCCTCAAAAAAAGAATCTATGGGGACATATTACACACCTCATATACTAGCTCAATTTGTTGTTTGGTCTGCATTTCAACAATTTTTTCGCCAACGATTACCTCAAAAGCAATGGACAAACATATTTGAGCAGAATCTTAAATTGAAATTTGCCAAAGAAACTTTAACTCATTCAGTTCGCATACAAATGAACGAACAAGTAAGAAACATTAAAATCTTAGATCTAGGAGTTGGGAATGGAGCTTTTCTAATAGCAGCAGGTAATATTCTTGAATCAATCCATCCTAAAAGAACCTCAATAGATTCGACACAATTAAAACTAGATTTCTATAAAAAGAATTTGTATGGGGTAGATAATAGCCCTCAAGCCATATATTCTTGTAGAAAGAATCTAATATCATGGGTATTAGGAGTTAGTAAACCAAATCAGAGTTTAAAGAAAACAAAAGAAGTACAACAAGCACTAGGACATCATATCCGATTAGGAAATGTTTTACTTGGAAATATCCTCCCAAATGATCAGGAAAATTTAGAACTTCTAAACAAAAATGAAAATAGAATCTTCCATTGGCATAAAGAGTTCCCAACGATTTTTAACAATGAAAGAACAGGTTTTGATTTGATTTTATGTAATCCCCCATATGTAACAAAAGCTATCTCACCCGAGGATAACCATCTTTATCGGAAGTTGTATCGGAAGCAATTATTTGTTAATCGTTTTAATCTCTATCATCTTTTCTTTGTTCGAGTTTATGACCTATTAGCTCCAAATGGCATAACAGTTTTTTTAACTTCAAACTCTGTACTGACAGATAGGTACAGTCAAAGAGTTCGAAATTTTTTACATACTCATTTTATCATTGAAGAGATTGTAGATTTTGTCAGTCGAACTCAAATCTTCCCAAATGTCTTACAAGGGACTTGTATCTTAGTTATGCGTAAAAATAATGGAATTTCTGAACACAAAACCCGAATAATTCGAACTTTCAATATGAAATCATTGATTCATGGTGAATCAGATGAGAATTGCATTCCTACATCACAGTTAGTTCATTTAAGGAAGATGATTCCATCACCTTGTCTAGAAACATTTGAAATTTTGAAGCTTTTACACACTAATTCTATTCGACTGAAAGATATTTTCAGAGTCCAGAGTGGGGAAATTAGACCTGCAGATAAGAAAATAAGGCCTTATTACTTCAAAGAAATACATGGAAATCTCAGGAGTTCTAATTATGATATAATATTGAATGGAAAAAACGTTTCTCCATACTCAATTAATCTTAAAGAAGATCGTCAAAAAGCTAGATGGTATAGAAGACCTGAGACCAATAAAGACCGTATCTTTAGAGAAAATCATGCTATCGTTCCCCGAATTGTATTTCAAAGGATTACTGCTAGAGAACAGCTTCGCAGGATTATCGCTGCAAAGATTAGCAAACAACATCTTAAAATCAATGAGCGAATATGGGTTGAAAATAATATTAACTACATACTTCTCACACCAGATTTTCCAGTTAATTGGTTGGTATCAGCTGAAGCTTTATTAGGGGTCTTTAACTCCCTCTTAATCAACTGGTATATGCACCAAATCAATTTAACCGCAGCTGTTCCGCCTTCAGATCTTAGTTTAATCCCTCTTCCTCAAAAAAGGTCTGAGAACCATGAACAATGGCAAACACTTCATCAGAAGGTCTTACTCATTCAAAAATTTCTCCAAACATGCTCTTCATCCTCAGAAATATTAAAGCACTTATGTCCCATTTGTACATCCTCTGGAAGAATAAAAAAACTTCAATCTGAAATAGATAGCATCGTTTTTCAGCTGTATGAAATCCCTAGACCTTATCAAACAGAAATAATGAAACAGATTTCTCAACATCACCAATATTTCAACCATCATTGAATCTCGTCAATTTTTTACCTAATAGACCTAGAAAACCTTCACTCGAAAGAACGGACATATTCTACTTAATCTGTAGAAGAGTGTTTCCTCTTACATAGCTTTCTCTTGAAGGGGATAAAACTGAGTGATAATAGGATTAAAATCACCCCAAAACCCCAAGTAGCTGCACTAGGCCCCTCAGTTGGAGGATAAATAATCGATTCAAGTAGAATGAGGTCTTGGAATGCTAGTAAGATTTGTACCTGATCAAGAAGGTACTGTAAATTTTGATCTGTGGAAGAAGAATAGAAACCAGAATTTGGAGCCTTCAATTTTTCGATTAACTCTCCAGCGATGTATTTACCAGATTGGAGGTGTTCAAACAATACTTTACAACGAATAATAAGACTCTGATCACCTGCAAGAATTTCATCAGATCGTTCACGATTAGAAGAATTATAATATGCACTATAACTCCAATCTTCGTTGAATAAATGGTTGGTAATGAATTTATTTAAGCGATTAATGAGAAGATTAACTGAAGATCCAATATCGAACGAATTATCAAGCCAATTTAACGCAAGAATAAGCTTTGCCTGATGTTTACTGTGAAAGATTGAGGATGACTGAGATAAATTTACATCAAAAGATTCAGGAATGCCAGTAGTTCTGTCTGTTAACTGATCAAGAGTTTCCACGGCATTTTTAGCATAATCATTTAACAATGATAAATTGAAAAGGTTGGTAAATTTAACAGCTTTAGAAAGAAATTCGATGAAAAGAATCTGGTTACCTGCCAATCGAAATGAATTATTTGGGGAAGAACCCAGAGTACTAGTTAAGTTGTCAATCTTAGGAAGTATTGTTTCCCATAGAAATGTGCAAGAATTATGAAAAATCTCAAGATTATACATGTCTAGGAGTATCTCTTCAGGCTTATAGACAAGAAAACTTCTTAATGCTTTGATTTGTAGCTCACATTCCTCTAAATCTGTATATGATTCATTCCATAGTGGAAATTTTTCGAAAAGCAGCTCCCTTCCAATATTCCACCATTTTGAACCGCTTTCAAATTGGTTTAAGTACCATATTAGATCTAACAGTTCAGTATCCGAGATTAGACGAGATTTATTAATAGAACCATCAATTATAACTGGATTAATTGTTGAATGATCTGAAGAAATCATTTCATTAATAATATTCTCCAAGCTTCTGGTTACTTGTTCTGGTTCATATTCTTCTGGTATTGGTGTAGTAGTCTCGGGTAGGGATTCAGTTGTTTGAGTTGTGATAATTCCAGTTGTATTGTTAAGATTACCATTTGAAGAATAATTACTCATGAGAGAAGCAATAGAAAGAAAAGCAGTAGGAATAACAAGGAGGAAGACAATTCCAAATATGATTTTTGTCCTGTTCTTCTTGGGTCGAAAAAATAGTGGGGGATTACCTTTCTGCATCCGTGAAATTGATTTTCGACTCTGCTTGATATAATCCTCAAGTTCTTGCTCAGAAGGCCCCTCAAAACCTTTTTGACCACGAACTTCGCTCATTTCATCCTCACTTCATCGATTGACTCGTCTCTAATAGATTATTACAAAATTTCTCAATATCTTGCGAAAAAGAATGTTGTTTCTCTTTTAATACATATATTCTTTCTGTTACGAAAGGAATTCGACGAAAGGAGTAAATAGGACGTATAGGAATTGATTTTTCATTATTACTTAAACTCTCCCATATGTTCTGAACATTCTCTTCTGCTACTTTTACATCTTGGGGATTAGGTTCAAAAGCTATATCCTCCCGATGCTCTATTTGATTCATAATCGCAAAAAATTCTACTCCCTCTAGTTTAGAATAACATTCTGATATTAGTATGCTCAATCCCTTTATTTCGGATTTAACTGGTCGTGTGACAATCATTATTTTATCCGAGACAACCAAGGCATCAAGTGATCGAAAGGTGATACCAGGCATGCAATCAATGATCAAGAATTCATAATTCTGAGAATTACAATAACGTGTGAATTCAAAAAGCTTTGCAAGAATTCTCCCTTCTCCATGTTGGGTCAGCTTTGAACGAACTTTGGGCTGTTGAAGAACCTCGATACCAGAAAAAACACAGTCAAAATTCTCTATATTCGTTGAGATGAGGACATCTCTTGGTTCAATATTTCCAACTAGGAATTCTGTTAACGTTTTTTTACCTGATTCTTTAATAAGGGAATTGGAAGGTAAATAGGACTGGAGAGAGGGAGCGCGAAGATCAAAGTCGATCAAACAAACCTTCTTATTGAGAGTTGCTAATTGTACAGCAGTGTTCACTGATAGAAGGGTCTTTCCGACACCTCCCCGATAGCTATGAAAAGTAATTGTCTCCATTTATTCGACATCTCCCAATATCTTATACAGGACTTCTGTTGCCTTACTTTCAGGAGTTATTTTCACTCTTTTTTTCAAAATAAAGCTTTTGTCAGCAAGATAGTTTAAATAACGAGACTCTAATCCTCTGCTACGTCCAGTCTCGGCTGCTATATCAGAACTCGTGACCCAATCGTCTTGTTTTTGGATTGCTTTATAAGTTTTAAATAACCCTGGCCTTGATCCTTGTAAATTCAATACATCTAAGCTTGTAGGCATGATGGATTCTTCAACTTCATGCGAGCTTGAGTCTTCTAATCCCTCTATTCCTTTTGTTCTCTCTAAAAAAGCATGTAAATTAGACAAAGAACCTTCAATAGTCATCAATTGATGAGAGATTTTCTTAATTTCCTTTAAGATATCTCCTAAGACATTGTTATTAGACATTTTCACCTATTTTTATATATAATGAGATTGGTTTATATACGTTGCGCAATGTTGCGCAACGTTTTTAAACATAGATGAGCTTTGATTATAAACGATGATATTTGTTGATAAAAACACAATCGCTATATTATTTGTGCTGTCAGAGGAAAATTTCATTAGAAAACGGATATCAACTAAGTTAGAAGGAATGTTAAGGGTTATTACTGAAGTATTGCCTATCGTGGAAAAGCATTTAAGGAGAGTTATGTACCTAGATCACTTAATTGTACAATTTTCTTATAAAGTTGAATGTAAATGTTCTCCAAATCAAATTCAGTTAAATTTAATTTGAGGTTGAAATAAAAATGAAAAAAACGCATAAAAAATATTACTTACTCATTATTGCTTGCATTAGCATGCAATTTTTACTGACACCTACATTTGCGAAAAGTAGTGATACATTCGTGAACAGTTTTTGGAATACTCTAGGTTATGGCAAATATACTGTATTAACTGATTGGTTAGAAGCAGGTAAAATAGAATTTTCGATATTAAACTTTACTGGTTTTCTTTACGTTAAAAATGATTATACTTATTTATACTTAGGTGTGAGAATATTAGATGATATCACAGATGAAGATCTGATTTGGAGAATCAATTTTGATGTAGATGCAGACGGTGGGTGGGCGGAAGATGCAAAAACATTGACTTTAGAAGACCGCTATTTCTCTTACGATGATGAATATTACCTCCAGACCTATCCTGAAGCCTATTCTGATTTACAAGAAGATGATTTCACTGCTTCAAGGAGAACTTTCTCTTCAGTTGGTAGAGAGAATACTATTTTTGAATTAAAAATACCAATGCAAACAAATGATCATCTTCATGATCTTCAAATCCAGAATCCTGAAACAACAATCATTGGTATTTCAATGGATGTTGAATTAGACGACTTGGGTATCAATGGGACGTGGAAAGGTGGACCATACCCAGATTATGCTAACGCCTCTAACTATGTTCATGTCTTATTTGCAGGTCCCCAAGACCGAAAGATACCAGTCTTTGAGGAGGAAGAAAAACCACCACCAGCAGAATCAACAGTTGCTGAAGAAGAATCAAGTTCAGAATATGGACCACCTCGTCAAGAAATGGGGGCAGCAACTTCATTTGAACTATGGATAGTACTTGTGAGTATTGTTTTTGTCACTATATCAGTTGGTAAGTTACGAAGGAGGGAGAATAGATGATGAAAAGAGTTGGTTCACTGGTTCTTATCTGTCTTCTATTTGGAACATTTATTCCGATTGCATCAGCAAGAAGCACACCAAATGATGAAGAAGATTTTTTCGGTGTGGTTAACAAACAAGCAATCTCATTGAACTCTAAATTTCTCCATAGCAGGGGAGCCCTTCGAGATCAACCTAAATCTTCAGTTATAAGTGCAACGACGAATGCACTCACTGCAGGTACATTGTTTGCTGAATATGATAATGGTGGATCTGCAAACATCTTGAATATAGCCCATCAAACTATTAACGCAAGCTCAAAGTACTTTAGATTGAATTTCCATACCGACCGACGCGGTTGGGTTTCTTCATATGATTTTACGAAAGAAATAGAAAGTTTTGTCAAAAGTCGGAAGTACACACATGACCAATTCTTTATGCTCTTAGGTCTAGCAAATAGTTATCTCAAATTGGCTCAAAATGACCCGAAAAGGCCTGATTACTTGGAGGACTTTAATCAGACGTACGAATTTATTGAAGAATACCTAATAGAGCCTAATGGTATGTGGATTGATTCTGTTTTTACGTTTAATGAAACTCTATATACAAAAAATAGATTTAAAATTGTTGAACATATTTGTTGGACTATATGGGCAGCTTTGAATATACCTTCAAGCTTCAACTCCCCTCTGTCTCTCGATGTATTAACTCAAATGACTGATTTTCTAGACGAAAATGGTGTATTTAATGGAGCGATATACAACGTATTGACTCCAAATGGGGAATCAACTGATAATATTTTCAAATTACGTACAAACGCTCTTTACGGAATAATAAACTTACTTTTATACGAAAAAACTCAAAATACTAAGTTCTTAAATCGAGGGAAAGCAGTTTATGACTTCCTTGTTAATAATCTCTGGGATAGAGGCTTCAAATTATTCTTTGATGTTGTTGAAGAGAGTGGACTGCTTTTAGTTCAAGGAAAAAGTCTAATTGGGAATGCTTTAGCGAGTTTGTTGTCAAGCCGCTTATGCAGGTTTTTCCCAACGAATGCAACCATAAAAAGCATTTATGTACTTTCAAATGCTTATATAGAGCAGTATCTTAAACAAGCAGGAGCATTCACTTACTACATCTCCTGTAGCACAGATGGTTATCCATTAACGAATCCTTTCACTCTTGAAAGCAATCTAATTCGATTATGGCAGCGAATTAATACACTTCACTTAATAAATGGGACATATACTTCTTCTGTATCAATCGGGGAAAAAATACAAATCGATCTAAATCTTGCCAATCCTGATAACATAACTTATGGAGTGATAGTTACGGGAGAAAAAATAGAGCCTTATAATCTAACAACATCAGAACCTAATCCATCTCTAATGGTATCTTTAAGGAAGAACGCTGAAATTGGAAGAACAAATATTAACATCAAAATACAAGTATTGAACAAATCGATTGACAAAACTGACTCCTTATCCCTAGTAATTGGCTCAGATAGAAGATTACCTCAAGGATTGGTCTACTTAGTGGTTCTAGGCATATTAGCTTGCATGGTTATTATAGCACGTTATCCACCACAAAATCTTGAGGATCTTTTTACACGATTAACTTCTATTGGGATTGAAGAAGAACAAACAACTCCCGAAGAATCCACTCCTTCAAAAGAGGTAGACACTCCTCAAGGTGAGGATTAACTGAATGGGCGACAGAGAATCCTCCCACATATGTTCAAAGTGTGGGACGTCCTTATTACCCCACGCAAAATTCTGTACTCAATGCGGCCATAAAATACAGATCGAAGGTAAACCATGTCCATCGTGTAACAAAGAACTGGAACTTGGAACCGAATCCTGCCCTTATTGTGGTAACTATATTGATCCTATTGCTCCATCGCTAGTTCATAAAGAACCTGATGTAGATCAAAAACCGCTTCAAGAACCTCCTTTAGAACCAGATGTTGAATCCCCTGCAACAGCGCCTAGTGAATTAAAAACAACACTCGATCATGGAATAGAGCTGTTAAGTTCTCTTAAAGAAAATCTATCCAGTGTTATAGTCATCCTCGGTATTTTCAGCATCCTTGCTGCAGTAGCTTTTACTATCATTGTCCTTCTACCCAAAGAAATTGTTTCAGATTTCGAAATACCACCTGTTGAAGGATTCATATTTGATTTGTTTGTAATTCTGGGATTGATAGGATTTTTAACGAAAGAACTGACAGTTTTTCTTGGATATATTCCCAAGAAAGAAACCCTTGACCGCTGGTTCTCATTTGTACTACTCCTCATCTGTTGGACAAATCTGATCACTTTCAGTATTGGAATAGTGGAAACAAGCTTATTTTATCAGATAGGACTAACTCTTGACATAATTTTCGTATTTCTTTCTTTAATAATTTTCTTAATTGCATTCTTATACTTTAGACGGTACCAAGAACCTCTCTTTTCTGGCACATTTATAATAACAATAATGAGTATCGTATATTTAGTGCAATGGATAATTCCAATTGATCCAATAGTTTATACTGCAGTAATTTTCTTGACAACCTTTGGTGTTGTCGTTGTCTCACACCAGGCTAAAGATATGATTCTTTTTACTGGTTTGTCCGTGTTACTCCCCTTGATGTTTCTTTCACCCTATTTATTGAGTAATTCTAATGTGATTGCAGTTATAATCCTCTTAGTCTTATTTCCTTATATAGAAGCAATTTTAGAAAGATTGATAGTTGAAGAAAAGCAAAACATCAATGTTAAATCTCTCGGAGAATTATGTAGCACCATTGGAATGCTTAATGTTAGCTTTTCGGTCTTTTACGGATATTTACTCCCTGAATTATCAATCTTGATATTAACTATCCCAGTCTTAGGTTTTCTCTTCTTAAAAGCTATTAACTCAGATTTTCAGAGATTACCCTTAAGAGACGGGGCTACTATAATATTTTTATTATTAACATTAGTTTTTTTCGATTTTATACTTGAAAATGAAAAGTTATTGATATTATTAGGAGTTGCTGCACTTTTAATATTATATTCCACAATTACAGTCTTTGAATACACAAAGGTTGAACAAAAAAATTTTCTGCGTTATGTTGAATTCCTTTTGATAGCATCTTTAGTTGTTGTCTCAATGACAAGGCTGCTTTTTATCTGGAAAATTGGTTTAGTCTTAATTCCTCTTTTCACGTTAATGCTTTTAATCCAACAAAAGAAACCCATTAACCATCAAACTGCTCGTGGTTTCGTATTTGGATCAGAAATCTTGATCTTATTAGCCTTCATCCAATCACCAGTGTTTGATTGGCTCATCATTCCAATTTTTTCTATCATTGCGATAATAGGAGTTTTAATTTTATTCATTTTAGACGAAGAGGATAATAGAATTAAGTATTCACTAGATCTAACTATTTTTTCTTTGATATTTGAAGCAACATTACTTGTGATGATGCTATGGACCAAAAGTAGCTCTGAAATGCTTTTTCCAGTCATTTTACTCCTATTTCTAACAATAATAATTTTGAGTACACAACTCCGACAGAGTATTACACCAAATTTTCTATGGATCAACTCTACATTTCTAGTTTGTTTTGGATTAATGACGTATTGGAACGAATTTGAAGTTTCTTGGACAGTGGTAACAGTGTTCCTGACCACACTTCCAATCTTACTTGAAGGATTTCGCAAAAAAAGCAAGGAAGACTATTCATTATTTACAGTCATTAAAAGTAGAAATCTAAATATTTCGATATCAGCAATTGGATTGGCTTTGATAGTTCTTTTTGAAGAACTAGATCCACTAAGTCACAGTGTTCTTTTTTTCCTAATTCCTGTTACATGGGTGGTATTGTATCTATTCGATAAACGCTACTTCAATTCATTATCTGAATTATTAATTATTATATCCCCAGGATTTATCTTCACTTTCGAAATGTTGCTTAAACAAACAATATTTACACCAATTACAGACAATCAATATCTTTATCTAACCTTACTGGTATTTTCAATTCCTGTTATAACATTACAACTGGATCATTTCCTTAAAAGAAAAATAAAGACCCAGATTAATCCAGTTATTATTGGGACTGCACTGACATCCCTAATTGTTATGGTTGCATTGTGGACTTATTCATTCCACCCAACAGAATATTTGATTCTAGTTTTGGGATTAGCTTTCGCATTAATTGTTTCTATTTTCCTAGTCAAATGGCAATATGAATCTATCCTTCTACTCTTAGTTTCCTTCTTCCCCTCTACTTTATACGCAGGATATTTTGATTTTCCTTCATCACTCGCTTTATATTTAATTCCAATATTTCCTATACTAATAAATTTCATAATGGGAATTAAATATATGAAGATTGACCTTTCAGTTATATTACAGGAATTCTTAATGCTTGTATATTTTGGATTATTTATTCTATTTAGTCCAATTGAATTGATTGAATACACAACAGCTTTATTTGCACTATTTCAAACCAGTTGGCTCTTTCTAGGATTATTAAAGCGCAAATTTAACCAAAAAACCTTAATTTTAACGAACTTGGTGAATTCTGCTTTTGTGCTTGTTCTCATGGTCTTTATTGAGCCTCTTATTCCTGAACTTTACCTAATAGAGCTTGGGATCTATTTCCCTCTTAGAACAACACTGATCGGTCTGACTCTAATTATTATCTTGTTAATTGTATTCTTTCACCTTGTAAGCTGGCAAATCGCAAAAATAGATAGCGATTTTTCTTATCTAATGGCTTTTGTACTAATATTTAATAGCTCTGCATTAATATTGTCATCTATTCAGTTAGCAATCAGAACCACAGAACTACCTCTTAACTCTATCATCTTTGGGATATTGGTAATTTTCATTCTTCTACTAGTTATTTCAATCATTTTATATATGAGTATTAGCAGAATTAAGACTGATATATCACTTGCTTGTATTTATACTACAGCTGCATGGGTGATTTTATCATCAATTTATTTCACAAATATTGAATTAGTTTTCCTTTGGCTTTTATTTGCTCCATTAATGGTGTTGGTGTTTCTAGCTAAACAGGAGAGAACTCTCATTTTTATAGGAATTATTTTCTATTTCCTGGCAGGACTGAGATTAATTGATTATACCCTTGAATTTCTATTATCGGGAACAGCAGATTGGATAACAATTCTGGGATTGATAGTCTTTGGAATTGAGTTAGTTTCATTAGGAATTTATTCATCCATATCGGGGAAAAATAAAAATACCAGTTTGGTTCATGAAGTTTGAGAATATCATAAGTAAATCCTTTTTAGATTCCTACCTGATATTTAACTAGACATCAACTCCGCAAAAGAAAGCAAGGTTAAAGGGATATTTCTCTATGAGAACTGATCAACGACGCTTATATCTTAATAATTGGGCAATTCTTACCGCAGAACACGAAGTAAAATGGCATTTTGGAGATATCGATAAAGAAAAACTTGAGCAAACACTTGATTTCGTGAAGTCTGTCTCTCACCTCGGAGATGAGCTATGGGGTCAGGGAATCGGAATTGTAAGACTAAGATATCCACGGCCACATCCCAGTCAAGCACGAGAAATAATGATTGTGAACTTATCCAGTAAAATAAAAAGATTTGGTATCGTGATTTCTGATCCACTCGTTACTACACGATTGATGAATCGAATAGAGTTAGACACAGCTCCGTGGGATGAAATGAGAAGCATCCTTGCTGGAGGAGCCTCAGTTATATATTCCCAACTTTATTCTCAAGAAGGAGGGCTGGATTGTAGTGTTGTTGATGCGCTTTTTCAAGAAGCAGTTAATGCAGTAACCTACAATGATCATGTAACTGTTGGAAATGGTGAATGTTCCTTTTCCGCATTAAGTTTCGAAGAATTATTGTTTTTTCATGCTTTACTAAGGGAATTATTTGAAACTTATTATTCAACAACGATACCTAGCAGTCCGTGGGGAGTAATTCATTCAAATGAAGGAGTCCCAATTTATTTAGAGTATAATCCCCCAGTAGATTCAGCCTTAATAAGTGCCTTTTCCGCAGTCATTGTGAACTATTGTCAACTACTTTTTGGCGCTTTTCCTGCTCGTCTTGTCTTTGGAGCTCAATCTATGCAAGGAATGGATTTCATTACTACTGAAAAGAATGTTTTTGTAGTTAACAATCCAAGAAAATTATTGAGACTACAAAAATTTCAAAGAAAGTGGAATAAAACCCAAAAAAATCTCCCCGAGGTAATACATGATCTTGCGCCAGCGATGCAGGAGTATCTTATAGATCTTTCAATACAAGGACAACGTGAAAAACTGAAAAACCTAGAATTTCACCGTGTGATCAATTATTTCACACGTATGGGTATTAGACGGGCAAGAGCATATAGATTACCCAAATGAAATGATTGAATCCGATAGTTATTGGAATTTAAAGGATTATTTCACAGAACTAATTCTGTTAGAACGACATGAAAGTATTAAAAAAAGTGAAATTCCATTAGATTATCAATTTAATGACTCACATGGGGATCCAATGAGCGCGCAAATACAAAATACCCAAATGATTTCCTTTTTTACTGATAGCGTTCTTCTTGTATGATCTCTTTTCCGCAACGTTTACATTTATATACACGAAGTTCATCGTATTCGTGTTTAGCTAGCTCTTTTTTTGCGTCAAATGATTTATCTTGGGATTTCTTTCGATAAGCATGACCAAATATCAGACACTTCAGTCTCAACTGAATACTCCTCCTTCAAACTGGAACAGATACATCAGCGATGAGGGGATGAGTACAATCTAGTACCTCATCAACAGAAATTGCTAGAAGTTGTGATGAAGCTCCTCCACCTCCATATAATTTTGACTCTTTTGATACTTCTACTACAAGTTCATCTAAAATAACTGGTAATGTTATACTAATAGGAGGAACATCTCCCACTCTGTACCCAGTTTCTTTCTCAACTTGTCCAGGAGAGGCTAGTTTAACATCTTTTACGTTTAACAATTGTTTGACCTTTTTTGTTTTTATTTTTCGATTTCCTTGAAGAATGACCAGAAAATACTCATTTGTATTCGTCACTACAATGATCGATTTGATTATTTCCTCAGCTTTACAACCTAATGCTTTTACACTTTCATCTACTGTTTTAGTTGAAGTTTCTAGAGAGATAATTTTTGCTTCTAGTCGGTTTTCGTTGATATACTCCTCGAGATGCATTGAAGAATCCTCCATCAAATCTACAAACTATTCTAACGTATTAAGCCACCAATAGCTGTTATTTGAATCCCAGATTTTTCCTCTAATCTATCCAAGAAAGGGTTGATCCCAATGGAATCAGACGCTAAATGTCCCGTAATAATAAGCTGTCCGTGATCTAGGTTTAGTATCTGGAATAACTCTGTTGGTGCGATATGAATATAGATAACCGTATCAACATCATGCTGATAATAGCAATCAGCAATAGCAAAACCCCCATTGGTGAATGCTCCATGACTAAAAATCCAATTTCCCAATGGATCGCTCTCATTCCCCTTAGCAATTTCAATTTTGGTTTTAGCTTCCCTAAATTCTGAAAAAGAGGTTTCCAGATGAGTTTTAACCTCGTGCAGAAGTGGATTCTCTTTTTGTTCCACCAATTTTTCAATTGATGTGGTCACTAACCTCCTACCAAGCTCATCAGAGGGACAATGAATGTTAAGAAATGGAATCCCAATTAATCGTGCAAATGAGGGAACCGCATCATAATTCCTAGCATGTGAGCCGAATTTATATCCCAGCATTTTTTTGTCAATAACCTTTTGGGCCATTTCAATTTGTACACCCTTTGACATTAATTGATCCTGATGTTTTTGAAAAACTTGAAAGTGGTTTATTAAGCCTACGGGGTGATGGGCTATGACACAATCAAATCCCTGATCTTTGGCGTAAAGGAGTTCTGCTACCCCTATATCTATTCCATAAAGAATGTTACTAATATTTTCTCCAGGAACATATACCGCAGAGTCAGCGGGGAGTTTACTCATACCGACCAAATCAAGCGCAATTTCTATAATATCATTTGTATCCAATTTTAAAGCCTCAAACAGCTATAAATACCGTGTAATTTTAACTTCTACCAATCAATGGTAATTTCTATACTAGTCGAATAGCCTTTTGTAAATGAAGGGTTGTTGATTTCACTTTAATCCCCTATCTGATAATTCTAAAATGTTAATTTGGATATTCTTGATTATGGTAAAAAGGAGCCAATCTTTTCATCTCTTTCGTTTTTTTTCTCAGGTACGACTTTTATTATAAATAGTACTAGATGCTTTAAAAAAGATGCGTGCAAGCGCGCACATTCAAAAAATAACAAATGGGGAACATAGGCGGAACTTTCATTTGGAAAGGTATATATCAACCAACTTCGGATGAAAATCTTATGTTAACATCGCTTTGTCAGCGATTCAGTTTCACTAGTAAACTCTCTGAAATTCGATGAGCTTAATATAATATAACAATCTTCGTCATGATAAGCCCGAGCAGTCAGTATTTGAATTTCTACAGGGGAAGTCAGTTTTTTACAAAGTTTTAGTCCATTAATCTTTACTAATAGAGATATATGGAAGAGATTACAGTTTGAGGGTGCCTCCACGGTTTATATCATACTCAATATTAGTGGTCTTTTTTATAAATGTCAATATACTAGCCATCCAAATTCAGAATGATGAAATTCCTGAAATGAAAGAAAAACTTCAAGTACTCCCACGTTTAATAAGCAATGTTACCGTGCTTGATTGTTTTGATAAAATGAATGGAAATGCGGAAAGCGCTTGGAATAGTTATCAACTATTCCCTCCAGAGTCAAATAATGATTCAAATGCTGAATTACCTGATCCGCAGGATTTTACTGTAAAATCTTCAGTTAAATTGGGAGACAATTGGGGGGCTCCGTCGTTTCGATATCGGAAAAATATAACGATAAATTCAATGAAAGTTGCTGCAAACCATCTAGATTTTCCAGTACTCATCGATCTATATGATAACGATCTATATTTAGATGTACAAGCTAATGGTAATGATATTCTATTTACTGACATAGCAGGTACAAAACTAGACCATGAGTTGGAATACTTCAATCAGACATATAACTCCACTCATGCTCATATAGTAGCATGGGTCAGAATTCCAAACTTATCGAGTACGAGTGACACCATCATTTCTATGTATTATGGAAATCCTTATGCTGGGAGTCAGGAAAATCCCACTGGTGTCTGGAACTCTAACTATCTTGCAGTTTGGCACTTCAACGAAACCGTAATAGATGAAAGTTCAGGGGTAATCCATTATGATTCAACCTTGAATGCTTATCATGGTACTCAAGATGGTAATGATGATTTCATTGGCAAGATTAGTGATGGGCAAAATTTTGATGGATCTAATGATAAAATAAATATCCCCCTGAATCTTTCTCTCAATCCAAGTACAGATGTGACTATTTCGGGATGGTTTAAGCTTAACAGTGCTTATTCAAGCTCTTCATCAACCTCACTACTTCTATTGGAAAAATTTACATCGAATGACCAAGATATGGCAATTATCCTCACTGGGACAGATTATAGCCAAGGAGAAGATGGTAGTCTTGTATTTAAGATTGAAAATGGTGATGTTAGCTATAAATGGACAGAAACAAGGACGTGGTTAGCAGGTACTTGGTATTACTTTGCATGCGTACTAGATTCTGATGAGTTAGCCAACAATAAGATTTATATCAACGGGTTAGACGATACAGACTCAACGGATTGGAGTAATGGTAATAACGCAAATCTCGGTTGGAATGCTGATTGGAATATCGGAGGTGGGAATGTTGACACTGGTCAACTAGGGAATGGGGACGTATGGTTTGATGGTATCATTGATGAGGTTCGAATCTCAAGTATTTCGCGCTCTAATACTTGGATGATAACTGAATACAATAACCAATATGATACTAAGAGTTTTTATTCTATTAAGAAAGAGGAAGAATATTTTGGAGGTAGTACAACTGGATTCAGAACTTATCATGGCTCTTTTCAGTTTTTAAGTGGTATTGAATCTATTCAAGACATTGGGGGGACTGTTGACCCAAGCCAGGCCTTTATGATAATGTACTATGCAGGTGGAAGTTCTGCAAGTCATCCCCGTGAACATCAAGTAAGTGGATATATCAGCTCATCAACTCAAATAACATTTGATAGAGTTTCAGAAGATCCAAATTCATATGTTTCATGGTGGATTGTTGAGAGTCCGGAATTTTATGTTCAGCGAGGATCAATTAATGTTGATGCAGGTCAAACTAGCAATGCAATGTCAGTCTCTATGGTTGACCCTTCGAGATCACTTGTAATAGGACATAGTAGAGTAAATGAACCTTCTGCTAACCAACAAGATACTCAAGACGGTTTTATAACTGTGGAACTTCAGGATGCAACAACAGTTATAGCGGAAAGAGCTGGTACTGCTACTGGAAGAGATGCATTAATCAGATTTCAAATTGTAGAGTGGCCATTAGAATACAATGTGTACACTGGAGAAGTAGATGTTACTTCTATGGCAGAGGCAACCGATTTAATCACAGGTTCTGGAAATCCTAGTGATCCTGTAATTGATATGAGCTCTAGCTGGGTGTATTTCACGTATGACTGCACAGATAACGGACTTCAACAGACCTCGATATATGGTCAGATAACTGACACGAATGAGATAAGATTTGGACGGTATGATAGTTCCTCATATGCAAACAGGATTCGTTGGTATGTAGTTGAACATCCTCCAGGAGAAGAAGTAAATGTCCAGCGAGGGGATTTTAATTGGGATCCCTTAAATTCTGGAACGAATACAATAACCAATGATATACCTACTCAAGTTGATCCTGATCGAACTTTGATTGTTCGGAGTTCATCTTCGAGGGGTACTGGAAACTCATTCCCTCGTCAGAAAAACCTTCCAAGATTAATTTCGGGATCACAATGGACAGGTACGCAATATTGTGGAACAACAGAGAACTATGATCAACATGAAGAGCGTTGGCAAATCATTAGCTTACCCTCTCCAGATAATATGCCTCCTATTATCCATGATTTTGGCATTGATGATCCTGGAAATGGATTCCCTCAATTCTGGGCAAATATCTCTGACCAGAAATCAAATGTTGAGAGTGTTACACTTAGTCTGAATGGAACATATCATTCCATGACGTTGAATGAAACTGGTTTTTGGATTTATCAACCTTCATTGATTAATTTCGGGGACTTCTTCAGGTATCAAATTAAAAACACCACTGATACTCCAGGAAATTACTTGACTAAAGAATCTGCTATAAGAAACATAACCTTTAATTATGATACAGTCTCTCCATATGTATTCGACTGGGAATACTACAGTTATATGGGACCATTTGGCACTTTTAAGGCTAATGTGACAGATACCTGGGGAGAAATTGGCTTTGTACTAGTCAATGTAACAAAGTGTGCTGGAATAGAACGTAATAACTTGACAGCTATTATGAGACCAACGGTCTCTGGATATATCAACGACACTCTTCAAGCTGATTCAGGCACAATTTTATTTGAGATTATTGTCAATGACACAACAGGTAACTCTTACACTTCTAGTGAACATCAAGGTGAAGTGAACAAAGCGCCTATTGCCTCCAACTTGACTCTTTTCCCTGACCCCCTTCATAGCAATAATACGTTATCCTTGAGTTATGATTTCTATGACGAGGATGGTGATAGTGAAGTGGGGACTGAAATTAGCTGGTATAAGAACTCAGTTATAGAAGCTGCTTACAATGACATGAATCAAATTCCAGCTTATGTATTAGTCAAAGGTGATAGTTGGAATGCTTCTGTACAGCCAAAAGATGGAAAAGATTTCGGTGAACTAATGTGGTCTACAACCATCACCGTGTTAAACACAGCCCCGCAAATTTCAAACTACTATATTGCTCCTGATACACCAACTACTGACTCTATCTTAACCTCTATTTATTTTTATTATGATCATGACAACGATGACGAAAACATAACCAATCGGAAGATAAGATGGTATAAAAATGGACAATTGGTAATCTCAATCAATGATCAGATTTCGGTCCTTACTGAAGAGACCACTAACGGAGAAACATGGTTTTTTGAGATATGTGTTCACGATGGTACTAATTACTCCAATTGGGTGACATCTACTAGTGTGACAATAGCTAATACCGCTCCAATAGCTAGTGATCTTGACTTAGCTCCCAGCAATCCGAAAACTTATCATGATCTTTTAGCGAGCTACAACTTCGTTGATGCTGATGGAGATCCTGAAAGTGGGTCAATTATTCGTTGGTTCAAAAATGGAGTAGAACAGCCCACGTATAAGAATCAGCTCATTATCCCAGCTTCAGCCACAAAGAGGGGAGAGAATTGGTACTTTATTGTCTTACCTAGCGATGGAATTGACAATGGTAGTCTCAAAACGTCTCTAATGATCAATATAGCGAATACGGCACCATCAGCTAGTGATTTGAGCATAACGCCTAATGAGCCGAAGACTGGTAATGAATTAACAGTAATATTTAGTTATACTGACACTGATTCGGATCCCGAAAGTGGGACAGAAATCCTTTGGTTTAAGGATGGCATGCTACAAGGAGGTTTGAATTATTCAACAACTGTTGCTGTTACTTATACTGCCAGAGGACAGGTTTGGCATTGCAAAATTCGGCCTTCTGATGGAACAGATTTTGGTGAATGGATAAGTGTCTCAGCCAATGTTACCATTGGTAATACTGGGCCTTCCGCGATTGACCTAACCATAACACCTGTGAGTCCCATGGTGGTAGATGACCTCACAGCAAGTTATACTTATACTGATCCTGACTCAGACCCCGAAAGCGGGACAAAGATAATTTGGTACAAGAATGGAGTACTGCAAGGGATCCTGAACGGTTCAACAACTATTTCTGCTAGTTATACTATAAAAGGGCAGGAATGGCATTATAAAGTTCGACTATCAGATGGAACGGATTTTGGTGAGTGGTTTAGTCTTCCGATTAATATCACGATTGCAAACACAGCACCCTTTGCTAGTGATCTTGCCATAACACCTAGTGAACCAAAGACTGGAGACGATCTCACAGCATCATATAGCTATACTGATCCTGATTCAGACTTGGAAGGTGGATCTTTTATTCGATGGTATAAAAATGGGGAGGAACAAACCACATATGAAAACCAGACTATTATTCCCTCAGCAGCAACAAACAGAGGGGAGAACTGGTACTTTACAATTCAGCCTAGCGATAGTCTCGACTATGGGGTTCTCAAGATTTCTTCAATGGTTACAATTACGAACACTATACCTTCAGTTAGCAATCTTATCATGATTCCTAATGAACCTAAGACAGGGAATGACCTTACAGCAAGTTATACATATACCGATCCTGACTCAGACCTTGAATATGGTACCGAGATCTTATGGTACAAGGATGGAATACTGCAAGGAGCGTTGAATGGTTCGATAATTGTTCCTGCTAGTTATACCGCAAAAGGCCAGGAGTGGTATTATGAACTACGACCATCAGACGGTACTGATTTTGGCCAATGGGCTAATGTCCAGAATAATGTTACGATAAATAATACACCCCCTTCTGCTAGCGATCTAGCTATAACACCTGGGAGTCCCGTGACAGAAAATGTTCTGATGGCAACCTATTATTATAAGGATAATGATGCAGACCCCGAAAGCGGGATAAATATCATTTGGTTTAAAGAGGGGATTCTACAAGAAGACTTGAACGATTCACTATATGTTGGCCCCAATCATACTGTTAAAGGACAGGTATGGCATTTCAAAGTTCAAGTATATGATGGTTTTGACTTTAGTGACTGGTTAAGCGTTTCAAGCAATATCACGATTAGTAACATGGCACCTTCAGTTAGTGATCTTGCCATAACACCTTATACTCCAAAAACTGGGAATAATCTTATGATAATGTATTTTTATACCGATCCTGATAGTGATCCTGAAAACGGATCAATAATTCGTTGGTACAAGAACGGTGTTGAACAGCTCAGTTATGAGAATCATACCACTATCTCCGCAGCAGTTACAAATAAGGGGGAGATTTGGTATTTTACCATTCATCCTAGCGACGGTACCGATTATGGAACTCTCAAGACGTCTTCATCAGTCACTATAGCAAACACAGTGCCAACTATAACTAATCCAGTAATAACACCCGATGAACCATTGACTAGTCATAATCTTATAGCAAATTATACTTATATGGATCCTGACAATGATCCCGAGAGTGGCATCGAAATCCTGTGGTACCAAGATAATATACTGCGAAAGGATCTTAACAATTCCAAGATTGTCCCTGCTGGTTATACTATCAAAGACCAAGTTTGGCATTATAAAATTCTTCCATCAGATGGGTCAGACTTCGGGAATTGGATGGAAGTCTTATTTAATGTCACCATTAGTAATACAGCACCATCTGCAAGTGAGCTAGCTATAATACCAGAGAATATTACAACAAAAGACGATTTACTAGTGATCTACACCTATATGGATCCTGATACAGACCTAGAGAGTGGAACAAAGATTCTGTGGTATAAAGATGGCGTACTGCAAGAGGTTTTAAACGATTCTATAGTTATCCCTGCCACGTTTACATCTAAAGGGCAGGAGTGGCATTGTACGATTCGTCCATCAGATGGAATAGACTTTGGTGAGTGGGTAAGCGTTCCTGTAAATATATCTATTGATAATACTGCTCCTACTGCAAGTGGTGTTGTGATAACTCCAAATAATCCGAAAACTGGAGATATTCTGATAACAAGCTATATCTATTTAGATCCTGATTTAGATCTAGAAAGTGGATCTTGTATCCTCTGGTACAAGAATGATGTAGAACAGATAAGCTATGTGAATCAGACAATCATTCCTGCTTCAGCTACCAATAAAGGGGAAACCTGGTATTTTACCATCCAACCCAGCGATGGAACAGACTTTGGGAGTCTGAAAATATCTCCAATTATCACTATAACAAACACGGCGCCATCTATCAGTGATTTTACCATAATACCTAGTGGAGCAAAGACAGGAGATGACCTTACAACAAGTTATACCTATACTGATGCTGATTCAGACACCGAAAGAGGCACCAAGATCCTATGGTACAAAGATGGCGAATTACAAGGAGCGTTGAACGGATCCATAATTGTATCTGCTATTTATACGGCCGAAGGAGAGGTGTGGCATTGCAAAGTTCGACCGTCAGATGGGACTGATTTTGGTTTCTGGGTAAGAGTTCTTGTTAATGTCACAATTAATAACACTGCTCCATCAGTTACTTATTTAAACATGATACCAATGAATCCTACAACAGGAAACGACTTAACAGCAAGTTACACCTATACTGATCCTGATGCAGACCCCGAAAGTGGCACCGAGATCCTCTGGTATAAGGATGGGATATTACAGGCCATTCTAAACGGATCAGCAAAAGTTGCTGCTAGTTATACTACCAAGGGGGAGGAATGGCATTGCAAAGTTCGACCATCAGATGGGATCAACTTTGGTGAGTGGATAAGTGTTCAAAATAACATAACCATTGGTAACACGGCGCCTTCTGCGAACAATCTTGTCATAACTCCCAGTACACCTCAAACTGAACATGATCTCATTGCTACATATAGCTACAGTGATGTGGATTCGGATCCCGAAATAGGTTCATTCATTCGTTGGTACAAGAATGATGTAGAACAGATAAGCTATGTGAATCAGACAATCATTCCCTCTGCAACAACCAACAGAGGGGAGAACTGGTACTTTACGATTCAACCAAGTGACGGCAGCGACTCTGGAAATCTGAAAACGTCTCCAATTATTACTCTAATGAACACAGCACCGTCAGCTACTAGTCTTTTAATAACACCGACTAATCCTCAAACTGGGGAGGATCTTATACTGAGTTATACTTATACAGATCCTGATATGGATCCTGAAATTGGTACTATTATCCTTTGGTACAAAGATGGAGTGCTTCAAAAAGCTTTGAACAATTCGATAATTATTGTTGCTATTTATTCTTCTAAAGGGCAGATCTGGCATTGTAAGGTTCAAGCGTCAGATGGAACAGGCCTGGGCGACTGGGTCAGTGTTTCAAATAATATAACGATCCAAAACACAGCTCCTTTTGTTAGTAGTTTATTAATAACCCCCAACGAACCTCAAACAAACCAAGATCTTATAGTAAGTTATATGTACACGGACGTTGATTTAGATCCTGAATCTGGCAATGAAGTCTTATGGTACAAAGATGGAGTGCTGCAAATAACTTTAAATGGTTCAATGAATGTTCCTGCAAGCTATACTGATGAAGGACAATTGTGGCATTGTAAAATTCGATCATCAGATGGCATAGATTTCAGCGACTGGATAGGATGTTCAAAAAACGTTACAATCCATAACACACCACCCACTGCTTCAGATATTAAAATTCTTGAAAGTTCACCAGTTTCCAATAACTCTGATCTTCATGTTACTTACTCTTATTTGGATTATGATGGCGATGAGCAAGAAAATACCTCAAGAAGGATTCGTTGGTACAAAAATGGAACACTTCAAGAAACTCTTAATGATTTATTATTAGTAGGTAATGGTAATTCCACTTCTGGAGATATATGGTATTTCACTATTCAGGTGAGCGATGGAATAAATCTAAGCAAACTGGGGATATCTCCTTCTGTTAGTATTGAAGTACCGCCAAATTCTCCGCCAGAAGCAAAGTTCTTGAATATAACACCTGGAAATCCCATTACAAGTAATAATTTATATATAAATTGGACATTCTTTGATGAGGATGGAGACAGCGAATCTGGATCAGAATTTTATTGGTATTGTAATGGAGTTCATATGACCGATTATGACGGATTGCAGACCCTGTCATCCACAGCTACAGTAAAAGGTGATGTCTGGCATATCAAGGTAAGACCTCGCGATGGGACAGACTTTGGCAATATAACAAGTATAAAGTCCAATATAACAATTGGTAACACTGCCCCTTCAATTGAGAGTCTTGTTATCAACCCCGAAGACCCCGTAACTACTAGTGAATTACGTGGAAATTTTAATTGGAGTGATTTTGACACTAATGACGTTGAGAGTGGCTCTAATATCATTTGGTTTAAAGATGGGGTAATACAAGGAGCGTTGAACGGATCCAGAACTGTTTCCGCTAATTATACTGCCAAAGGTCAGGAATGGCATTGCAAGGTTCAACCATCAGACGGAGTTGACTTTGGTGAGTGGCTAGGTAGTGCAATTAATGTTACCATTGGTAATACAGCCCCATCTGTCAATGAGTTGTCTTTATTGCCTATTGATCCTAAGACAGAGCATGATCTTACAACAAGTTATACTTTCAACGATCTTGACTCGGACCCTGAGACTGAGTCTTACATTCGCTGGTATAAAAATGGGGAGGAACAGATTACTTATGAAAATCAAACCATTATTCCCGTATCAGCCACAAAGAGAGGAGAGAACTGGTACTTTACAATTCAACCCAATGATGGAATTAACTATGGTAGTCTCAAGATTTCTTCAATGGTTACTATAGCGAACACTGTACCTTCAGTTAACGATCTAATCATAACTCCTGATGAACCTAAGACAGGAGAAGACCTCATAGCAAGTTATACTTATACTGATGCTGACATAGACCCCGAAAGTGGCACCGAGTTTTTATGGTACAAGGATGGCTTGCTGCAAAGAGCGTTGAACGGTTCAAAAAATGTTCCTGCTAGCTATACCGCAAAAGGCCAGGAGTGGCATTATAAGATTTCCCCTTCAGATGGTACTGACTTAGGACTATGGGTAAGCGTTCCAGTGAATATCACAATCCATAACACAGAACCCACTGCAAGTGATTTAACCATAACACCTGGTAATCCCAAGACTAGACAAATTATATTGGCATTTCATATTTTCACTGACACAGATTCAGACTTTGAAAGTGGTACTAAGATCATTTGGTTTAAGGATGGGGTATTGCAAGGAGTTCTAAACGGTTCCAGAGCTGTTTCCGCTAATTATACTGCCAAAGGTCAGGAATGGCATTGCAAGGTTCAGCCATCGGATGGAACTGATTTCGGGGAGTGGATAAGCAGTCAGACTAATGTTACTATTAGTAATACAGAACCATCTGTGAGTGAGCTAGCTATAACACCGAGTAATCCGAAGACGGCCAACGATCTTACAGCAAATTACAGGTATGAAGATGTTGATACAGATATCGAAAGTGAGTCAAATATTCGCTGGTTTAAAAATGGGGAAGAACAGGTCGTTTATGAAAACCAAACTACCATTTCCGCAGCAAATACGAGTAAAGGGGAGACTTGGTACTTTATTATCCTACCTAGTGACGGCACAGACCATGGGAGTATGAAATCATCCTCTCTCGTTGCCATAGTGAATACAGCACCCTCAATAAGTGATCTGTTCATAATACCTGAGATTCCTATGACAGAAGATGACCTTATGATAAGTTATAATTACGCTGATGTAGATGGAGACCCAAAAAGAACAACAAAAATCCTTTGGTACAAAAACGGGGTTCTACAAGGTGTCTTGAACGGGTCATCAAGAGTTTCCGCTAGCTATACTACTAAAGGGCAGATATGGCATTGCAAAGTTCGCCCCTCTGATGGCACGGACTTTGGTGACTGGTTAGGAAGCCAAGACAATGTCACCATTGACAACACAGCGCCAGTTGCCAATGAGCTAACCCTAATCCCCAATAATCCAAGAACCACTCATGATATTATAGCCAGTTATGTTTATAGCGATCTTGATTCAGATCCTGAAAGTGGATCAATTATTCGTTGGTATAAGAATGGTTTGGAACAGGTTTCTTATGAAAATCAGTTCATCCTCCCCTCAATAGCCACAAGTAAAGTAGAGAATTGGTACTTTACCATACAACCTTTCGATGGCATCAATTATGGGAGTATGAAAACTTCCCCAAGTATCACGATAAGTAACACTGCTCCATCAGTCAGTAATCTATCTATAGTACCAAGGAACCCTGTAACAGGAGAGGACCTCGTAGCAAGTTATAACTACACAGATGTCGATGGAGATCTAGAGAGTGGCTCATACATTCGCTGGTTAAAAAATGGGGAAGAACAACCCACTTATGAGAATGAGACCACCATCCCCGCCTCAGCCACGAGTAAAGGGGAAAATTGGTACTTTACGATTCTACCCTGTGATGGAACCTCCTTTGGTGATCTCAAGACTACTTTAATGATCACCATTTCAAACACTGCACCTTCAATTAGTGATATAGCTATAATGCCCATTAATCCAAAAACTAACCACAATCTTACAATAAGCTATAGCTTCACTGATGCTGATAATGATGACGAAATTCTTGCTGAAATTCTCTGGTATAAAGATGATGTACTGCAGGGAGCTTTGAATGATTCTGCTACTGTTGTAGCCAGTTATACCGCTAAAGGACAGGTATGGCGTTGCAAGATCCGCTCATTTGATGGTATAAATTTTAGTGAATTTGTGAGTAGCCCGATCAATGTTACGATTAGCAATACAGCCCCGAATGCCAGTAATTTAGCCATATTCCCCAGTGAACCAAAGATTGGTGATAATCTGAAAATAAGTTACAACTATGATGATCCTGACAAAGATTCCGAAGGAGGAACCATTATTCGCTGGTACAAAAATGGTGTCGAACAGACCGCTTATGAAAATCAGACAACTATCCCCGTTTCAGCAATCAGAAAAGAAGAGAACTGGTCATTTACTATCCAACCTGGTGATAGCACCGAGAACGGTTTTATTAAAACCTCGCCAATCGTGACAATTGTTAACACAGCGCCATTTGTAAATGATCTCTCCATATCACCCAGTAATCCAAAAACAAGTCATGAGCTTTTAAGTAGTTATAACTATACTGATGTTGATTTGGATCCTGAGAGTGGTTCAATTATTCGCTGGTTCAAAAATGGCATCGAACAGGTTACCTATGAAAACCAGACCACAATCCCTGCTTCAGCGACCAGTAAAGGAGAAAACTGGTATTTTTCTACCTTACCTTGCGATAGTTGTGAGTATGGCAATCTGAAAATGTCTCCCATCATCACTATAACGAATACTAAACCGTCAGTAAGTAATTTAGCCATTACACCCAGTAGTCCTAAATCGAACGATGATCTTACTACAAGCTACTCATATACTGATCCTGATACTGATGCTGAGATTAATACGGAAATTCTTTGGTACAAGGAGGGGATTTTACAAGGAGCGTTAAATGGCTCTAAGACTGTACCTGTTAGTTATACTGCTAAAGGGGAGGTGTGGCATTGTAAAGTTCGACCCTCAGATGGAACAGACTTTGGTGACTGGGTGATTAGCTCGTTGAATGTTACTATTGGTAATACAGCTCCAAGTACCAGTAATTTGTCCACAATACCTAGTGAACCCAAAATTGGGGATGATCTGATAATAAGTTACAACTTTAACGATCCTGACACGGATCCTGAAAAAGCAACCATTATTCGATGGTACAAAAATGGCATAGAACAGGTTACCTATGAAAACCAGACCACAATCCCTGCTTCAGCGACCAGTAAAGGAGAAAATTGGTATTTTACCATCCAGCCTAGTGATGGTATCGAGTATGGCAGTCTGGAATTATCCCCCATTGTCACGATTAGCAACACAGCACCGTCTGTGAGTGATCTTAATATAGATCCCTGGAGGCCTAAGACTGATGATGATCTTATAGGAAGCTACAGTTATCTCGATGTTGATTCTGATCTTGAAAGCGGATCATATGTGTGCTGGTTCAAAAATGATGTTGAACAAATTGCTTATGAGAACCAAACTACTATACCTGCGTCAGCTACAAGCAAAGGGGAAAACTGGTACTGTACGATCCTACCCTGCGATGGAAGTGATTATGGCTATCTGAAGATATCTCCCATCATTACTATAACGAATACAAAGCCATTTGTTAGCGGTTTAGCTCTAAGTCCTAATGAGCCTCTAACTGGCCAAAGTCTTATAGCAAGTTATATCTATACTGATGTCGATGCAGATCCCGAAAGCGGGACAGAGATATATTGGTATAAAAATGGCGTACTTCAAGGAGCTTTAAATGGTTCTGCTACAGTCGCTGCCAGTATTACTGCCAAAGGACAGGAATGGCACTTCAAGATCCGGCCATCCGATGGTATAAACTTTGGTGATTTGATAAGTGTTTCAGACAACGTAACCATTGTCAACACAGCGCCGTCTGCCAATAGTCTTGCTATAGAACCTAGTGATCCGAAGACTACGAACGATCTTACATCAATTTATATCTATTCAGATCCAGACTCGGATCCAGAAAGTGGGTCGATTATTCGCTGGTACAAAAATGGGATTGAACAATTTGGTTATGAGAACGAAACAATTATCCCCACCTCAGCCACAAACAAAGGGGAAAATTGGTACTTTACCCTCCAGCCCAACGATGGCACCGATTATGGGAGCTTAAACGCGTCCTCTATCATCACGATTGGCAACACGGCGCCCTCTGTAAGTAATCTTATTATAACACCTATTAACCCAAAGACTGGATATGACCTCACGACATCCTACAGTTATATTGATCTTGACTCTGATCCCGAAAGCGGATCAATTATTCGATGGTTCAAAAATGGAGTTGAGCAGTTTAGCCTTGAGAACCAGACCACTATCTCTGCAGCAGCCACCAATAAGGAAGAGAACTGGTACTTTTCTATTCAACCCTACGATGGAACCGATTATGGGAACTTACAATCGTCATCCATCATCACTATTATGAATACAAAACCTTCAATTAGCAATTTAGTAATAATTCCTAGTAATCCCATTTCAATCGATGATATTTCCATAAGTTATATCTATACTGATGAAGACTCAGATCCTGAAAGTGAGACTATAATCTTATGGTACAGGGATGGTATGTTTGTAGGAGCTTTAGAAGATATTGTAATTGTACCTACCAGTTATATCGCTAAGGGACAGGTCTGGCATTGCAAGGTTCGCCCATCAGATGGTACTGACTTTGGTGAGTGGGTGGATAGCTCAATTAATGTTACGATTGGTAACACAGCACCATTTGCGAGTGAGCTAGCTATAACACCAAGTGAACCAAAGACTGAAGACGATCTGTATGCAAATTATATCTATACTGATCCTGATACAGACGTTGAAAGTGAGTCGATTATTCGATGGTACAAAAATGGTATAGAAAAATCCGTATATGAGAACCAGACTACCATTCCCAGCTCAGCTACTAGTAAAGGGGAAAATTGGTACTTTACTATCCAACCCAGCGATGGAACAGATT
>JAEOSR010000061.1 GCA_016840285.1 Candidatus Hodarchaeota archaeon | reverse complement strand
TACTCCGCTGTTCTTGTGAAAACTCGAGCTTTCAAGTAGTTCAAGTCAGATTCTTTTCTTCTTACATGTTTAACCAAGCTATCCTCAAACATATAGAGAAGTTCTTCTGCTCTTTTTATTAAGTTCAAACACGTTTTTAAATCACCAAGCTCTAACAATGCCCTCATTTTTAGCAGTATAACATTAAATTCCGATAATCGATCTTCAGATTGCTTGGCTACGTTGATAACTTTTTCAGTGAGGTTTAATCCTGATTGAAATTCACCTAGTTCATATAGGATTAGGATTTCAAGAATTTGTGTCTCAATCGAGGCTACTCGTGATATCTCACCAATTTTCTTCAGTTGTTCAAAAGTATCTAAGAGCTCATGGCTTTTCCCCTGATATATTAGATTCTCCAGTAGATTAAGTTTAGCAAGAGAAGAACTTAGATGATTGTGCTGTAATTTCAATTTGATACCTGAGAATAAATCTGAAAAAGCCAATAAATACCCTCAATAACAATTAATGTTATACATGATTTTTATGCACTTCCTCATTCCATCATTTCCCTTTTTTAGGGTTTTATTGTAGGTTTTCCGATAGTAGTGCATGAGGATTAGTTTTATCCTCCTCCTCTTCAGGCTATAATGAATAGAAGGGCAAGAAAAATAGGCAAAACTACTAACACAATCGGTCCATATTTGGTGATTCGAGCAAGTCAGTTTAATTTTGCTGATGATGCGATTCGATTCTCCGTATATTCAACTTGGGAGTAACCATCATCAAGGAAATGGCTAACTAAGGTTTTCTTAATGTTTTTGATGTTTTTTTCTTGTTCTTTTTCTGTTTGAACTTCAAAAATTATTTTTCGAAGTCTATATGCATTGGTTATACGTCGTTATTACGGCAAAAATCAAATATAACATATATTTGACGGTATTCCATCATCAGCATGTAAATTTATATATCACTTTGTAATTATCTGTGTTTTCATTAGATAAACAAGAAAGGAGTTGATAAAGAATGAAGAAGGTGAGTATACGAACAATAATATTCATAATTGTCCTCCTCGGACTGATATTGACTCTCAGTGGTTGTATTGAAGATCAGACAGTGTTTGGTGGAGATGCACTAATATCTACCCTCCTCTGAACAGAAGTATCAAAATAACGCTTAATCTTTTTCTAAATTTCTCTTTGGTCTTCCTGTTTCACAATATCTTTAGCTTTGAGAAGATATTCTTGGACTAATTGGGTATGTATAGACGGTGAAAGAGGTTCACCTTCTTTCGTTAGTGCATAGATTTTATTTTTGTGCTTTTCAAATACTTCAGTTTCCCTTTGAACAATTTCTTGGTAATAGATAATTTGATGTTCCTCTGCGGTTTTTAAACAGTCATTAAACCAATCTTCTGCCTCATCAAACTCCATGGCAGCTAGTGTAATTCGAGCATGAGTGAGATATGCCCAACACAGACTATCATAGAGATTATCGTTCCTACAAAATTCCTGCCATTCGTTCACCTGAACTACCAAATTTTCATAATCAGGAGGAATTGGATTGCTTAACCAATTTCTGAATTCAAGGTTAACTAATGAACCTTGACAAATGGCCTGATATTCAATTTTCAACTCTTTAAAATCCAGAGCAGCCTGCCAGGCTTTATTTGCCAGCCCCCAGTTTCTCTCCTCTTCTGCTAGTACTGCTTCTAGCATATTATGAAAAGTTTTCACAGTTAAATCTGAATCAGGAGGTTGAGGGAAATATTCCATTAAAGATTCGGTCTGTGGTAATATTCCTAGATCTCTTTGAGCCCAGGCAATATTGAAAACGGTTTCAGCAACCAATGGATCATCCATATATGGTGAATATTGTTTTAATGCTTGTTCATATAATTGAACTGCAAGGGGTAACTGACCACGAGTACGAGACAGGGTTCCTTCAGTAATAATATCCTTTGCTTTATCCACCTCTACCTGTAACTCTGCGTAGTTTTTAAGGTTTAATTGTTGAATTTTCACCGCAGTGATATAATCAGGTGCACCTAATTGATTTACTAGAGCAGTTCGTTGCTTTTCTCGGAATATTATAAATCCTTTCACGGTAATGAAGCCAATACCCAGAATTATGCAGATAGAAAGACCGAGCAGCAAATGAACTGCACTTAAACTTAGAAGGGGAACATCCCAAAAATTCTTAGGATCACTACCTCCCTTACATTCATCAACATTCCTCACCCCATCACCATCGAAGTCTTCGTAAGCATCAGCAGAATTAGACGCATTAAAACCGTGATCATATTCCCAAAGATTCTCCATCCCATCCTGATCTTTATCTCCTTTAGCATCACTCGAGTCAGAACCATTTAATCCCATTTGAACTTCCCAAAGATCAGGCATGCGATCGCTATCGGTATCATTATTACGGGGATTTAATCTCCCATTCAGAAATTCTTGAAGATTTGTGAGGTTATCATTGTCATAATCCTCAGAACTATCGTCAAATAATGGATTGAGATCCCACTGATACTCATAAATATTTGACATTCCGTCGTCATCTTTGTCCGAGTCTGCGTCATTCTTCGTAGGATCTAATTGCCGCAAATATTCCCATCCATCGGGCATCTTGTCATCATCAGTATCATTATTAGTGGGATTGGTTTTCAAGAAGCATTCCAGACTATTTATAAGACCATCAGTATCAGGATCGTCGAATTTATCTCCCCAATCTAAAATCTTCAATCCATATTTACTTTCCCAATCATCTGGCATCCCATCCCCATCGTAGTCTCTTGGAATCGAAGTTAGATTCCAGAGTGTTAACATGTCATCACTAGCGGAAGTAAAGATATAATTGTTTGAAGAAAAAGTAAGAGAAACGATGGTACTCCTACTTGATTCTTCAGGAAAAGAGTATATGGGGGCTCCAGTTGAAAGGTCCCAAAACTTGATAGATCCATCAGAACTCCCAGAAGCTAATACTTTACTATCAGAAGAAAAATCAACACAATTAATCATGCGTGTTTGGTTCGTAAGAGGAGAATATCCTTTTTCAATAACATTTCCAGTACTAACATCCCAAATCCTTATTTTTTTTCCATCTGTATTCTCTCGGCCTCCAGCAGCAAGTAGTAACCCATCTGGTGAG
>JAEOSR010000060.1 GCA_016840285.1 Candidatus Hodarchaeota archaeon | reverse complement strand
TTCGATTAGATCCCGTTTGAATTGGTAGATGGAGAAAAGAGAAAACTTTGGGGTCACGGATCTGTTGAATTAAAGGATTAATAAACCTTTTTAATGTAATAGGAGTCATCATCCCTATTCGAATGAAAAATTCTCCTTTTGAACGTGTGATAGATTCAATGAGAGTTGAAATGTGTAGCTTAGGGGAAAGATCCCATCCATAAGCGCCAGTATCTTGTGATGTGAGCCATATTTCTTTACTTCCTTTTTCTAGCGCTGTATGGATTTCAGCTAAGATTGATTCTCGTGAGCGTGAACGAACAGTACCTTTGATATTTCTAACAATGCAAAAAGTACAAGTTCCTAAACAACCTCGGGATATTTCAATTGTTGTGATTAAAGGATTATACCGAGAGGGATCTTCTGAATATAGCTGTGACCAATCGTGAGGGGCTGAAGTCTTCGTTTCCTGGACAGGTTGGTTCTTTAACAAATCTATGATTTGATGTGCGACTTCTGGGAAAAGAACTTTTGCTTGAGGTAAGTTCTTAGAAACCCAATCACGCATAACAACCGGTAAACAACCAGTTACAATGATTTCTTTAGTTTTATACAAAGATAACAATTTACTCTTCATTCTATGTTCTGTATTTTGCTTTACGACACACGTATTAACGATTACTACTTCAGCATCTTCTAAAGAATTAGTTAGATTATATCCATGTCGTTTCAATGTCCCCTTCAAGCCCTCAGCAATGGCACGATTAGCACTACAACCATAATTTAGGACATGAATAGAGATTTCACTCTCTTTTATTGTTCTCATTGCAGTATGATCCAAACTACTTAACTGTGCAAAACCTTTTTTTATTGTCGGAGATCTCAATACAAGTGTATGATTTTTTCCTGAAGGTGTAAAAGATTCGCACAGTCACTCTCTATGTAGAGGAAGAACTCATTGATGCCATGGCTGAATTAGTCAGAAATGGTAAATATCCAAATCGTTCTGAATTTGTGCGATCTGCCATTCGTGACCTTATAGACAAATATCAAGAATCCTAAAATTCTTTCAAAGGGTAGTCGTAAGGATTTTGCATTAACTATTTTCTTTAATCCAGTTACAGATGAGAGGAACAACACTCACTGTGGTAAGGCCACTAATATTTGTTTTAATAGTGTCAGTTGCAACTGTTAGAATAGGGTTAACTCCTTGCATTGTTGCAAAACTAGCAGGGGAATGAACTGCATGTATATAGGCGTAAATTACTCCTTTTGCACCATTATCCATTACAATTTTTGCAGCACCAATCATTGTTTTTCCTGAGCTTACTAAATCATCAATAATGATGACTGTTCGATTCTTAAATTCAAAAGAAAGACCTTCCAGTTTTTGGGTGATTTCCCCAGTATCAAGGTTTCTTGTTTTTTGAATAGCAGCGAAATAAGGTGTATTCATCGCTGTTGCGAGTCCTTTGGCTAAAAAAAGTGCACCTTCGTCTGGGGAAAGACAAATACTCTCATGAGGAGACGATACACGTGATTTTAAAGCATCCCCCAATATTGGGATTGCAGAAAGATCGCTAGCTTGAGAATTTGTGAAAAATTGTGAAATGTCCACCTTTCCATGAGTATGTGAATTAATAGTAATGAAATCATTTACTCCAGCAGATTCCAAAGCTGAAGCTAGATGTCTACTTGATATGGGTTCCCCTTTCCGAGATTCCCTATCTTGTCTGGAATAAAGATGATACGGCATAATACAAGAAATCCGTGCGGGATTATATCGTTTCACGTTGTAAATTGTCCAAAGTAGGGAGACTAAATATTGGTTCTTTGGTTGGTTCAATTTCAACCGCAAAGCAATAACAATGTGGTTTCCTCTCAGTTGGTTCTCCTCAAATGATAATAAGCGGGGACAAACCTCCCCATCAGGAAAAATTCTTTCGTCAATTCCAATATAAGCTGAAGATGATAATGCTTCTGCAATTTTACCCGCAAATTCTGGGTTTCCTACCAGTATGACATCCATGATTAAAGTAACTCCTTAAGTACTTGCTGCTCATGATTTTTGTAAAAACATCTTATAACTAATTGGTCTAAAGAGAAAATCTAAATAAAATTACGAGTCACTCAACGATCACTTCAAGAATGGTAAAGAGAGGAACTTTTTGGATAAAATGCTAGCTAATGAAATTGAAACTAAGAAGAATAGCAAATGGTATTCAGGGAACGTTCTATTACTAGGTCTCGTTTCTTTCTTTGCGGATATATCTGGAGAAATGATGACTCCCGTATTACCTCTGTTTATTGCTGCATTAGGAGGCTCTAGTATAGTTATTGGATTTATTGGGGGATTAGGAGATGCGGTAGCGAATATTGTAAAAGTCATTTCTGGGTACTTAGCTGATAAAACAAGAAGAAGAAAACAATTAATTGCAGTAGGTTATGGTATTCCGTTTTTTGCGAAGCTTGGAATTGGCTTATCAAACTCTTGGGAACAAGTATTAATCTTGAAACCGACAGAGAGATTGGGAAAGGGGATTCGAGGAGCACCTCGTGATTCTTTACTGGCTGATTCAATCCCATTCGAATTAAGAGGAAAAGCTTTTGGTTTTCATCGAATGATGGATACAGCAGGAGCTATTATTGGATCATTTCTAGCATTAATAATTGTTCTTCTCTTTTTCAATGTCTTAATTGGTGAACTAGAAATTCTCAAGATTATTATTATCATCTCCGCCTTCATATCATTACTTGCAGTGATTCCGATATTTTTTATCTCCGAATCGGCCGAATCAACCCCTGAAGAGGACCAGCGTATAACAAGCTTAGTCCAAAATCTTAAAGAGCTACCGAAGAGCTATTATAAATTTTTAATAGTCTCAATAATTTTTGGATTAGCAAATTTTACTATCCTATTATTTATTCTCCATTCACAAACTGTTGTTTTAGGAATAGATGAAACAGCGTCCCCTCTAGTCCTAATAACAATCCCAATTATCATTTTCATTTGGTTTAATATTGTTTACACAATTTTATCTATTCCTTTTGGTGATTGGTCTGACAAATACGGACGGAAACTAGTCTTTGCAATTGGTCTGACTCTATTTGCCATCACGTGTTTTGGTTTCCTCATCACAACAAATATAATTCTACTTTTCTTATTCTTCGGAATATATGGTGCCTTTAATGCCGCAACTGATGGAATTCAAAAAGCTTTTGCGGTAGATTTGCTTCCCCAAGGTCTTAAAGGAACTGGAATAGGATTACTGCAGACTTCAGTGGGATTTGCAGGTATTCTTGGTGGGATTATTGCTGGATATCTATATTATTTAGAAGCTAATCTTGCGTTTATTTATGGAGGGATTATGACAATCATTGCGTTAATATTATTGTTGATAATGACCTTTACTCCTAAGGAGAGATCCACTCAAGAAATTTAGAACAATTAAATTATGATCGTAAAATTAAAGCGGGCGCAGAGGGAGTTGAACCCCCGACCAACAGGTATCTTCAGTTTAATCATTAAAATATAATCATTAAAAGCCTGTCGCTCTACCTGGCTGAGCTATGCGCCCATAAGTTTCTGGCGCCCCGGTCGGGATTTGAACCCGAGTCGGATGGGTTCGGCAGACTATCAGAGTTGATAAGGCTTTGACAGCCATCAATGCTAGGCCAGACTACACCACCGGGGCTAGATACTGAATAAAGGTATCCATAACCTCATTGCTAAATAAGCGTCCAAGTCTGTCCCTTCTTTCTCAATTTTTTAAATTGATCCTCTTTTTACTAATACGAGCAAAAGAAATCTAAGAACGACCTAAGTATTTTCCTTTTAACGGATTGATTTTTTAGGTGGCTATAAGGAAATGTCTGATTTCCTTCTTGACTAGTTGTAAATCCTCTGGAACTATCTCTTATAGAGAGTATAAGGTTTAGGTCGTCTTTATACTTAAATTTCATCAAAAGTGATGTTGTGTTCTTTTTTGGATAATGAGCCAATCGAACACCATAGCAAATATCTAGGCCGAAGAATGACTAGAAGGCTATTCAAATCTCAAAAAGGCACTATTATTAATGCTGATGTGAATGGTGAGTATAACATTCTGAAAAAAGCATTCCTGAACGCGTTTGATGCTAACAGGATAGAGGCTGTTGGGTTTCATCCTGCACGATGGAGATTAGCTGCGGTAACGAGCTAGTTGAAGACCTCATGTGAATGAAATTGAACACATTTTTATCAATTTTAATAACCTAGATGTTCCTGCATAACCTTAAAATCCTAGAGCCATTGCAAGGAAAATTGCTGAATACCCCTTCGTGTAAGGTGATCACCCCGAATTATATGTGCTGGGGTGGCTTAAACGATAATAATTATTTTATCGTGGCAAAGCCTGGTATAATCATACTGTCTACAGTCAGAATGCCGAGAGCGCGGGACTCATAATCTGAGAATAATTCTCAAAGCTTTCTAAGGGCACAGATCGCGCTTTCAGACGAGACATCCCGAAGTCGGGGGTTCGAATTTAGGTAAATACCATTTTACCTGACGAAAAGCCCCCCCCCAGCATGATTATTTCAATTCAGGGCATTCAGGAAAAAAATGAAAAGGAAATCTATCTCCTAAAAGAAATTGGTTATCACTATTTGCTCCGATAGTGTAGCTCGGCCCATCATTCAGGGCTCTCAATGAAAGTCTGTTGATCAGTCTTCAGGAGCTCCCCTGTGACCCGGGTTCAAAAAACCCAAACATATTGTTTGTGGTTGGAAAATCCCGGTCGGAGCATTCCTTTTTGTTCGTCAGAATCTATTCTGAAACTTACTGTCATTCAACTATTTATCCCAACAATCCCTCAAAACCTGGTGGGATATTACCAGGAGTAGCTCCACGGCGTCCCCGCATCTTTCGCATCATTTTAAGTTGTTTTGAAGCTTGATTAAACTGATTTAAAAGAAGTTTCACTTCTTGAGGGGAAGTACCTGACCCTTGTGCTATTCTTTGAATACGTTTACCTTTAATTATTCGAGCATTATCCAGTTCTTCTTCCGTCATTGAGTTACAGATCGCGATGAATCGTTTCATGTTTTTTTGGCCCTCTGCTTCTAATATAGGTTGTTGACCTGTTAATGCACCAACTCCGGGTATCTTAGAAACTAATTTTCCGATAGATGATTGTTTACTTGCATTCTCCATCTGGATTTTGAAATGCCGCAACGTTAATTTCCCTTTTTTGAAAGCGTCACGAAGTTCGGCCGTATCTTCCTCATCAAATGCTTCATTAACACTTTGAATTAAACCCTCGATATCACCCAGCCCTAATAGGGATCCAACAAATCGAGTTGGATTGAACTCCTCTAAATCTTGAATTTTTTCCCCGTCACCATAAAATCGGATTTTTGCTCCTGTTACTGCAACAGCAGAGACAGCACCTCCACCTTTAGCGGAACCATCCATCTTAGTTAAAATGATCGAACCAATAGGGGTTGCACGATTAAAAGCATCTGCTTGTGCTTGAGCTTGCTGCCCTATTGTAGCATCAATAACGAGTGTAATTTCTGTGGGTTTAGCTATTTTAGCAATTTCTTGCATTTCCTTTAATAAGGCTTTTTCCTCTTTATGTCGTCCAGCCGTGTCTACCAGGATGAGGTTAATATTTTTTTTCTCCTTAAAATAGTTTAATCCCTTTTTAATAACTTTTGTAGCCTTTTTCTCCTTTTCATCCCCAAATACTTCAACATTTATTGGTGCGAGATATTGCTGAAGTTGAGCCAAAGCACCGGGTCTAAACGTGTCTCCTCCTATAACTCCAACGGAATACCCCCTTTTCTGGAAGTAGTTGGCAGTTTTCCCGATACATGTTGTTTTACCTGACCCTTGGATACCGATGAACATCAAAATGGATAACTCATCAGGATTCAGACGTAATGGAGTGAATTTTTTACCCAATAGGCTGGCCAGTTCATCATAGATCACTTTCAGAGTATAATCTTTGCGACTAATAGCCATGGGTAAGATGTCTTTGAGAGCCCTCTCTCGTACTTTTTCAGTAACAGAGAGTACTAAATCAAGGTTAACATCAGCTGCTAGAAGAGCATTTTCTAAATCGTTGACTAATTCATTTATCAATCTCTCATCAACAATAGGTGCACCGCGAATTTTCATGATCGCTTTCCGTAATGATGAGCTCAAAGAATCAAGCATCTGTATTCTACCTCGGTGAATGTATGCATAAGTTCTGAAGTACGTTATTCATCATTACTTATAACTGATTAATAAATTTTCTTTCAAGGCATATTCTTGATTAAAAGGTTTATTATAGTAGTTTTAGAAAAATACCCTTCTAAGGAGAATAGAATTTCATTCATCTGGTTCAAAGCTATCTAAGAGATAATTGAGAATTGTTATCGCTTGAGAACTTAGATATTCAGGGGATCCTAGGGAGAATTTGGGTAACTTAGAAAATAATTGGTAAATTTCTTTTTGAAATCCTGCTTGATCGCCAAGCAAGAATGAATCATACTCATTAAGCACGTGGGGTGATTGCTCTCCCCTTATGTCGATGACAATCGATTTCTGCTTTTTCAACCAATGTTCTAGGTTTGATGAATAAAATCTTATCCCAGGATGAGTATGACCGTTAAACACGCGTTTCAGTACTCCTGCTATCGCTCTTTCGTCTGGATTTATCCCGCGAACTTCTTCACCCCAAATCTCCAAAATTTTATTGTTAATTCGAAAGTAAATGTTAAGGATAACTTCTTTCCTAAAATCGTTTGAAAGAAAGAAAGCTGCATTAATACACCGACAAAGTACATCCAATCTGCCATATCCGGTTAATGAATTTAGAGAAAGAGGTTTAGCAGTATCTACTGTGTTTGATATCATAAAAAACCGCCTCATGATAATTTTCCTACTCCTATGATCCAGATCTATTGAATTTCTTTTTTCGACTACTATTTTGTTCACTTCTTTGTCTGCTTATTTATTCTGTAGAAAAAAAATTGAACTTACTGAAAATTAAAACAAATTAAGGCTATTTTCTTTGATTCCTATTGATTACTGCTGAAGGACTTTATAAATGGAAGTATCAATCTTAAGTAAGGCTAAGCGACTAATTAAGGATATACATTGCTGTAACTCGTGTCTTGGTAGGCAATTTGGCAATTTGCTATCCGGATTATCAAACAAAAAACGAGGTGAAGCACTAAAAATATTGCTCTTGATGGAATGGGAGAATTCTCGCCGCTTATCAAAAAAAGAACCCCCAAACTCGTCATCATTGTTATCTGAAGACTTTGATATTGGAAAAATATCAATTCAACGATTTTATCCAGAAATTCAATCTGTCACTTTTCGTTGTGAAATTTGTCAGGATAAACTTAATTCACAAAATATGAAAGCATTAGCTAATGATGCTCTTAAAGCCCTTAAAGAATATGAATTTACTACTTTTCTTGTAGGAAGTCAGTTCCCTCCTTCAATAATAGACAAAGAAGATACAATTCGAAGTACCTATAATCTCGAATTTGGAGAAGCAATTAAATCAGAGTTTAATCGTGAAATGGGAAAGCTGTTACAAGAACAAATAGATTATGCGACTGTTGAATTTAAAACCCCTGATATAGTCTTAACATTTGATCTCATCAATAATCAAATTAATATTAAAACGAATCCCCTATTCATTTTGGGGAGATATAGGAAATTAAAACGTGGAATTCCACAATCAAAATGGTTTTGTCGTAAATGCAGAGGGATAGGCTGTGAAAATTGTAATTTTACGGGAAAAATGTACCAAGAATCAGTGGAAGAATATATTTCAGACCCCTTTCTCTCTGCAGCCAAAGGTACTGCTAGTAAATTCCATGGTTCAGGCCGAGAAGATATTGACGCCCGTATGCTAGGAAATGGACGGCCATTTATTCTTGAAATTTCTGAACCAAAAAAGAGAGATCTAAATCTCAAGAAACTGATGGAAGTAGTAAACAAAAAAGCAAAAGGGAAAGTCGAACTTGATATCGAAGGGATAACCAATAGGTCTAAAGTTCGTGAGCTCAAAACACGATCAAGTCGGAATGCAAAAGGTTATCGAGTAATTATTTCTTTAGATCCCCCTGTAAAACTTGAAAAAGCGGAAATTTTAGCCATTGTAGATGAATTTTCAGATTCACTTATCCAACAGCGAACTCCATTACGAGTAGTTCATCGTCGAGCGGATAAAATTCGATCAAGAAAAGTTCAGACGTTTGTCATTGAGAAATTAGAACCACATCAATTGGCGGCTTATCTAGTTTGTGAAGGAGGGTTATATGTGAAAGAGCTAATCAGTGGAGATAAGGGGCGAACTCAACCGAATCTCTCTGAACGTCTTAATACTAATGCTCTGGTTACTCAACTTGATGTCGTTGAAGTTATGAGTGAGAAGGACTCTTTTTGATGCCATTTCTAGAAGGATTCTATAATTTTAAAAGAAATCCAAAAATAGGTTAAAAACACTCCCTTCTAATGGTGTCACTGAAGCCATTGGCCCTCCTTTGGACTTGAAAGCCGAAGAATAGCTCAAATACTTGGAGATAAGACAGAATGGTAAAGAAATCAAAAGGTTTTAACTTTAGGACACGAAAAATTTTTTCGAAACATCCAAGGAAACGTGGTTTACCTTCTTTATCCCGAACTTTAGCGAATTATGAGGTGAACTCCAAAGTAAATATTGTAATTGAACCCAGTGTCCAAAAAGGACGACCTCATAGAAGATTTCATGGAAAGACTGGAATTGTTTTAGAAAAACGTGGTCAAGCTTATTTAATCGAAGTTTCTGATGGAAAGAGCTTCAAAAAAATAATTGCACGACCTGAACATCTAAAAGCACAATTGCAATGAAGAATTGAGATATCCAAGGAGTAGGAATGAAAAATGGTTAGAAAAGTCCTGGATGAGAAACCAATTACTTTAGGGCAAGTACATGAGCTCTTAAAAATACGAGAAGAAACAGGTATTAATTACGTTCAACGAGTTACAGCTCAACATGCTGAAAAACTATCACGTGAAGCTGCATTTTCAGAGGAAGCTATTCAGGCAATACACGAAGAATTTGATCTTCCTCGAATCCTTGTTGTCCAAATATTAAATATCAATCCCGAGACACCAATTGATGTCCGATCTATAACAGGCGATCGTTTATCAAATGACCAAATCGAACGACTTCTTACACGCTATTCAGAATTTGCTATAGTAGCTGCAGCTGCTGCCGCAAAAGACAAAAAAATCTCTGAGGAAGAAGAGGAAGTAGTGGAAGAAGGGTTTGAAGATCTTTGATCTCTTTTTCACTCAATATCTAAACAAATTGAGTAAAATCCAGTATCATAGTAAAGGGACGTGGCTTAGCTTGGAAGAGTTCCCGGTTCGGGTCCGTGAGTCGCTTTTGGTTTACGGCGTAACTCCGGGAGATCGGGGGTTCAAAGTAATCACGGTTGTGCACCGTGTAATGAAAATCCCTCCGTCCCTATACCCTTATTACATTCAAATGTAGTGAAATTCCTCTTACCTCTCAACAGATAATAACACAGGAGAATATTCATGAAACACTTTCTTCACCAATTAGAATTTACCCTCTTCATCAAGGAATTGCACACCCAATCCGATCCTGATGCGGTTGAAGCCGATTTCGGGAATCGGTGATCGAGGGTTCAAATTCCTTCCTACCTATTGTAAACAATTCACATTTCAACCACAAAAGATTGAATAACAAGTAAACTTCCTGAAAGTTGGCTTTATCACATCAATGTATTCGAAATAATCTTCTTAACATGAAAACATTAGAGTGGATTTCTAATCAACTAATCGAATGTTTCTTTGCGAGAAACTCTACAATGACATCTTTTCCAGATTATGTTACATGTATTCAATTACTGTTGGATTACTCAACACCTTCAAGTGTTATTTCTCATTTGATTTTAACGACTCAAACAGCATTAAGTGTTGCAAGAACCTTCAAAGAACAAAGAACATACATAGATTGTGATTTTATTCTTGCAGGTTCCTTATTACATGACATTGGTCGTTGTAAATCACACCGTTTGAATCATGGCATTATCGGCGCTCAAATTTTACGAGAAGAGGGCCTTGCTGAAGAATTGGCACAAATTGCTGAAAATCATCTTTTTGGTGGAATAACGAAGCATGAAGCCAAAGAATTAGGATTACCCTTTCAAGATTACCTCCCTATGACTTTGGAAGAGAAAATAATTACCTATGCGGATAATATTTCAAAAAAAGAACCTTTATTATCAATAGATGAAGTGATTGAACGATATAGCAAATACCTCAAGAAATCCCATCCAATTCTTAAGAGGGTGCGTTTGTTGCATGCAGAAGTTGAAGCATTATTAAGTAACAAGTAATGGTTGAAAAAAATGAGACCTATTCCTTCTTATCATATTTTTTTTGAATTTCTGAGAAAATTTCAAGGTATGATCGTTTTAGTAATGCACTCTCAAGCTGATCCAGATGCTGTAGGGGCAGCTATTGGTTTAACCCATCTGATTCGAGTTATAAACCCTAATCTAATAATTCGTACTTTGGAACCAACACTGAGTGCATTAGGTCACAATTTGCTAGAATATACTGAATATTATTTAGATCCCATTGAAATTAACCAAGTCATCTCTCCTGCTTTATTTGTGCTTCTTGACACAAATTTCATTGATCCTCTATTAATTGCTCCAAAAAGACAATTTGCAGTTATAGATCATCATATTCGTACTCCATTGGAATTTGAAGTAGTATTTGACTATCAACTTGATTCTTTCCGGGCAACTACTGAAATCATTGCATCTTGGTACTACAATGAGGGTATTTGTCTTACTCAACAAGTCATTAAAGGCCTTCTTGCAGGAATCATCTTTGATACACGACGATTTCTGTATGCTGATAGTGAACTTTTCGAATGTGTCAATTTTCTTCTCTGCAATAATTCTAATCTCTATCTTGAGACAATGAAACTCTTTTTTTCCTCTCGTTCTCATCCAGAAAAGCTAGCTTGTATTAAGGCAGCCCAACGTATGAAACGATTTCACATTAATGACAAGATATTACTTTTCTCACATGTAAGTTCGTTTGAAGCGGCGGCGGCTCGTTCACTTATTTCTTTAGGAGGAGATGTTGCTATAGTCATTGCCGATAGGAAGCAAGAAACACGAATTAGCTTCCGTACAGCTTTGGGCCTTCCGAAAGAAACAAGAATGTCTCTTGGAAAAGATATTATTCCTGAATTAATCAATAAATTTGGCGGGACAGGAGGTGGACACGATAGCGCTGCAGGATATAATGCTCCTCCATTAGAAATTAAATCGGTTAAAGAATTTCTATTCCAGCTTTTTACGAGGGCAATGCAAATGAAAGATCAAAAAAATGCCTAACCATACATTTTTTCAAGATAATAGGAATTCAGAACGAATAAAAGCATATTCTTCCTTATCGAGACAATATGTATCGAACAATCTCTCACGAAGTGCGATTTGAACAGCGAGATTATGTTTACATTGAGGAACACGGTTGTTCAATACACTATGCTGAAAATCGTAACAACGGCACCAATAAGGATCCACCATATTTAGGTATTCTCTCGTATTTCCCACTACTACCCATCGTTCCACTTTCTGGGTACTACTGTCGGTAATAATGTATTTTTTGACACATTTCTCTTTTACTAATTTCTTTGCATCTTCTAATCGTGTTGAAAATTCCGATGTCAATTAATTTCTCACCATTTCTAGTAAGAACGTAGCAGCTGACAGTAATTCCTCTGATTGTGCCAATTCACTCTTCAGATCTGAAATTCGTTGATTAAAGATATCTTCTGGAATTTCTTCGATCTCTTTTCGTACAGAAAGCTCTTCAATACTGTATTTTAGAGAGCGAGCTCCTTTTGAAGCTCCTTGTTTTAATTCTCTTAATTGTTCGACTATCTGGGTGATTTGTTGTGTTATTGCTTCTTTCTCTCCCAAATATTCGTTTTTAAGAGATTCATAAACTGAGGTTTGAATCCCAGTTTTTTTCTTCTCTAATTTCTTAATGCGCTTTTGTAAAATTTTTTGTTTATTTATAAGATCAAAAATCGGGTGCTCTAATGATCTGTATTTCTCTTTATCTTTAATTAATTTTGCGATTGTATGATCAAGTTCGTTTATTTCTTTACTGAAATCAGATTCTTCAATTTCAGCACGAAGTTTGAGCTTCTCTATTTTCTTTTCCAGTTTTCTCAGCTCTTCTTCTATCTTAACTCTTTTTACTACTTTCTTTAAAGTTTCTGGAGAAATATCCATTTGATTAGTCGTCATTTCGAGAGTCTCCACAGGAGAAAAATAATCTAATTTGTACCATTTGGTATTCAAATAAAACGATTTCCTTTGGGGATTGAATCGAGTCGTGAACTACCACCAGCTGAAGCAGGTGGCTTCCTACGAGTTCTCAGAACCTAACATTAATCTAATAACAGGAGAGGGATAGGAAGCTTTCGTTTTACTGTCGACTGTCTGTCGTAGATTACCAAGAATTCCTAGGTGATCCAGGAAATATTGGTAGCTCGTCCACAGAGCATTATATGAGAGAAACCGCTTCATGATATTGATAGCTGCATTCCTATCACGATCAAGAATGGTTTCACAATACTCACAGAAATAGATTCTTTGATAAAGAGGCATGGGTGTTTTTTTATGACCACAAACAGCACAGTTCTTGGTAGTGTCTCGCTCATCAATTGTTATTACTCTTTTACCCATAAGCTTAGCTTTATAGGTTAACAATTCGACAAAGCGGCCAAGATGACCGGTGTTGTGGACACCATGATTGACACCGTTCTGGTACTTTTTTCCTTTAACTGTTTTTCTGTTGTTTTTTGTCATTTGTTTTGGTGAGAGGTTTCCAACGATAATAGTATTAGCTTTGGTATTTCTTAACAGGTTCAAACTTTGTTTATGTTGCCGTTGAGATGTAACAATCAATTTAAAATATGATTTTTAATTCCTTTGATAATGTCTGCAACGATTCTTTTCGTTAGAACATCTCCTAGTCCGTAAGTAATCATATCAGCAATTAACAAGCTAGATAAAAATGAATTAGAAGGATTCTATCTTGACATCGAAAGCCCAAACAGGGAAAATTGTTAGAATTTCAGGCCCTGTAGTAGAAATTAGTGGCATGAATCGTGCTCAACTTTATGAAATCGTTAGGGTTGGTGAGGAACAGTTAATCGGAGAGATCATACGAATCAATAAAACTGGAAATCGGCATATCTCAACAGTTCAGGTTTACGAAGAAACTACTGGTTTAAAACCGAGGGAAGAGGCAGTTGCAACAGGAAATCCTCTGAGCGCAGAGCTTGGTCCAGGATTAATAACACGCATCTATGATGGTATTCAGCGCCCTTTACCAGCTCTTCGATTGGAAGAAGGAGATTTCATAACTCGTGGTCTCACAGCTGCTCCGTTAGATTTAGATAGAAAATGGTTTTTTGAACCGTTGGTGAAGAAGGGAGACAGTATAAAGGGGGGGTCATACCTTGGAGAAGTAAAAGAATCCAGAATGGTGAATCATCGAATCATGGTTCCCCCTGATATTAGTTCTGCCAAAGTTACTATGGTTGCTGAACCTGATGAATATTCAATAACAGAAACTATTGCACAAATCGATGTTGAAGGCCAATTTCCATTTGCATTACCTATTATAATGAAGCAAACTTGGCCTGTTAGAAACCCACGTCCATTTAAACGGAAATTAGAAGCAACTATCCCATTAGTAACAGGTCAACGTATATTTGACACCTTTTTTCCAATAGCTAAGGGAGGAGTAGCCGCCATTCCTGGAGGATTTGGAACAGGCAAGTGTATAACAGGTGATACTCCTGTTCTACTAGAATCAGGAGATAATATCCCTATTAAGCAACTATATGATTATTATTTAGACAATAATGGTATCATTGAGGAAGATACAGGTCTTGAGACAATGATTCGCCTGAAGAATCCTTTATCAGTGATATCATTTGATGGAACAAAATATGGTCCTCAGAAGGCCACTCATATTTATTGTGGAAGTACAAGCTCTATCGTCAAGATTAAGACAAGATCTGGAAGGGCTGTTAAGGTTACTCCTATCCATAAACTCTTTAAGTTTAATGGTAAATCTATTGAAAAAGTTAAAGCCTTAGATCTCAAGATTGGAGATAGTCTTGCTGTCCCCAGAAAGCTGTCAATAAAAGGAAAAGAAACAACGTTCAGTTCTTATGATATAGATCTTTCACTCCGAGTGGTTGAACATCAACCATTACAAAAAATGATAGAATTGATAATACAGCTTAAAGAAAGAATGACCTTAAAGCAGATTGCTGAAAAATTGGATGTCTCATATAATGTGTTTATGGGATACTGGTTACTTAAAAATAAACCTACTTTGAGTTTCCTCAAAAAACTTGCCAAGTTGGCTGATAGCGCCAAAATACCGGTGAAAGTTGTAAAGTCAGAACGTCAATCCGAACCATTTCAAATACCTTATTCTTTCACTAAGAAATTAGCTGAGTGGATAGGACTTTTTGTTGCAGATGGGCATATCAAGGGGGAAAAAGGAGGTATTTACCTTTATAATAAGAATTATCAAATTCTCAATAGGTTTAAAATCCTAACTGAAATAGTATTCAATATAGAAGTTGAAATAGGTCAAGATAATTCAGAAAGAACTCCGTATGCACGATTTCGAAATGACTCTGTCAGAAAATTCTTGTATTATTTAGGTATTCCAAAAAAGAAGAAAACGTACAATGTTAGGATCCCATTAGCAATACGAAAAGGATCTGATCAATTATTAATTCATTTCTTAGCAGGTTATTTCGCAGGAGATGGGTCTTTCTATAGATATACAATTGAATTTAGTACTGCAAGTAAGAATCTTTACAGCGATTTAGGATATTTATTTACGCGTCTCGGTCTTCTCTATAGAGGCAAAAGTAAGGGGAAGCAATTTATCTTATATATAGATGGGATAGAAGCAGAAATTCTTGCAGGATATTTTAAAACTAATAAGGTATACCACTACGATAAACTTGAAGCACTATATTCTTATGCAGCAGAGAATATAACGCATTTCGTTGGACGCGATGTTGTCCCTCTAAATAAGCAATTATTGGTTCGATTAAATCAAGAGATCTCAGAACATGCTGAATATGATGAGTTAAGACAACGTGAAGGCATTAGATTAACTAATTATACCAACAAAGGGCAAAATCCGACACGATCGACTTTAAATCGCATTTCTGAAGCATTAGAGAGTCACGAGATTGATATACCAACAAAGCAAACTCTGGATGCAGTTATTGATATTTCACAGGAGGTTTATTTTGACAAGATAACTTCAATTGAATTAGTTGAAGATACCATGCCCGTTTATGATATAACTGTTGATGTTACTCATAATTTTGTTGGTGGGATTTTACCCTTCACCCTTCATAACACAGTTAGTCAACACCAACTCGCAAAATGGTCTGATGCCACTGTTGTTGTATATGTTGGATGTGGAGAACGTGGTAACGAAATGGCTGAAGTTCTGAAGGAATTTCCAGATCTAGAAGATCCACATTCGGGAGAGAAATTGATGCAACGCACTGTTCTGATTGCCAACACTTCTAATATGCCTGTTGCGGCACGAGAGGCTTCTATCTACTTGGGAATCACCATTGCTGAATATTATCGTGATATGGGGTACGATGTCGCATTAATGGCGGACTCAACAAGCCGTTGGGCTGAAGCTCTACGTGAAATTTCAGGCCGTTTAGAAGAAATGCCTGGAGAAGAGGGCTACCCTGCCTATCTCGCTTCTAGAATAGCAGAATTTTATGAAAGAGCGGGGAGAATTGAAACGCTATCTGGTCATAAAGCTAGTATATCTGCCATTGGTGCGGTTTCTCCTGGAGGAGGTGATTTTTCAGAACCTGTAACTCAGAATACATTGAAAACAGTTAGAGTATTTTGGGCATTAAGCTATCCGTTAGCCCGTTCTAGACACTTTCCTGCAATTTCCTGGTTAGAGAGTTATAGTCTATATATTGATTCATTGGCAAAATGGTATCAGGAAAAAGTCGCACCAGACTTCAACAAACTCAGAGAGGACGCAATGGCGCTCCTTCAAAAGGAAAAAGAATTACAAGAGATAGTACAACTTATAGGCCCTGATGCTTTACCTGAATCTGAAAAAATTATTCTTCAAGCTGCTAAAATGATTAGGGAAGACTTTCTCCAACAAAATGCCTATTCTGATGACTCTTATTGTAGTTTAGACAAACAGTTCAAGATGCTCAAATTAATCATGCAATTCTACGAAAAGATGCGTGAAAACCACAATATAGGAGTTCCTCTTGAAAAAATGACTTCTCTTTCTATTTTAGCTGAAATTGCCAGCCTAAAATGGTCCTTTGATGCAGAATTTAAGAATTTGTACGATAAATGTTGGGATTTCATTCAGGATGAAATGGAACCGAGTAATTTTGGGATTGCGTGATATATGTCACCTTTACTGCCTTTATCTCCTGGACATGAGAATACAACTCTTGCTTTCATTACACTTTTCATAGTTTTCGGTTTCTACGGTGTTGTTTTTCCTTTTCTAATGCTTTTCCTCCCTATTCTGTTTTTAGGATTATGTGGACATCTTTTTTTCTTTAGAGATCCCGATCGTGAGATTAATCGCGATTCTCAACTTATAATTGCCCCTGCTGACGGAAAAATTTACGAACTTGACACTTTAAAAGGAATCATAAGGATTCGAATGACACTTTTTGATGTTCATGTAACTCGAGTTCCCGTCTCGGGTAATATCACTGCGATCGATAATCAAGAGGGAAAGCATTGGCCATTCCTTTCTTTCATTCGAAGGGGAACAGAGGAAAATACTCGGCAAATAATTTATATTAAAAATTCAATCGGTGAATTTCTCGTAGTTCAGATTGTCGGGATTCTAGCTCGACGCAGTACATGCTATTTTTCAGTAAATGATCAAATTCAGCAAAGTGACCGCCTTGGAATGATATACTACGGTAGTGAGGTCGACATTCATTTTCCTCCTGAGAAATTTATTATCCTTGTCAAGGAAAAAGACAAAATGGTTGCAGGTCAAACTCCAATTGCACAACTAAAAGATTAACCAAGCTAACCCTTCTTATGGTGAGAATTCTGATTTCACTAAATAAATTTACTCTTCTTGCATTTTTTTTCACTGGTTTGAATGCTTTATGTGGTGTTATCGGAATTATTGTATCATTATATTATCCAAATGATTTCCCACACCTTCCAATGCAACTGCTGATATTTGGCGCAATTTTTGATTTTCTAGATGGAAGAATAGCTAAAATGACCCCAATCAGCTCTGCATTGGGAGCTTACTCTGATTCTATTGGTGATGTCATTACTTTTGCTATCCTTCCTGGCATTATGTTGCTTAACTCACCTATTATTGGAAATGAAATTACTGGACTAAGCGTATATATTGCATTAGGCATTGCAGGATTTTATTCTTTGTGTGGTTGGGGACGATTAATGCGTTTTGCCACTCATCCCACAGAAACTCACTTTGAGGGGCTTCCATCTCCCGCTGCAGCCCTTTTAGTTGGATCTAGTGCAATTCTAGCAACACAACCTGAGATGACATGGTTATTTTGGCCTAATGGCCTTCCCCTCACATTGTTAACACTAATAACAGGCTTTTTAATGATATTAACAACAGATTACCCAACACCAAAAAGAGGGCAAACTCCTGATATGGTGGCTATTTGTATCGCTGGACTAATCGTAATGATTTTTGTTTTGTTCCCCAATTACCTAACTCTTAGTGCTATTCTTTTTATTGCCTTACTATACACTATCTTAGGTCCTACTATATATCTAAAAGTGACCAGAACCTCAAATAGATGATTAAGTTATTTTAATATTCTAATCATCCCTGAAATGTCATATGATTCCAATACAAGTCTTGTTAAAGTGTCTTCCACCTCAGCATTTTGGTATAAATTCTTCAATAAATTATTTAATTCAGATAAGGTAGAGTGACGGGTTTTTAAAATTAGAGAATATTCCTGATTTGTTCTAGAAACATGGATAACCTGATCATTCTGGAGGCAATAATCGATAACAGCACGATATTTTCCTAGAGGAGCTTTCACGTGGACATAAGTGTGCAGAAAATTACTTTGCCAAAAAGATGAACATAATGAATAACCTAGGATTACTTTTTCATCTTTCCATTTCCGGAGCTGACGATAGACAGCTGGTTGACTCACTCCAAGCTTTTCTGCGATCTGGTAAGATGAAGGTGGTAATTCAGAATCTTCTCCGATTTTTTGTACCTTTTGGATTTTCTTTTGCTCCTCGTCCTGAGATTTAAAATATCTGCTAGGTTCTGAACAGGGCAATCCATGTTCTTTATACACCTTAATGACTTCAACTAATTGGAATTTTTGAAAACCAGTTTTTCCAACAAGTGCATACAAATGATCAAGAGAATCCAAGAATTTCGATGCGTTTGGAGAATGAAAGCGTCCAATCAAAGAATAGTCTCCAGTAATTCCCTCTAGAGTGCTTAATTCGCTATCTGTCTTCAATTCGGATATTTTCAATAACTTCGTTATGACATCCGGTTCATTTGGGTTTGTTTTCAAGAAGAAAAAGAAAATCTGCTGTTGTAAAGACCTTGGATTCAGTATAAGTTTCCATGATTGGATAATGCCTTCTTTTCGCATTCTCAGTATCTGTTTCCTTAACCAGGAAGAAGATACCCCAATCTCTTCTGCAACCCCCCGTAAAGATGGGTTTTTACGCCTGCTTAATCCTAGTAGAATTCGTTCTTGAGATTCACTTGAAATTTTTTGTTTCAACAGGGATCATCAATTATCAATTTGCTATATTATTATAAATATTATCAAAAATAATAGCTGAGTTTATAGAGCAGCGCTATTAAATCATTCAAACTCCCATTCTTTTGTGTGATTACATTTTCAATAAAATTCTACGAGTGAAATTATTTTGCCAATTCAGACAGAAAAAGGTGAAACATACGAGATAAGAGATTTCTCACTTAAAGAAGAAGGATTAAAAACCATGGAATGGGCAGCGAGTCGAATGCCTGTTCTCCAGATTATAAAAAAGCGGTTTAAAGAAGAAAAGCCATTTAAAGGAGTGCGTATTGGAGCATGCCTCCATGTTACTAAAGAGACATCACAATTATGTGAAGCATGGCTAGCAGGGGGAGCAGAAGTATACCTCTGTGCTTCAAATCCGTTATCGTCCCAAGATGAGATTACAGCTGCCCTTGTTTCAAAAAGTGTCCACGTCTACGCCTGGAAATTTATGGACACGGAAGGATATTATCGAGCAATTGGTCAAGTCATGAAAGCTAGACCACATATTACAATCGATGATGGTGCCGATCTAGTCTCGATTCTTCACAAACTAAAGCGCGGGGAAACGGATGAGGAAGTAGAAATTGTTAGAAAGGTCATTGGTGATGCAACAGATATCATCGATGGGGTATGGGGTGGAGCAGAAGAAACCACAACAGGAATTATCCGTCTACAAGCGATGGCGGACGATGGAGCATTACTCTATCCCATAATGGCAACCAACTCCTCCCCCTGTAAAAATATGTTCGACAATGTTTACGGAACCGGCCAATCGAGTATCGATGGGATCCTGAGAGCAACCGCAGATCTGATCGCATCAAAGGTTTTTGTAGTAGCAGGATACGGCCACTGCGGAAAAGGGGTCGCTATGCGAGCAAAAGGGATGGGAGCACGAAGAGTCATAGTGACAGAAGTAGAGCCGCACGCTGCACTCCAGGCAGTGATGGATGGGATGGAAGTGATACCCATGTACGAGGCAGCGCAAATCGCCGATATCATCATCACAGCAACAGGGTGCAAAGACGTGGTGCGCAAAGAACACTTCGAAGTGATGAAAAACCAATGTAACGTTTGTAACACTGGACACTTCAATGTCGAGATCAACATTCCAGCGCTAGAGGCCTTAGCAACCAAAAAAGTACAGATTCGACCATTCGTCGAACAGTATACTCTGGAAGATGACCGAAAGATAAATCTGTTAGGAGAAGGACGGTTGATTAATCTAGCGGCAGCAGAAGGACATCCGTCAAGCGTGATGGATTTAAGTTTTTCTTTACAAGCTTTAGCCAGCAAATATATCGTTAAACATAAAGAAGAGTTAGGAGATCTTGGAGGACAAGTTGTACAAATTCCTGATGACATAGATAACAATGTAGCCTATCTCAAGTGTGATGCCCTCGGGATTGAACTAGAAAAACTGACCTCAGAACAAGAAAAATATCTTGCTAGCTGGCGTGTTGGAACATGACTTAACGGTCATTCCAGTTTGGAATTTATGAGTCTTTGAAATAATACCGTTTGATAGTGTTTCTAATTATATGTGATAAATTATCAAACTCGTTTCCTAGATGACGACATAGAATCTCTGGATACCTTTCAACTCTCATAACTTCATATTTTCGCAAGTTAACATTAAATTTCCATGGAAAAAGCTCTTTACTCTAGCATCGTATTATGAGAACAAGTGTCAACACTCAAGAATCCACCTCAACCTATTTTTTCTTGTAAATGAGTGTCCATGAAATCAAATAATGCTGATTTCACTTTAACAGCCAGTAGATGCTCTTTCAAAATGTAAATAAATGATTGAAGAGCTTTTTGATCGTAGTAAAACTTGACCTCTTCATACTGTATATATTCTAAGATCAGATTATCTGGTGGGGCTGGAGCAGGTTTGAATTTTGCAGGTTCTGGACTTAGAAGATGACGGGTGTATTCTAAATCATGTAAACCAGTTGAAACTTCGATTAGATGGTTAATAATCCGCCGTATCTGTTGCCAGAGAAAAGATTTTGAAGATAACCGAATTTGATATGTATTTTCACCTACAATAATAATATTAGCCGTTTTAATATCTTTAATTGTATTAATTTCTTTTGTTGGATCTTTTTTTGCGAAGTTATGAAAATCATGACTGCCAACTAACATTTCTAGGATTTTCCGGGCGAGAGAGAGATTAAAATTTCCATTAACTGTTAAAAAATATGAGTAAGTTCGTAATTGTGCGTCTCGCCTAGGATGAAAATTAGAGGACACACCTGAAAAACTTAAAGCTCGAATCGAATCAGGTAGATAGGAATTAATTTCAGAAAGAATGGGAGTTTGTTTAGCTTTTAACGCGATAACTTGGCAAAGTGCTCCTACACCACGATCAGTACGACTTGCATAACGTATTTGTGGATCTAACTTGGGATCAATTAATCGAGCTTTCTTGAATGCTGAAAATACAAGCGTGAAGATATTCTGAGAATCCTGTAATTGATTACTGAATCCTGAATAGTCAAGCGTGGGTAAATAACCTAAACAAATCGCATATCTCTTCATTAAATTTCTCCAATCTTTCTCTTGTTCATGATTTTCTGGATTTGAGTATGATTTCCTTCATAGAAATCGATCAATAACTTCTTAATTTCCTTCTTGTCGTTCATTGATAAGATATGCATATTTTTTAGTGGAAAATTTTGCTCCCAGAAGAGTTGAAGCTCCGTTTTTTGGGTTTCAGTAAGTAGATCAGCTTTTCCACAAATTAATAACAAAGGTACTTCTTGAAAATTTTGACTAATCTGATTCAAGAGGTTTTTTTGAGGAATAAGGGAGTTCACTTGAGTGAAATCAAAAATAAAAACGATAGCTGTAGCTAAATTTTTTAAACCCGCGATTGCCCGTAATTCAATCTCATTTCGTTCTTCTAATGATCGATCAAGGATCCCAGGAGTATCTACTATTTGTGCTGAGATGTGACTAATTGGACGAGTAGAATTAACTGAAGCAAAAATAGGGATCTTTAAATGACCTAATGTCACTTCTTTAGTAGTAAAGGGATAAGCTCCTATTTCAGGTGTTGCTGACGTTACTGCGTTTACCAAAGAACTTTTTCCAACATTAGGATATCCTGCTATACATATGGTTGGTTGGTCCAAGTCTATTCCTGGCATCCCACGCATACGAGTCCTTACAGTTTCGACAAACTCTAATCTACTGTCTAATTTAGTGATTACTGATTTCATCCGTCCAAAGGCGGCTCTTCGTAATTTTTTTGCTTCTATTACCGAATTCGCATGCCAAACATCTCCGAGATACTCACGTTTGATCTTCCAAATAACATCAGCAGATCCAGAAAATGATCCCAATGTTTTTCGAATCTTATCTAGATTGAAACTAATATCTAGTATTTCTACATAAAAACTAGTAATAGTTTCTGCCTCCAAACGTGGAAACTCTTCAACGATGCGGAATAAGCGAGCTCGTAGTTCTTTAGAAAGAAGTTCAATTCGTGTTGCTTCTTTTTTTCGTATCCTTCGCAACAATGGTACGCTTTCAGACGACCCTCTAACTGATGTTTTCATTACATTATTTTTTGCCATCAAAAAGAGTTTATCAGCTCGGGGAATAGGGATTATAGAACGAAATGGATTTGTAGACGGCATTTACAGACATCCGAGATTTCTTGTGATGCTAGGAAGCGATTTCAATCAGTTTCATGAATAATATCTTGTATTCGGTTTAGTCCATCTATTGATTCTATAATATTCCATACTGCTCTGGGAACCATGTGACGCCATTTAGTCCCTTCAGCCATATGTTTTCTAATTTGGGCACCCTTGAAATCAACACGGTTAAAGGGGCCAGTAGGTTTTACTTCCATACCTGCTTCCATAAATAATCGACAAGTAAGGCTGTTATTCGTATAGATTCGTGAGAAGGGAGGGCAATAGCTACGTAAGTGACTCACCCACACAGAATTACGATGTATATCGGGGATGGTAACAATAAAAACCCGCTTTAGAGGAATATCTACTTCTTTCATTGCTGCCTGAATCATCAATACCCTTTCTCCAGCGGTGAACGGATCTGAAACTGTGTGAGACTGTTGAGTGCTTCCGATAGCGATGATTATTTCATCTTCTTGTTCCAAAATATCCTGAACAGCTTTTAGATGGCCTTTGTGAAAAGGATTAAACCTTCCAACAAAGAGTCCCCGTCCTTTATTCATTCTTTTTAGCCTCAAATTGTCTTTCTTTTAGTTTTATTGCTTCTTCTAAGGAAATTTTACCTAATGCTACGGATTGTGCTAATTCTGCATCTAAAGTAATTCGGTTATTTGATAAATCACGACTCCATTTTTGAATTTCCTTTATTCGGCCTGTTGGTATCAAATTTCTTACCAGGTGATTTTTAGTTTTTCCAGGCCTCTGGGCAATAGTTATTGCAGCTGTTTCATCTAAACTAAATGGGGTAGTTGGTGCTGTTTTTCTAGTACTTGAATAAGCCTCTTGCACTATCTCAAGATTAATGTTGTCAACATTTCCAAAGGCCGTAAAAAGTTTATTAAAGACCACATTTGACACAGAAGTGGGTTGGTCACCAACACGAATGACCACCTTTTCACTAGGAAAGAGAATCAAATACTCTTCTATCTTCTTAGTCAATTGTATTATTCTACTAGTATCTGCAGCTAAAATCATTCCATCACAAATTGCTGCCAGTCCAATCTGTTTACCAGGGTCAATACCCACGATTAACAGTTTAAATTTTGGTTCTTTCTTTCTGGCAATAATCCCTATAATTTTTGTAACGAGAGATGGGTGAATCTGTTCTATAGGGAGTTGGAAAAATGGAGAATCATTTATGTGATTTATCGATTCGTGAGGTGAAATAATAAGATCAAATTTTTGAGAAGGAATTGGCTGATTTAGTGCAAAAAATTTTACTTTAAGAGGGGAGCCTTCGAATATTTTCGATAGCTTGTGATAATATCGCATATCATCTGTTTGAATAGCAATCCGATAGTTTACTGGCAAATCTAACCCATATTTTAACAAAATGACTTATCGATCCCTTTTTCACTTGTGATATTATAGATCTTTCAATAAATATCATCAAAGAAAAGAAGTCCACACGATGGAAAATCCATTACTTTCCCTTTTCCAAAAGCAGAATATCGCTGCTCAACTATATGGTCTTCCTGGAACATATAAAACAACATTTCTACTTCAGATTATCCACAAAAGATTACGGGAAGGATGTAATTCAATTTATTTAATTGACACCAGTAATAATTTCCCTATTGTACGACTTAAACCAATAAAGCATTTATTACAAAATATTATCGTTTTTCGACCAAAAACAGTTGAAGAAGAAGCGTTATTACTCGATGATCTTAGTATTCAGCTTATTTCAGAGGATTCTATTCTATTGATCGATGATGTATTTAGACACACAAATCTCGAAAATAAAGAAAATCTTCATCTTAATTCATACATTTTAGCTCAGCTAAAAGCGATTTCAAGAAAAGTGAATTTTCCTGTCATTCTTACAAATCAGGCACGTAGTTTTGATAATAATATCCGTCCTTTCCTTCAAAGTCTCACTTTTCAGTACTTAGATTGGCATTTCCTATTTGAAAAAGCGCTAGATCCCAATCAAATTCGTGTAACTCTTTTTGATCAAGATCGTTATATTTCTCAACGAGAACATAAGATCAATACGGCTGGGTTCTTATGTGACATCTAGGTGTTTACAAATTTATCTTCAAATTCTTCGTACTTGTTTTAAGAAATCTTGATAGGGTATCTTGAAGTATATGGGGCGGCCGTGAGCACAGATATGAGGATCCTTTGTTTGAAGGAGTTTTTGAAGAAGATCCTTTGTTTGTCGAAATGATAAAAGGTCTCCTGCACGATAGGATCCATGACATGCTATTAAGCTTAATATCTCTTTGAAAGACTCTTCAATTGCCGTTTTCGGGAGAGTATCTAATAAGGATGTCAAGAAACCTTTCAGATCGGATTTTATAAGAATACTTGGAATAGCGTAAACCTCGATCTCTCGTTTCTTACCTTTTGGACTCCTAAAGTCAAATCCCAAGGTACTAAGGTAAGAGAGAGAGTCCATCAAAAGAATCCTTTGTTCTGGGGTAATAGGAAATCTGAAAGGTTTGAGAAAAGTTTGTGAACTTACTTTTCTTGTTTTATACATTTTGGCTAACTTATCTAGGTTAACTCGCTCATGTGCAGCGTGAAAATCAAGAACAATTAGATCGTGGTTTGATGTATCTTCGAGAAGGAGAAATTCGTCTCCAAGAGGGCCCCGAAATATTAAATCAGAGCCAAGAAAATCAATTGTTTCAGGTTTTTCACTTATGACTTCAACTTGATCCTGGAGGGGAGTTGATAATTCTAGGGCTTTAAATTCAGGTTGTAGATTTATCTGTTGCCTTCTAGCAGTTTGCTTCATATCCAAATCAGTTATCGATGTCTTTCTAACTTTTCCAAGGTTTAAATGTGATTGTCTTTCTTTTTTAGTTTGTGATGTCAGATGTGGGACAACAGCTTGCGCTTTGAGGCAATGAGTTACAGTTGAAGTTACAGCTGTCATCAAATTTTTTTCGTCGAAGAAAAGGACTTCCCGTTTTTGAGGATGAATGTTTACATCAAAATGTTGAGGATCAAGTTCAAGGAATAAAAATGCTGTAGGAAACTCTCGTTTCATTAAATAAGACCCATATCCCTCTTCCAAGGCTGATTGTAGAATCTTAGAGAAGATTCGTCGTCCGTTAAGATAGAAATATTGATACTTCCTGTTTCGTCGATGGTGACCTTGTTTACTAAGATATCCATGAATTAATACGTTGTCACGTTGTATAATCCCGATGTCTATAAGAGATCCAGCTAATTCTTGACCAAAGGTTTCTTTGATCGCAGAAAGATGATTATCACTCTTTACTGTTTGAAATTCTATTTCTCCATCTATGATATAGGTGAAAGAAATTTGTGGATGACCAACAGCGTATTGTGCGACTATCTCGTAGATATAAGACTGCTCAATAGATGCTTTTTTCAAGAATTTTCGTCGTACAATGAAATTAAAAAATAGATCTTGAATTCGAACACGGGTTCCAGGAGAAGCCATTACTTCTTCTGAAATCTGAGGCTTATCCATATCATTTTCTACTGAAATACGTTTAGCTAGCTCATCTTCAACTGTTCTACTAACAAGAGAGAATCTGGAGACTGATGCTATTGAATATAATGCTTCTCCCCGGAAGCCCAAGGTAGAAATTGATTCTAAATCCTTTTCAGAGTTGATTTTACTCGTAGCATGACGTTTAATAGTCAAAGGAAGATCATCTGGAGGGATTCCCGTCCCATTATCCATAATCTCTATCAAATCCTTCCCACCGTTTTTAATTTCGATTCTAATCTCAGTAGCAGAAGCATCTATCGCATTTTCAATTAATTCCTTAATAACACTCGCAGGGCGCTCAATAACCTCACCAGCAGCGATTTTAGAAATACACACCGGATCCAATATCTGAATTTTGGACATCATCATTTCTCCTCGATCTTCTTCTCTAATTCTCGCATGTCTTCGACGATGTTCCCGAGCTGCTGGAGTGCTTCTATTGGTGTTTTATAATTAATATCAATATCAGTATAGTTTTTTAAGAATGCAAGAATCTCAAATTTAAGATTTTTCACCTCTTCTTCAAGTTGTTGCTGACCGACGTTTTTTGAGAGAGCTTCAGCCAGTGATAATTGTCTAGGTTGAGTCATTGTTCTTTCTTTGCTGCGAGGTTCTGTCGTTGTCCCAGATGTTGCTTCCAGCTCTAACAACTTCTTTTGAGCTTCAATAATGACTTGTTTGGGAATTCCAGCCATCTTAGCTACGCTAATTCCAAATGAATGGTCAGTCGAACCCTCCTTAATCTTGTAAAGTAAGACCAGATTCCCATTTCTTACTTTAGCTGTTTGATGATAATTTTTGACAACTGGAAATTGATTTTCTAATTCACTCAATTGATGATAATGAGTAGCAAAGAGTGTTTTACTCTTCTTCTCCTTTGCAATATACTCTGCAATAGCCCATGCTAAAGATAATCCATCAAAAGTACTAGTTCCACGTCCTACTTCATCTAAAATTATCAGGGAATTCGGAGTAGAATTGTTAAGGATATGGGCAGTCTCAAGCATTTCAAGCATGAAAGTAGATTGGCCAAAAGCGAGCCTATCAAACGCACCGACACGGGTGAATATTTTATCCGTTATAGATAACTTACAGCTTTTTGCAGGAACCCATGAGCCTGTTTGAGCCATTAATACTATAAGAGCTACTTGTCTGATAAAAACGGATTTACCAGACATGTTGGGACCAGTTATAATATGGAGATCCCCATTCTTTAATGAAATATTGTTAGGAACGAATCCTGTCTCCTTCTGTAGTCGTTCTACGACAGGATGCCGACCATCAGTGATTGAAATGGTTGGTTCATCAACGAACTGAGGTTTACAGAAGTCATTTTTCATTGCTGTGAAAGTAAAACAAACCAATACGTCTAATTCAGCGATCAATTCGGAATAACTACGAATTGTTCCTACTTTCTGAGAAATTTTTTCACGGATATCACAAAATAATTGATATTCCAGTTCCTTTAGTTTTTCATCAGCATTCAGTATTTTTTCTTCAATTACCTTTAATTCAGGAGTTATAAATCGTTCTGCATTGACCAATGTTTGCCTCCTGGCATATTCAGGTGGAACAGCCTCTTCACCCACGTCACGTAGTTGAGCTTTTGTAACTTCGATGTAATACCCATGAATTGAATTATAGCCTAGTTTAATATTGAAGGATGTTCGCTCCTGCTCCCGTTGCTCAATTTCTTGTAGTATTGAATCTTGATTATTCTTTAATTCATGCAATTGGAGTAGATCATCATTATAATTCGGCTTTATAATGTCCCCATCTCGAATTGAGACTGGGGGAGATTCATGTATTCCGTTATCTATTAAGTCATTAACATGTTTAAGATCTAAAACATCAAAATTTATAATTTTTTGACAAATCGAATTTTTAAAACCACTTTCTTGGAAGAAAACCAAGATATCCAAACATAATTTCAATGAATTTCTCAGAGAGATTAAATCTCTGGCATTAACTGACCGATACTTTATTTTAGCAACTAGTCTTTGGAAATCAGCGACATTGGAAAGTAAGTCACTAATTTCTTCCACTACAGATAAATTTTGTTTAAATTCTTCTATTGCATCCAAGCGATCGGTAATTTCGTTAGGATCACGTAAAGGTTGCAATAGCCACCTACGAAGTAATCTAGCACCCATACTAGTATTGATATCAGTAAAGATTGATAATAAACTGCCTTCGATCTTTCCATCAAAAGCATTCCCAATAATTTCAAGATTCCTCTGAGTATTGGAATCGAGTATCAAATAGGTTCGATTGTCTAGAGTTCGTAGAAACGATATATTACTTGGATAATCTTTTTTAAGCATTTTTAGATATGAAATAATCGCCCCCGCGGCTCGTATTCCCTCAACCATTGAGTCACAACCATAACCTGCTAGTGATCTAACTTTAAAATGATTCAATAGAGTTTGTTGAGCGGTATCAAAATTGAAAAGCGTTTCATTTACTGGGTATACCACAGACTGGGAGGTGGAGGTAATTATTTTTTCTAGTGTTGTCTGCAATTTTCCTTTCAGTTGAATGTCAGGAAAAATCACTTCTCGAGGATTGAAACGAGAAAATTCATCCTGAAAATTATCAACCACATTTTCCTTGAATTCTGCAATTAAAAATTCACCTGTGGAGATATCAATGAACGATAAACCAACCGCTTGCTTTTTTTCATTAACAGCTAAACTTAAAAGAAAATTATTTGTGTTTTTGTCTAATATTGATGTTTCAAATACTGTTCCTGGTGTTACAACACGCGTTACCCCTCTTTTAACAATTTTCCCTGAAGGAACATCCTTAGCATCTTCTAATTGGTCTACGATCGCCACCTTATAGCCCTGATCAATCATTTTTTTTAAGTAAGAATCAATTGCTTTGACAGGTACTCCTGCTAGAGGAATTCTTCCTCCATTTGTTCCCATTCCTCTTGATGTCAGTGTTATATCAAGTGCTTTGGAGGCTATTTTGGCATCATCATTAAATGTCTCATAAAAATCCCCTAACTGGAAAAACACAATAGCATCTTCATGATCCTTCTTAATACTATAATATTGTTGCATTGCTTTGGTACTCATTAGAAAGAACTCATCTACGGTTGTTTCCGTACAGAATTTCGAGCAGACACCTTTAACGCCATAGTATCAAGTCTTTCTACTCACATCTACTTGGCAACGGAAATCTGTCTCTTTCATTGTACATTCTCCTTTAAAGTTTCTCTTCTTTAAAGTCCTGCACTATTAAATTTGCCATTACTATCAAATGATTTCGTAATGACGAATGTCCATAATGTAATGATTCATTTAATAAAGCTATTCTCCACTGTTATAGATGTATTCGTATAATTTCCATTCATTGAATGAGATTTCACCTATTTCTTGTGCTAGTATGTAAAAATTTATCATTTTCAGCATTTTGTTCGCTTGCCAATTATATCTGCTTGTGACTGGGGAACGAATCTTCCGTGTAATTTGTGTGGCTAGCCTATCATAATGTTGAATAGTTTGGATCATTTTATTGTCTGTTCTTTCATGGTGATGTTTCAATAATTTTTTGAGCTGTTTGACGTTCACACCTCAAAGGATAAGCTAGGTCGAGCGGGACACTTGGATCTAGAGGAAGTTACCAGGATTATCTCCCGCCTTACCCTGGTAAAATATATTCTTAATGATAAAATTATGTCAATAGATTTCACAACTGATTATGATGATGATTTTCTTCCTTATTATGTCCCAACGAGAAAAACAGTGATACGATTAAGATCTGAGGTTGTAAAGAAAACCATTTTTCCTACTCAAATTTTCTATCAAGGAAAATGGATGACACGAAGTAAGGCGCATAAAGTACATGTCCGGCATCTGTGCTGGTGCCTTAAAAAGTCTCTTAACATCCAGGATGTCCACGAACGAACAGAATTCCTTTAAAAGACTTATCACCTTTTATTTTACACACTAATGACATATTTCCAGCTAATTGATCTGGAAACATTGATAGAGATAAAAATAAGTGAAGCCTCAATAGAAAAGTTAAAGATATAGTATTTCCAAAAATAATTATATTTCTTCCAACTTCTCTAAAGATGTTGATAGATCTTTCAGTATGTACTATGGATAGGGTGACATGACTATTGCACTCAGTGAAATAATTATTGAATGTAGTTTGACTGAAACTCTCATCCAATCAATCTATCCGTTCCTGTATAGATTAGAAGGAGGTTATCTTAATCAAAGAGGTGTATGTGAAAGGGGAACACAAAACATTATGCTTGAGAGAATGTGATTCTACATGTCTATCAAATTACTTTTCACCAAAATAACCAACCACATTTTTTTAACCTACGAGTTAGTTATTGGAAATAGAAGACTAATCATGCCGACAATGATTGGACTCATCATTGCTTTAACAGTTATCTCACAAAGTGGAGTTCTAATTGAGTCCTATCGTCAAGAAATCTTTGAAGAAGTCGTCTTTGGATCGCTAGATGATTATTATTTCTATTCTGGTGATGTCACTGTTGAGATGTATCGTCGTTGGAATATTAGTAAATCTAGTGAATCTAATGGATTTTCCGATTATGAATACTACAATTCACTTGTTAGTAGATCAATAGCTCAAGTAAATTTTTCAGACTACATCACAGACTATTATTGGTATAGTCTTGATTTTGTTCACATTTGGTTAAATCGTACTGAATATGATTATCCTGAAGAACGAATGCAAACCAGGCATTTACCTATATACTCATCTTCTTCAAATAAGTCTTACACGGAACTGGAACAGATTTTAAGTTCAACAGGAAAAGGCCGTCTCCCTGAAAATTCCTCAGAAATCATTCTTATTTGTCGAAAACTGGAAGGTAACGTGGAAGAAAAGCAGTTTGAAAATATTACATTAGGCTCTAAGGTAAATATTACAAGAAGAACACGGACTGAAGTAATACCTAGTAAAACTGTAGAGATCGTTGGCGTTATTGAATACAAACCTGGAGAAAGTCGTTATCATGATAATGGCACTACATTTATTTATAAATATTTCGAGCAATTTTGGTGGGACTATGGCTTTCTAACTAAACCGTTATTTTTGCAACAAACCATTGAAGAATTTTTGGATCTTTTCGATCAAGATGTTTTTGATCTTAATTTAGAGATGAGAGGGAAAATTTTTCTCGATAGAACCCGTTTTAATGCTTACAACATCAATAATGAAATTGGTAGACTACAACGCTTTATTCGGGCTTTAGAATGGGAATTCAGTACAGCGAGACTTTCCCCATCGATTAATTCGGAGTTGTTTAGGTTAATGAGTAATTATGAGAATATTATATTTTTCTTTCTCATTTTAATGTTACTGTTAAGCTTACCTGTTCTCTGTATTGCTCTGTATCTAATTGTCTATTCTTTTGGCCTCATTAGAAGACAAAAACAAAAACAAATCGGTATTATTAAGACACGAGGTGGTTCGTGGTTTCAAATTTTGGTAGTACTGCTTGGTGAAATGCTCCTTTCTACAGTTATAGCTGTTATTCTCGGATTTTTGCTTAGTACTTTTTTAGCTGATGTAGTAATGCGTTCGAGTAATTATTTAGAATTTCTAGGCACTCAGGTACCCGTTCGTGTTACTATTGATATGGTTCAAGGATTGATCTTTTCGGGTCTGATCTTCACCCTCCTCCTTAACTTCCGAAATATCATTCAAATGAGCCGTCAAGAGATAATAAAAACCCTAGAACCAACTGAAATCCGAGATCCGCTTTGGAAAAGATATTATCTCGATGTTATGATGTTTGTAATTGGTACCGTTACATGGGTAATTCTTATGACTCTTCTTCGTAGTGGTGGTGATATGCCTCCCATAGTCTCTGCCTTAGGGATTCCAGCTCCGTTCTTTATGTTTTTCGGTACTATAATGATCATTTCACGGTTTTTCCCTTTTCTCATAAAAAAACTTGCTGAATTTCTTTGGCGGATAGAAGGAGGAATTAATGCTTTTACATTTCGTAATATTGTACGTCATAAACAGGCTGCGAATCGTGCTGTACTCCTTATTACACTTGCATTGTCATTTTCGATTCTTTCATCATCACTTATCTATTCTCTGGACGAAACAGAATATATTAGACGTTATTACGATGTGGGAGCTGACCTGGCTATTCCTACAGGCACTTCCTTAAATAATACGATATTGCGCACTCTTGAACAAAATGTTTCCCACTTAACTAGTATTTCGGGGGTCTACTCGGTATGGTCTTCTTCATATGGCTTTTTTGAGCGAAATATCCAATTTTTATTTGTAGATCCTGATACATATGCAAAGACAGCCTTTGTAGATCCCAGTTTTAAGCTGAGCCGCTCATTGAGTAGTCTTATGAACGAAATCAGTGATAATAACACTATTATCCTCTATAAAGGAAACTTGGAAGCTGATGTTTCAAAACCAAAAATTGGGGGTAATATTACCCTCTCCTTTGAGAATGATACTAGTTCTGACTATCTAACATTCCGCATTGGAGGAACCTTCAACTATTGGCCCACTTTTTATCCGTATGAAAGGAAAGATCCTGCTGATAATTTCTGGATTATTGGCAGTTTGGGAATGTTTGACCGATTAAACCAATCAGATTTTTTAAGTACTCCAGTAGCTGCTTATCAAGCAAAAATTGATTCCCAAAATAATATTGATATAACCGTAGAAAGAATACATAATGTTACAGGAATTACTCCTGAATCTCCCGCTCTCGATTATAGAGACTACAAGACAGAGTTTGGGCGGCGTTTTTCACTTTCTATCCTGAATTCCGATCTAATCGTTTGTATTGTTGTAACAGTGATTGGTGTTATCATGTTTGCATTCTTCACGTATGTAGAACGTGGAAAAGAGATTGGCGTGGAACGAGCTCTTGGTATGACTCATCTCCAAACAGCTCAATCCTTCTTAGTAGAAGCTGTCACGATTCTAGCTTTTGGTTCTATTATTGGTTACTTTACTGGTGCTTATTTTGTTACCATGTTTCTTCAAATGACTCAATGGGGTGGAGAGGTAATTCCTCCCCTAGTTGTTACTCATCCTACTGCACTATTGATCCAGATAATTTTCGGAATCTGCATTACTGCTGGAATTGGTACCATTATACCAGCCTACTTAGCTACACGCAAAGATATCAGCCGCATTTTAAAGGTGGAATGAAACAATATTTCTAGAGCTTACTTTCTCTGTGAAAGTGGAATAGATGATATTGTGCTAGGGGGGATCAACTTATAGTCGTGTTTTGAAGAGTTTATGTTATGTAGGTGTTTTATACCAAGAGGGAAAATTAT
>JAEOSR010000059.1 GCA_016840285.1 Candidatus Hodarchaeota archaeon | reverse complement strand
CACAACAGCTGGACGGCAAACACATGGAATCAATTGTATAGAAATCTAAATGATGATTTTCTAGCCAACCCTTCATTCCCTGATCCAGATGATTACTATTTGACTTCTATTCTAATCAGGAACCATTTTTCTACAGCCTCCCCACCCGCATTCTATGTTGATGCCTTTCATATTACCAGTTCAGTAGGAGGATCGATACCTCCAGTGGATCAGACATATGAATTAGGGTCAACAGGTAATTTCTTAAGTTGGACTGCTACCGATTTAGATCCTGCGAATTATCACATCTATCGGAATAATGAAGTAGTAAACACCAGCAGCTGGACAAGTGGATCATCAGTAGTTGAGGATATTGATGATCTCTCTGTTGGTGAATACAATTTCACCATAGTTATTGAAGATGCCAGTGGAAATTCCGTTAGTGACGAATTATTAGTTATTGTTGTAGATACGATTAGTCCAGTCATTACTACTACTCCAAGTGATCAAACGATTGAATTAGGATCAATTGGTAATCTCTTGAGTTGGGTCTCTAGAGATTTAGATCCTATGCTTTATTCTATCTATCGAAATAATGAGCTAATTAATAGTAGTAATTGGGTAAGCGGGATTTCGGTGAAAGAAGATATCGATGGGCTCCCTGTTAACACATATAACTTTACAATCGTTTTCAGTGACGTTAGTGGCAATATAGTAACCGATGAGGTATGGGTGACCGTAGATGACGAGAGTGTTCCAATTACCACTGCTTCTCCACCGGATCAGACGATTGAATTAGGGTCAACAGGTAATTTCTTGAGTTGGGCTGCAACTGATCTAGATCCAGGTAGTTATACACTATACAGAAATGATGTGATCATCAATAGTAGTAGTTGGAGTAGTGGTATCCTTGTGATTGAAAATATTGATGGTCTTGTTATAGGAGAATATAATTTCACCATAGTGTTTGAAGATACCAGTGGGAATACAGCAATAGATGAAGTATGGGTTTCAGTTGAAGATACAACAGTTCCAGTCATTACTGCTACTCTAGGCGATCAGACGATTGAATTAGGATCAACAAATAATTTTCTGAGTTGGACTGCTACTGATCTAGATCCCGCGAGTTATTACCTCTTTCGAAATGGTGAGCTGATAAACACCAGTAATTGGAAAAGTGGAACACCAACAATCGAAGAAATTGTTGATTTATCCATTGGTGAATACAATTTCACAATAGTCTTCATAGACGGGAGTGGAAATACAATTGCAAATGAGACATGGATGGACGTTATAGATACAACTACACCAATCATTACTGTTGCTCCAGCTGATCATACTTATGAACTTGGAGTGGTCGGTAATATTTTGATTTGGGTAGCTTCTGATCTTGATCCCTCTAGTTACTTCCTCTACCAGAATGACCTTCAGATTGATACCAATAATTGGATTAGTAATGTGCCTGTGATATATAATATTGACGACTTACCTATTGGTATCTACAATTTTACAATCACTTATTTCGATGTCAGTGGTAATTCAGGTATAGACGATGTCATCGTCACAGTTGAAGATACAATACCCCCTGTTATTATTATTTCTCCTCCTGATCTCACCTTTGATTTAGATACTCCAGTTACATTGTTTTGGCTTACCACTGATCTTGCCCCTGATAATTATTCGCTCCTTCAAGATGGAAATGAAGTTACTTATGGACTATGGTCAAATGGAACAATTATTATTCTAACCATTGACCAATTGACTCCTGAAACTTATAATTTTACCATAATCATCTCAGACACTAGTGGAAATCAAGTTTTTGACTCAGTTATTGTTATCGTCAAAGATTTTAGTGCTTCAACTTCTCAAACTACTCAAGGTTCTCAGAGTTCTCATCCAACTACCCAACCAACCTCTGGTTTCGAATTTCTTAGTCTTTTAGCGATGATGGTTACAATTACGATTCTAAATCTACATCGACGAAGAAAAAGGAGTGGTTAAGCTTCCTTATTTTTCATTTTTTTTCTAAAAATCCCTCTAAGACCTCTCTTTTTTCCACAATCGAAAAATTTTCTAGAAGAGCCTTCATTAGAAGTCTTTATTAAATGATCAGAAATATTCTAAATTTCTATCCATCTTTAAAAAGCATTAATTCATGGAATAATTATTTCATCGAAACACTTTGTTGAAGACAGTAAATTGAGAAATTTTTGTTATAAGCAGGACGAGGCATAATGACCTCTTTTTCAGATGATTTATTTAGAAGTGAAAGTCATTATCAGTATCTACGGATGATCTTCATCTTCTTTCTATTATTTGTTATTATCCTACAGCCCGTAAGTGTCAAGATGATGATAATCATTTCTCCAAGTATTATAAATGAAAATTCTAGCCGAACCATTACTGAAACAAGTTCTGAAAGAGGTAATAATGAAGAGCATGAGTATTCAGATATTTCAGGGATTAATAGAAAAATTCACCTATCAAATAATATATCTTTAAGTGGGGTGACAAATAATAGCATCTTGAACAAGAATGTATCACCCTACATAAATTTAGAAATTACGGATATCAATTTAGCACAAGCATGGTATCAGTGGGATTCTGACTCTAATATTGTTTTAACTAGCCCTTTCAGAGTAGCCATAATGGGAGAAGGCTATCGTAAGCTATCAATTACAACAATAGATTATTACGGAATCAATACTACAGTTTATTTCTTTTTTTACATTTTAAAATTAAACGCTAATACAATTATTGTTCAACAATCAGTCAATCCTACTTTTGAGTCTGAATCCTTTAATATTACTGTTTTTGTTTTCAATTTAGAATTAATTCCACTTGCCTTGACTTTGGTCCTCTTTTCGAATGACACCCTTCTTTTTGGTAACTCTTCAGATTTCAATCTCTCACCAGGTTCTAATCAGAATATTTCTGTTAGTATTAAACCTCTCCACATGAGTATACATGATTTGGATCTTGTTCTTCTTTATGAAGGTGAAACTTACATTAAACTCACCCATTCGTTTGAGGTTCGACCTTTTATAGAATCACCCCGATTTTGGCAAAGCATTTTGAATATAATTATCATCCCTGTATCTCTCATAGTGATAATTATTCTAGTAGTATTAGGTAGAAGAGTTCATATGAGATCTAATCGCATGAAGGGTGCTTTACAGTCACAGACGACCCCTCTATTTAATAAAACTTTTGCACAAGAAAAACAGGAGGTTGACATGCTTCAAGTTGATTTTCGTTCCTTTTTCACACAAATTTTCTTGGTATTTTTTGCAGATGAAGGACCAATTATTCTTGATTATCATTCTAGAATACCTTTTGATCATGATAAAATGGATATTTTACAAACTAAGATCTTAGCACGTGCTACAGCATCTTATCAGCCCAGTGAAGAACTTTTTGGACATCTTTATGGTCCTGATGTATTTTTCACACGAGGTCGGGCGATTTGGTTCAATTGGAAAGTGAGGAATCCCTTTTCACATGATCCCAGAGTTAGTAAAGAAAAGGGGGCACGGACTACAATATTCTGTGTTTATGAAACAAAGTTTGACCAAGTCATTAAAAAATCAGAAAGAGTTATTGAAGACATTTTAATACAATTTATTTCAGAAATGACTGATGTAAAGGAGATAATAAAACAAATTCTACAAAATCCAGGTGAGGAAATTACAGAACTGGAATATCAAAACTTTTTGGAAACAAGAGGGTCAGGTCAGTTAACCCGACAACTCGATGTTTTACTTTCTGATCATATTTCTCGCAATTGGAAAGATACCAAAAACTCCATGTAGGATAATGTGATAAGTTCAGAAATGAAAAATATATTGAAAACTAAAGAAACGACAAAATAGAATATATGAGCGGATAAAGTGATGTCTAAAGTCACTAATGGTCGTAAAACAGCGGAAAAAAAAGTAGATATCGGAAAAGCGTATTTAACGCCTATTCCAGCGAATAATATGATTCGAGCTCGTCTCCACGCTCTTTTAATCGACTCAGGATTAGATGATTTTGATTTTGAAAGTCATGTGTTACTATCCATTATTCTATATGGTGGAAAAGTGACTCGTACTATAATTGCTGAAGATTTAAATGTAAGTTATCATCGTGTGAATCAGGCTCTTGAGAATTTGCAAAAGCTTGAATTAATTCGTGAAAATAGTATTCATCGTCCGATAACATATAGATTAAACTTTGAATTACAGGAATTCTTTAAAAAACTCGCAGACAAATCAATTTTCATTAAGCTAGGGCCTCCTGAAGTAGGGCGTGATCTTTTATCACGAATTCATAATTATTGTCTATCAATCATGTCCCAGGATCTTTTGAATATAGAACAGGAGGAAGTGATCAATCTTACAATCTTTCTTGAATATTGGGACGGATTAAGCAAAATAACTTACAAGATGAACTATCTATTTCATTTAGTGTATTTTGCTCTTTCCTTATTACGAATGGATAAAAATCGTGCCATTATTCTTACTTCTCTCATTTGTTCTGGAGGGAAAATTTCAAAAAAATTTCTTTTTAATAAAATATCCGAAATACAGATTGATAGAACTACTCAAATCGAACCAAGCAAGCTAAATCATGATCTTAGGATCTTAGGTTACGTAAATGAAGAATTAAAATCAACAAGTGATCTAATAAGGGATTTTCACACGAATTACGGAATTGAAATTAGTTTTTCTAGTTTTTCGAGATTTCATTCATTACTCGAAGAGGGGCTTTATAATTTTTGTCGAACTGCAACAAGTGGTAAGAGAATTTCCAAAAAGCATAAACGGGGTGAAAAAAAGGAAAAAAGTGTTCAAGCATATACGGAATTGATTATGACGCTTCAAGAAATTGCTAATAATCTATATCAACCAATAAATGAATTCTATAGGCGCTACAGCAAAGAACTCGAAATTTTGATTCACGCAAAAGAGTTTGTGAGGTTTATAGATCCGAGAATAGTCAATTCTGATATACATTCAATACAGGGTGTAATACAGCGTCTCGAATATGACATTTGCTATGGAATTGAATTGTTTGTGACATATTTTGGTATGATTAATCTAGATACATTTCAAATCTTTCTTTCAAACACACTTTCCACTATATTACAATCTCCAAATAAAGATTTAAGTCTTAAATTCCTTGTAGAAGCGAGTTTCAAAGATTTGTTTCTGGACACAATCAAAACAAACCTATCAAAACCATCTTTTTCAGATTCCTCTACCATTTCACGTGGAATTTTACCTAAAGACGAGGTTATTTTTATTCCTTTCAATACACCCCTCACGCAAGATCTGGAAAATTCACTCATTTTTTCTTATCCTGGAGAAAATAGTCGGTTGAAAATTTCAGATGAGCTCTCAAAGAACAATCCAGCCAGTTTTACAACTTTTGACAGCATCGTTGAACAGGATAAGAGGATTTTCCAAAAAATTCTCTCTCAACATGCCACAAAAAGCCAAAAAATCGAATATATATTAAGAAATGATTAGAGGGATTCTGATGGTAGGCCAACCTGAATATATAAGCAAAATAAAGGGAAAACCATATACTCTTGTCTCTTGTGGTCTTGATTTTGCTGGAAAAACCGCCATGTTTCAGTATCTTCTAACAGGAGAGATGCAGGAAGAATTAGAACCAACTGTAGGATTTAATATAGAAAAATTCACTCTCGCAGGAGGTTTATTAGAAGCGACGATTTTTGACATGGGGGGTCAAAAATCGTTACGAGGTCAATGGCAAGACAAAATTATGAAAGCTGATGGAATACTATATGTTGTAGACGCAAATGATCCTGGTAGATTTAGTGAATCCAAAGAAGAATTCCATAACCGAGTCCTTCCAATTATTTCCGAAAAACCATGTTGTATCTTAGCAAATAAGTATGATCTGATCGTTGAAAAGAAGCAGCCAAAATGGCCGATGGCTTTGATAAACTCTGTAAGTGATGAAGTTCAAAAAGCTCTCGAAATACCTATAGAAGAAAAATACGGGCAATTTAAGCTGATTACTACTTCAATGAAAAATGGTCTTGGTTTAAACAAAATATTTCGGTTTTTTTTAAATTTTTGAGGCAAGCATTTTATTTTGGTATTTTTACGTTAATCGTTGGTTTACTACTCACCTTTGTCGTCTCTCTTCTCTGTTATCTCCTTCAGTCTGGGATTGAGTTTGAAAATCCAACTTTTATTCCTAGAGTTGTCCCAGTTATTTCTGTATTACTCTTTGGTATTGCTCTAGTGTGCCTTCTCTATGCTTATGTCTCCATTCTCAGTAGTAAATGCCTGCCTCGATGTAAGAATTCCAGTAGAATCGGCACAATGGTTATTACTGTCCTCAGTCTGTTCAATTCTCCCTTTGATACCATTTCTTTGATCACAGCCCTCTCTATCTTGTCTTAACCTGAAGTGGAACAGCTCTATACAAAGTAGTAGCAAAAATCAATGACCAATTTGTGTGAGGAGGGATTTTTTCACTGATTTTCTCTTCTAACTTGACACTAAGATTTCTGGTGTTGTTTAACGTTGGATAATTCACATTCATTATATAAGAATGAATTTGGATCCAATTTTTTGACTATTACATTAGAAATTGGTAAAATAGGCTAATACTAACCTCAACAAACCAATAAACCATGTAAGAAGAAATCCCAATCCAACGATCCAAATAAAATTATAACAAGAGTTGTTTTCTTTCCAATTGGCAATTCTCCCTTTTTTTCTTCCATAGCCTTTTTTCGACATTCTTCAATTATTTCTTTTGGAATTAACTTTAGAGCAATAGAAATACCAATAGGAACTAAGATCAAATCGTCTAAATGGATTTTCCAAATACGTACCAATTAAGTCTTTCATAGAAAGCTTCATTATAACCTCTATTTCTACAAATAGCTAAAGCTGCAGGATGATCTGCATAATAAACGACGTTTCTAAACCCTTTTTCCAGAATAAACTCCTCAAAATACTCAAAAAAGGCCTTACCGTATCCTTTTCCCCTAAATTGCTCCTTTAACCATACTTCATGCAGCTCAATCAGATGTTTTTTCTCTCCAAACAAGGATTCTAGAATCCCTCTATCTGTTTTATCACGGGGATCACCTTTTTTATGTTCAGATGTTGAACATTCATGCCAAAGGACATGGCCTAGAATTTCCTGGCTCTCCATCCAGAGAATACAATGCGAAGGATCATCCATTAGGATTTTTTCTTCAGTGTCTCCTAATTCTCCTCTTCCACAAGTTTTATAGTATTCCTTAAAAGTAGGAAGGTCACAACCAATGGTAATTTTCATTATTTCCACTTACTTTTAAATTGTGAAACATAAAGAACCATTTGAATAAGCAGGGACATTAATGTGATCGGATACTACGATTAGAATTTTGAATTATTGGTCCAAGTATAAACAGAATACGTTCTTTGAATTGCAAAACCAGTTTTTTTGTAGATATTAAGAGCCTTTGCGTTTTTCTTTGTAACATCAAGATCAATCGCTTTACTTTTCTGTTCTTTCCCTAAAAACCATTTCAGACTTCTAATAAACAGCTTCTCACCTAATCCCTTACCTTTATAGTCCTTTTTTAGCGCGAAATCTGGGATATATCCGTTCCCCTGGTTTAACACAGTCATAAAACAAACTCCTATGGGTTCATCTTTATGTTTAAGGATACTAGTGTTACTAGGCTTGAATTTCCCCCATCGATGACTTTCTAAATTTTCCATAAATGCCATCATTGTAGTTTGATTCCGAAAAAAACTGAAAATCATATTATCTACCGATCCTGTGTGAGCTTCAATTATTATTTCGATTCCCGTATTCGTTAAGTTTTCATTCCAAGTATCAAAGCTGTACCCATCTGGCAGATCGGGATCAAGTAAAGTATCGATAGTTTCTCGCGGAATACTCATGAAATGTCTATCAAAATGTTTAAAATTGTAATTATTCAGAATTTCCTGAAGGTTTGCAGAAGGTTGATACCCCATTATGCGAACTGTGCTACACTCATTTGATAATTCGCTAAAAACTTTCTTGAAGAGTTTTATTTCAATAGTTTCATCTGTAGTTTGTTCTAAAACAAAGATTCTAGTAATAAAAGCCTCGTTTGGTAGCCCTCGTTCCTTCCTTCCTCCAACAAGACCTAATGGTGTTGTACCATCTAAATAAACATAATACGAATTATTTTCATCTTTGAGATTATTCTTAATCCGATTTAGTGCATCTGATTTTTTAAGCTTATATTCTTGTTCCAAAAAGGTTGCATATTCATCTAATAAATCTTTTACTTCATCTAGTTTGTCTTCTGTGAGAATAATAATCAAATAAGTCGCCCAAATTTTATCTCTTTGAAAAGGGGGTAAATTAATTTATATTTTATAGCTAATGATTAAGGCAACAGTGATAGATGAACTACAGAGTCAAAAGGTCCATGAACATCAAGATTATGATAAAAGTGGTGATAAGATTTCATTTTAAAGAAAAAAATTCTTTTCGTAAAAACAGCTCTCATTATGGGTCTCAATAAGTTTATATCCCATTTTTTCATAAATATGTCGTGCAATCTTATTAGAATCTAATACGTGTAAGGCTACGACGTGTAGTTCCTGTTGTTGAGCCCAATCCTCAGCCTTAGTCATAAGAATTTGAGCTAGACCATTACATCTATATTCAGGGATTACATGAAGGTTGTATATCCAAAGATGCTGTTCTTTGAATCTCCAGAATGGGTTTCGGTTACATATCCAGATTAATCCGCATTTTCTACCTTCTTCATTCTCTGCAATGATAATGTGATGATCTGGTCCTTCAGGATCAAGAGGATCTGCCTTTAAAAATTCCATATATTTCTTTCGTACTTCTTCTTCTGATAATTCCTGATCCTGTAAGGTTGATTTATAGGATTCGTATTCTAGTTGATTAAAGAATTCCATATCCTCTTTAGATTTTTTGGTTCTGAGTATAAAAGTCATTTTTTTCATCCAATGTGAAAAAGTTCTAATTTAACTAAGCTTAGATAAAAGTTAAATTGGTAGCTTTTGAGGTAAAATAGGTTTCATTGATCTCAATTTTTAGATAAATACTGAAAAGTAACAAGTAGCAGATATTTCGGTGGTTGTTACATCAATTCTTTATATATATACACCTTAATGGATAATGTGAGTAAAGACATTCCTTTCACTAAAAATTCTCATGTCCGAGATTTAAACCTATTGAGATTCCAGTCTAAGAATTTGGTAGAAAATCAGCTAATTTTCGTAAGAGGGCTTCAAATTTGGGATTTATTGAATCAATGGTTTTTACAGCACTGAAGATGGTGGTAAGATTTAAGTTCTCTTCTCTGATAATATGTGCAAGGTCAGCAACCCAGTGAGCTATACTACTTTCTCGCTCGATTTTCAGCTGGTAATATTGCTTGGGTATATTTTTAATCTCTTCTATATTAATTTCAGGTTTTAAGATTCTAACAAGCTTGCCAAATTCTTCAAATATCTCTTCATAATAAGCGAGTTCCGTTCCAGGATCACGAGGTAAAATCACATGAGCGGCTCGACCGTAATATGCAATTCTATGACTTCTTTCAATTGCTATAACCACTATATGAATGGCTCCAACCTCTAGGAGTTTATTCAAATGGAAATAGAGATTTGTGTAACTAATTTCAGGAGGAGTTCCTTTTTTTTCACTTATTTGTTGGTTTTCTTGTCCTAAATTATCGAATAGGGATTTATTCTTGTCTAATTCTTGTTTAATTTCACGAGCATTGAGGGCATATCGTCTTTGTTTTACATTTTCATCCTCTATGCCTTCACGTAAAGCTTTCATAATAGCTGGGCGTATAGGAGATTTATTGAATCCTTTCGGTAATTCTAACACTTTAACTTTATCAATACTTTGAATGAAAGAATAAAGTTCAGGACACGAACACGAGGAGTCAAATCGTACTATAGGTACAGATTCTTGATCTTGAACTGGCATGGCTGATTCACATTAGCCTTTTGCATTACTTTTATGAATTAATAATAACTACTTCTTTGTTAGTAGGCCATTCAATTAACAGTAGAATCGGTTGGTAAGAGTTTTGAGATGGCAATTATTTTTTAAAATGTGTTTAATGGTTTATTAGTCAATATAACTCTTTTCTTTTTGCATTTATAAGAATTATTTATTACCATAAACTGAAAGTTTAAAAGTCGTACCCATTCTAATCTTTGCTGAATGGATCAATTCAAATAGCATTTGAATGGATTAATTTAACCTAAAGATAAGAAAAAAGAACCTAATTTCAATAAAAAAGATAGGATGGGTTTAATTTGGTTATAAGTGGTTACTTGGGTATTCAACAACTACCTACAAGAGCTCAGCATTATATTAGGGCATTTCTCCTCTTCCAATCACTCAGTTCATTCCTTTTACTTCTATCTAATACTTTTTTTGTGTTGTATTCTATAGATCGGATTGGCTTTGCCTTGACTAGTATTACTCTTTCTTTTTCTTTCCTTGTACAACTGATTTTTGATTATCCATCAGGTTCTCTTGGTGATTGGATAGGCCAGCGATGGGTTCTCATTATATCCTACGTGAGTTATGGGTTCGCGTTTTTATTGATGACTTCAGCTCAGTCATTTTCTGCCTTTATGATCATTGCGTTCTTTAATGGGTTTGGTAATGCACAAAATTCTGGAGCAATTGCTACTTGGTTAGATAATAATTATCAGAAAGTTGTTGGTGATTCTGACCCTGAAAGGAAAATTTATGGTTTCAGTCGTGCTCGTGTATTGACAATGACTAGAATTGCATCAGCAATTTCCTTCATGGTCGGTGGGTTCTTAGCTACACTTGTCTCTCGTCAATTTGTGTTTGGAGTTCAAGCGGTTTCTCTCATTATCATAATGATTCTTGTTTATGTACTTGTTATTGATGAAAAAGTTGATGAAAGAGCAGATGAAGAATTAAAAAATCATCATTCTTCCAACAATTATTTTAAACACCTAGCTGGAGGTCTTAAATTCCTTGTAGGTAGTAAAGCAGCATTTTTCTTCATTCTTGGATCAGCTCTTCTCTTTGCATCATTTGCTATCTGGGGGAATCTCATCTTATTACCGATATATTTTGGCTACTCTGGCTCGGATGGTCTTGCTTCTACTCTACGTACAATTGCATTTGTTATAGGAGTACCTATATCTTTATATACAGCAAAAATAAGTCAACGTTTTACAACTGATAAGGTACCCCATGTTACCTCCTTATTTGTCCTACTTTTCTATCCTTTGTTTATTATATTGACTTCTATAATGCCTATAACAAATGAATTGAATTTAGTTGGGTGCGTTATCTCTCTTATTATTTTAAACGCCACAATCCCCACTTTATTCGATTTAGGAGCAACTCTTCGTCAACGAGTCATGATAGACTTAGTACCTTCGGAACATCGCAATGCCGTGTATTCTTTGATTCCTACGATTATTTCTACTCTTGGGATTGTTCTTTTACCGATTTCAGGGGTTCTCATAGAAAGTTATGGCTTACCTGCAGGTATTACCGCTGCTTTTGTGGTAGGTGTTACTTCAGCGGTTATGATTACTCTTGGCATGTTTTTTTATAATAATGCAGCTGAGAAAAAGGTTGAATCGATGGGGATTCAAGTAAAAGCTCCAGTAACCGGATCTTGACTTTTCTCTTTTTAATATAAGAATGCTTTTACACAGAGATATTAGCAATATCGTACTTATAATTCCCAGCTCATCAAACGTCGTAAAAAATGTCTTTAGATAACATTTTTATATACTCTGGTATATACTTTTCATGAGTAGAGATGTCTAATCAAACGAATGAAAAATCTAAAAAATCTCGTGAAACAGAATTCCCTCATTTTTTACAAGATAGTTAACCAATCATTTCAGTTTCTTCTAGTTTACTAATACCAAAATGAAGTGATACATACAAAATAATGCAACTCATTACGAAATAAGCGAAAATTGCAGGTATTATAATAAGAGAAGTAAACTATCAAAAGCTTTTTAGAAAATTTTATTTAAGTATTAGAAATAACAGAAGAAACCTTGCCATCAAATGCAATTCTGGTGAAATAAATGGATTTAACTATTGCAGAAAAACAATTTCTAGTGATTCTAAGAAGTATTAAAAAAAGCCCTAAGGATCATGTAACAGGGGAAGATATAGTAGCAAAACTTGAGAACATAAAAAAAAGAGGAATGATATATTTCT
>JAEOSR010000058.1 GCA_016840285.1 Candidatus Hodarchaeota archaeon | reverse complement strand
GGACATATGGATATTCGCTTCTCCAATCTATTGTGATGGAATAAATGGATCAATGAAAACATTAATAGATCGCTTGATTGCTTTGATGAAACCTTTTACTGAGTTACGCGCTGGTCGTTGTCGGCACCCACTAAGAGAAGATGTGAAACTTGGCAAATTCGTCTATGTTTCTAGTGCTGCCTGGTGGAAGATGGAGAATTTTGACCCGATGATAACTTATTTTAAAGCGTTTTGTAATAACTTTAACAGGGAGTTTGCTGGCGCGTTACTAAGGCCTCATTCAGTCGCATTAGTACCATTGCGTAAAGAGAGTGTCATTGATGATATAAACGCCGCTGCAAAAAAAGCAGGAAATCAAATTATTAAGCAAGGAAAAATATCTCAAAAATATCTTTCGACGATAAGCCAGGAATTAATGCCTCAAGATGTTTATATAGACGTTCTTAACAAAGGTTGGGAAACAAAATCATAGAGTACTCATCATAATGTTGATGTGTGTTGTTTTAGGCGATATCCCTCCTTGGCGTCCAGAATTTGACAACAGAAACGAAAAAGACAATAATTATTACTCCATAAATGATAGTTTCTGGAATTACCAATAGGAGATTGATGTCATTCAACAGCATGCCTGCGACATCGAAGTAATAAAATGGCGAAAGGTACAGTAACCATGACAGATCCGTTTGATTCAAGACCCAAATTAACGGTATGAAAATTGCTATTAAAAAAGCTCCTATCAGTGTAATTAAGAGAAATTTTGGATGTGGAATTAAAGCTAATCCTATCAAAAGAGTGAGAAAAATACTGTACCCTATTCCTAGATAGATAAAGGTTAAAGCAGTAGCTCCAAAGTAGCTCCAAAGTCTAATTTTGAAATTTTTATCAAAATTAAATAATTCCCTAATGATCATTCTTTGACTGGTATTTAAGTATTTCCTTGTAAACACCTTAAAAATCGATAGACAGAAAATATAACGTACAAAAAATGAGCTATCTCCCAATTAATTGACTTTTAAGAGATTTAGAGTGATTGTCAAAAGATCATTCCACACTTTCCCTAGTCTTTGAAAAGTAGCAATATCATTTATTTATTAATCCTAGCGATCCCAATGAAAAAAATAGCTATAAATCATATTATATGGGTAGAATTTTTCTGACAATCAAAAATTAGCAAAAACTGAAGAAAAGAATTAATAGAAAAAAAGTGTAAAACACTAGTAAGGAGGAATTAAACATGATTAGTCGAATTTGGCATGGTTGGACATCGCTTGAGAACGCTGAAGCTTATGAATCAATTCTCAGGAGTGAAATTTTCCTCGGTATAGAGAACCGTCAGATTGCTGGTTATAAAGGAATTCATCTCTTTCGTCGTAATATTGGTGATGAGGTGGAGTTCATCACTATTATGTGGTTTGATTCATTAGAAGCCATTCGCGCTTTTGCTGGAGAAGACTATGAGTTAGCAGTTGTCCCTCCTAAAGCAAGAGCATTACTTTCTCGTTTTGACGCACGCTCTCAGCATTATGAAGTTAGGGCGGAATTAAAAGTTTAACTCCCCATTATTATTCTAGATCCATTAAAATTATTGTGTGAGGCTTTATGTTGATCCTGTTAGGGAGAATGCTGAAGTTAAGGTCGATTATGACACTCTTCTTCTAGAAGAACCTCAGTTATCATATCGTTCAAGGTATGCGACGTGTAAACGTTTTGTATTATTGCTTTTATCTTCTCTATTGTTTTCATCTGGTTTGGCAATATGATCACCAACCGAAAAGCTAAGCAGGTTACACGAGCTCTAATTACTCTGATATCGTTCTCTTAAAAGAACTCCATACGCGTTGATGAGGTTACTTAATTGGGTTCTAGAAAGTAACCCATGAGCAGTTGGCATCTCATATATACGTTGTGGAATTTTCTCTAATAACGCATCATATTTGAATCCAAATCGTAGTTTTGTTTTAATACGCAATTTTTGGATTTCTAATCCCAATTGTAATAGTTCTTCTTCTGTTTTATTTGATCCAAGATTTTGCAGGCATTCCACGACCAATTGAGGAGTATATATGCTTCGTGCAAATAAACATACTATTAACGAATTTAGAACATTACGCCATTCCTCCTCTTTAGATAGCGCCAGAACGGCCTCCGAGGGAGAGAGAGTTTTATCGAATGTTTTTTGGTCAAGTGAATATCCTGCGTTATCTAAATGAGAATGTCTTGCTCCAATAGCGTGACCGATCATGGAGAAAGGACCAGTAGAGTAACCTGCAGGTGGGTTATTATTAAAACGCACTGCAAATTCACTTCCTCCATACTTTTCTGTTAATTGATCCAACCCTTCTCCAGCATACCAATAAAGATCCTTATCTTCAGAGTTTCGATAGGTAATTCTTTTTATAATTTCTAGGAAGTCACCGACGTTCCCAAAGTTGATAGACAACCCCTGGGTATCTTCATTGGATAGTAATCCTTTCTCATAAGCCTCTGCCATCCATCCCAGAATGACCCCTGTTGTGATAGCATCCAACCCGAGTCGTTCAGTTTGTTCGATAAGTTTGAGTAATTCTATCCCATCACCAATTTGAAGGATTGATCCAAGGGCATATATTGGTTCATAATCATAGGGAACAGCTATAGAATGTAAATCAGCAGGTGAATCAACTCCATAACGCTCTCGGAGAATTGCTACATGAATACAACCTACTGGGCAGGTATTACATGATACTCGTCTTCCAAGGTATGTTTCAACAAATTTTTCCCCAGAAATACATTCCACTTTTTCAAATTTTCCAAATTTGAAGTTCTTTGTAGGTAAAGAGTTGAGTTCGTTTAATGGAAGGACACTTTGGGGAGTTCCTAATACGTGATATTTTCTCATACTATCTGTCTTAACACATTGATCCCAGATCTTTTTGTAGGTTTTCAGATAACTGCGTCGATCAATGTTCGAGGAATCTAGAGGGATATCCTTAGAGCCGCTAATTATTATCGCTTTCACCCGTTTAGCTCCAAGAACAGTACCGACCCCTAATCTCCCAAAGTGACGAAAACTATCCACAATGACATTTCCATATCTAACGAGATTCTCACTCGCTTGGCCTATTCGAATACTCGAACGTCTTCCTGGTCCAACTGGAATGAGTTCACGTAAAACCCTGCCAAGAGTTGAAGTATACATGTATGCGAGTGGCCCTGCTCGTCTGATATCAACTTTCTCATCATTTATTGAGATATAAGATGATTTCTCAGCTTGTCCTTTGATAATAATGGCACCTAAACCTGAAAAACGCATTGCAAGTGATAAACGACCGCCTGCATATGATTCGCCAAGGTCACCAGTAAGAGGGCTTTTAAAAACAGCAACAGTTTTAGAAACAATTGGATAAAATGTTGACAGAGGGCCTATAGCAAAGATAATGGCATTATCTTTCTTTAGAGGATCTGCTTTTGATGGTACATGTTCATGGAGCAAGTTAACTGCGACTCCTACCCCCCCTAACCATTTGGTGAATAAATCTGGTCGTGGATAGCGCTTAACACCTTGAGTAGTAAGATCAATTTCAAGAATATCCTGTGGTATTGTTTCCAGTAATCTCACCTCTTAAAATCCTGATTTTGGCTCCTCCATGGCAAGCACACCTGTAGGACAAAATTTCACACACGTGCCGCACTGCCGACATACAATCGCATTATGAAGATCAGGGTCAATATGAATTGCTCCCGGTATTGGACAGGCATCCACACATTCATGACGACACTGTTCTGAGTCACATACCCTTCGATCAATAAGAACTCCTCCCCCCTTTTCTCTCCGTCTGATTGCTCCTTCTATAGGGCAGACAGGAATGCATGGTGGATCAAGACAACCTCTACATACAACAACAGCGAATGTTCCCTCATACCCCCCCACAGTTCTCACATTTATAGATGTCCTGTCTACACTTAATACTTTTTCAGTCACTCTTGCACAGGCAAATGTGCATTGATAACACCCAACACATCGTTCAAGGTATGCAACACGTAAACGTTTTGTCATCACCAATTCATCCCTAGTTCCTGATCTAAGAAGAGTATTTCAACCTTAGGATTGCTTTAATAAAGGATAACCTCTAGAGAAAGATTATCTTAACAACATTCTCAGAGGTAATATGTGATTCGTAGTCAAGATTTTTCCTATTTGCTTCAAAAAGTTGCAGGTGTGTCAATCTTTTAAAAAAATTAATTTGAGGATGCTAATCTGTTCAAAACATCAAGTAGATCTTTAAAATGAAATGGTTTAGACATCCTTGGGATGCAATATAGATCAAGTGGGATTGATGAATCATCCATAAAGTCTATTTTGCCACTAATTAAGACTATTTTCTGAGCTGGGTTAAATCTGAGAATGTACCGAGCAACACTAAAACCAGAACACCCAGGAAGTTCAATATCAATCAAAACTATTGTTGGTTTTGGAAAAATCTCAGTATAACATTTTTTAGCTATTAAACAATTACTAATTTGGGAAATAATTTTCCAAGGGGTTGTTTGAAAGACAAACTTGTAAAACTGTTGCAAATCTGGATTATCCTCGACAATCATTAAACTGCTATCGGCAGTTGATATTTTTAGAGCTTTAAAATCACTATTCAATTCCCAATTATTTGAAGTGGGCATAATTAACGAAATCCTTGGAAAAAGTGGCTGTGTTTTTTCAATAAGAAAGAATGTATTAATAATATATATAGCAGGAAGATTATCAAAAGTGACATGAAATCATGAACTCTGATATCGTTCTTTTAAGAGAATTTCATACGTATTGAAGAGGTTTCCTTCCCTCTATACTTCTCAACTAGTTGATTCAATCCTTCTTTGGTATATATCTGAGGAATAAAGGATTTTAAATAGTATCCTTGGAGTATATGATTCGTAGTCCAGAATTATTTTGTGATTGGATCAAAATGATGCGTGTGTTTCGATCTTTTGAACAACTGAATCAAAGGAGGCTAATTTGTATAAAACATCAAGTAGTTCATTAAAATGAAATGGTTTAGACATCCTGGGTATGTTACAAAGATCAGATGGTATTGATGAATCATGCATGAAATCTACTTTTCCACTGATTAAGACTATTTTCTGAGCTGGGTTATTTCTGAGAATATACCGAGTAACACTAAAACCAGAACACCCGGGAAGTTCAATATCAATCAACACTATTGTAGGTTTTGGAAAAATATCGATATAGTATTTTTTAGCTATTAAACCATTAGTTATCTGAGCAATAATTCTCCAAGGGGTTGTTTCAAAGAAAAACTTGTAAAACTGCTGCAAATCTGGATTATCCTCAACAATCATTAAACTCTGAACAGCCATTGCTATTTTTAAAGATTTAGAACCATTTTCTAATTCACAATTTGAAGTGGGCATTATTAATGAACTCCTTGGGAAAAGGAACTGTTTTTTTCAACAAGAGAAAAATGTGAAATGATATTATATATAGCAAAAAGATTTTCAAAAGCGACACGAATTCGTGAATAATGTCGAAAATTCATAAACGAACGAAAAGCCCACTTTATCTATTTTATCGCCTGGAGTCGGTTTATGAACGCCTTTTTCATATTTACGAAGAAATCCCTTAACAATTACTTTATGTAAAGCTGCAATAGTACCCTTCATCTGTATCAGAAAGTAGGATTGATAGACTCCTCTTCGAGCAGCAACTTACTAAATCCTAAGATTCTCAGATAATATCTGTAATGCAAATGTGTTAAATTGACCTGTACCTATTTACCCCTTAGAATACTGTTTTATCTCTGTTAAATGCTTTTGAATCATTTGTTTTTCCCAATAACGGAGTAAAGGTTCAACATATGGGAATTCTCCGTAAATTGGTTTTTCTTCAACAAGTTGATCGAGACTAAGGACTCCTGCTTGTAATAAAGCACGAATTTTTAGAGTTCTTTCTTCAAATTTTTTATAAAATTCATCCAGTTGTTTGTAGATGTTTCCAGTAATGATCCCTTTATGAGATGAAACTAGAGTTTTGATTTCTAATTCTTTAAGCCTTGTGATTGATTCCTTAAATTGGGGGATATTCGACTCACGATGACCATACCAAGGACCAAAAGAAGTCAAGTCTATATCAAAGGAAAATAAAATTTGGTCATTTGCTTCATAAAAACAATAGTGATCCATGGTGTGTCCTGGTGTATAGATGGGGAGGAGTTTAACATCTCCAAAATCGAATTCTGATTTAGCATCAAAGCTGTGAGTTGGTTTACAATCCTTCATTCCCATTAGTTTTGGAACGTGCCCCCTCCAGTATTTAGCAATCTCTCCAGGTTCAGTGAATCTATTGGACAAGGCCAGGATATTTCCACTTGTATTAAATCCTTCAACAGGAACCATAATTGCCTCCGTATTGGCTTGAAAAAGCCAGTTACCCGCGGAGTGATCAGGATGAGTGTGAGAATTGATAATACGATAAATATTATACTTCTTTTTAATTTCTCGAAGTGTCTCTATTCCACAACCAGTGTCGATAAGCACAGATTCATTTGAATTAGAAATAATTAGAATAGAATGTGAAAAAGGAAATTGTCCCCGATTTTTTCCTTCTATGAGAAACAGATTGTTTGAAATTCTTTGTAGCTGTTCTTTCATCAATAGACTCTATACTTTTTTACGATTATGAATTTTTTCTTCTTTTCTGAAAACTTACCAATACAATAGTAAAAGAGAGGAAACTTAACATTGATACTGATTCAAAACCCGCGGTGCTTTCAACCGAAGGAGTATAGGGATGGGCTAGTTTATAGAGGTTGTAGTCAAACATTTCAATGTATTCATCTATTATATCTCCATATTCACCTTTAAGAGAATCTTCAACCTCTACTCCTAGTAATGGAGTTAAAACAGCAATTTTTGCATTAGCATCAAGAGCTAATGCTTCAATGTCTTCCTTATCTAATTGAGGTTGATTGATAATTAATTTACACCCTTTTTCCAACATTTTCTCAGTTAAGTCAGCAATGTGAGCAGCTGAAGGTTCAGCACCTTCGGTCTCTTCAACAGTACCAATTCGTTCTAAACCGAGTAGATCAAAAAAATAAACAAACGCAGGGTGATGAACAACCACTTTTATATCATTAAAAATTCCTTTAGCTTGATCAATTCTACTAAGTAAGTCGTCAAGCTCTTCTTGATATAAAAGAAAGTTGTTGTAAAAAGTGTCATTATTTTCTAGTTGAAGTTGTGCGAATGTTTGATAGATTTTAAATGTCATATCTTTAGCGTTTATAGGGCTCATCCAAACATGTGGATTCTTTTTACCAATAACAGGGTCATATTCCATATATTCTTCGATGGAGACATTCATTAATGTCAAAATCCTTGCTGGGGGACTTGATTGAAGAACAGAATCAACCCAAGGTTCTAAACCTGCAAGACCAAATCTGATAAAAAGATCAGCACTAGCAACAGTAGCCACATCTGAAGGCAAGGGATCATATGTGTGGGGATTCTCGAGGCCACTGACAATATTGGTAACAGTGAATACATCCCCAGCTATATTTTGGGCCCAATCCCCAATCATTGATAATGATACAACAACTTTTAAATCAGAATCTTGCGGGTTTTCAAGATTCGCTGCTTGTGTTACTTGTAATGCACCAATAAGCAGGATTAAGTAGGTAACTGTTAAAACCATTTCTTTCCCTTTAATCAGGATTTTAACCACCATTTTAAATTTTATTTGCAACAAAATAATCTTAAACTAATTGATTCACCAAATTAAAGCATCTTTAAAAAATGTTATGTGATGAAAATTTTTATCAAGTATTTTTAAAATAATTCAAATGGCTTTCAATACACAAAATTAATACAAGAGCCCGTCATTCTTGTTGATGAAATATGGTAGGCCTCTCTAATTCAGAAAAACTCATGCTTTTATTTCTTTATACTTGGGAAAGACCGATTCGTGCTGGGGATCTGTTTCAAACATTAAGTAAAGAATACAACTTCGATCGTAGCCGTCAAACTCTGCATTCTTTAATCAAAAAACTACGAAAAAATGAGCTGATCTCATGGGAACCCCATAGATTAGTGAGATTAACTGAAATAGGAAAAGAACATGCTTTACATATAACTTGGCACATGCATTTACTTGAAAATTATTTTCAAGAAACATTAGATCTAACAGCAGTGGATAGAAGAAAAGAGGCATTAAGATTAACACCAATTGTCTCTTGTGAATTTATTGATGCTATTACTAAATTTCATCAAACTGACTGTGAGCTAAAAGAGGCCATTAAAGCTGGAAACCTATGTACGGAGGAGAGTAAAGTCCTAGAAAAAGGAGGATTTTCAGGATGAACAATTTTTTCATGGAAATCTCATTTAATCCTAATGCCTTTTGGGAATATCTCCAATATCCATTTATGCAAAAAGCTCTCATAGCTGCTATTTTAATTGGTATTATATGTGCATTGATTGGGACTTTTGTGGTTTTAAGAGGAATGGTTTTTCTTGGAGAAGCAATTGCCCATTCTGCTTTTGCTGGGGCAGCCCTAGCGATTTTATTGGGATTAGATCCCCTATTAGTCATCATGCTTTTCTCAGTAATATCCTCGATTAGCATTGGTTATGTGAATGAGAAGAAAATGATGAAAGATGAAATCATAATTGGAGTCATTTTTTCTTTTTTTATGGCATTAGCTATTCTTTTCATCAGTCTCATGCCAGTCTACAGCACTGATGTTCCCTCAATACTCTTTGGTAACATTCTGATAATTAGTCCCAATACATTCAACCTATTAATCTTTTTTAGCTTTTTAATCATCATTGTGATCTTTGTGATTAAAAAAGAACTTTACTTCATGACTTTTGATGAAGAATCAGCGAGGGTCTCTGGGATCCCAGTTCGATTGTTGACATATATTTTCTTGGTTTTAGTATCAATGGCAATTTCAGTCTCATTAAAAGCAATTGGTGCAATATTGGTCTTTGCAATGATTGTAACTCCTGCGGCTGCTGCTTACCAACTTACTTTCAAATTTAATCGCTTACTATTACTAGCTGGAATTTTTGGAGTTTTCTCTACTGTTGGAGGATTGTATCTTTCAGTAGCATTTGATCTTCCCTCTGGATCAACAATAGTCACTTTAATAACGCTTATATTCCTTATCTCATTTATTGTATCTCCCAAACGACGTCTAGCCCACTTAGCTTATTTACCCACTGAATGCCCATATTGTGGAGAGATAATTGATGAGGGGTCGTGTGAAGATCCAGATTGCCCACAGTCAGATACTCCTCATTCCCATGTTGCCCATGACGACCACCGAAGAGGAGATGTGGTGATAGACAAACGGAAACTCCCTGGAAAGGTTCCGAGTACTCATGAGCATAAAGGACCTAAGGAGTGATCAAATATGACTACTGCAACTGAAGTAGATCCTTATAAAGCAAAGAGGAGTTTGACTCCTTTAATATGTATAAATAATGCTGTCGTTGCTTATCAAAACGTTGTTGCATTGGCTAATATCAATCTTGATGTCTATGAAGGAGAAATTCTAGGTATCTGTGGGCCAAATGGATCTGGGAAGTCAACCCTTCTCAAAGCAATTTTAGGTCTCATTCCACTGAGTAATGGAACTATTCAATTTTATAGTAAAGATCATCAGGATTTGCCTTATGAAGAATATCGTAACAATATTAATATCGGGTATGTCCCCCAGGTCCATGACATTGATCGTAATTTTCCTGCTCTTGTTAAAGATGTCGTGGCGATGGGACGATACGCTCAAATCGGATTTTTAAAACGAGTAAAAAAGAGCGATCCATTTATTGAGAATGCTCTTCGTTCAGTTGGCATGTGGAAATTTCGAAAACGTCCTATCGGGCATTTGAGTGGGGGCCAGCAACAAAAAGTAATGATTGCAAGATCTTTGGTTAGTAATCCCAAGGTAATGTTATTAGATGAACCTACTGCCGCTCTAGATTTTCGAATAGAACGAGCTATCATGGATTTGATTCATCAGCTTCATCAGAAACAAAACCTGACCATAATTTTGGTAACTCATAGAATGAGTTTCCTAAGAGAATATACTACAAGAGTCGTTTGTCTAGATAAAAGTATCATTTGGAAAGGGGAACCATCAGACCCTAAGCTTCAAACCATTATTAGTCAGCTTTTTTTTCAATGATTTTTACTTCGATTATCTAGAGTAAGCCATTTGTTTTATGTTGGTGCAAGTCAGTTATTACTTAAAGCTGAAATGGGTGAAAGAAGGTATAATTTTTTCACGTTGTTTTTGGGGATAGTTGCTGCTTTAATCATAATGTTAAATCATTCGTTCTTCGTTATGATAGTTATTTTGTTTATTTTTGTCCTCATGTGCAAATCTCATGTTTCTGTTACCATTTTGGCTCATTTTATAATTTCTATGATGATCAGAGCTATAAACAGGTTGGCAGATCCGTCTCGATAAAAGTTTAAAAGAGAGATCTCATTTAAATAATATACTTTTTTTTTATAGGAGGAATTGGAAGGAAGATGAAGAAACAGATTAAACTAGTAATAGCGGTTATAATAATCTCAGGATTTTTGATCCCTTCAATAGGGACGGCTGAAATTGATGAGGATGTAATCACTGCGGGAGATACTTTTATTTATGATGTAGTAAAGTGCGATGCTCCTTGGGAAGCGTTGTTTGAAGAGAATCCACTATTTTCCATGCAAGATTTTGTATTAGATCTATCAGGGAGTACTCTTGGCGTCAAGGTGATGGGACTAGATGCTAGAGATGGTTTTTATGCTCTAAACACATACATTATATTAGGAAAAGCCATGCAGATACCTATCCCTGAAGATTATCCAACACGTAGTTTTGAGGAAACAGTTGAAGAGATCTTTGGTGATATGATTGTTATTCCTGAAGGTGTCGGGATAGCTATGGGATCATTAATCACTGGTAGTGATTTTCTGGAGTTTATTGACTCAGACTATGATGATTTTCCAGGTATCCCGTTCTATCTTGACCCAAATGAATGGATTGAGTACGAAGATATGTTCGAAGATTTTGGTGACATGTTAGAAGACGAAATAGGTATTGAATTAACTGTTGAAAATGAGGGTGATGAATTTCGAGTCACAGTTGAAGGAGAGGATCTTGGTCCTGATGCCGATATAGAGATTTTTGTTGAAGTAGCATGGCATCGAACTGGTGATTACGCAGGCATCTTTAAGGATATATCTGTTCAAGCCTCTACAAAATTTTTTGTACCACAACCCGAGGAATACGATACAACAGAACCATGGTGGGAGACTTCGGAATATACAACTGGGTGGTACGGAGCCCCCGCGGGCACAGGTAGTACAGATGATAGAATAACACTGGAGATCACTTTTAACAGGAAGAAGCATAATCCACTCCCAGATGAGATCTTAGATGAGGAAACCATTGCTCTTGAGATGGATATAGCAACATTTTCATATGAGGCTACTGATTTCTTTGATAATAATGATGATTTTCATGATTGGTTTGAAGAGATCGAGGACCTAGTTGATGATGCTGAGGGGGAGGATATCTTTGAATTCGAAGTTAAAGATGTCGAAGGTTGTTATTATAAAACAGATATTTCTGTTTATGATGGTAACAATCTCGAAGAAATGGAAGACCCCATTTGGTGGAATGGTTTTATGGGAAGCCCAAGCCATATTGACGAATGGGGTGAGGGTTCTTGGGAAGACTGGCAAATCTACCCATATTCAGTGTATGGAATAATCCCCTATATCGCGCCTGGAATTACTCCAGATTGGAACATGTGGCAAGCCTCCACTCTTAGTATATCGTCTCCTTTAGAGATTTTAGAGAAAGCAATCACTTCTTCTGATGCTGAAGATGCGTTAGGTGATCTAGGTATAACTTTTGATGACTTTGACCTAGCTTTTGAAATACGTGAAAATAGGGCTTTCAAATTCTTCTACTTCACTGGTGAGGTAGATTTTGTATTTGATTCTACAGAATATCAGGATTGGTCGTCTGAGGATCTAGAGGAACCTTATGCAGAAATCAAAGTTACAGTTGAAATGTGGTTAGCTTATACTAGACAGGGTTTGATTGCAGGGATGGCTGTAGACCTAAGTCTTGAGGCTAATTTTGAGGAATTCCCGTTCAGTTCAGATTATAATTATGAGAGCTATGAGTATGAAACTATGTATGATGATGGCTCCATTAGACTTGAACTAAATACCAAGCTTAAAAATAAAGATTTTGAATCCCTTCCTGACCCAGCAACCCTCCCAGAATATATCCAAGAAACTACTTCAGAGAGTAGTTCTACTGGGGAATTTTCTTTTGAAAGTTCATCTTCAGGGGGACCAATCCCTGGAATTTCATCGAGTTTAACTTTAATACCAGTTCTTATGGTTCTAGCAGCCATTTCGGTTCTTTTTAAAAGAAGAAGACATTAAAAATGTAGTTTCTTTCCTCTTTCCTCTTATTGAATTCCTTTTTTCAAAAGGACAATAGCAATGTGTAGTAATTTCCTTCAAAAGATTTTTGTCCTTGAATTAGTCTACTTGAAAATGACTTCTAGGGGAAATAAATTATCAGAGGTTAATTCTAATGGTAATAAATGCAGTTAGAAGAGAAGTTCCAAAAGAAATCTTCGGAAGAACATATGATCCGTACGCAGGAGCATATTCAACGGCACCTAAGGGATCTAAGATTGGTCGTAAATATTCTCCACACATTACTACGACAAAAACAAAACGAGTATTCGATGATTTGGAACAGGTAATCTCAAAGGTGAATCTCAGTGATGGTATGACCATTGGTTTTATTCACAATCTCAGATACGGCGACTTTGTTATCTGTGAGGTTATGGATACTATTGCTTCAATGGGTTACAAGAATCTAACCATTGCGTCAACTGCTCTATTTCCTAATCATGAACCTCTCATTGGACACATCCATTCGGGCGTGATTGGCTGTATCTCTGGGTCGATGAATGGTCCTATTGGAAAAGCTGTCTCCACAGGAGATGTAGACATTCCATCCAGTTTACGTTCGCATGGTGGACGAGCACGCGCGGTTGAATGTGGGGAACTCCATCTTGACGTTTCTTTCATAGCTGCCCCAGCTGTGGACGAAATGGGTAATATGAACGGTTGTCAAGGACCAAGCCTTTATGGAGCCTGCGGTTTTGCTAATGAGACTGATGCTGTTTACGCTGATAATGTGGTTTTAGTTACTGATAATCTCTTGACTGATGAACCTGTTTATCCTGTGAGTATAAAAGGTGATAAAGTTGACTATATCGTAACAGTAGATCGTATTGGAGACCCCAATAAGATTGTTGCAGGCTCCCTTGGAAGAAATGTTACTAATCGTCATTTAGAAATTGCAGAACAAGTTGTGAGAGTAGCTGAAGCCGCTGGATATATAAAGGAAGGAATGTCATTTCAAGCTGGGGCAGGTGGAGTTTCTCTGGGTACAACTCAATTCTTGCGCGAAATAATGATCGAAAGAGGGATTCAAGGATCATTTATTCATGGGGGAACCACAGGAGCCGCGGTTGAGTTGTTGGAAGAAGGATTAGTAAGAAAAATATTTGATGGACAATCATTTGACCTTATTGCCGCGAAATCCCTGCGAGAAAACCCCTGTCATTATGAGTGGTCTGCTCAGAATTCTTATAATATCTGGGCCCCAGGTGGGCCCCTTGCACATTATGTCGATGTTGTTGCCCTCGGAGCAACGGAAATTGATGTTGATTTCAATGTTAATGTTAATACGCACTCAGATGGACTATTACTTCACGGAATTGGGGGTCATACAGATGCTGCAGCTGCTCAATTAACCATCATAACTTGTCCTATTGCTAGAAAGGTACCAATTGTACGTGATCGGGTTACGACTATCTCAACCCCAGGTGAGATGATTGATGTCGTAATAACGGATGCTGGTATAGCTGTTAATCCAAATAGAACTGAATTAAGAGATAAATTGACAAAAACAGGGATAGAAATAACAGACATCACTGAATTAAAAGATATGGCTTATAGTCATGCTGTACCTCCAGAACCAGAGTTTACGGATGAGATTTGTACTGTTGTTGAATTTCGTGATGGAACTCTTCTTGATGTGATTTATAAAGTAAATAATTAATCGATGGTTACTTGGGATTTCAAAAAAAATTCCAGAAACTGTAAAACGCGAAAAGCTATTTCTTGACGCATCTCTCTTCTTTTTAGACCCTTTTGGATAGATAATTTTCTTACTGAAACGTCTTTGTCAAAAGTGATTGCTGTATATACTTCCCCTGCTTCTTTTTCTGTTCTTTTCTTTTTTAATTCTGATGATGTTATTAATCCTGTTTCTGCAAGACCGATTTTGGCTTCCGAATAATCCCGTATACGTTGTGATAGTTGCTTAGCCATTTCCTGAGAAGCAACTCCATAACCTCCAAAGGATAAATCCTCACGTGGTATTCCTAGTTTGATTTTCATCTCGTTTGAGTAAGGAGTTATACCAAGAATAAAAATATGTGAAGCACCACTGGATCCCGTTAGTAGATCACTTATGAGACCACAGGTTGTTAGTTCAACTGTAGCTATGGTTAAATCTCTTTCGTGAATTAGTGGAATGATAATTTCCTTGGTGTATCGGTGAAGTAATCCATAAGACATTGCATAAGTGGAGTGTATCTGTTCAACTGTTCCACCTACGATTTCTTGGAGTTCACTTATGAAATTAAGCTGATTAATTGGTTCCATTGTTCGATAATTTCCATATTTTTTTCTGATTGGTATTCAGTCACTATTTTTTGCTGTAATTGAATATCGCCTTTAATTTTAGGTAATAACCGTTTTAAGATCTCTACTGCTATTATTTGATCCTTACCAGCATTTAATGTCAAACCTACAACTAATTGGATCGCTATTTTCGTTGCTATCCATTTGGAAGTTAGAAGGTATATATTATTCTTTTCTAAATATTTCTTTATCGTGGGATGAATATAAGTTTCCTGAATGGGTTGTTTTTTAGAATACTTCTCTCGAATCAGCGTTGCATTAAGAAATCTATAAGATTTCGACATTAATAAGAAATGAATGTTGTTATAAAAGTTGAAGTGTAATTGGCTAGTGAGGAATGAATCAAATTCTTCCTTCGAGAAAACATCTTTTCTACCCGCAATATAGTAATCAGCTCTAAAGATCAGAGGTAATACTTCTTCTAAAGGTTTTGAATAGTAAAAAGGATCCAGAAGTTTTTTAAAGACGTCCATTCCCATAATAAATGATAATTTTTTTATATTGGTAGAAAATTGTTGAACAGCATCAATTAAATCAATGTATCGGGCCACGTTTGACAGACCAATTGAAATCGGGATTTTTAACTTCAGTGAAGTAAATAATTTCTCTAGCATTTCGACTCGATAACCTAATAATGAGCGATTTAAGACATCTGTTTTTTTATCTACATGAGAGAGCGAGAGCAGGAGTATAACTTTGATTTTTTCTGACGGATTGAGTTTAGAGTGGAGATCAATTGCTTTAGAGATAAGATCTATATGCGATGAAGAAGGAGGATCGAAAGAGCCTTGGATTATGAGATGATGAGATGGTTTGTAAGCTTCCTCCTTTAGGCTGATGGTATCTGGATTAATATCGATTAGTAATTCAATTAATGGTCCAAATGTTTCGAATCGCTGTTGTAGTTCTTGAGCTATCCATTCTACATTGACGATTCTCTTGATCTTCTGGTGCAAAATTCTTCATCTTTGTAATTTACAGATTAAAATCCCCATGCTCCTCGACCCCGCATTCGTCGAACTTCTAAGATTTGCCCCGCATGAGTAAATTCATGGTTAAAATGCAATATGAATGCTTTACCGATATTTTTGTTTTGCCAATTTGGTGGGAAACCAGAGTCATCAAAAGATTCTTCCAACCAATCGTCATTATTACTGCTTAAGACTTTGGTTATCTCCCCATTTACCAGCGTAAATTTAGTAAAAAGATCATCTAAGGTGAATGGTTCTGGGAAGTTTCCATTAGTACCCATTCCAAAATTGTCACTGTACTCTTCAGGGAGGATTAATGAGTTCCCACAAAATCGATGATTCGCAATCATGTCATGACCAACCAATACATGACCAACTATCCATCCAATGGCTGGGGATCCGATATCAGGTCTCCAACGTAGATCCTCATCACTTAAATCATTGGTAACAAAACGCATTTGATTTTCTAGTGCATAACAAAACGTTCTAATGATATAGATTGCTTCCATACTATCACATCAACATTTTCATACTATTCCTTCTTTTTGTAACCATTCCACTGTACTAGTGATTGTAGCTTCCGCTGATGCTTTAGGCTGGTAACCTAATTCTGAACGGATTTTTGAATCATCAAAAAGCCGATCCTTAGCAAATTTGATAACACGATAGCGATTGAGAGTAGATGGTTTTCCTCTTAGTTTCCCTAGGATCTCAGAAATAAATCCCCCTAAATACGCCAGAGAGTAAGAGTATTTTTTTGGAGGTTTGGTAACGTTCAATTTTATAGCAACTTGGTCGTAAAGGTCCTTAACAGCAATTTCAAAAGATTTTACGTTATAAATTTTTCCATTCGCTTTCTTTTGCAGTTTGATGGCTAGAATTACAGCCTGTGCTAAATCCTCTACGGCCACCCATGTCTGTATGGCTTTACCTTGGTTTATAATTGGAAATTTTCTATTTTTAATTGCCTGACAAATTTTAGCCATATGGGTGAAGTCTCTAATTCCCATAACATTTGGAGGACGTAGTATTGTTGCATTAATGAGCCTCTTTTCCAATGCAACTTTAACTATTTTTTCAGCAGCTACCTTAGATTTATGATAATCTCCATAGGGACTATAAGGAGTATCTTCAGTTAAGTGAGTAGAAGCTTTTCGAGGATAAACTCCAGAGGAAGAAATGTGAATTAATAATTCAGCTGTGTTTGATTGAACCATGGCGTCAATGATATTTTGAGTCCCTTGAGCGTTGACTTCCATTAATTTTGAGAGAGGAGCCCAATCATCAGCAAGTGCAGCAACATGTATTATAGTATTAGGATGAAATTGTTCCATTGAATGATTTAGCGATTTAGGAGTAGTAATATCCCCTTGAAAAACCGTTAACCCTGCCTTTGATCGTGCGATTACTTTCGTTTGATCGCGAACTATCAGTGATATACTTGAGGGGGGAAAATGTTTCTCCAAAGCATCAATAATGTGACTTCCTACAAACCCTGTACCTCCAGTCACAAGAAATCTCATATAACTCGTCTCGTGAATAGTCTCTAAATCAATTAAATTAGCTTAAGTTCTTAGGCAGTTTTAAATTTCTTCGTCAACCCAGTTGAATGTCTACATTAGGGTGCACGATATTGAAAACTTTGACCAAGAAAGCACTAATTATCGTTACTCCCTTTTCTGTGTCGATAATCAGTCTTCTTGTAGCTACTTTTCTGACCTATAACTATTCAAGTCCAATAGATGAGGATTGGGTCACACGACAATTTCTAATTGGAATGTTCATGGTGGCTGGTGTGGCAATCATTCCTAGGCTTCTTCATTTTCAATTATTCTTTTCAGGAATGATTCCTTCCTGTGTAATAAATCTCAGTCATCATCCACCTTCACTACGAGCTAATCATGAATTTCAGATCGGCACTCACTCAATATGTTCAGGTTGTTTTGGGAATTTTTTTAGTATTATACTCGCTGAATTAATATTTTTAATGTATTTTTTGAATCCGAAACTATTTCCTAAAAGCTTTACCATGTTCTTTTTTTTAATAGGACTAATTCTAATTCTGGTATCGTATAGTCGGTATTTAATCTTTCTTCGACCAAGCATAAGATTAATCCAGCATGTCACTCTTTTTATGGGAGTAGCTATAGCTGTGATAGCAAGTGATCTGACATTTAATTCTGCTTTTTGTGTGATTATTCTCTTACCTAGTTGGGTACTCTTTCTCGTGAGCCGTGTGATATTGGGGGAATTAGATCATGTGGCAGTCAAGCGACTTAAAATTACATGAATTTTAGTTATTCTGTTTGTTAAACCATATCCAACCTTTTTCAGCCATAAAATCATCAAATAACTTTAATCTTTCATAGAAAGCTTCTCAAAATTAATTGCCAAATCATACTATAATGTATTGACTCGTTTATTATTTGGTAACCCTTATATTTTTCGACAATTGAAAATACTAATTGAATCTTTATGAAACAAAGACTTCTTAAAAAAACGAGGAAACAAGAATGAGAAAAAAATATTCATTTTTAATAGCAACAAGTATCTTTTTACTCTTATTAGTCCCATCAATAGGGATGGCAGAGGTAGATGAAGATGTCATGACTCCAGGTGATACCTTCGTATACAAAGTATCTCAATTCGACGTCCCTTGGGAAGATTTGCTAGGAGATATGGAAGCACCTTTTCCTCTGGAAGATTTTGTATTTGATCTTTCAGGTAGTACTCTTGGCGTAAAGGTAATGGGTGTTGATGCCAATGATGGTTTTTATGCCTTAAATGCTTACGTTATTCTAGGAAAAAGCATTGAGATACCTATCCCTGAAGAATCTCTCACACCTGAGATTGAGGATATCTTTGGTGATACGTTCATAATTCCTGAAGGTGTTGGTTTAGGCATAGGATCGTACATCCCTGGTAGTGACTTTCTAGAATTTATTGACTCAGATTTTGAAGACTATCCTGGATTACCATTCTATCTTGATCCCAATTCATGGGATGATTATGAGACAATGTTTGAAGATCTTGGCGAAGAACTTGAGGATATGGATCTTACTACAACAATTGACAATGACGGCGATGAATTCAAACTTACCATTGAAGGTGAGGACATTGGTCCTGATGCAGATATCGATGTTATGCTTGAAGTAATCTGGCATCGTACAGGTGATTACGAAGGTATCTTCAAAAGTATCTCCGCTGAAGCCTCAGCAAAGCTTTTAATGGTTGGAGAAGTAACGATGCCCTATTACACATCAGAACCATGGTCATGGCCATATACGAGCACACCTGCAGGTATTGGAAGTGCCGATGATACAATATCAGTGGAAATTGCTTTTGACAAAAAGAAACACAATCCTCTCCCAGATGAAATCCTAGATGAGGAAACCATTACTCTTGAGATGGACACAGTATCGTTTACATATGAAACAACTGATTTCTTTGATGAAGCTGACGAAGTCCAAGATTTTCTCGGAGAAATGGAAGATCAACTAGATGATGCTGAAGGAGAAGATATCTTTGAATTTGAAGTCACAGATGTCGAGGGCTGCTACTATGAAACAACTATCTCACAGTACGATGGTAGAAATCTCGAAGAGATAGATGATCCTGTATGGTGGAATGGTTTTGTGGGAAGCCCTGGTTGGTTGGATGATTGGTCTGATGGTCCCTGGGAAAAATGGACAATCTACCCTAGCTCAACAGCTGGTATATTCCCCCTGATCGCGCCGGGTATCACCCCAGATTGGGATATGTGGCAAGCTTCCACTAAAAGTATTTCTTCTATTGTGGAAATCTTAGAGAAAACGCTCACATCTTCAGACGCAGAGGGTTCATTAGGTGATATAGGTATAACCCTTAATACTTTCGAAATGGATTACGAAATGCGTGGAAATAACGACTACAAATTCTTCTACTTTACTGGTGAGGTAGATCTAGTATTTGATTCAACAGAATATGTCGATTGGCCCTCAGAGGATCCAGAAGAACCTTATGCAGATGTTACAGTGTCATTCGAAATATGGATGGGTTATACGTCAGATGGTCTCATAGCAAGTATAGGAGTTGATCTTACGGTAGACGCTTCTATCGAAGAATTCCCTGTCGGTGAAGACTATAATTCTGAAACATATGAGTACACAACCATATATGCTGACGGAACCCTCAGTATGGAACTCAATGCCGAAATTCTCAACAAGGATATCGATGACATTCCTAATCCAACAGCTTTGCCTAAAGATACAGAAGGTGAAGATGGAGACGGTGGTGTTCCCACTCCAGGTTTCTCCATTATCCCAGCGCTCATATTAGTTGCTGCAATCTCTGTGTTCATCAAGCGACGAAAATAAGGAATTTCGTTTGCTATCTCCCCCTTTTTTCTTCTTTTTTCTTTTAATTTTGTTATATTCTACCTGTATTATCTTTCTTTGTTATTTTCTCGACCCCTTGAAGAGGTTCTTAAATCGACAAGGAAAAAAGGAAAATTCACGATCTAAATTTAATTTCCTCATAAATCCCTGTGGATCTCACATAAAGAAGAACTATTGAGAGAAATAGTTAAATTTCCCGAATAGTTAATCTGAAAATAACGGTGTAACGAGTAATAAGGGTATCGATATGTTCTTGGTTGAAAAGATAAAGAATCATACATTACTGCCCGTTTTGATAGTTCTTTTAGTACTTTCACTTGAATCGATTATTGTCGTATTTCTAGAATTCTTTGAATTGAATCTTAAACTGATAGATAGTAATCTATTGCCATATTCTGATGAATTTCTAGATCTTGTGGTATTAACATTCGCCAAGGGGTTTGCTTTACTTATTTTATTAGTATTAATGAGCCAGAAATTAAAATCGGGGGGATATAAGGTTTCTTATGAAGCAAGGTTGCGATGTATTATCGGTACAATTTTTCTTTATGTTGGCTGTATATTTTTCTTATTAGAGAATCTGAATAATTCTTTACTTATATATGTTGAAAGAGCACCTATCATCAAAGTATGGCCAGAGATAATATTATCTAGGATGTCAATTGATTATTTAGGATATCAACTATTTTTAATTGTACTATTATTGGTAGCAATACCTGTTTTTGAAGAACTACTTTACCGAAAGGCAATTATTCAAGCTTTATTGATGAAACAGATTAAAATCGGCTGGATAATTGTAATATCTCCTTTGATCTATGCGATTTCCCCTTTTATATCAAATCTGGTTATATATACTGATGAGCAGGCAATCTGGGATATTGTAATTCGAATAATTAGTGGATTAATTCTTGCTATCATTTATATCAAAACCCAGAAGGTGAAATACCCAATCCTTCTAAGATCTTTAGTAAATTGTGTAATCTATATTCAATCTTTGACAATGTTTCACACAATATTCTCTCCATTTAGGGAATTATACTCAGTATTAATCCTAATTCTCACTTCTATTGGAATTATTCTCTTCTTCTTTCTTTTATTTGATGGGATAGCAACATTTTGGTCAACCTCATCAGTACCCCCATGGTTAAACTCACTTCTTGATTTTCGTTTTCCAGAAAATGCGCTAAAAACCCTTTTGTTCACTATTTTTATTTTTCTTCCTCTTTTACCTTTTGGACTAAATGTCTTCATTGACCATACAATATTATTCGGGGATTTCGGAGGAATTTTAATAAAAACATTAATTAAGAGTATATTCCTTGGATTCATTATTTTTATCTGTGGAATTCTAATACAAACAAATCATGAACTATATGAAGTTTCTTCTGAGACTAATACTTCACTAATGTTATTCTTTCAAAGAATTTATCGTCATGTTTTAGATAATCTTACACCAAGAGTCGTTCTTCGAAATTTAGGGGTAATAATCCTTGTTATTGGAGTACTCAGTCCGATTTTATTTATTTCAATGGAAGCTACTATTTTCACATCTGTCCCATTATTAGGGAGACTAATAGATATTAATATGCAAATGGCTTCAGGTCAAACTCCCATATTGTCATTTTCCCAAATTAAGATGACTTCTCGGAGTAGTTTCTTCTGGATGATTCCAATCCAAAAAACCGAAGATACAGTATTTTATTTTCTAAAACATACTAATGGTGCATGGTATTTTCTTCCAGATACATTCATGTCTCATCCAGGTGATTGGCTTTATGGTCTCATAACTGTTGGAGCTTGGTTCCTTTTTCTTATTATATTATGTTTTACGATCTATGAATACATTAATCAACGTAAGATAGTAGCGGGCATTTCCTCCATCGCTTTAATTGTCATTGAAGTTGTTTGGTATTTATTTACATTTGGTCTTGGTTCGATTCCTGCTGAAGCGGAGCCTCCAACCCCATCGGCTAATCAAACACTTTCTGATTTAATTCAGATGGATTTTGAAATAAATAGTTTTCTATTCCTACCGTTAGGCCTTATTCTCCTCCTCCTGGCAGCTATTATTATCTTAATCTCGGGGATTCGGAACTATCGGCAAGAAAAAAAGAATGTTGAACACGTTATTTTTGAGAGTGAAGAATCTGAAGATCTAAAGAATTTTAATGGCGTTTCAAGTACAGAAGATGACTCCATAATTGAAGAATTAGAAAAAAAAGGGGATAAACAATGAATTTTCCTTTGTGGAGTAACACTCTCTAGTTCCAAGGAGAGGAATGAACTACAACAATGTTTATTCGATAAGTATTTTCATCCTTTTTCGTTATCTAACTCATAATAATAGAGTAATCAATGGATCATAATAGATATTGGTGAAGATATTGGATGAATATGTGCAAGAAGCTTTTTCGAAGCAATTAGTACAGATCTCAGATGAAACCTTGAGACAAAAAGTGATTGATGTATGCGTTGAAGCCCTTAGAATTGGTAATGATGGAAGTGGATGGAAAAACATGGATTTTCCATTTACACTAGTTATTCCTGGTGTTAAGGTAGCATTCGGTGACCATGTCAGAATCGTGACAGATTTAGCTCTTCAATCTGCATCCTTACTAGAAGAACAGGGAATTCCTATTAATCGTGATATTCTAATCGCTAGTGCAATTCTTCATGATATAGGAAAACCGATCGAGTTTGCTCAGACATCAAATGGAAAGGTAGTAAAATCAAATGTTGGAAAAAGACTTAGACATCCAGTAACTGGAGCAGGATTGGCGATGAAGCACGAGCTTCCGTTTGAAATAGTACAAAATATTTATCAACACTCTTGGGAAGGAGATAAAGGCCCTGGACGAACTATTGAAGGTGAAATAGTACATCGTTGCGATTTCTTACATTTTGGGCCTTTGAAAATCTCACTGGAATCAAAATAGGTGAAAAATATGACTAAATACAAGATTGCGTATATGCCTGGAGACGGAATCGGTAAAGATGTCTTAGAAGCAGCCCGAATCGTTCTCGACGCTACTAGCTTCGATGCTGAATATATTCCACTTGATATTGGGTTTGACATCTTTAAAGCTGAAGGAGATCCTCTTCCTGATCGCACGGTAGATGGAATGAAAGAAACAGACGCGTCTCTGTTTGGAGCAATCACTTCTCGTCCAACAACGGATCCAGAAGTCGTTAAGACCGTTCAGAAGTTTGGAATCCCATATCGTTCACCAATTGTACGTCTGCGACAAATTTTCGATTTATATTCCAATATGCGCCCAACCAAGGCCTATGCAGGTAATCCTCTGAATTATCGGGACGATATTGATCTTATTACATTTAGAGAGAACACTGAAGGTCTTTACACAGGAATTGAATACGATAGTGGAGAAGAATTCAAACAGCTTGCCTCCCTAGAAAAATTCAAGAAATTTGATCCCGAAAAATCCACTGTTTCATGTCGTGTTTTTACTGAAAAGGGTTGCCGCAGAATTTTAGTTACTGCATTTGACTATGCTAAGAAATTTGGATATCCTACCGTAACTGTGATACACAAGGCGAATGTTATTCGACAAACGTGTGGAATGTTTCGAAGAATTGCTTTTGAGGTAGCCAAAAATTATCCTGAAGTGGAAATGTGGGAAACAAATATCGATGCGATGTGTATGTGGTTAATTAAGAACCCTCAAGATTATGGGGTAATGGTAACCACGAATATGTTTGGCGACATTATAAGCGACCTCGCAGCTCAGTTAGTAGGAGGATTAGGGTTTGCATCTAGTGCTTCGACAAATGGGGATGATTATGGCCTTTTTGAACCAACCCACGGTTCTGCTCCTAAATACGCTGGCCAATACAAGGTCAATCCTACTGCAGCATTCCTATCCGCGAAATTAATGCTGGAGTGGTTAGGAGCCAAAGGAGATTCTTCGCTTTTAGAAATTGCGAAAAGTATTGAGCAGGGAATTTCTACAGTAATAAAGGAAGAAACAGTGAGAACTTATGATATGGGTGGTTCTAATACCACGTTAGAAGTGGCAGAAGAAGTTGTAAAGAAAATGACTTAATTCTATCTTTTTCCAGTCAGACATTTGAGAGGATTAATCCATGACGGTTAGTGTCACTTTCTATGGTCCTCTTGAACGCTGGGCTGGTAAAAAGGTCTTTTATGAAGATGGGACTTCAGTCCGAGAAGTCCTAGCCGCTCTAGAAACACAAATTGGAAAATCAGTTTTAGAGCATATATTACAATCAGGTACAGAGAGGATTAAGAGTCATTTTCATATCCTTCTAAACGGGAGAGATATAGAATCGCTTAATGGTTTGAATGAAAAAGTAAAGGATGGGGACACTATAACATGCGTTCCCCCTGTCGGAGGAGGTACATACCATCCTTGATTTATTGTTAATTCAGTTGTTTATTTATTGCTCGAACTTTGGCTGGGAAATTTTTAATCAATCTATTCTTTTTTAGATTTTGCTTCAGAATCCACAAAATATCTTTATCTTGAGATGTCACTAGCTCTTTTAAGTACTCAAAACCTTCCTCTGGAATTGCCTGAACAACGACACTTAAAGAATATGCTAATCCTTTCCTTAGTATTTTAAATTCTTCCGATTTTCTATCTTGGCTCGTCTTTACTTGAATAAAAACCTTCTTGTGAAGTTCTAATGCTTGTTTCCTTATTTGGTCATCTTGAAGTAACTTTGGCCTAGCTACTCCTGTTACTACGGCTCTCATTGAAAGCCATTGATCCTTTGAGATCCATGTCTCAATTTCCTTAAGTGTTCCAACACTTTTAACTGCAGTAGTTTCATAAATACCTTTTGCAACTGCCTCTCGGATACGCCATCGTGAATCATTTGATAAAGCTTTCAAATGATATAAAGCATCCTTGTAATGGATCTCTGAGATAGCTCCTATGGTTCCAAGTGACCATGTAGCGCAAAAAGGGAGAAATTCTTGGGGATTATTTGTAGGAGCTTGACTCGGAGTGATAGTAATTAATGATGTTATTAAATCCCAAAGGGATTTCTCATTATTATTCCAATTTTCTTTAATCACAATTGTAAAGGCTTTTGCTAGCTCTAGATTTGCTCTACGACCTGGTAAATTGCTATTAGACAATAAATAATCTGTCAGCTTTTTGTCGTCGTTTGTTTGAAAAAGTTCAGAAAAGAGCAGTTGTAGTTCACGTTGATGTCTTACTGTTTTACTCAATTTTAAATCCAACCTTTAAGAATCAAATTAATATAGTTTTATTTAAATCGGATGTTTGAACCCTCTCTGCTTCTAGTATCTACTATTCTCAAGGTTATTATGGAGAAAAGCAATAATGGTAATTCTAAATGAACTTTCTTATGAATTGAAACCGACTGAAAAAGGTTATGCAAATAGAACACTATACATCAACTTAACTACCAACGAAATAAAGATCAAACCTGTTACTGATGAAATGAAGGAAAAATTCATTGGAGGAAAAGGATTCGACTTATGGTTGATGTGGAATTCCTTACCCCAAGACCGTCCAACTAAATGGGATGACCCTGAAAATGTCATCTGCATTGCTTCTGGTCCCCTAGGAGGAAGCACATTTTATCCTGGATCAGGGAAATCTATTGTTACAACAATATCCCCCTTAACAGGTATCGTCATCGATAGCAATGTAGGAGGATATTTTGGCCCCTACGCTAAATTTTCAGGTTTTGATGCAATTGAAATACAGGGTAAATCTAAAACTGACGTTGTTGTCTTCATTAACGGTGATGATGGAGTAATCAGAGTTGAAGAAGCAGAGGATATTCCTGATGAATCTCACCTACTTACGCAACAATTAACAGAAAAGTATGCTGTTAATTCAACTGATAAAGAAAAACATCGTGTGAGCGTCGTTTCAACAGGTAAGGGAGCTGAATATTCAAAATGGGGTTGCTTAAATTTTTCATGGTATAGTAAGAAACGTCAATGGGCAAGTTGTAAACAGGCTGGTAGAGGAGGTATAGGAACAGTTTTTAGAAATAAGCATCTAAAAGCTTTGGTGTGCCGATCTCCTAAAGTAGATTCAAAGATAAATAACCCCGTACAACTTGATATGGCAAAAAATGTTGGCAAAAAACATAATCTAGAAATTATCAAAAATGATCCTGAACAAAATGAGATGCGAATTGTAGGGACAGGCCACCTCCCTGAGATCATGAATGATTTTGACCTTCTCCCAGTAGAAAACTTTCGATTCGGTGCTCACAGGGAATTGAAAGGTGAACAATTCCCCTACACTCGAGAAATAATGAAAAAAGTGTACACTGACACTGGTAAGGGAACAGATGGGTGTTGGATTGGATGTACTATCGCATGTAGTCATATCTCAAAAGGACATAACGTCCTCTCAGGACCTTTTGAAGGACAGGAAGTGAATGTTGATGGTCCTGAATATGAAACGATAGCTGGTTGTGGTAGTAATTGGGGTGTGTGGGATCCGAGATGGGTTTTAGAAGCTAATTTCTATTGTGACGCTTATGGATTAGATACCATATCAGTAGGGACTGGAATAGCATTTGTTATGGAATGTTATGAAGCTGGAATCTTAAACAAGGAGATTACTGGAGGTCTTGAACTAAACTTTGGAAATCCGAAAGCTGCATTGGAATTAGTGCATCAAATGGCCCGTGGTGAGGGATTTGGGGTTATAGTTGGCCAAGGTATCGCAGAAATGAAGAAAACTTTTGCTGAAAAATACGGTGCTGACCCTCAATTTCTTCAAGATATTGGAATGGAACATAAAGGATTAGAATTTTCAGAATATGTCACTAAAGAATCGCTAGCCCAACAAGGTGGCTATGGGTTAACGTTAAAAGGGCCACAGCATGATGAAGCTTGGCTAATTTTTGAAGATTCCGTTAGGGGGAACCTTCCCACATTTGAGGATAAAGCTGAAGCTTTAGCATGGTTTCCATTCTGGAGAACATGGTTTGGGCTCAACGGTCTTTGTAAATTGCCATGGAACGATGTCGTACCTCCTGATAACGTTGAGAATCCTCAAAGACCGTTAACATTACCTGATGCTCGTGCAAAAATCCCTAAACATGTAAATTGGTATGCAGAGTACTTCAGTGGGGTAACTGGGAGAAAATCTTCACCTGATGACCTCATTAAAATGTCTGAACGGGTGTATAACTTCCAACGTATTCTCAATGTTCGACAAGGGAAAGGACTTAGAGAGAGTGATTCAAATTTTCCTTATCGAGCAATGGGTCCTGTTACCAAAGAAGAATATGAAAGTCGATCTGAGCGATACGATCAGCAAATCAAAGAAGAGATAGGAGAAAATCCCTCTGGAAAGACCACAGAAGAAAAAATGAGAATCTTACGAAAATATCGTGAAGAAAACTATGCTAGACTTCAAGATGCTGCGTACGAGCGCCGAGGTTGGAGTAAACAAGGTTGTCCAACCGTTGCAAAAGTAATAGAATTAGGTATCGATTTTATTGATGTCATTGCAACAATTACACCCTATCAGTAATTATTTCCCATTACCTTTCCTTTTGTTATCTGTACAGCTTCGTTTTTTTCTCATTGTATACCAAGTAGTTGATTGGAACCCATGTTGACTCTTAAGTTATGCAATATCCTCCTCTAGATTTATCTAGAAATTATTCTGTATTAGTTAAATTTATTAAGGCCTTTAAGCAGGAATTAAGACGTTAGGTTGTTAGGTTATTAATATGTCAGATGAGGCGAAAAGTTTCAAGAGTCAACAGTTAAAATTCTTTTTTGAGAATGTTCTAGTAGGGGAGCTATTAGTTCTAGGGCTAATGATAGTGATATTGTCAATTTCCACTATTTCGGTTTTCTTACGCGTAGAACATATTTCAACATTCATGCAATCGCAATTTGATTATTACAATCAAAATATCTATGAAATATTGTTTTCTTTACTTGGCTTGTGCAGTATAATCACAGGAGGTATATCAATGTCTATTGGAGGTTGTGCTGCTGCACAATCATCGATATTAGGGCCTACAGTAGTACCTTATTATGGACCACACTTATACGATGTAGAAAATCCACACAGGACAAGGATTACCAGACTATTTAAAAACGCTAATATCATGATTTTAGGCGTATTCCTTCTTATACAAGGGTCCTTTTTTATAATAATTTCCCTTCATTGATTAAAGCTAAGCCTCCTAGCATAACGAAAGTAAAGGAATTAAGTATCGATTTTGAGGATGTAATCAAAGTGATTAATCCCTATCAATAAACAACAGATATTCCTGAAATAGAATACCCCAAAATTATCAATGAGTTTTAACTGCTTATGGGACTAGATCATAACCTAGAGTTTTTTCACTTTTTCTGCTATGGTCTCCACTTATTTCTTTCTTCTTATTCGGAAAAGACGTTTATACGATATTTCTAAAATACCTTCACTTTCAACCAACCTACTTGCTATCCATACACCAATGAGAATCCAAGCTAGTTGAGCTAATAAACTTAACCAAGCACCAATTATTATCTCACCTGTTACTAACGAGATATGTATGGCAAATAGATAGCCCAGAAGAGGTAAAAACATTAATATTGTTTGAATGACACTATCAATTTTTTCAACGGGAAGAAAGGCTACTATGAATGTTAGAACAAGCGGAATAATAATCAACGCTGATATTACCATATTTGCTTCTCGTTCGTCCTTTGCCATGAGGCTGAAAAAGACTGCACCAGTAATAGTTAACAATGACACTAGCATAAGTCCAATGATGATATATAATAGAAATATCCAGACCGACAGCGGTGCATTTCTAATCACTGATTCAAGAATGGGAAAAATTTCACTTTTACTTGAACTAGGAATAATAACATACGCTAATACAATAAGTGCAATGATCGAGATCACTGTGACCACTGTGTTAAAACACACAAGAATAGAACCATAAAGAAGTTTTCCCGCAATTATACTTCTCCGTCTAATTGGTTGAAGAATTAGGCTTTCTAGAGTTTTTTGTTCTCGTTCTATTGTTACAGATATTAGTACCAACGAAAGAGAAGGAATAACTAACAACAATATTGCATAAAGAGGAATAAGAGTGATAAAGGAGGCAGCAAATCCTTCTACGCCTGTGTCAATTGAATCTACTGAATCAATTGATGTTCGTCCTAGAGTTGAGTAAATTCTGTTGATATTCGTTACTCCATGATAATAAAAGAGAATTTGTTGGTTTAAAATCTGGGAGACACCGATAATAGAATTAACTGCCAGTACAAATTCTGTTTCAGTATTATCATAATAAATAAAAAATTGTGCTGGAAGCGAACTATTGATAATTTCACTAAAATTAGCAGGGATGTATAGCAATATCGAAAAATTTTTTGATTCGAGAAGTCCATCTAATTCTGTAACACTTTTATTAGTATAATGGAAATCTTTTGTTAACTTGTTTGTTTTAAGCAATGTATAGAACTGTACTCCCCAGCTAGTGCCATTAATTTCTCGATCATCCTGCATAACGATTGTTTCAACTAGTTTTTCAACTGGTTCCTCAACTGTAGAAATTATTGCAACTGCCATAATTATCGTTATAGCAAAGATAAAAAATAGAATAAGTGGCGTAGTAAATAGAAGTAAAATTCTGCGAGTAGATTTGAATAACAATTTTATCTCTTTCTTTGCAATGATCCATGCACTCTGGAGAATCATTCAATCACCTCGTTCGCCTCTCCTGTCCAACCAATCAAATTGACAACTGCATCCTCCAAGTCATTCAGCTCTCCTGCATATTCCTGGATGATTCTTGATGGAGTATCTTCGGCAATGAGAACGCCTTTCTGAAGAACACCTACCCTATCAGCGATTCTTTCAGCACTAATCATATCGTGCGTAGAAAGGAGTACAGTAATGTTTTTTTGCTTGGCGAGGGTCTTTATTATCTCTCTAACTCGTCTAGAAACCAAAACATCAATACCTGCTGTGGGTTCATCTAAGAATAATACTTGTGGTTCTCCAATCATGGCTCTAGCAATCATTAACCTACGTTTCATCCCACCAGAATAAGTTTCGACTCTATCGTTTTTTCGATCTTCTAAACCAACTAGTTCTATTAAAGTAGTTATTTGAGATTTTCTCTCTTCGTTATTTAATCCTCGGAGCTCTGCAATGAAATTTAAATTTTCTAATGCAGAAAATTCTTCATAGAGTCCCGCATCTTGGGGTAAACATCCCACCAATTTCCTTACTGCACTAGAATCGGTCACAATATCATTACCGAATATAGAAGCTGTTCCTGAAGTTGCTTTTATCATCGTAGTCAATATTCTAACAGTGGTTGTTTTCCCAGCTCCATTCTCACCCAATAATCCATAGATCTCTCCTTTTTTAATATGTAAATTTAGATCCTTGAGGGCTTGAACTTCATTTTTTCTATTTATGGCATAGATTTTTGTTAACCGATCAGTGGTAATCGCAGAATTATCCATTCTAATCACAATACAAAGATAGTTGTACTTATTTCTATTTTTCCATTTATGTGTAATTATTCTTGGAAGTATTACAAAAACCTCGAGATAACCTAATTTTTTCCCATTTCCTTCCCTTATCTCTATAGACGAAATTCCCTTCGCATTTTTTCAACTCGTAATTTTCCTTCATTGATTATAGTTAATATCTCCTCATCGATTAAGCCTTGTTGAATAGTATCCTGGAAGAATACCTTCCAATCTTCAATTAGTTCTTTTTCAAGTTGAGAATCATCGTCCCCAAGATCACTAATTCTTTCCCATTCTTCACGTTCAAGACCATATCTTCTAAGCAATAAAGGTAAAATTCCCTTTATCCATATCTCAAATGCCGTTGCTGTGTCATCAATCGATAACATGACCAATTTATAATAATGACTGATCAGAAAATATACTTTTTTCTCCGTAACCAATAAATGGTCTTTTTTTATTGGAGAAATTAATTTATTGGTAGTTGGGATAGTTTGACGTTTCAAAACTCGTCTTTTTTTAATCGGTCTTTCTTCTAGAAGTTTAATCTCCTCTAATAACGCATCTAACTTTTCTTTATCAAGAGGCACTAGTCGTAACTTTCCCAAACGTAATATGTTCTCTTAGAAGTACAAATCCATAAATATTTCGAATTTTCCTAATCTAACCGTGTGATCTTGAATACTACAGGATTCTTGTAATCAGGACAACATAGAGTAATACTATCTGAGTTTTCCTCCCATGGATAGCTTGCTCCATATTGGAGTCCACTTAGGTAAGGATACAATGTATGCCAAGCAGCTGAGCATATTTTCCCCTTTTCTTCTGGGTAGTCAAATGTATCGCCTTTTTTATGCCCAAAATTACATGTACCTGCTTCCAGGATCTTTATTACCTCAATTTTAAGATTTGCCATTATTTTTCACTCACAATTTCCTTTTTCTAAAATTCCGACTCAAACTTTTCAAATGTTACTAATTTGAATTAATTATTGTTATTTTGGGTGTATTGTCTCATAATCGGATCACCTATACCTATGATTATTTAACTCCAATTAAATAACATCAATACACACTCTCTCTCACTTTAAACTCGAGTTAAATGCCGTTGTGAAAATTATGAATAAATCAAAAGTTTATATGGTCAATACAAAAGGAATGGGAATGGGAGACTCGCTCATAGACCGTCTTGAGCACATTTGGATCCATGAAGATGTTGGCTTAAAGGATTGGATAAAGGAAGGAGAAATAGTTGCGATTAAGACTCACTTTGGGAGTCGAAATCAAACGCGACATCTTCGTCCAATGTACATTAGAAAAGTCGTGGATTTGGTACGCGAAGCTGGAGGAATACCCTGGGTTTGTGAAGGAGTTGGTTTGTTCTGGGATGAACGTCACAAAGAAGTAACAATGTCGAATGGCCCCGGTTATGTAAATTTAGCAAATAGAAATGGATTTAACATTGGGTCTCTGAATGCTCCCGTCGTTATGGACGACGGTATCGTGGGAACAGAAGTTTTCAGAATACATAACGAAAAAGGGAAGTACATTAAAGATGTTGCATTGGCTATGGGTTTGAGAATAGCAGATAAAACCCTAATTGTTTCTCGCTTTAAAGGCCATGATGGAGCTGGTTTTGGAGGTGCTCTTAAACAATTGGGAATCGGTTGCGTCGGTAATGAAGGGAAGGGCGGAGCTCACTGGGGTGGTGGACAGAATATCTATGTTAAACGACCAGAGAATTGTACTGGGTGTGGAAAATGTATTCGAATCTGTCCACCACAAGCTCTTTCTTTAGATGAGAACAAGAAAATCGTGCATGACCCAGACAAATGTATTGCGTGTACAATGTGCTTTGCAAAGTGCCATTTTGGGATTCCTCCTAAGGAATTAGAAGAGAAACGTATTTTCGCTGTGAAACGTCGAATTCCTAGTGTTGAACAAGTAGAACGAATGATGGACAACGCTGCTGGAGTAGTAAAAGGTATAAACAGTGATGGGGAAGATAGACTTCGTTATATTAATATTGCAATAGATATAACGAGTCATTGCGATTGTATGAGTGCAGGTGGCAATCTTTTAGTTCCTGATCAAGGAATCCTGTATTCAAAAGATCCAATCGCGATTGATCAAGCATGTGTTGATCTTGTGACAAAAGCACCTGGGATACCTGAATCCCCAGCAGAAACTGGTTTAAATTTTCCCTATGGGAAAATTGATCCTGTACCAGAAGCCATGGAACCTGATAGCATGAAACTCGGTCTATTTAGCCTTTGGGTGGATGCAGAATCCAGACCAATTATTGCTGAGACCCAGCTTGCGGCTGCTTCTGCGCAGGGTTTTGGTTCTCGAGAGTATGAATTAATTGATATTACCCCCAAAAAGGAGAAAAACTGAGTTATCACCTTTCCTATTTGCTTTGTAAAACTGGATGAATTAATCAGACACATTCTTCTAGAGATAAATGCTAAGATTTCACTGAAATAAGCGTATATCTAGGTCTAGTTTATATGGAACATTCTTCGCTCTAAAAGGAAGTATTTGCACTATCATAATTGCTGGTATAAAAAAAATCCCAAGCACCTTAAACCAAGTTTCCACATACCATCCTAATGACCATTTTTTCTCTTTATCTCCATAAAAAATGGGTTTAATAGTACCATAATAGACATATATCCAGACAACAATGGTATATATGTAAAAAATCACCAGGAGTCCCATTGAATCAATCAAAAATCTACTAAACCACTCAAACGACAATAACCAATCAAAAAAACTAGTCAGATTCAAATCGGGTATAAAAAAGAACCCTTCACCTTCACCACCAAAGAAACCTAATTGCATAATCGATAGAAACATGAAAACTCCTAGTGCGATTATAAAAGTGTAAAGAGGAAAGATTAAAAATGATACCAAGCCAAAGAACTCTAACGAACTCCTAATAGATTTCTTTTCAGTGTTTTTAATCTCAGCCATCGCTTCATCTAACCTAATTGTTACCATTTGTATTTTTAACAGAAATTATAAACGTTTTCTTGTATATTCAACCAATCCTCCAGCTTTAAAGATTTCTAATGCCTGACTATCGAGTTTAGGAAAAAAAAATTCTTCATTTTGGAGTTTGATGACACCTGTGTCGAAATCTATAGCGATTTCTTTGTTTTTTAATGCATTTTTGTTTAGGATGACGTGGTTAGAGCAATCAAAAGAAATAACAAGCGGTAGGGCTTGATTTATAGCGTTTCTGTAAAAAATCCGTGCGAAAGATTTAGCAATGATACAACTTACACCAGCTTTCGCTAAGCAGATTACAGCTTGTTCACGACTACTTCCACAACCAAAGTTCTTCCCTGCAACAATGATGTCACCCTTGGTAACTTCTTTTGCAAAATTCGGATTATAATCTTCCATGGCGTGTTCTGCCATCTGTTCTGGAGTCAGTGGTTCATAAGTATATTTTCCTGGAAATATTACATCAGTATTGATGTCATCATCAGGGAAAATCCACATTTTACCTGTAAATTTCATTTTCAAACCTCCTCATTTGTGATATACCCTGCAATCGCTGATTTGGCGACCACTGCAGGATTAGCCAAGTAAATTTCAGCCTCTCTTGTTCCCATCCTTCCTTTAAAGTTACGATTCGCGGTTGAAATCGCTCTTTCACCAGGAGCTAAAGCTCCTCCATATTCACCAAGACACGGCCCACAAGCAGGAACGCCTATCTGCCCTTCCGCATCAACTAGGATTTCCATTATACCTTCTCTTATTGCACGATTAAGGATATTTCTTGACGCAGGATAGATAAGTAGTCTGGTATTAGGATTTACCTTTGTATCTTTCAAAATTTCGGCAGCAATTCGAAGATCTTCGATTCTACCATTAGTACATGTCCCAAGAAGCGCGACATCTATTTCAATTCTTGGTAATTCCTCCACAGGAATAACATTATCAACTTTATGAGGTTGAGCTACCCGTGGTGTCAGCTTTGCGAGGTCAAAACTAAGTTCTTGTTCATAACTCGCATTTTCATCGGCTGTTAATCTTTCATAATGAAAATCAAACTGCTTATTCCAATCCTCAGTTACAGTATCAGCGGGGAAGATTCCAGCTTTAGCTCCTGCCTCTGCTGACATATTACTGATAGTCATTCTGTCACTTATGGACATTTTGCCAATAGCTTTCCCATAAAATTCAATGGATTTGTATGTAGCTCCGTCTGCTGAAATTCTACCAATTATATCTAAGATGACATCTTTCGCATAAACTTCTTTTGGTAAATAGTTATCTAAAGTTATTTTTAGCGTTTCAGGAACCTTTAACCAAGTTTCTCCAATTGCCCATACCGATGCTGTTTCAGTACGACCTATTGGTATGCCAGCAGCGCCAAAAGCTCCATGAGTTGTTGTATGAGAATCGGAACCAAGAATTACAACGTTTGGGGGTACTAGGCCTTCCTCAGGCAGAACTTGATGGCATATTCCCGTTCCACAATCGTAAAAATGTTTTATTCCCTGCTTTTTGACAAATTTCCTAATTATTTTATGATTTTCTGCTTTTTTATAGTCGGGTGGAGGGACAGCGTGATCTAGATCAATGAAAATCTTGTTTGGATCCCAAACTTTGCCATCGGTTCCTGTTATCTGATAAAAAGTCTTTGAGATAGCAGCAGAATTATCATGACTTAGAATCATATGGGGAGAAACAAAAACTATTTCATTCTCGACTACCCCTTCTTCTTCCTTTCCTGCAGCTCGTGCAAGAATTTTTTGTATTAATGTTTGCTCAGACATGCCGACAATCCTCGTGAATCACAAAATAGAAACAGGAGTTAAATTCTTTATTGTTGACTATCTTGAGGCAGAATTAGGGTGTGTACGCTCTAAACATTAAGAATAACTAAAAATAGAGATATCAAAAGATAATTTATCAGGAAATCAATCGTCGAGAGATATAATCAGTCAACTTCTTATTTCGGGGAATTCGAGTGACAAAAGCATTCATTTGCAAAAGCTAGCTAAGATCATATTAATTATCGATCACGAAAAACGCCACGTAATATAATCAAAAGGGTGAGAATTTTTTGTATTAATGTTTGCCCAGACATAACCACTATCCTCGTGAATCACAAAATGTAACTGGAGTTAAATTCTTTATTGTTAACTCTCCTAATACAGAATAAGGGTGTACGCTCTTAACAGCTCAGTCTTATGATGAAGATCTATTTTTTAGGGATAATCATTGAGATTCTTCTGTAGGTTTTCTAACTGCCTCTAATTGGGACTATATGCCTTTGGTAATCTTTGAGGATGGGAAAAATTATCTGAGAAGAGAAAATCGGATGATATCCTGATTGTAAATATTTTGGTGCAGGAAGTAGTAGACAGCAAGCTGTTGATTGCTTAAGATTAAAGGCAATTTTGAAACAGGAGAAATCGTTAATTTTAAAGATGGCCACTCCTTTATCTTAAGTTCAATTAGATAACTATAACGCAGATACCTTATTTGAATATGGAAAGGCGTTAGATTGATTAAAAAGAACCATATTTGCAACTTCCTAAATCCTTTTAAAAGAAAGAAATTTTACTGCTCAGAAAAAATATGATTCTTGGTTGAAACTCAAATATCAAGTCCAAAAATGGTTATATAAACTACACTGAACAATTAACTGTAAGAACAATCTATTGAAGGAAATGGACGTTGGAGTGAATGAGCTTTAGAAGATATGTTATTCAAAGAGCAATAGATAGTATAATTTTGCTGATTATAACAATAATTTTTAATTTTATATTATTTCGTATAATGCCTGGAGATCCCACAACAGCTATACTTGGTAGAGCTGGTTCACCTGTGCATGATCCAGGTGAATACCGATCAAAACTCATAAAACGTTTTGGATTGGACAAAGCGATTTTACCATTTATCGATAAGGACTTCCAACTCACATTCGATCCAAACACTTTGGTAGATAATCAGTTTGTTATTTATATTCAGAAACTACTTGTAGGAGATCTAGGAGTTTCATTTAATTATTTTCCACAAGAAGTTACTTATCTAATTTTTGGTCATCGGCTTCTGAATACAGTAATTCTAATGGGTTTATCCATTGTTCTTTCATTTCTTCTAGCGATTCTCCTGGGAACGTTAGCTTCTTCCAAGTTCAAATCAAAAACCGACATGACTCTTATATTTGTTACCCTTACTTCCTATTCTACCCCTGTTTTTTGGATAGGAATGCTCATAGTTTTCATCTGTTTTGGACAGCTTGGCATACTTCCATATGGAGGATCCCCTAGAATCGAAGAATATCCAGATGTAATTTCATGGGGATTAGATTATTTGTACCACATGATTGGTCCATTAATAACATTAATAGTCAGTTTCGTTGGAGCTTGGTTCTTAATTGCTCGCGATCAAATGTTAGGAGTTTTTACTGAGGATTATATAACAACTGCGAGAGCTAAAGGCTTGAAAGAAAGAAGAGTGATGTTTGTTCACGCACGGAAGAATGCGATGCTCCCGATGATTTCTGTTTTAGCGTTAGCTATGGCTTATTTGGTATCTGGAGCTACAATGACAGAAACAGTATTTAATTGGAATGGACTGGGGCTCTTAACATACGAATCCGTGTATAGACAGGACTATCCAGTATTACAAGGGCTGTTGCTCTTAGTTGCTGCAGTCACTATCATTTCCAACTTCTTTGCTGATCTTATTTACGGTCTTCTTGACCCACGAATTCGATATTGATGTGATAATAATTGGCAACTACTACTGAAATCGATTCAACTTCGGAATATTTGGTTCCAACTCGCTACTTGCGTTATAAAATTCGTTTTCGACGATTTTGGGGACTTTATACCGATAGTCCCTTTGGTTTGATCGGTCTATACTTAGTTATATTCTTTTTTGTGATTGGTGTAGCTCCACAGATATTGGTGCCTTATGATCCAAACACTTCGATGACTGGGGGGCGGAACTTTGCGCCTTCTCTTGGTCATCCTCTTGGTACTGATCGAATAGGACGGGATATATTCAGTCAAATGGTAGCTGGTACACAGATTTCGCTTTTGATTGGTTTAACTGCAGCTTTCATCGCAGTAGTTATTGGAACAATCTTTGGAATTGTTGCAGGATATTATGGAGGATGGTTAGATAATGTCTTGATGCGAGTAACAGATTTCTTTCTACAATTACCCCAATTGCCATTAATGCTAGTTTTCGTTGCCCTATTTGGCCCTGGAGTGGAAAACCTCATAATAATTATTGGATTCTTAGGATGGACTGGAACTTCTCGAATGGTAAGAGCAGAAACCCTCTCTATTAAGGAAAGAGCCTTTATTGAGGCAACAAGGGCAGTTGGAGCAAGTGATCGTTACATTATTTCCGATCATATCCTACCTAATATTTTGCCTCTGGTCTTTGCAAACATGATTTTAGGTGTTGTTAACTCGATTATTGCAGAATCAGCACTTAGTTTTTTGGGCTTTGGTGTTACTGGGCAATGGTCTTGGGGAAGGGTGCTTTACGAGGCCCGTAGAGAAGATGCGATAATTACAGGAGCCTGGTGGCATTTCATTCCTCCTGGGATATGCATCATGCTTCTTGCTCTTGGTTTTGCTCTAATTAGTTTTAGCCTCAATGAGATTCTAAACCCTAAACTCCGTGAGAGATGAAAATAATGGTTTTACTTGAAGTGAGAGATTTATCTACACATTATTTCCTCAAAGAGTCACGTGTGAGAGCTGTTGATAACGTTTCTTTTACAGTCGAACGTGGTAAGATGCTGGGCCTTGCTGGGGAAAGTGGGTGTGGCAAAACTACCGTAGCTCTTTCACTTATAAGGATGCTCCCTACAGCTGGAAGAATTGTTAATGGAGAAGTTATTCTTGACAATACTGATTTATTGAAGAAATCTAAGGAAGAGATGAGAAAAAGTCGTTGGAAGGACATATCTTATGTTTTTCAATATGCAATGAATGCGTTTAATCCTGTAATGAATGTAGGAGAACAGATAGCTGAAGTAATAATTGAGAAATCTGAAGTTACATCGAGATCAGTTAAGAAAGAGGCGTGGGAAAAAGTCCGTGAATTATTTGAAATTGTCGGGATGGATCCTGACCGAGTTAAGAATTATCCTCATGAGTTTTCCGGGGGGATGAAACAACGAGCTATAATTGCAATGGCAATGGCTTGCAGTCCGAAGCTATTAATAGCAGATGAACCCGTAACAGCATTGGATGTCATTGTAGAGAAAAAGATTCTAAAACTCCTGAAGAAACTTCAGCGAGATTTTAACTTAGGTGTGATATTTATCACTCATGATCTTAGTGTCATTGCAGAATCCTGTGAGGAGGTTGGAATAATGTATGCTGGAAGACTTGTAGAGGTGGGGGATGCAGTTACGATCTTTCATCACGGAGCACACCCCTATACAAGATTGTTAATTAAAGCTTTTCCTAGTATACTCGGTGAAAAGTCTTATATAAAGCCTTTGGAGGGTCTTCCTCCAGATCTAGCGAATCCTCCAACTGGGTGCCGTTTCCATCCCCGTTGTCCGTTAGTTATGGATGAATGTAAGAAGAAAGCACCACCTCTTAAACAATATAGTTCATCAGAGCATCTAGTCGCATGTTATCGAGCTGGAGAGAAATTCGTATGAGTACAAAGCTAGAGACGATATTCGAAGTTAAATCATTAAAGAAATGGTTCTCAACACGGGGAGGACTTCTCACTGGTCTTACTGGAAAGAAGGAATATGTAAGAGCAGTTGACGGTATATCATTCAAAATTCACAAGCAAGAAGTTGTTTGTATGGTGGGTGAAAGTGGTTCTGGAAAAACAACGGCTGCAAGATTAATCTTACGATTAGAAGATTCTACAGAAGGAGAAATTCTCTATAAGGGAAATGATATCACCAAACAGAAGCAATCCGAATTACGAAAACTTAGACGCCATATGCAAATGGTATTCCAAAATCCGTATGAGTCTCTTGATCCAAGAATGACGATATTCGAGATAGTTAGTGAGCCATTAAAAGTCATAAAAATCTGCTCTCGATCTGAAATCCCGATGAGAGTTATGAAAGCACTTGAAGATGTTGGATTAATCCCCGCTGCTGATTTCAGTATTCGCTTTCCTCACGAATTATCTGGAGGGCAAAGACAACGCGTTTCAATTGCTCGTGCATTAATTTTGAGCCCTGAATTCATAATAGCTGACGAACCTGCTAGTATGCTCGATGCAAACACACGAATTGAGATCCTCAACCTCCTGATAGATCTTCAAGTTCACTACAAGATGGGGATCTTATTTATTACGCATGATTTGGCCCAAGCACGTTATTTAGGTCATAAGATTATCATTTTATATCTTGGTAAGATTGTAGAACAAGGTGACATCGAATTGGTGATTAAATCACCTCATCATCCGTATACTAGAGCATTAATCTCCAACATACCCGTACCTGATCCTGAAGCACAAAGGGAAAGGATAGAAATTGAAGGTGAAATTCCCACAGCAATCCATCTTCCTACTGGATGTAGATTTTCCCCAAGATGCCCTTATGCCTTTGAAAAGTGTACAGAGGAGGAACCAGAACTAATAATGAAACATGGACGATTATCAGCCTGCTGGTTAGATTGAGGAATGAAAAAATGAAAAGAGGTCTTTTATTTCTTCTTATTATTCTATCATTAAGTACCACAGTGAACTTTGCGAATGATTCTTGCATTAGCATCAGTAACCGATCAATCAATGATAGTATTTTTCGCATTACACAAGAGACTGCTGAATTTTTTGTGAATGTTTCTGTACCAGAGGATATGGATTATGAAGATACAGTAATGATAACAGTTGAAATTGAGGAGCTCGCAAATAATCAACAGAATGGTATTTCAATAAAGGTGGAATTAGATACTGGGCTTTATTTTGCCAAAGATCAAAGTGATACAGCGGATCTTGGTAATTTCAATCCAAGAGAGATAAAAAAGGCAAATTTTTCAATCACTGCTTCTCTAACGAAATTGACAAATCCCTATATTATTGGAAGGATTTATCTTTATAAGAATGGAAATCAACAATATATTTCCGCCCCTGATGGTCAATTAGAACCATATTATGCCTTTGGAATTAATATACAATTTCCAAATCTGCAAGTACGTGGACCAATTGAACTGAAGGGATTCGTTATTCCCCGTATAGAAATGCTCCCAGATGAAAAGCGAACAGTAACTTATAATATATCTAATATTGGAGATTCAGCATTAAAAAATCTCACATTTCGAGTAGAAACAGAGAAAGAGTTCATAAAAGTTTCTCTTTCGACAACTTCGCTAGATATTTTACCTGCAAATAATTTTACATTAGTTAGTCTGGAAATTTTCTGCGATACTAAGTTCGCATCATTTTCAAACCTACGATTTTTTGTAGATTCTAATTTCTTTGACACCAGAGAACTTATTTTAAAAATCCAAACTTTTGATTTCTTCAATCCGTTTAAATATTATAATTCGTTTGTCATAATTGTTTGGCCAATTTTTATATTGTTTTTCACTGGTTTTGCTTTATTCATTGGATACTATACTTGGAAGAAACGTGCAAGACGGAAAAAGATTGAGAAAGAACTCGAAGAAAGATATGGGAAAAGTATTATCGATTGAATTCCGGTCAGTTGAACATTCATTCGTTCTTATCTCTGAAAAAAGCAAATTAACAGGTAGTTTTTTAGTAAAGAATATCAGAAGCATATTTCTTTCTTATCGACACAATATTAAGCTAGTAAAGACAATCATTTTCTCATTTTCACCTTCTTTATTCACTTATACAAAAATTAATAAGAGAATATTTAGATGTTCAAAGGTCAAGCTAAAGTTTATCACTCTTGTCAGATTACCCTGTGACGACATTAATGCATATATTGGCTTTAAATTTGAATTATATCTCGGATCTTACGTATGTACACGTAATCTTGCGAATTTGGTTTGAATGATGGCTCTAGCTCGATTTAGGCGATAAAAATGAAAAGAAGAAATATTTTGCTTCTCGGGGCGTTTTTGCTCGTATTGAGCGGATTGAGTCCAGTTGCTCCAGCTCTTGCGACTCCCAATCTTGCTAGCGGATGCGACGCCTTAGAAGAGTTTAAATTCGAATGTTGGACACTAGATTGGGACTTGATTTCCGTCGACGCAGGAAAAGCTATAGCTGAAGCATTGGCAGAAATTGGCATGGAAATGACTGTCGTAGAATTAGATGATGCAATTTTCTATGATACAATCGATGCAGGCGGGCGCTATGACGCACCTGGTGGTAAAGTGGTAGACAAATGTCGTGATTATCAGGTTTATGAAATGAGTGAGGGGTATGGGCCTGCTCCTAACCATGTTTATTTCCGCGCTCACTCTAGCCAAGATTACCCAATGGGATCTTGTGACCAATACCACCAGAATGCTACCTTAGATGGTGTATTGGAGAAATCTCAAAACGCCACAACCACTACTGAGTTAAAAGCTGCTCTAAACGATGTTCAAAAATACGCTGCTGAAACACTGCCTTATTACCCACTATTTGTGTCAGATGACAGCCATATCATCAGGAAAGAATGGAAAGACTATCAACAACTGCCTGGAGGCATTTTTACTAGTTTTAACATCTGGTCTTCTCTAACCATGACCAATGATGACGATAATAAATTTGTTATGGCTTATCCTAGTGATGCTAAAAATATAAATCCATTTGAGGCGGATGATGGACGGTCTGCTTGGTTTGCCATAAACCTGTACGAAAAACTCATTTATTATGACAAAGATCTCGGAATAATTCCTTGGCTGGCTGAAAGTTATACCCGATCTGCTGATGGAAAACAAGTTAACTTTACTATTAGAGAGGATATTAAATGGCATGATGGTGAGGACTTTACCCCTGAAGATGTGAAACACAGTATTGAAATGTACATGGATTACGATGCAGGTCCTTATTATGCCTATGTTGAAACAGTTGATACAGTTACCATCGATGGTCAAGTTGTTAGTATTGACCTAACACAGCCTTATGCTTGGATTGTTGAGGATATTGGGGAATTATATATGCTTCCAGAACACATCTGGGACGGCGAAGATCCAGAGGATACGAAATGGGAGACCGATACCACTACAACATCTCTCCGTGTTGGTACTGGTCCATTCAAGTGGGTTAGCGGTCTGAGAGAATCTAGATATATCTTGGAAAGGAACGATGATTACTGGTATGATGGTGGTACTGGAATGCCAGAAATATCTGCTGGTCAACCTGGCGCTGGCACTTACCCCAAGATAGAGAACCTAACGATAACAGTTGTATCAGAGGAGATGACTCGGATCCTTGGTATGAATACAGGTGATTTTGACTCAGAGCGATACGAAGCCAATCCACCCGCTTTAAAATCAGTGATAAATGCGACGTATGGAAACCTGAAAGTGGTAAATACACCCTCCCAATGGGACTATTACTTCCAATGGAATCACCAAGTATATCCATTTAACGATACCATTGTCCGTCAAGCTATGGCTTATGCTATGGATGTAGAAGCTATTGGAGAATTTGCTCGTGAGGAATGGGCTACCCCAACTTATTCTGTTATCCCAGAAGCCTTTTGGCCTGGCTATTTCAATCCTAATATTGAAAAGTATGAGGTAGATATTGCTAAAGCCAATAAGATGCTCGATGATGCAGGATACAAAGACGTCGATGGCGATGACATCCGTGAAATGCCTGGTGCAGGAGGAGGCGCTCCTGGATTCGAGATTGCTTTGACTCTTCTAGGACTGTTTGTATTAGTTCCAATAGTCTCTCAGAAAAAACGGAAGAAATAACCACCTCCCCCTCTCCTTTCTTTTTTCTTTTTTCTTTTTTTTAATAATAATTCAATTGATTCGTCTAGTGATTCTAATAATAATTTTATATTGAGGAATGACATTTTGAATCTTCTATACCTATTACCAGGAGCAGGAATGCCTGATGATGAGATAAAAAGTCGTACTAAAATTGCGAATTCGATTGCGAGATCTGATACTCAAGTTTCTGTAATGGAAGTTGGTGAAGGGCCCTTATCCATTGAATCCACTATAGAAGAATATATGGCAATTGGGCCTATGTTACGGAAGCTTCTGGACATTAGTAAAGAGAATAATTATGATGCAGTTATTATAGGGTGCGCTGGAGATCCTGGGTTAAAACCTGCCAGAGAACTCCTCCACATACCAGTAATCGGCCCAGCTGAATCCTCCATTCTCTTTGCTTGTATGCTTTCTGACCGATTCAGCATCCTCACTATCCTTCAGGCTGGTGTGGCATCTGAGGACAGTGCACGAACTCTTGTGAGAAAGATGGGGCTTGAATCACGATTGGCTTCAGTGGAATTTATACAGGTTTCAGTTGCAGAAATGTGGGGAAAAAATAGGGATATTGTCATCAATCAAATGACTGAAAGCGCAAAGATTGCAAAACAAAAAGGAGCTGGTTGTGTTGTTCTTGGTTGTATGTCAATGGCGTTTCTTTTGGTTGATAGTATCATTGAGGAGGCAGTAGGAGTACCAGTTGTAAATCCATTAAAAACTGCCATTAAAACAGCAGAAATGTTTGCAGATCTAGGAACTAAACATAGTCGGATTACATATCCTGCTGCAGACTTTGAGAAACTTAAAACAACCGTTTTCAAGGAATATTAACAACAAGATTAAACTAAAGAATATGAAGATAAATGAGATAGTTTTTATCAGTTTAAGAGATAGAAATTTCTCTAATTCTAAGGAATGAATTAAAATGGGAAGAAATAAAAATTATAACGGATATAAGGCTTATCAATACCTAACTCCTGGTATCGATTACAAAGTTTTCAAGTTTCGGAAAGCGATAGAGGAGGAATGGACGTATGCAATTCCCTTATCGAAATCAGAAGAAGAACGTGCTGATCAGGTTCTTGAGAAGAATATTGTTATTGATCTCCATGAACATCCAACATTATACACAGAGAATATGCAGGAATCGGGCGAACAGGCGCGAGAAGGAAGAGATTTCATGGCTTATGAAGCTCTAAGTCAATCAGGACTTGATGCGGTATTTGACAATCTAATGAACGGAAGCTGTAATATTACAAGCAAACAAGGTTGGAAATGGAGTGATACTATCCATGATTTGGGACAACGACTATGTGATATAGCTCACCAAGATTTTGTCATTCATTGTAAAAAAGCAGAGGATATCATCACAGCTCACAAAACTGGGAAATTAGCATGGGTTGCTGTCCTTGAATCAGCTTCAAGTATTGAGAATGAAGTTGATCGTATTGATATCTTGTATGGACTTGGTATCCGATCTATGGGGTTAAATTATAGTGAATCCAATATGCTGGGCTGTGGATTAGGTGAAATTCGAGATGGAGGGTTAACGGATTTTGGTTATGACTGTATTATTCGGATGAATAAAGTCAAAATGCTTATAGATGTCAGCCATGTGAGTGATCAGACAGCTCTAGATGCTATTGTAACTTCAAAAGAACCCCTCATAATTTCTCATTGTGGCGCAAAGGCATTGAACCCCATTGCTCGGATGTTCCCTGATGAAGTTCTACAAGCGTTAGCGGAAGCGAAGGGGGTAATAGGAATAGAAGCTGCCCCAGGTTTTACTGCAACGAAAAATAATCCAATCCCTAGTATTGATACTTATATGGAGCACGTTGAGTATTGTATAGACCTAATGGGGATCGACTTTGTAGGATGTGGCCCAGATACCCTTTATGGTGATCATGTGGGATTATATCGTTTTGGAGAGAATAAATTAAAATCCGCGGGGTTAGGACATTATTCTCGACCTGGTAAAAGGGGTGATGGGTTAGTTGTCGATACTTTACCTGACTATGTCAAAGGTATGGAGAATCCTACCGAATGCTTACAGAATATCACTCGGTGGATGGTCAAACATGGGTACTCTGACCAAGAAATTGCGAAAATAATAGGAGGAAATGCTTTACGAATCCTAAAAAAGGTCTGGTAACGAATCAAGTGACTTTGAGTAGATTGTTTATGAATGAGTCATGATCTGTACCTTTGTTTATCAGTAAATCTGGATAATTGGATAAGTTGGTATATGACTAAAAGCAGGAAAAACCCTATTTCGTAACCAGATAGAATTAAAGATGCAAAATCAGGGGCAAATATCCCTAGAGTAAAAAGTGCTCCCTGAGGTTGTTGGAAAATAATAAAAAGGATCGTTTGAATTAACATATGCGATAAAAGCAAGAGAATGAATCCAAGTTGTCCCTTTGATGCCATTTCTCTTGTCCATTTAAGTTTATGTTTTAATAAAAGGTCTGGGTTTGACCCCTGAAGGATTAAAAATGCCCAGATTCTCTGAAATACAATCAACTGTAAAAGGATGGTCAAGATCACAGACACAGATTTTATAAGGGAATCTGAACCATAGAAATAAGGTTCCTCTAATATGATGAATAAGAATTGTGCAAATATTAAGAAAAGTAAGAAAGAAATACTGAAACAAATGATAATACCTATCAAACCAAAAAGAAAACTTCTAATTGTGACATTTACTATGTTATCAGGTAATTTCCCCAGAGCAAAATAGTATGAGACTGGACCGATAGCTGCAAGACCTATACAGAACAAGAATGGATTTATTAATAGAAATGAATATTCGTAACGATATAAAATGCCACTTGTCATCATTGAGAAAATTCGTAATAAGAAGTCAGAAGGTATTAGTCCTCGTATTATAAGATAAGGATCTAAAACAAAATTAAGAGTTACAATTGCAAAGAATATTAGAAAAATCGTCAGAATTTGAATTATATTGTTCATACGAGAGTTCCACCCAGTTGTCGGCTCTAGAGCACCTTCTAAAGAAGGTTTATCAATATCTTTTTCTTTCACAAATGGATAAGATGCTTTTTTATCACACAAAAATTTTTTTTCATGATCTTCAACGTAACCTCTAACCATTGGTCTCCCAGAAATGGTAGTTACTATATTTTTCTGACTTGAGCGGTAGGATGGAATGATTGTACTCGTTAATGTTATCAAGAAGGAAATAAGAATCCATAGAAGAACACGATCGAAAAGTATTTCAGTTTTAATTGGAATACTAAGTGAAACATACCAGACAATAAGGATATAACCCAGTAATCCATCGATTAAGCCTATTAGGAGTGAAGAGAAACCTAAGGCCATGGATTCAGCAATAAAAATTTTGAAAACACTTTGTTTATGTAAACCAAGACTTCGCATAACTCCCATATCTCGCTCCATTAGCAGGGTAGAAACGAGAATGCATACAAACTGAGCCATTGCAGCTAAAATAAATGACTCTAAGAAGAGTACTTGAAAGATAGCTGTCTGAAAGACAAGATTCTTTTCAATCAGTTCACTAAAGTATGTAATCCCTAGTACTTCTTTGAATTGGCTAAATGTAGATTCCAAGTCCACTTGAACGGATTCAACGTCACCATTGACATCACAAACGAACCATTTAGCTAGACTAGAGTTGAAATAGGATTGGAATCGTTCAGATGAGATATATAGATACTCACCATTGTTTAAAAATACATTTCCTTTAATAATAGCGCCTAACGTTATGTTAAACGTGCTATTTTCAGCGTTTTTTATAGAAATATGTGATCCCAAAGGAATTTGGGGCCTTAAACGTTGATAAAGGTAATGTGAGATAACGCCATATATTATATTTCCAGTCGTAGTGTTTCCTGTTGTGTTGTTTATAATAGATTTAGTTGTCTCATTCAAGAAAAAAGATGAAGGTTGTGCATTAATCGCTTGCATGATAGGTTCAGCAAAATGGGAATACTTCATTGGATCTACACCTAAAAGGTAACCATACATTCCTCCAATTTCCGTTCTAGTTTCCTGAATGAATGAGGATCGCTTAATATCAGGATGTCCATCAAGTTCTTCTGTGAATTCGATTGAAAGAAGACTATTATCTCTAACTTCTGCAACCAAATCGATACTCCCCCATTGATTCTCGAAATAATCTGGAACACTAGCTATTATCGCTGCTGATGTCAAACCTGTTACCACGATAAATGTAAGAGCTAAAGCTGAAGTTATTATTGTGAATAGTGATTTTTGGAATTCACGGGCAATATTTCGCATTGAAATAGTACGGACAACAATACCAAAACAAAGAAGAAGCTTCATTCCAATTTTCGGTAAAAACACGAGAATTCCAATTTCCACTAGTAATGTTCCTAAGAAAATCAATATAATTACAAAAAAATGCGTTGAAAGCAGTGAGAAATCTAGGAAACGAGATGGGCCAATAAAAAATTGCAGTAAGAATCCTGTAATCGAAAGAAGAAAACCAAAAATAATACTAAGCTTCCAATTTCGCCCTATCTTGGAAGATTTTGATGAATTCATTTTTGAGTGAATGTTTTGAACGACTGGCATGGAAAGAGCTAAAAAGATGGGATAAAGGCCTGATAGAAGAGCCACAATAATCCCAGACAAAAAAGTTGCGAAAATTGAAGATGGATGAATAGAGATTGCCTGAATTTCCAAGTTTATGTAGAATGAGTCAATCAGATTAATCAAAAAGGTTGAAAGCATTATTCCTCCAAATATTCCAGTAGTACACCCTATTATAGAATAGATTAGTATTTCTACTACGATGATTCCTAATAGCTGATTTGAATTGGTTCCTACTGCACGAAGAATTCCAAACTCCTTTGATCGATCACGAATTGCCATCGCGAGAATGTTTGTAATGAACAAAAATTCTACAACAAAGGAGACAATAATGATTAGATTCATTGCTGTTTGGTAAGCACGAATACCCATGGCTTCAATTTCAGAAATATCTTTCTCCACAAAGACATAGTTGTCAAGATTAACTTCATCTTTGATATTATTGCTAATTTGGTTTATTTTAACAAAATTATCAACAGATACGTCAATTGCACTCGTTAATAAGGTGTACTTCTGGTCCTCTGGGAAAAAATCATATAGAATGTCAATATCAACGAGAATTAAGGAATAAAATAATTTATTCCCGAAATAAGGTTCGTCAGTCATGACCCCTCCTACTATCACCTCAGTATCGTTTAAACTGGGATCAATTGAAGAAAGGGGAATTGGAATTCCAATTTCCACTCCAACAGCTCCCTGAATACTCTCTGAAACCATTATTGTGTTACCAGAGACCTTACGTTCTCCTGATACAATATTTATTTTGGGAAAATCAGGGTGAGATTTTGAGTCAATTCCGTATAATAAGATATCACTATGAATTTCTTCATCAATAATCTGTTTTAAAGGTGTATAATAGACAGGACTTGCCTTTGCCACTCCAGATACCTGTTGAACAATCTTTGACAAATCTTTAAGGGTTGCTAGATTGACCCATTCTTTAGGATTAACTGTAATATCTGTATAATTTTGATTTCTATGATCTGAGATAAATTCATCGTAAAGGGTGTCAACACTCACAACAATACCAGTTTCAAGGGCAACCGTAAGCAAAACACCAATTATAATAAGGCTGGAACGATATTTTAAACGAGCTGCATTGCGTAAGGCCAAACCAAACAGCAGATTCATTTGTGTCTTTCTAAAATTAATGGCTCCCAATACCTTTTTTATGGCCGATTGCTTCATCTTCACACTTCTTAATCTTTTATCAAAGGATTCATATATTAAAATAATACTATAGATGCTATGTTGACACCTGTGGAGATAACACATTACAATAATCTAGAAATGTTTGGATCAATGAAAGTCTTATTTTGATCCCATATTTTACATCAGAACCAGTTATCTCTCTTTTGATAAAAAGTAATAGCATGTCTAACGAAAAAAAACATAATATAAGGAAAGTTTAATCTCACGAAATTAAGCGGCGAGAGATGTAATCAGCCAACTTCTTATTTCGGGGGATGCGAGTGACAAAAGCATCCATATTACATTCAGTGCACTTCAAGCGGAGGGTTCCATGATTGACAGAGGTTGTGATGGTGTGAGAATGACACCAGGGACATGTCAATTCCAGTTCAGCCTTATGATGAAGATCAACGTCTTCTCTGATATCTAAAGTCACTTTGCTAGCATCCTCATTCTTTAAGGAGATAATTCCTCAATTTAACATTAGATCTAAAATCAAGACACTATATCAAAATATTGTCTGACCTCTTAGTATATAATAATATTGCTATTATTATGTAATTTCACAGGATCATTTTCAAAAGCTAGCTAGGATCATATTAATTATCGATCACGAAAAACGCCACGTAATATAATCAAAAGGGTGACTGAACCATTGGGAAAAACAATCATTGAAAAAATTATAGCAAATCACACAACTGAGGATGTAACACCAGGTAATATTGTTTGGATGGAGATTGACGTTCGATCGGCCCGAGATTTTGGTGGGGCCAACGTTGTAAAAAACTTAGAGAAATATTATCCAAATGAGTCGCAGATAGCAGATCCTTCAAAGACATTTTTCACATTTGACTGTGTTGTACCAGCTAAAACAATTGG
>JAEOSR010000057.1 GCA_016840285.1 Candidatus Hodarchaeota archaeon | reverse complement strand
CTGAATTTTTTAGCTCAACTCTCAAATCCATATCCAAGAAATCCCGACAAATCGTAATAGCTATGGTTCCGTACTCTGTTTTACACACCGTAGTTTCTCTTTGAGTAGTGGTAATTTCAATCCCTTCCTTAAATCTTCTTCCTTGGTAATGAATTATCGCAGGTATATGTTTCTCTTGTTGCCAAAGAGTTCCACTAGGACCTATAACTACGCTTATGTTTCTCCTCATTTCATGGTCGTGAAAAGATCCAGGAATAATATACATGTTGAAGGTTTTGGCTAGTTCAGTTATTTCTTCAAGCAATTGATCATGATTCAGGTCAATAGACAGCTCTGGGAAAAGTATAATATTCGTACCATCAGCATGAGCTTTTTTTATGAGCTCTTTAACTTTGATCCGTACCTCATCGACTTTTTCTTTCTTAAGGAGGAAAAGACCTGGTAAGTCCTCTGTATAAAATTCATTTAATATATCACCAGATTTTGATACACCTATTTGAGCGATGGCAACACGACAACTAGGTCTCTCGACACTTGAAGTATCCTCAAGGAGATTTAGATGTTTCAGTTTATATTTTCTTGTTGGTACTTCATTAAATTCCTTTGCAATTTCTTTAGCTCTTCCAGTGTACTTTTCAATCTCATCCTCTGTAACATCAATTTTACTACTTGCTACCCGTGTTATCAGGTCTTCTAATCGTGTTAATTCAAGTCTTTCGTCGATTGAGGCCTTTTTTTTGACTAAATGCCTCCATTTTTCTATCTGTGCTTCAAGTAATGTTTTTTCACTATAGATTTTTATGGCTAAATTCCTTAGACCTTTTTCCTCGGCTGTTAATAATGCCTGTTGGAGTAAATTCTGTGCTTTTTCAATATTCATTTCTAGAAGAGCAAGTTTAGATTGGAGAACGTATGTTTCTGCAAGAAGTAAATGAGAAGATTGTTTTTTTGCAATATTAAACAGTTTCTGAGTTAGAATTTTTACTTCATCAAGAATTTCTTCTTCTCCAGACATCTTCAGCTCGAAAAGCAGCAAATCACATAGATGAATCATAGCTGTAACAGTAAGTGAATGATCAACAACTTCCTCTTCAACTACCTTTGAGAGGATTTCTTCTGCTTTCATTTTCTGACGGGTACGTTTGTGTGATTTCAGTAGGAGAGCTTTGGCAATAAGGTATCGATGTTTGTCAATTTTACTATTAGACCTTTCATCGATTTTTCGGAGTGTTTCTAGATGTTCTTGTGCAAGAATATGTTCATTACTGTCCAAAGCTAATAAAACTAACTCATAAAGGACTGTAGCAGATGATGAGTCATTTTTCAATTCTTCGTATATAGCCAGGCTTCGGTTATAGTATCTTAACGCCCAATCAGAATTTCTTTTCTTTCTATACATTTCGCCAATGTTCCTTAGTGACAACGCGATATCTTGCTTGATCCCCAGCTCCTCATAAATCGTGAGACTTTCTTGATAATACTCCAAAGCTAGATTAAGATCCCCTTTTAGCTGGTAGACATCACCTAGGTTGTTAAGCGCAAGCCCGATACCCTTCTTGTCATTTATTTCCTCGAAAATTCTCTGGCCTTTCTGGTAATACTCTAATGCATTAGAGAGATCTCCTTGCATTCGATAAATGACCCCTAAATTAATTAAAGAAAATGCAATGTCAGATTTATTTCCTAATTCCACTTTGAGTTTATGAGTTCTTTGAAGATACTTCAATGCCTGATCTTGATCTCCCTTTAAGGAATAAGTAATTCCAATATTGCTTACGATCTTTGAAATTCTCTCTTTATGTCCAAGATCTTCCAATAATGATAGACATTTCTCGTAATATTCCAATGCAGTGTTGAAATTACCCTTTGATTGATGAATAAGTCCTAAATTGTTTAATGAATCAGCTATACTTGGAGTATCATTTTCCTCCTCAGAAATTGCTAAACATCGTTCATGGTAGTCCGATGCTAGGTCAAGATTACCCCTGTACCAATGAATTATTCCACCTTGGTTGAATAACTTTAATTTCCTTTCTCTAATATCTTTTACTTTTCCTAATTTTGCAATTAACTTTTCTCCTTCTTGTACAGATTTAATCCCTTCATTAAAATTCCCTAAGCGCCACGAGAGTTCAGCTTTGAGTGTAAGAGCTTCTAACAATTGTAAATGACTTGCTTCTTGTCGATTTGTTGAAAAAATCTTTTCAATAGTCAATTGGGCT
>JAEOSR010000056.1 GCA_016840285.1 Candidatus Hodarchaeota archaeon | reverse complement strand
ATTATTCGATGGTACAAAAATGGTATAGAAAAATCCGTATATGAGAACCAGACTACCATTCCCAGCTCAGCTACTAGTAAAGGGGAAAATTGGTACTTTACTATCCAACCCAGCGATGGAACAGATTATGGCGATCTGCAAACGTCTCCCACAGTCACGATTACCAATACTGCCCCCTCAGTCAGCGACCTCGCTATAACCCCTAGTGAGCCAAAGACTGGGGATACTCTTACAGCAAGCTATAGCTTCACTGACCCTGATTCCGATCTCGAAAGTGGGTCGATTATTAGATGGTATAAAGACGGTATAGAACAACCTGGGTATGAAAATCAGCTTAATCTTCCCGCAGCAGCCACAAATAAAGGGGAGAACTGGTATTTTACCATCCTACCCAGCGATGGAACAGATTATGGCGATTTGCAAACTTCTCCCACAGTCACGATTGCCAATACTGGCCCCTCAGCTAGCAATTTAGACATGTCACCTAATAGCCCACAAACAACAAGTGATTTGTTTACAATTTACACTTACTCAGATCCTGATTCGGATCCTGAAAGTAGCTCGATTATTCGGTGGTACAAAAATGGTATAGAACAATCCGTGTATGAGAACCAGACCACCATTCTCAGCTCAGCTACGAGTAAAGGGGAAAATTGGTACTTTACCATCCAACCCAGCGATGGTAGTGACTATGGTATTCTTCAAACGTCCCCTATAGTCACCATAACGAATACAGTCCCCTCAGCTAGTGATTTAAGTATAATACCCGATGATCCTCTGACTAACCATGAGCTAGCACTTAATTATACTTATACAGATCCTGATAATGACCCCGAGAGTGACACCAAGATCTTATGGTTTAAGGAGGGAGTACTGCAAGGAGCCTTAAACGATTCTACTACTGTACCTAGCAGTTATACTGCCAAAGGACAGGTCTGGTATTGCGAAGTTCGGCCCTCAGATGGAACAGACTTTGGTGAGTGGGTGAGCAGCGCGACCAATGTAACCATCAACAATACAGCTCCAACCACGAACGACCTCATAATAACACCTGCTAATCCAAAAACTGGAAATGACCTTTTAGCTAGCTATACCTATACTGATCCCGATTTAGATCCCGAAAGTGAGTCTATAATTCACTGGTACAAAAACGGAGACGAACAGACTGTATATGAGAACCAAACCACCATCCCCGCATCAATCACGACTAAAGGGGAAAATTGGCACTTTACCATCCTACCCAGCGATGGTAGTGACTATGGAATTCTACAAACGTCCCCTATCATCACTATAATGAATACAGCCCCCTCAGCTCATGATTTAATCATAAGCCCGAGTAGTCCTGTAACAGGAGATGACCTTATAGCAACGTATGGTTACTCGGATGTAGATACGGATCCTGAAAGTGGCTCATTTATACGGTGGTACAAAAACGGGTTAGAGCAGAACGTTCATGAGAATCAGACCACCATCCCCAGCTCCGCCACGAGTAAAGGGGAAAATTGGTACTTTACCATTGAACCAAGCGATGGAAGCGACTACGGCAGTCAGAAAACCTCTCCCATTATCACCATAATCAACACAGCACCATCTGCAAGTAATGTCGTTATATCACCAACTAGTCCGCAGACTGGACATACTCTTTTAATAAGCTATACCTACACAGATCCTGATAATGACTTTGAAATTGGGACTGAGATCGTTTGGTATAAGGATAAAATACTGCAAGGGACTTTGAATGGTTCGACAGCTGTTGCTGCGAGTTATACGGTTAAAGGCCAGGAGTGGTATTGCAAGATTCGGCCGTCTGATGGAACAGAGTTTGGCAACTGGGCAAGTGTACAAATAAATGCCACCATTACTAATTCTGCTCCTTCTGCCAGTGATTTGACCATAATACCCAGTAATCCTACTTCGAGTGAGGACCTCATAGCAAGTTATTACTATGCAGACCCTGATTCAGATGCAGAAAGTGGTACCGAGATCATCTGGTACAAAGATAATTTGTTACAAGGGGGATTAAATGGTTCAACCACTGTGCAGGCCAGTTTAACTGTTAAAGGACAGATTTGGCACTTTAAAGTCAGGCCAAAGGATGGATTGGACTTTGGTGAGTGGATAGAAAGCCCCAATAAAACTATCCGTAATACTCCCCCTACAACATCAGATGTAAAAATACTTGAAAAATCACCTGTTAATGAAACCTTAGACCTCCATGCAACCTATGTTTATTCTGACTACGATGGTGATCCCCAAGTAAGTGCTTCGCGTGAAATACGGTGGTATCGAGATAGTGTCTTTCAAAGTTCTCTCAATGATACTCTAACTGTCGGCGCTGGGAATACAACAGTAGGCCAAATTTGGTATTTCACTATCCAAGTAAGCGATGGTTTTGATCAGAGTAGTTTGAGGATTTCTCCCTCTGTGGGCATTCAAATCCCTCCAAACAATCCACCTGAGGCGAGATTCCTCAATATAACTCCAAGTAATCCTACTCAAGCCAACAATCTATATATTAATTGGACATTTCATGATGTGGACGGAGACGAGGAATCTGGATCACAGTATCAATGGTATCGTAATGGATATCACATGAGTCAGTATGACAATCTACAAATTCTTCCCTCTACAGCTACAGTAAAAGGTGATGCTTGGCACATTAAAGTGAGACCCCGAGATGGAAAAGATTTTGGTAACTGGGCAAGTGTTCCTGGAAATGTTTCGATTCGCAATACTGCTCCATCTGCCAATGATTTGTCAATAACACCTAGCGAGTCAAAAACTGGGGATGAACTTCTTGTAAGTTATAGCTATGTTGATCCAGATTTAGATCCTGAGTATGGAACAGAGATTATTTGGTACAAGAATGGTGAGCTGCAAGGAGCCTTGAATGGTTCAATGACCATTTTGTCCAATTATACTTCTAAAGGACAGGAGTGGCATTGTAAAGTTAGGCCATCAGATGGAACTGACTTTGGTGACTGGGAAGAGAGTCCAATCAACATAACCATTGTCAATACGGTGCCATCTGTTAGTGATATTACCATAACGCCAAGTGAGCCAGAAACTGGGCATAATCTTACTGCAAACTATACTTTCATCGATGAAGACATTGATCCTGAAAGTGGTTCAATTATTTGCTGGTTTAAAAATGGATTGGAACAACCAGCTTATGAGAATCAGACCACCATCTCAGCAGTAAACACCAATAAAGGGGAAAACTGGCAATTTACCATTAAACCCAACGATGGCACCGATTTTGGCAGTCAAAGTTGGTCATCTATTGCCACTATAGCGAATACAGCACCTTTAGTAAGTAGTTTAGAGATATCACCTAGTGATCCTCTGACCGAACACATCCTTACAGCCTCCTATACCTATACTGATGCTGATACAGATCCTGAAAGTGGCACTAAGATCCTTTGGTACAAAAATGGTGTGTTGCAAGGAGCAATAAACGATTCAACAACTGTCGCAGCGAATTATACCGCCAAAGGGGAAGAATGGTGTTTTAAGGTTCATCCCTCAGATGGAATAGACTTCGGCGAGTGGATAAGTGTTTCTATCAATATGACAGTTGGAAACACCGCGCCTTTTACAAGTGATTTAACCATAATACCTAGCGAACCTCAGACTGGGAATGATCTTATGGCATACTACAACTATACTGATGTAGACACTGATCCTGAAAACGGGTCAATTGTATGTTGGTTCAAAAATGGAGTGGAACAACTAGCTCTTGAGAACCAGACCGTTGTTGCTGCCTCGAGTACTAGTAAAGGGGAGACCTGGTACTTTACCATCCAATCCTGCGATGGTAATGACTATGGTAGTCTTAAGGCTTCTTCATTTGTCATCATCATCAACACAGCACCCTCGGCCAATAGTTTGAAAATAACACCTAATGATCCGAAAACTGATCATGATCTTTCTGTAACATATGATTTTTCTGATGCTGATTCAGATCTGGAAAACGGTTCATATATTCGTTGGTATAAGAATGAAGAAGAACAACCTACTTTTGAGAACAAGACATCCATCCCAGCATTTGCCATAACTAAGGGAGAGACCTGGTACTTTACCATCGAACCTAGTGATGGCAGCGATTTTGGGATTCTAAAAACATCTCCTAGTGTTACTATAGCGAACACGGCTCCTTCTGTCAGTGATCTTATCATAACACCCAGCAATCCAAAAACTGGAGATGATCTCATAGCAAATTATAATTATTCTGATGCTGATTCAGACCCCGAGACAGGAACGGAGATTATTTGGTACAAGGACGGTGTGCTGCAAGAGGCATTGAATGGTTCCACAGTTGTATCTGCCAGTTATACTACCAAGGGCCATGTCTGGCATTACAAAGTTCACCCATCAGATGGCACTGATTTTGGCGAGTGGATAAGTGTTTCAATGAATATGACAATTAATAATACTGCTCCTTCTGCTGAGAATCTCATCATCACACCCAGTGAACCTCTGAGTGGGAACGATCTAAAAGCAGAATACATTTACACTGATACCGACATGGATCCCGAGAGCGGAACAGAGATCATTTGGTATAAGGATGGTGAGCTGCAAGGAGTTTTAAATGGTTCTACAACTGTTTTTTCCACATATACGGCCAAGGAGCAAGTTTGGAGTTTTAAAGTTCGCCCGTCAGATGGTACTGACTTTGGTGAGTGGGTAAGCGTTTCGATGAATATAACGGTTGTGAATACGGCACCCTCTGTCAATAATTTAGTCATAACGCCCAGTAGTCCGAAAACTGGAGATGATCTCATAGCAGATTATAATTATTCTGATGTTGACTCTGATTTTGAAAGTGGTTCATACAGACGCTGGTACAAGAATGGCGTAGAACAATTAGCTTATGAAAACCTAACCATAATCCCCGCTTCAATCTCGAGCAAAGGAGAGACCTGGTACCTTACCATCCAACCTAGTGATGGCAGCGATTATGGGAGTCTGAAAACATCACCTATCATAACTATATTGAACTCAGCACCGTCAGCCAGTGGTTTAACCATAACTCCAAGTGCCCCTCAGACTGGGGATGACCTTGTAGCAAGCTATATCTATACAGATGCAGATACAGATCCTGAGACTGGGACAGAAATTATTTGGTACAAGGACGGAGTATTACAAACGGTTTTGAATGGTTCTACAACTGTTGCTACTAGTTATACTACTAAGGGGCAAGTTTGGTGTTTCAAAGTTCACCCATCAGATACAGCTGACTTTGGTGAGTGGGTAAGCGTTCCGATAAATGTGACGATTAGTAACACTGCTCCTTCTGCCAGTGATCTTGCTACCACACCCAGCAGTCCTAAAACTGGGCATGATCTTGAAGTAAACTATATTTATACGGATACGGATGCGGATCCAGAAAATGGGACAGAAATCATTTGGTACAAGAATGGAATACTACAAACAGCTTTGAATGGAACAGTCACTGTGGGAGCTGGTAATACAACCAAAGGTGATAAATGGTATTTCAAGATCCATCCTTTCGATGGCACAGATTTCGGTATTTGGCTTTCCAGTCCTGTTAATGTTACCATTGATAACACTGCCCCCGTAGCGAATAATTTGGAGATCACTCCAAGTGCCCCTCAGACTGGGGATGGTCTCACAGCAATTTATGAATGGATGGATGTTGACAGCAGTGACTCAGAGAATGACAGTAGAATTCGCTGGTACAAAAACGGGATATTACAAACAACTTTGAACGATATAATCACTGTGGATAATGAAAATGCGAATAAGGGGGAAGTTTGGTACTTTACCATCCAACCTAGCGATGGTACCGGTTATGGTAGTCTAAAAACGTCACCTAGCGTTATTATTGCCAACACGGCGCCGTCTACCAGTGAGCTTGTCATAATGCCAAGTAATCCAAAAACTGCAAATTATCTTCAAGCAAGTTATATTTTCACTGATTCCGACACTGATCCTGAAAGCGGATCCATCATTCGTTGGTACAAAACTGGGGTGGAACAGTTTGATTATGGGAATCAGACCACCATCCCCGCCTCAGCCACAAGCAAGGGGGAGACCTGGTATTTTACCATCCAACCTGGTGATGGTACCAACTGGGGGAATCTACAAACATCCCCAATTGTTACTATTATGAACACAGCGCCCTCAGCCAGTGATTTGGTTATAATTCCAAATACCCCTATGACAGGGCAGAGCCTTATAGCAAACTATAATTACATTGATGTTGACATGGACCCTGAAAGTGGTACAGAGATCGTATGGTACAAGGATGGTATTTTGCAAGAAATTTTATATGATTCATTGTTTGTTGCTACCAGTTATACTGCTAAAGAACAGATATGGCATTGTAAAATCAGACCGTATGATGGGAGTAATTTCGGCAATTGGATAGATAGTTTGTACAACGTTACAATTGGTAACTCAGCTCCGTCTGCTAGTAATCTTATTATAACACCCACTAGTCCGAAGACTGGGAATGATCTCACGGCATTCTACAACTATAGTGATCCTGATGATCCCGAAAATACGACTGAAAATGGTAGTGAAATCCTTTGGTACAAGGATGGAGTTTTGCAAGGAGCCTTAAATGATTTTAAGACTGTTCCTGCTAATTATACTGCTAGAGGACAGGTCTGGCATTATAAAGTTCACCCAAAGGATGGAGTTGACTTTGGTAGCTGGTTCAGTCTCTCGTACAATGTCACTATTCTTAACACTGAACCTGAAGTAACTTCAGCTGACATTTACCCTCCTTACCCGCCTGACACGCCTTCTGAACGACCAGTGTACACTAATGACACTTTAACTGCAACTTTTGAGGGTGAAGACACTGATAACGACCAGATTATTGCTAGAAATATTGTCTGGATTAACAATTCTATCGAAGTTCCCTCTTTAGAAAACAACACAAAAATACTTCCAGAATACACTAAAAAGGGCCAATATTGGACTTTTAAGGTGCGTGTGTTTGATGGCTTCGATTGGTCAGATTTTATTTCTTCCTCAGGAAGATATATCGAAAATTCTGTACCTCAAGTGCTGAATGTGAACTTAAATGGGGGTGAAAACACAAGTGATGATGTTATTGTTTCCTATGACTTTCATGATGAGGATGGAGACACAGATCATTCAGAAATCATCTGGAGGATCATTCATCCTTCAAATAGCTCTAGTTACTTCATTGAAGAGACAACAACCCTATCAAGCTCAAAATTTGTCGCTGGGGATATAATATGGGTGATAATAACTCCTAATGATGGGCCTAGCACTGGGCAACTCCTAGATAAACAGAAAATAGTAGGAAATGCTATACCACAGATTAATACTACTCTAGGATTACCAGAAATATTGACTGATCATCCAGAGGGCACAGATAAATATTTTGTCTCAAATTTAACCCTTATTTACGTGAATTACTCAGCTCTTGTAGTAGATCTTGATGCTGAAGAGAATTTAGCTTTTAATGTCATAGAGGAAGAAAATAATGATGTTATCTATACCGAAGTTAACAAAATTTCTGGGGCTGAATATCGGTGGTATAGATATAATTTCATGTTAAACAGCTGGGAGTTGCAAGAAAACTTAACATCCTCATTTATAAGGGGTACGGATCTTAATAAAGACGAACAATGGATAGTAAGTGTTAGACCCAAAGATATTTACGATTTTGGGGATTGGGTGAATTCAAGCTCTATTACTATTGCCAATTCTTATCCAGAAATCGTAATTTCGAATGACGAACATCCTGAATTTATTGTGGAAGATAAGAACTTGACAATGGAAGATAATTATTACTACTGGGAGGATTATGATTATGATCAAGACTTATCGTACATCTGGTGGTATCGAGACGGGATACTTCAAAAAGAATATAATAATACCAGAATTATCCCTTCAACTACGACCCTTCCTGGTGAGAAATGGAAATACGTCATTTGTCCTTTTGATGGAACAGATTTTGGAGAAAATTGCACATCACCATCAATTATAATTGAAAGTAAAGCGGTATTTAACAACTATAATATTATTCCGCAAAATGATACTGAAGGCCAATATGTTATAGTGCTCAATATTACTGATTCTAGAAATGACATCAAACGCGTTGAATACTATCTTTTCTTTAATAAAACCGTTCACCATCAGGAGCAACGCGAAATAGCATCTAATGAAATTCAAAATATCTACGTTTTAAATCATAATTTACCCGACTATTCCTATCTCAATACAATAACCATAGTTAAAGTCGAAGCAATAACAGAGGTCAATTACTCTGATACAATATATACAATCAGTTCTTCTCTAAGCTTCGACTTTCGTGTCAAAGATTTAGCTCCTCCACGAGTATTAAATGCTAATTTTACAACGGATGATGATCTCAACCCAACCAATCTCACGTTTTCAGCAAAGGTGGAAGAATTTGGTTCTGGTATAGCTCAAGTTGTTCTCTATTATTACTTTGAATCTGTGAATAAAACTAGCAATGGTGGAGTAGGATTTGGTTCTTCATTGAATCAGAAAGAGTATCAATGGTCTAGGACCAGTATGATTTACTACAAAGATGAGGATGTTTATAAGGTCACTATTCCATTTAACCCGAATAGAGGCAATTGGAATGTAATCTATACAATTAAAACAGTGGATAACAATGGAAATACCAATGACTACAATGAGGATATCAAAGAAGATCAATTCAACTCTAACAATGGAGAGCTTATCCTTAACCTTGATCCTGCGTTGATCATCACCTATGCTTTGTTAATTGGCTTAATTGGTTTTATTTCTGTAATCGTCCTAGTAGTTCATCGCTACCGCCAAGAAACACAAGCGATTCAACGAGGTATTGAACAAAAATTCGATGTTATGAAGTCGATTCGTTTGATTTTTTGTCGCACCAGTTTTGGGGTTCAATTCTACAATGAACAGACTTTCCACGACTTTAATGCTGATATTGACGTTCTATCGGGTTTATCAGCGGCTATCTCAGACTTCATGAAAGATGTCACAGCTGGATTGATGGCACACTCAGAGGAAGAGGCAATAGATGACCAAAAAACCGAATTTGAAGCCCTAGGCCGTAAAGGCCTCAATATGCTCATCTGGAATGGCATATATTCAAGCGTTGCCATCATTTCGGATAAGGTTCTCCCTAAAATTTTCCGTGTCTCCATAAAACGTATTGGGAAAGAAGTGGAGGATGACTTTGCTGAGGTATTAGGAAATTATCTTTCTCCAAATCAAATTCCTACAAACGAGGTGAAAAAGATTGTGCGGAAACATCTTCCTATGTATTATTGTTCACCCCTGACATTAAATGGAGGCGCTTTGAGGTTAAATAATAATACTTTGTCCAAAAAAGAACACCAAATGTGGACTATGATCAATCAAAAGGTTTTCTCTGGGTCTGAAGGTCAATATTCATTCCCAGAGGGGATCATAAATGAGTTGAGCTCAAAATTTAAGCGAATTGAGATTATTAAATTCCTAAAAAAAGCAGTTAAGCTCAATCTCCTGGTGGAATTTTCTCTACCACATTCAATTGACTCTTCGACACAACCATTCATCGCAGAGAGAATCGAAGAGTAGATTACTACTAATTAAAAGAAGGAAAACAAATGAAACAATATAAAAAGTTAAAAACAAAAAGAATCAGAATATTACTATTGATATTTTCATTAGTATCAATTACATTCTTACCACTTGTGATGGTTCGTGCCGAAAGAACAGGATATAATTATTATCAACCGTTTGATAATAACAATGATTGGGTTGATACCCACGGTGAAACAACTACTGTTTCAGGATTATTATTTGCAAATATTATTTGGAATGGTCTTGCTCGAACATATCATAATTTTGATTCAGCCTATGATAGTATTGACTTTGTGTGTGCCCCTATTTGCTATAAACAAGATGACATTGGACATCTAAGATTTATTCTCTTTGATACATTAGATGCAACAGGAAAAGAAGTTTTTAAACTTGAATGGTCAGGTCAAAATAGGACAGAAGGTCGAATAAAGTTTTGGCACAATGGATCTTTAGCTTATAATAGTGAATGGCTTGATTTATACAAAGAATGGAATGGGAAATTTAGAATTACTAGGAAGGGCTCCTCTGTAAAATTATACATCGATGGTTCTCAAAAATGGTCAACTAACGATGCAGCAGATAATTCAATTCTTAGTGCTGCTATTGAATTTACAAAGATTGCTCTATATGTAGATCTGATTGATGTCTGTATTCCAAGCTCAGTTCAAGTATTGAACAGCTCCTTAATAACTCAAAATGACAATTTAATAAAATCATATTTCAAATTCGAAATTAATGTTTCCGAGATATACAAATTTAAAGTAGAATATCGGGTTCATCACGACAATTGGACTGAATGGTATATAGTGAGCAACGAACAGATTTATTACGATAAAGGAACGAATTATCAATTAGAGGAAGATGTATATAATATTAATCCATTAGATACCAAAGTGCAAGTCAAATGGTCCATTTATTCCAAAGGGGGATATATTTTAATCGATTCACACACTTCTGATGAATATTGTATAACCCATGCTAAAATAATGGATAATTCATATCTTTCCTGGGAAGCAGATGTATGCACCTCACATTTCTGGTTCTACGTTAATATATCATATGCATATTATTTGATGGTTCAATGCCGCATAAAACCCGAAGAAGGGGTTTGGGGTGACTGGAATCTACTTCGATGGTCAGGTGACAATTACAGTAGTGAAGGCACTGGAATCTATTATGTTAGTGACACTTTTAATATTGAAGATGGTGATACGATAGAAGTTAATTGGTCAATTCATATCAATAATGGAAATACGTTGTTAGATACGCGTGTTGAGCAGATTAACATGAATTTTCCAATTGTTTTATCCTCTTCATATGTTTATAAGCAATGGTATGGACGATATGTCTATAAAGCCTACTCAAGAATGTATTTCGATATTAACACAGCGAACATCTATAAATTCATCGTGGATTGGCGATGGAAAGGAAGGGGCAAAGGATGGACGAAATGGGAGGAATTTACTAATCTGAATGGCTACTATGATGTAGGATCTCCATACTTATTTGAGTTATATTTGGGTTATTTTTTACGAAATGAATACGTGCAATGCCGATGGTCCATCTATGATGCCAATGGCGCTTATTTGTTTAGTTGCTATCCTGAATATGAATTCTAAAAAGATAAAAGAAAGGAAAACAGGCGATTAAAATGAAATTAAGAGGCAAAATGGCAATAATTGGAGGATTCCTATTCTTTCTTATTTTCACAGCCACTCTTTCTCCTCCTGCTCCTCCTCTTAGAGCGGCTCCATTGCTAATAAAGAATTCTGGTACTTTCATTTTTGAGACAGCTTTTTGGCCAATGACATTGGATCCAGCGTCGAACTGGGAGTCAAATCAATCTGGAATTATTGAATTAATCTATGAGACACTAATTGATTATGAGTGGAATTCTGGAATCGATTTAGAAGAAGAGCTAGCTACTAGTTGGGCTGTCTCTCCAGACGGGCTCCAGTACAACTTCACCCTTCGTGAAGGAGTAATTTTCCATGATAATGTCTCATTCAATGCGTATGTTATGAAATACTCTCTCGACAGAGGTGTCCTTATGAATGATCTCGAAGGGGCAATGTGGATGATTGGCCAATTTATCAAGGGTGGTTTCACCTACATGAATTATTGGGATCAAGCCAATGTTGCTGAAGCATTAGAATACCTTTCTGCTGGAGGAATTGTTGTCATAGACGATTATCATCTAACAATTAACTTAGAATATCCATATACACCTTTTTTACATATTATGGCTTATCCTACGATTGCAGCTGTCTCGCCAAAAGCTATAGTTGAAAACGTGCCAAGTGATTATGTATCTGATCAATCTGATGACGAATATGGGATGGTTTCATTACTGGATTGGTTCCCTGATTTGACTGTAGAGCAGATCCGTACCAAGCTTGGCCTTTCAAGTGGGCATGATGTTAACATATCTGGAGTTGTTCCTTATTCTCCAGCTAGTGATATGAATGCTCATGACTGGATGGAAGACCACGCAGTTGGTACTGGTTCATATCAGCTCATTGAATTCGAAGAGGAAAAACTGATTCGATACGGTAAATATACTGACTGGTGGGGAACATTCACTGAGAACTCCCCTAATGAAGTTCTTATCAAGAAAATCGATAATGTCTCTACACGAATATCAGATATCAAGGCAGGAATTGCTGATGAGGTATATATCCCTATAGAAAATGCTTCTGAAATCATTAATGTAACTAAATTCACACAGACAGGTGAGCTAGAAGTTTTACCGACCGTGGGAGGTGTTCAAGCTTTTAATGTACCTAATTTTAATGTAAGGCTCCTCGGCATGAACATGAATTACGATATACCGATTACTTATCTTGAGGAAGACCCATCATCGGATTATAATTCATCTGCTCAACCCCGCTACGCTTGGAATCAAACTGGCCCTGAGGCTCTCTTAGCCAGTCCCGACAATCCATTCACTGCCCTCAAATTCCGTAAAGCTTTTGCAATGGCCTTTAATTATGAAACTTATATCAATAGTGTTCTTAATGGATTTGGTGAACAATTAGAAGGTATCATCCCCAATGGTATGTTAGGACATCATGAGCAATTAATTGAAAATGGATTTATACCAACATACGATCCAGATGCAGCTGAAGCTCTCTTTCAAGAAATTGGATGGAATGGTACAATTAAATTAGTATATATCGCGGGAAATCATATATATGAACAAACATGCCTACTTTTGAAGGATGCAATTGAAGCTATGGATGTTGGTATAAACATATCTGTCGCAGCGATTTCAATGAGCGAATATCGTATGGCACTTATTTTTAATGAACTTCCTATTATTTTCATAAGCTGGGTTCCAGAATATGCTGATCCAGACGACTATATAGTTCCCTTCTTACATAGTGAATTCGGATATTATTCTAACCTTATTAATTACAACAACCCAACTCTTGATGATATGATCGGAGATGCTAGCATAGAACAAAATTCCTCTATCAGAGAAAACTTGTACTGGAACATCGAAGAAACAGCTGCAAAAGATTATCCATTTATTTACGGACATCAGGAACATCGTTTTATAGTAATACGCGACTGGATCCAGAATTATGAAGAATCTGGTTCATTCAACCCGATGTCCTTTATGTTAAATGCAGAATCAATTAATAAGGTAGATGTTGAGACTACCCCCACAACGACTACTACTACAGAACCCACAACAACCATAACCGCAACGACACCGACTATTACTACAGAACCGACAACAACAATAACCACAACGACACCGAATACGACTACAGAACCCACAACAACCATAACCACGACGATATCGACTACTACCACAACATCAGAAGAAGAAACTAGCTTGACAACAAAGGATACCAACACTACAATGAGCTCTTCCTCTCTTCCGACTATAAAATCCATCCCTGCTTGGTCAGTTCTTCTAATTATATTTACGCTGTTAGTAATAAAGCTTGGATGGAAAAGAAAGCCAAAATGAGAGAGACACGACGGTCATTAAGAGAAGACGAATGCAAAAGAAGTAAGCTGAAAGATTAGTAATTTTAAATGGTATTTTATTTGTTTTTCGGAGATTTAGATATCGCACTTTGAATTCGTGCGATTTTTGGGTCTGTCTGATATTTTTGGCCATACGTACATGAGTATATTAAAAAGCACTGTGAACAAAGTGGCTTGTTTTTTTGGCAATAATTCTGGCCGTGAACCACTACTAAAGCATGAAACCGTCCAAATACTTCAAAATTCTTCTCAAGCTCTTTGGTTAGTTCCTCTTGAATAACCTCGTATTTTTTTCTCAGATAGCCCATATCCCCGTAAAGACGAGCTAAGAAACGCCGAGTGTATGTTCCAATAATGAGTACAGGTTGTTGAAAACAATATACTAAAATTGAATCAGCTGTTTCTTTTCCAATACCCTTACATGCTAGTAATTCTTCACGAGAGGGTGTTTGTTCATTAAGAGAACAGGTAAAAAGCAAATTACTTAAGGATTTAAGATACAAGGATTTTTGTTTATAGAAACCAGCGGATTTAATGAGCTCTTCAAGTTCTTCTACGTTAATTTCCTGTAATTGTTCAAAAGAAAAAATAGAATTTCCTTTTAAATTGGCTATTGCTTTGTTTACATTTCTCCAATTGGTATTTTGAACTAAGATTGTACCAATTGCAACCTCATAAGTTTCTGAACGATTTTTATCCCCTTTAATCCAAAGATCCCACGTTTCTGCGTGGGGATCAAGCCGAATATAATGCTCTTTTAGCTGTTCATGGACTTCAGAGATCAAATTTTGATAGCACCTTGAAAATAACACTCCATCTAATCTATTATCAATTTTGTTCGAAATTTTTTTCTTAATTGAGTAACTTCCGACTACTTATGAATTCATATAAATTACACAAATTCAGGTCAATTTTCATATTATTGAAATGAGAACGGGATCAAAATGGTTTATGAACTGCTGATAAAAGGAGGAGAAGTAATAGATCCAAAACAAAAGATTAATGGAATAAGAGATATAGCAATAAATAATGGAAAAATAGCTGACATATCTATAGACATTCCAGTTACTGAAGCTGAGAAAGTAATAGATGGTAATAATAATATAATTACTCCAGGATTAATTGATATACATACTCATGTTGCTGAAGCAATTATGCCTATAGCTGTAACTCCAGACGAAGCTGGTGTGTACTCGGGGATTACAACGGTATGTGATGCAGGGAGTACTGGCTATGCTACTTTTAATGGCTTTAAGAAACTCATTATTCCTCATGCTCAAACAGACATTTTATGCTTTCTTCATTTAAGTCCCACAGGTCAAGCAATCTATCCTGAAATATGTTGGCGCAATGTGAACTCAGAACGGATGTTGAAACTTATAGAGGAAAACAAAAAGAGCATCAAAGGAATAAAAATAAGAGCTGGAGCTTCTTTAATAAAAAACTACGGAATTTCCATGATTAAGACCGCAAAAAAAATAGCAAAAGAAGCGAATATCCCTCTTATGGTTCATATAGGGTTAAGTTTTGAGGATAACATTCCAAAAAATGTGATGAATGAATTTAATGTAAAAATGCTTAATCTTCTTGAAAAAGGTGATATTTTGACTCATCTATTTACACAAAGAGAAGGAGGGGTTATAAATCCTGATGGATCAATATTACCAGAATTAAAAGCTGCTATAAGAAGGGAGGTAGTCTTAGATGTTGCTCCTGCCCAGAGTCATTTTAGTTTTAAATTAGCGAAAAAGGGAATGGAGCAAGGAATCATTCCAACAACAATAAGCACCGACATAACAATTACAAACTATAGAGGGCCAGTACTATTTAGTTTACCAGTTGTAATGTCAAAATTTCTTGCATTAGGATTAAGCTTACATGAGGTCATTGAGAAAACTACTATAAACCCAGCTATAGTTCTTAATGAAGAAGAAAGGAGAGGAAGCTTAGAAGTAGGTAAGCCCGCTGACATTTCAATCCTGGGATTAAAAGAGGGAGACTTTATGTTTTCTGATGGAAAAGCTGGAAATACTTTAAAAGCGAAACGACTCTTAGTGCCCAAATTGACTCTCAAAGGAGGAGTGGAAATAACAACAAAACCCCGTTTTAGAAATTATATCCCAGGTGAGACATTGACACTAACAAAGGGTGCTTAATAAGAATTCTTCTTCGTATAAGATATTCTCAAGATATAATGAAAATAGTATCTTTTTTCCTACTCTGTACTTTGCAAATAATTGATAGAATTGGTTTTTTGTTAGAGATCTTTATTAAGGGTTTAATGTTAATTTTGGCTATATCTCAAGAAGAAATTGAATGATTAGGGTGAAGAATAAATGGGTATTTTTGATCGTGATAAGTTCGGAATTCAACAAAGACACCGTCGGTTACTTTCAGCACAAGAAGCCTATCATGTAAAAGATGTAGACACGGATCAGGATCTATTATGGATTAAACGTGACAGATTTGGCCGTAAGACACATATGCATGTGTTTCCAGGGGATCCCAAATCCGCTCCAGAAATTATGACCATAAAAGACCTCGCAATGTTTGATGCTTGGGCTAGTTTCGATATTCTTGATAACGAAACGAATCAAAATCTGGGACGAGCTAAGCGGAATTTTTGGTCAAGTATTTTCAGAGAGAATTGGACAATATGGGATGGGTCAGGAAAAGTCGTCGGGAAAGTAAAGGCCAGGAGTCTACTAATTAGTCTTATAAGGAATGCTCGATGGATATTTGGTTGGATTCCCATTATTGGTTGGCTTGTCGAAGGATTCGCATGGTTAATCCGCCTACAATTTGACATATATCTTATTCAAGATGGTACAGAAGTAAAAGTAGGCGAATTCAACCGAAGAATGACCATTGGAGACAAATATATTCTAGATATGACTACAGATAGTGAACGAATATTCAATCGAAAATTCGCTGTTGCGTTAGCAGTCCTACTTGACTCAGCTGAACAAAGATAACCTCAATAGCTGAATAATTAAAGCAACCCTTCCCTCCTTTTTATCACTCCCTCTGTCAGTTAACATTAAAAGGGTACGACAAAAAAGAAAAAACGAAAATATTTCCCTTTACTATTACTACGGAGACAAATGAAGAATGTTGGAAGGATTAATCGTCAGTATTGGGGTTTTTATTATATTAGGTTTTGTAACATATATTGGTGCTTGGTATACAGCGAAATCAGATTCTCCACGTGCCTTAACTGGAGTTTATATCCTATTTCTAACTCTAGCTCAATTTTTTGCCGTGAAAATTGCCGAATTTGATTTGGGTTTGAAAAACATTCCTTTTATTGGATCTTTATTAACAGACTTAGAGATTATCCCTATATTTGCACCAGTGGGAGTAATTGTATTTCCTTTTACTTTGCAGGTTACAGACATGGTAAACGAGAGATTTGGGAGAAAGGCAGTTTATGAAATGATCTGGATTGCTCTAATCAGTCAGGTCATTATGGTTATTCTGTTGATATTGGCTGGATTTCTTCCAGCAGCTGGAGATGATCCTTTAGTTCCGTTTACAATTGTTCCTGCAATCACATTAGCCTCCTGGATCAGTTTTTTCATTAGTGAACGATTTGATGCATGGATCTATGATAAAATTCGTTTATGGATTCAAGCGAGAACTAATATAGGAGAATGGTGGAAATTTTTATGGATAAGAAATGTCTTGAGTGACATTTTAAGTCTTGGATTGGACTCTATTCTCTTTATTCCGTTAGCATTCCTCATTTTCCCCTCCATTCAGAAGATGTTTGATTCATCAATCGAAGTTATTAGCATTGATTTCATGTTCACTCTCATTGTTGGCCAACTAATCACAAAATGGTTTCTTGGATTAATAGATACCCCTTACATGTACTTAACACGATGGATATATGAGAAAAATAATCCAGAAATTTTAGAATAGTGAATTATCCTTATTGCGTCATGGTGCCAGTTTCTCTTGTTCAAGTGCAACTAAACTCTCCAAAGCAGTAGTAAGGGGAAAAAATTTTCCTTTTAATGTCACGTTTGGGTAATAATGTGAATAGTACTTCAGTCCTACACCAAACGAAACGACTAAGCGATCTTCATCTGATAAAGTGTGAGAATTATTTGATAATGAGGCAGATTTCCTATCAATGCTGGATTTAATCTTTGGTACTAAAGTACCCCATTCGACAGTTTTTGGTTCTCTCTGACGTTTTCTACAAACGAAAATATCATCAAATTCAATACTCTTTTTCCCTCGAATCTGAGTACTAGTTTCCATTTCAGCACGAACAGGATAAACAGCTGTGATGTAGAAGTTACTTTCTAGCAGACTTTCAATTATGGAAGCCCAAGCTTTTAACTGTTTATGATGGAAAGTGAATACTAACAGTCCTTCTACTTTCAATACACGATAAATTTCTGCAAAAACGGTTTTAAGTCCGTCTTGGTAATCCTTATCAGTTTTTCCAGTTTTAGAATTCTTCACAATTTCTGCTTTCTTCGGAGAGAAGAATGGTTTAAAACATGGATAGTATTCTTCAAGACCAAGACGTAACCAGACGTAATAGAAGTCTGAAAGCTCCGCATACTGGACATTATCAAAGTAGGGGGGATCTGTTATTACCAAGTCCACACTATTTTTTGGCATCTGGATTTCGTGAGAGGAATGGCAATAAAGATAGACATTTCTTGAATTATTTTGCATTAATTTTGAATAAGAAGAAACTACTCTTCCATTGATTGGACGTGTCATGGGTTGACGTTTAGTTTTCCCCTCTTCAGTGATATAGTATTCGTAAGGATTCTGACAATACTTCTTTATCCGGATAGTTTTAACAAGGAAGTTTTTGAAGGTTCCAGTCCCAAATTTGGCTGTTCCAAGTACATTATTCTCGACAGGATTCAATGTAGCTGGAAAAGCATGTTTGCGAAACAGGTTGTAGATATAATGGTTCTTTCTATGATACTCACAAAGTAAGTTATTGTACTCCAGAGCCGTTGAAAACGTTATAAGGAAAAATTCTTTTAAATTCTGATCTTGAATTTGGAAAATCTCTCTCAAGAGTTTTCCAAGGACTAATAATTGCCTAGAGTTAAACATATCAGTAAAAAAAAGAATTTGATGGTTTAGTAACTCTTGAGTTTTAGCTCCTATAGGGACAGCTTGATCAGGAAGGGGTAACTGCTTTCGGATTGATTCAAATTCATGACAAGCTTCTTGATAGAGTTTGAGATCATTGGTATCAGCTCGTTTATAATCCCGTGTTTTACAACCACGACAATAATACTCTAGAGCATACAACTTTTCAGAAGGTTTTCCTCGTTTAACGCTGGTATCAACAATTTTAGCTGAATGTTCACAATGAAAACAATGAAATTTTCCTCGCTTAACAATATAAGAAAATGGATCAAAGGCAGAACTACACTCAGGACATTGGAGACTCTCTTGAATTGTCTCATGAAAAATGGTTTCACATTGAGGACAGATAACATATCCTGAAGTAGTATCTTTGCGATCATAAGCAAACAAATAGCTTCTGAAAAGAGGCGTTATTTTTGAACATTGTTCACATTGAATTTCTTTCACCCAAAAAAAATACATCACATCGGCATGCTGCGAACAATGCTCACATCGTGTTTTATAATACTTGGAAAGTTCAGGTTCTATCTTAGAGGAAAGTTTCTCAAATTTAATTTGAAGGGCATCAATATTAACCTCCTCTAACTCTTTTTTTACTGTGAACCAAGCAACAGGATTCAAATCCCCTCCAATAACTCCTCCGAAACCTAAGCGAATTGCTTCTACAATGGTTGTTCCTCCTCCCATAAAAGGATCTAAGACAAGAAGATCGTGAAAATTATGTTCTTGTAGATAAACATCCCAAAAATCCCTCTCAAAAGGTAAGTTATGATCCTTGTTTGGAGTAGAATTATCTTTCACTTCGTTTATCGAAGAAGAGAGTGATGCATATATAAGAATGGATCGAAATACTGAACCTAAGCGCCGAGCAAACCACTTATGAAGAGTGAGAACAGGACGATAATACCTCTTTGCGTTACTCTCTTTATAAGCTATCTCGCTGACTTTTGAGAATGGAAAACTAATTTCTATCGCTTTTTCTGAAACTTTTGATTGTTGTTCCATTATCTTAATCCATCAATCATAATTATATTGGTGGATAAAGTGCGACAAAAAACGCACCCAGCAAGGTGAAAATCACAAAAATAATTGCGGAGAAGATCGCTGATATAGGTGTTGTAATAATCCAACTTATTCCTATTTCTTTGAGGTTATCTTTATCCACACTCTCCTTATTTACTAAACCGACACCAATGAATGCTGCAACTAATATATGAGATCCTGACAATGGCATCCCCATTAATGTTCCAAAAAACATAATCAAGGATACAGAGACACTTGCAGCCAGTGCAGATGTAGGACTAAGCGCAACAATGTCACTAGATAACTTTTTGACTACTCTTCTTCCAAGTACGATAACCCCAAGACACATACCCAATCCCCCCGCGATAAGGGCATAGAGCAACCCCAATCCACTAGAAAAATAATCAATCGCCATCAACGGGCCAATTGCCTTTGCCACATCATTACCACTCCGTGATAAAACTGTAAACAACAGAAAAACAGCCAATGCATAAGAAGCGATTTTTTCTTGTCGTTCATAATCAGCATATCCAGTAGTCTTAATAGACTGACGAATTTTCATTATTAACCAATAAAAGAAGTAACCTCCAATCAAACCAATAACAGGACTTATAATCCAACTAGCGACGATCTCGAATAACGTACTAAAGTTTATAGCACTAGGATCCCAGCCATAAACTACTATAATAACTCCCAATACACTTCCAACAACTGATTGGGTAGAGCTAATTGGAACTCCTTTTAGTGAAACAATAAATAGCCAAAGGGCCATTGAAATCAAAATAACAAATATCATATCTAAATCTAATGGTGTGGTAGATATCCCTTTTCCTACAGTTTTTGATACGGACTCTCCTAGGAAGAAAACACCAATAAAATTGAAAATGCCACCAATAAGAACAGCAACACTCAATGAAAGTAAACCAGCTCCTACTGCTGGTGTCATAGTTTCGTCATTGGCCCCAATAGTGAATGCGACAACGAAACCAAGGAGAAGAGCAGCACCTATTATAATGGGATCGGTCAAGGCATTACCAACCCTAAATTTAGCTGTGTTTAGCTATGAGCACCCTTAAGTAATCAGTCCCATGCTCTGCTTCAATGCTAATACGAGTAGTCGCGTTTAGTATTCGACTTGTTCCTCGTGGAAGTTCATCATTCACGATCTTTCCGGAAATAAGATAGAATAGATCTCGTACTTCATCTCTTGTCTCTTCTACTTTGCGTGTAAGCTTTGATGCTTTTTCAAAGTCACTGAAAAAGAATTTATTTGCTTCTACATAATCTTCTATGACATCTTCTGTCAAGTCTATGATTCGCTCTAGTTCTGGAGGAAAATAGCTAGCATCAATTTGTTTTATACAAACAATACGAACCGCTCTTTCAATACGGTCCATTAACCGATCAGCGTTCAACATCATAGTATAACGTTCTTCGGTGATTTGAGGGAGATAAGTCTTTTTTCGGAAAATCGTCTCAAAGAAAATATCCTTTACCTTATCTGCATCCCTTTCTAGTTGAATTATTTCATCTCTTAACGCAAGACCTCTTTCAAAATCTCCTCCACGCCAAGCTTTTAACGCTTTTTCGAATTTATCATAGGCTTCTTCTATAGCTTCAACAAGCTTGATGAACAGTTCCGTTCCTTTTTTGTGGATATCTTTATCTCTCAATAATTGTCCAAAGTATTCTCCAGTCATGAAACTCACTTCTATTGTTTTCTTAACCGTTTCGTTAAAGAAATTCTTCTAATGTCAATATAAACTCTCTTAATTAGAGATCATTTTTATGTTTTTTAGATGATTAAAAATCTTTGATAAGATTTCTTCTAACTCAACTAAAGGATTTTGGGAATAGACCAACGCAATTTTTGGGAGAAAAGAGGCAAAAATTTCTTCCCATACTGATACATTCAAACTTTTCATTGGAGAAACCGAAATATCTATAACTTTCTTTTTGATCTGTGACTCCACAAACTCCCAATTCATTAGGTTCTTTGAAACTTTTTCAACAATTTTTCGACAAACTAAAATTATATCAAAATCTCTTCCTTTAACAGGCCGGGCACCAAATTCACTCCGAACAGGAAACGCTGCTGTTATTAAAAATTGACTATTATGCAGTGCTTTGAGAATCATCACCCACGCGGTTACATTTGAATGATGAAACGTAAAGACAAGAGGAGCATTTGATCTTAACACTTTATGGCATTCTTGAAATACTTTTGTGATTTTATTAAGAAATTTCTCCTTTTCTTGTGATGTTCTACTTTCCTGATCGGTTTGGAGAAGATCCGATCGAAAAGAAGGATATTGAGAGGCCAAAGCTTGTTTTAACCAGACGAAGAAAAAATTTGCGAGTTCATTGTACTGGATAAAATCGAAATAAGGGGGATCGGTCACTACAATATCAACAGAATTAGGGGGAATGCCAAGTATTTGAAGATCCTCTGATGTATCGTTTATGAGAAATGTATCAGCGTATTTTTTTGTTTTCAATGTTTGAAAACTATCAACAGAATTGGCTTTAATATGATCTCCCTTGACAGGAATCCTAACTATCTGATCCTTCTGAATTGCAATTTCAAACGGCGATTTACAATAAGTTTTTGCTTTTTTTATCCTCTCAAGGTAAGTTATAAAGGTTCCATTCCCTTTTTTAGTTCCCCAGACGTTATTTTCCACATACATTGTTGGTACTAGAAATGATTGATAATTAAAGACATTTACAATCTGTTTCATCGTATAATTATAAGGACAGATCACAGTATGAAACTCTAAGCTGCTAGAAAACGCTGCCAGAAGGAATTCTTTGATATTTGAGTCTGAAACTTGCGATATTGCCTCTAATAGCAAACTCAGACTTAATAATTGCCTTTGATTGAATAGGTCGGAAAACCGTTTAAAACCATAGTTTCGGAGGTTTGATATGTTCTTCCCCTCTATGGGTAATAATTCACGGGGAAATAGTAAATTATCTTTCTTTTTAATAAATTCTTCTTCTACTTCCTCAAATTGGTCTTTATCTTTCTCTTTCACTTTTTTATAATCACGTACTCCACATTCTTGACAAAAGAATTCGATAGCTATTTGTCTCGCAGATAAACGATTTGTAGACTGTTGAAGTAGCTCTACTAACCTATATTCTTTTTGACAACTAGTACAAATGAATTTTTTAAAACGACAATTCCCTAATTTTGGAATAAATTCTTGAGAACACTTAGGACATCTTGATACCTCATCAAGTTTTTCCCATGTATAAAATAAATGGTCACATTGAGGACATATCACCATAGTAGCAGGATTTTTACGTTGTTTCTTACCAATGATATAATATTTGAATAGATCTTCCTCAGAGTTACAAGAAGGGCAATGAATTGTCCGAACCCAAAACACATACATAATATCTGCATTTGAAGAGTTACATCGTTGGCACACAGTTTTATAATAAGATTTGATTTGTTTTCCAACGCTTTGAAAGATCTTATCAACTTCTTGATCAAAAACGTCTTCATTAAATGGATCAAATTCTTTCTTTGTCGTAAACCACGCGATTGGATTTACATCAATACCTATGGTTTTTATTCCAAGACGATGCAACTCAATTATGCTAGTTCCTCCACCACAGAAGGGATCTAAGGCAATCTTCCCATGAAAATCATGGTTTTTATAGAAGGCACCTTCTCCCGAATGGTGAGGATCGAAAAGATCGTCTTGACAAAAATGAGCAAGTCCTATTGCACGAAAAGTTGATCCTGGTCTTCGAGCCCAAGATTTATGGATAGAATAAATCGGACGATAGAATTGTCGTCTTTGACTTTCTACTCTTGCTAGTGGTTGAATAGCTACGAGAGGAAATCTTTCTTCAATTGTCACAAAACCATCGTCCTATTATCAAAACAATAGTATCAATGAAACTTATAGAGCTCCTCACTTAATATTTCATAAACTTGTTTCATAAAGGTTGGTACATCAGGTACCATGAGTATTTCACAGATTTTTTTATCTAATATATAGCGAATATGATTCTTATCCTTCTTTGCTTCTTCAATTTGATAATAAAAGGATTTAAAGCGACTTGATTCAAGAATAAACTGGTCAAAAATCTGAAATAATTCTCCTCGAGCAGTATTAGTGACCTCTTTGGGATCTAAGCAGAAGAAATTTCGCACATCAGTCCCAAAAATTTGCCCAAGAGCTCCTGTCTTTTCTCTACGTAACACGAAGTACGTCAAAAGAAAAATAGAGCTATTTAAGTAAGCTGCCAGAATCTTATCTTTAAAATCTTTGGATGTTCTAATAAAAATGAAATTATCGGAAAGTATTACCGGATTTGGAGAATAATAGGCAATGATCTTATTACTTTGTAAACTGAGCTCATGAGTAATAGCTATTCTCGCTATTTTCCGGCCTTTCTCTAGGTGTTTGAAGGCAAGTGTTTCAAATTCAGATCTTTGGAATTTTTGAACACCCCACCTGATATAGTCCTTAATAGCTTCTTCTAATACGCCCCTGTCGGGAATTACAACGATATAATCTGATATTTTTGGAGTAATTCGTTCATAGAGAGAAGATTTTCTTAGTACAGGAGACAGGTATTGGTTTGGTAATTTTAATATAGAATGAGTTTCTCTATTCTGAATTTTTATCCATTGATCTGATTTGTCAATTATTTTCCAATATAAGTTCGGAAGGTAGAAGAAATTTGAGATCCCTGCACGAAGACCCCGATCTACATCAAACCTTGGTGTCTTCACTAATTGAGAGATTGGAGAGATTGCATCTAAATGCTTTATCTGTTCGAATAAGTTAAAAAATCGCTGATTGAATAGATATCCAATCCAATTCAGTTCGACATTTTCAATCAAGATTTGTTGTGGAAAGAGATTTATTCGAATATGGGTATCTTCATATGTTGAACTAATTTCTTTTATTTTTTTAGCAAAAAGACGATTGTTTTTTCTCGATAATTCCGTCTTTAATACGACAAATTTTGTTTTTGCTCTTTCTTCCTGTCCTCTTTGAGCAATGAAAAGAATTTCTTTGAACGCACACTGTTCTGAAAATGTATTTTGAGCTTCTGAAGTAATAATATATCTAAAACTAAATTTCGACAAAAGGAACTTAACTACAGGTTTCATTGTAGAGGAATTAATCAAAGAAAGTGGGAGTACAAATGCGAGAATTCCGTTCTGTTTCAAGAATCTCAGTGAGTCTAGAAGGAAATAAGCATATAACCCTAGATATTTCTTATTATAATTAAAGGAAATCCCCTCAAGACGAAGATGTGTTTCTAAAAAGTCTTTATACTCACTATCTAATCGGTCACCACGCGTAAAAGGAGGATTGCCGAGAAGAATATCAAACTCTCCTAATTGTGATTTATTTCCTTTCTTTCCAAGTTTGAAGTAGTCAATAATATTTATATGACAACCACTCCAAGGATCTGTTGGCTTTTGGATAGCTAGATTAATTGCAGCTAGTTGAGCTGCGAAGGCCGAAACATCGACTCCATAGAGTTTCTGTAAAATCTGATGATGTTCCAATGATCTATTGAGCTCTTTGATTCGCTTGTATGCACTCACTAATAGAGTTCCAGAACCACAAGCTGGATCCATGATTTTAACTTGGTCATTTTTTATCACTAAATTTGATAAAAATTCACCAGCAACATTTGATGTATAGTATGCCGCGAGAAACTTACGTAGATCGAAAGGGATTAATCCATGGAAAATTTTCCCTAAAATATCAGTAGAATATTGTAAGTGTTGAAAAGAAAGAAAATTTTTGAATACGTGATTCAAGGTTGTAACAGAATCCACTGGGAGGAGTTCCACAATTCGTGTATTAAAGATCGGGTCATAATTCTGACTTGTTACCATCTTGTCAAAAAGTGACTGTAATTCCTTATTATTTTGGAATGTATAGGAATTAAATCTATTCTTATCAATTTTTTTCATTAAAACAACATATATGAAGATCTGGGTAACTATGATAAAGGCGGCCGCTTTAACGATTGCTGATTCATACTCTTTTTTTCTTTTCATAGATCGGGTGATTTTATTGTCTAAAACACGGGCAAAAAAGAACCCAAGTGATTTGTCAAACTCCTCATAACGTACTTTCTTTGTATAGGACTCTATTTTATTGACAGCATCGATTAATATAGTGATAACTTCTTCTTCAGTAAAAACCTCCGAATTTGTCAAATACTGTCACTTTTCTCCTTTGATCTGAGTTTTAATAGAAAATGTTATCAAAATTGTGTACCAATAGTTGGTGTGAGATAAAAATACTTAAATAATTCTTGTAACGATTAAACGCCTCTTAGTTAAGGAAATTAGTCAAGGAAGAAAATTAATGGACGTAACAATTCTTTCACTTACAGAGGAATATTATAAGAGCTTAGAAGAAATATATATCAAAGTTGTTGGTGGTTTTGATAGTCTTACTGATCAAACAAATTTTAGGAGATATATCAAGTTCAGATCACATCTGATCAGAATTGCAGTTCGTTCCTCGAAAATTATTGGGTGTATCATTGGAAATCAGGATAGTTCTCATAAAGGAAGAGTTTTTTTTCTATATGTTCTTCCAAACTTCCAACGGCGCGGCATTGGTAGTGATTTATTACAAACTTTGGAAATGGAATTCCTTAACATTCAATCTAACATCCGATATATATCTGTACGCATTCCAGAGAACTACTTTGATTCGAAAAATTTCTTTTTAAGACATAAATATGATGTTATTACGAAAATTAATTGTTATGTTAAAAATGACTTATCTTTTCCATATCAAGTAAACCGTGAGTTCGAAATCAGATCTGCTACTGAAAATGACTTAAACAATCTCGTTGAATTGGAACAAGCTTGTTTCCCGGAGTATTGGAAAAAAACAAAAGAAGACTTCAAGAGGGAGATAGAGTCGAAAGTTAATGTTCTTTTTGTAGCCTTTCTAGATGGAAAAATGGTGGGATACAACTCCAATTCAATTTCTGCAGATGGAATTAATGGACACTATGCTCGTATTGCTACTCTTCCACAATATCGTAAGCAACGCATTGCAACCAGCCTTACAGTTCACGCTTTCCACTGGTTCAGAGTACAGAGAGTAAAAAATGTTTTACTGACAACATTCGCAGAAAGTGAGGCTCACAATTTAATGTACAAAAAGTGGGGATTTGAATTTGAGGAACAGGAATTAATTTTAGCAAAAACAATAAACTAGCTCTATATTTTCTTCTCATTAAGTAAGATCAGTTTCCAATTTGTTCCGTGTAACTTTTCTATTTCACTCATTCTGCAATTTTCAAACCATTCATCTGTTTCTGGAGGTACACCCATTATTGTTTGCAATAAATGGCGTAACACCCCCCCGTGTGTGATTACCAATACCAATGAAGGAGAAGGATTTAAGTTACCAACTTCATTCAGAAATTGCTGAAGACGCTTGATTAAGGAGTTTATACTTTCACCATTAGGTATTTGCCTAGAATGATTATTCCTAATACTTTCAAAAATTTCTCTTTCTTTAGGTTGTAACTGATCCCATTTACGTCCGACAAATATTCCTAAATCCAACTCTCTTAGCAAAGGTGTATAAACTATATTACTTATTTTTAACTTTTTTCCAATAATTGACGCAGTTTCAGCTGCTCTAATAAGATCTGATGAATAAATATGATCAAATGAACAATATCCCATAAGTATCATTCTTTGTGCAAGCTCGATTGCTTGAAGTCTCCCTTGATCTGTGAGAGGGGAATTCATATGCCCTTGAAGTACCCCCATAGAGTTTGCTTCACTTTGTCCATGACGAACTAATACAACTTTCATTTAACTCATCTTTCGATAATTAGTGATAATTTGATTTGGTTTTCCTATGACCCCATAAACATCGATAAATGCAATATAGAAGAGCTAAAAAAACATCAATGACCTATCTTCCTCGTTTTATTTAATCATATTTAAAAAAAACGAGTTAAACAAAGTAAAAAACTTCAGAATAGTAAGTAAAGGTTTTCGTTTTGGCAATTAGAAAAGATCAAGCTCTCACAGCGGGGGAATTTTATCCTCCCTCTGATAAGAATGTAATTTATCACTGTCATCTTAATAACACAACTGGATTTTTGAAAGATTTCATTATTTTTTCCGTACTGATTAGCTTCTTCGCTTTTTTAATAATGCAATTCTTAGGGTTAATAATAGTCCTTCTTTCGTGGATTCTTATTGTTCCGTGGCTCGTTCCAAAGCATTATAAGTTCATACAAATAAACAAACATATTATATTATTTGGAACTGGTTCGATACTTGCACTAATACAATCAAATTTTAAAAATATTTATAAAACAGAAAAATCGCAATATAGTGATATTCACTATTTAAGACTTGACCGTTGGCATAGTAAAAAACTGAGAGGTAAGATAGACAGTTTTGGTCGAATAGAAATCAAGGTTAGTGATATTAAACCGATATTCCACATTCTTCTTCATCCATCTGACCTAAATCGTCTCGTAAAAGTCTTAGAAGCGCATCAATTCCATTCTAAAGTTCAAAAATCACGATCTCGTGATGAGTTGATTTTAGTATTCCCTTCCTCCCCTCACTATTCTCCAAAGAGAGACTTATAAGCTTAAATGTCATTTAATCGTTAAAATAGACCTGAAATTAGTCTCTTCTAATGTCTTTGAATACGTGTTCGATATCATGAGCTGAAAGATCAGTAATTTTGATAGCGAAGGAATGCTGGAGACCGTTTGTGTCAGACCATAGTATACTAAATTCCTTGAGGACATTTTTACGAGTTTGAATGAACTTGTCTCTTACGGATTCAAATGAAAGAGATTTTCTCTCTTTCAATATTTGGTCATTCCATAAATTAATAAAAACCATCTGATCTTCTCGTTTATATTCAGGAAAACGGCAAAACTTTGGAAGATAAGATTCTCCACGTAGATAACCTTTGAGGATGCATAAATACTCTTCATCCCATGCTTGGAGATGTATAAATAATTCCTTTAACCCCCAACCGTTTAATGCCTGCCAATTGTGTGGAAGACTTAGGATCGTATCTGTGGACGACCTTAGAGCATCTATTTTTGATAACCACTCTTCTTTACTAATATTCTCTTGATTCAAAGAAAAGACCACTATGTCCTCTAATTCTATTACAAAATTATCCTAACGGCACATTAGGTGTCCTGTATAATCCCAACAGATGACGAGTTGCACTATGAATTTCTACTTCTTCAACATGAACCACGCCACTCTCATAAATGGTGATCACATTAAAAGTGTTCATTCTTCTTGAACGAATCTTTTTACTTGAGAAAGTTCCAGCATTCACAAAAACAGTCTCTTCCACTTGCATGGTTGTAGCATAATGATCCAGCCCAGATAACACAAGGGGGACTTGATGACTAGTAACAAAATCGATGACATCACCCGCATCTGTGACAGCTCGTTTAAAACGGGCACGGGGGACGGGTAAAACACTGTGGTGCATAACTACTAAAAAGAATTTATAAGATCCATATGTATTATACTCATGGTCGATCATCCTTAAACGACTTCGTCCAACGTGACCAGATGCCTCTGAACCAGTATCAATACCGAGAACTCGAAGACTTGGATCCTCATAAACAGGATCCAAAGGACCAACTTGTTGAATCCACATTTCACGACCGAACGGTTGTAAATCTCTTGGACCAGGTACGATTAAATAAGGAATATTGTAATCTCTTAGCTCTTTTAATTTTATTTTAGCTACTGCAAAATCCTCTGGATAAGCATCGTTTGTTAAGTCTCCACAATGGACAAGTAAGTCAGGTTTCTCTCGTATCATCATTTTAATACCGAGATTATAGACTTCAGCAAGAAAATGGCTCCCTGGGCTGAAATGGGTATCGGAAAATTGACAAATCTTAGATAAGATTCTATCCCCTGGAACAAGATACCCAGCGTGGGGCTTAAGCTCTCCTTTCAAGATTGATACTGATTCTGCAACTGGTTCTTGAAATTTCGAGTAGGATTCTATCCCATGAATATTGATATCCAATCTTTCGTTGGCAAAGGTAAGATCCACAAAAGTGTGTCCTGCCTTTCCACGTGTTTTAAAACTACTAAAAGTGCCAGAATTAACTAATAAACAGCTTCTAATGCCATTAGAAAGAGAGAAAATATTTGGGTAATGTCTATGGGCAGTGATAATCACATCAATTCCTGCATCCCAAACGACTTGCATTACATCTCCTGCATCTAATATCATTGATCTTTCTCTCCCTGTATTTGGGATAGGTAATAGATGGTGGTGAAAACATAAAATTTTTACTACATCATCACTATAACTTTGAAGTTCATTGATTGCTTCGAGCCCACGATCCCCGATTCTTCCAATATTTTCGTCTGGTTCAGAGCTATCAATTCCAAGGATAATCAAATTCCCTCCATTCTTTGTGGTGTCAATGAAAAACTGGCGTTCACCAAAGAAATCCTTCCAGAGTTTATCTCCGATGTTACGCATATCATGATTTCCTGTTAGAGTGTAGAAATTTTCAACATCAGAAAAATTTGTGTCTAGAAGTTTTTTGGAATACACAAAATCCTCATAAGTACCTGAATCAGTAATATCTCCAAGGTGAAGAAGATAGGCCGTGGGATTAGCTTTTAATAAACCCTTGATCAATTTGACGCCTGTTGTAAATGCTTTTTTATTGAAAAGACCTGTATATTTAGAGATATGACTATCAGAAAAAATAATTACTTCTTCTTTTTGTGAAGAATCACTTGACACTTTGTATTCACCCTTGAGCTAATTATTTAATCTTGATAAAAACTCTACTATTTTCCAAATTTAGCTAAGTATTCTCGAAAAAAAGTCATGTCATCAATCTATCGATTACTATATCGTAAAAAAGGTGACATTCCTCTCATAACATAACCTATAAGAAAAGTGTGGAATCTCCAAAAGCTCGTTCAAATACAATACGTTAATATCGCATTTACCTTTTTTTTCTAATTTAACATAGTATGGGACCTTTATATTTCTTTTTTGATGAATAAACTGGTGGAAAAGTATGTCTTCACTCATAAAATGTCCTAAATGTTTTGGAAAGGGAAAAATAATCATTAAAAAAACCAGTAAGTGTTCAATTTGTCGCGGAATGGGCTCAACAAAGATAGTTGTTGGTTCTAAACCAAAAGGAAAAGATAAATGTTCCAATTGTTCTGGTACTGGTCAGATTATAGAAGAAGTTGCGAAAATTTGTTCTCTTTGCAAAGGAAAAGGATCAAAAGAGAATCAATGTATTCTCTGCGACAAATCTGCTCCTCTGGGCCAACAACTATGCTCAGATTGTGCAAAAAAACCACAAATTTATGAGCTAATTCCACCAGCTTCTCGGGCAGCAGTAGAATTTAAAAAAATGTATTCAGCTAAGATAGTTAATAAAACCAATTTTGGTTTTTTCGTACAATTAGCACCGAAAGTGGAGGGATTAATCCGTGAAAAGAAGTTTAAGGGGAAAGAGGGTGACATTTTATATGTTAAATTGAAAAATAAGAAAGATGAAAAATTAGAATTCCAGGTAGTCAATATTATAGATATTTCTCAATTTTCAATTAAACGTATACATGATCCTGTCCCCCTACAAAAAATTAGCGTAAAAAGAGATGTGGGACTCTATTTCTCAGTGCATGCACGTGTTGAGAGTATTCGTCAAATTCCTCGGGGGCCAAAAGTCTTTACATTACTAGATGAAACAGGTGTGATAGAAGCTGCTGCATTCCACCTTGAAATTGCAGAGGAAATTAAAGTTGGTGATATTGTTGAAGTCATTGGGGAATTTACCAGTCATCGTGGCTCTGACCAAATCGAGGTTTCAGACATTTTCATCGTTGAAGACGCTTATGCTAATGTTTTCACCCAAAAAATGGAGGATCTTCTTGACACACGAAGTGAACCACAAAAAATTGATTTTTTAGTTAAATCCGAAACATTGGAATTATTAAAGACTAAATTTATTACAATTGCAAAACGAATTCGTCGAGCATTACTCGAATTACAACCAGTAATAATTAGACACCATAATGATTGCGATGGGATCGTTGCAGGGATTGCCCTGGAGATCGCATGTCGTGAATTGTGGTTCCAATTGTTCGGACATTCCGATGAGGATAAACTAAGGCATCTTATCAAACGAACCCCAAATAAACCCCCTTTTTACGATCCTCTTGATGCAGTGAGAGATCTTGACTTTGCATTATCAGATCAGCATAGATTTGGCGATAAAATGCCTCTTATAGTATTTTTAGATACTGGAAGTAGCGAAGAAAGCCTGTTCTCATATAAACTATTGAAATCCTATGAGATTGAAATCATTGTTATAGATCATCATTTCCCTTCTAGCATTATCCAAGACACTATTGATACTCATCTTAACGTATATTTTGTTGGTAGTGACTATAATATTTGTGCTGGCATGCTAGGATGTGAATTAGCCCGATGGATTAATCCCGCCATTTCTGATACTATAAATCATCTTCCAGCTATTTCTGGAAAGGGTGATCGTGTTGAAGGGGAAGAGTTTGCCCAATATCTTACTCTCGCTAAGAAGAAGGATTACTCAGAGAATTTTCTACAGGATATAGCTGTGGCTGTTGATTATCAGGCTTATTTCTTGAAATTTTCCCCTGGACGCCTTCTCTTAAGTGATTTACTAGGATTACAAGGAAAACAAGAGAAACAAATTAATTATGTCAAATTATTATCAACAGAGGCCCAAATGCATCTAGAAAACCAACTAAAGATCTCATTAGAATATGTACAAGAAGAAACCCTTGTCAATGGAATTTTTTTGACAATTTTAGACGTTGAAAATTATACAAGTCGATTTGACTATCCTCCTCCAGGAAAGATCACAGGTTCTCTATTTGATCACTTTGCCAAAAAGAATCCAAAATCTGCGCTTGTAACAATAGGATTAGGTCCTGATTTTGCTATTTTTCGTTCACAGAATTGTAAACTTAATTTTCCTAAGCTAGTTAAGAATTGTGCAAAAAAAATCCCTCATGCAGGTGTCGAAGGTGGAGGACATGAAGTTGTAGGAAGTATGAAGTTCATTACGGGGGCGAGACAAGAGATAACAAACCTAATTCGTGAATTACTAACGTTAATAGAGATCCCCTCTCCTCTAAAAAAAACTTAATGACTTAGATCCATTTATATGGAAGATAGATCATTTTGAAAAAAATCAGAGAGAAATGTCAATGGTAATAATACGTCGTTATTCTCCTTCTGATGAAGACAATTGGATTAAATGCCAGTTACATACATATTTAGAATCTCTTTACTTTGATGTCTTGGATAAGGTTAAGCCACGCTATGAAAATCCTGCTATTGAATTAGTTGGAATGGAAAATGACACTATCGTCGGGATTTTAGACATTGAGATCGAACAAGAACGAGGTCAGTTTTGTTTCGATGAAACTGAACGTAGTGGGATGATATCAGTCATTGGGGTGCTTCCAACTCATAGAAGGAAGGGTATAGGAACGAAATTAATTGAGAAGGGAATAGAATCAATTCAAGAGAATTATGACATCCATCGAATCGAAATTTGGATTCGTGAAGATCCTGGAATAACATATTGGTTGAAGAAAATCCAGTTTCAAGAGATTCATCTTTTTTATGAAGTGATCTTAACCACCGATTTCTTTGATAAATATCAAATTGATGTACCCTTTGGAATAATACCAACATTTCTGACTGGAAATGTGGAATCTAAGGGATTTTCCCAATTAACGCAACAACATCCCCCTGAAAGGACTTACCCCATTCTTATCTACGAAAGACATTTTTAATATGATAAGAATAATTTAGAAGAGATCCTCAATCGGATCAAAGAGAACAAATTTGTCTGCTTGCTCACTTTGACTGATATTTTCCATAATCTTCCGCACAAGAATAGACGCCTTATCGAGGCCTTCTTCGTCGAAAATTGAGATGTGCTCACATCCCACATGCCGCCAACCTGTGAGATGTGACATTTTAGTGAGGTCTTGTTCAAAATTGACAATATCGGTCTCATTAGCTAGTAATTTTTCTAATATTATTTCCTTAATTTGATCAGCAGAGATATTCGCTGGAATTACGGGTTCGGAACCAGCTCTAGGATATTTTCGTTCCAAATCTGTCCAGTTTGTATCTAGTTCTAGCATGGTTGGCCTCATATCATTGAGTAATCCAAGAATTGCCAGTTGGTCACCAGGTTCCGCTTGACGACTCAAACCTAATGTAAGAGCTCTGCTGAAGATACGACAATTGACCAAACTAAAACCTGCTAGCAACATTTTACCTTTTCGGGCGTTTCCTGGTTCTAATCCAGAAAAATATTTTTGTTCCAAAGCATTAGCAATAATCTGTTCCATTTGAGTAAATGGAATCTCTTCAATATCATTCTCTAATTCAAAACTACGTTGAGAAATTCTAAAACCCCTTGAATAATAAGTAACCCCTTCCTGTTTGGCTTTAGCTACCCCTTCAACTATTGTTTCTCCGAAAGTGTCAGTGTCACCGGTTATTGAATCATTAAGATCTTTTTTTGTTACGATAAATGAGATAGGGTAATTATTATATGGTAGTACACTTGAGATTGATGAGGCTTGTTGTAGAGAATTAATCCAGAATTGTTTCGTACAGGAATCCAGAATGGCAACAATTCCCTCGGCTGTTGAACCAAATCTTTCTCTTAATTTAGCCCATTTCTCCTGTCCTCCGATTGGTAATAATAAACTATAGAAATTCCCTTCATCAAAAGAGACTTTTAGGTATTCAGTTTCAATTGTTCCAGCAAAATCTTCTTGGTATTCCATAGAACTATCTGTTCGAGCAGCTAATTTCGTAACAGTCGCTGTTTTTCCGCCTCCTTGTGTTCCAACCACTAAAATTCTGCCTGCATTGATTACTTTTTTCTGCATATTAATTTCTCCTCTTTTGTATCAAAGGCCTGCAATGATCGTCCTCAAATCTTTTGGATCTGTTGCCCTAGCTTGATCCAAAATCAAACGTAAATTATTCTTTTCAGGACCCATTCTTAAAAATTTATGAGGGCGAAAGATTACCTCAACAGGATCAATTCCTTCTTCCGATAAGATATCTACTTCTTTGAATACTAATGCTTGAAGTCTTTCTCCTTCCACGCCATAATAAACGATGAATGTTTCATCATCGATGGTATAGACGGTTTGTCTTAGTTTCACATTCTCTCTCAATTGACTTACTTTATGCGTAGGCATGTTAAGGGCTTCTACAAGCAAGGTTTCTAATAATTCATTAATGTCAAAATACCAGGGATAACCCCCTAATTGAGCGAATCGGTATTGAAACAAGAAATCATCCCGGCTCCAAACAGTCATAGATTGAGGAAGAAGTCCCTTATCTCGTGTGAGATAATCTATACCCTTCCTAAAATCTGTTTGGACAAGAGAAACTGGGATAAACTTTTTCGATGTAACAAGTCTAGACCGGTCTTCATCTTTAAAAAGGTTCTTAATCAAGGATACTGCAAATGACTCTTCTTTTACTAGAGCTTCTTCCAAGATAGTTAGTAAGCTACTACCTATATAGTTCCACATTCTCGGGGGAAGTTGGTCAGTGACGATATAATTCCCCTCCCGGGTGTCATTTCGATCAACACGTCCAGAAAGGACAGAGTTGGCTAATCTTTGGCATGCTTCTAAAACATCAAATTTGGGCTGCTTATCCGAGATTAACAATAATGTAGACCGTAGGATGGCTGTATGAGTTGAAGTATAGTCGAAAAACCATGCTTGACTACCTAGTTCCATCACATTTTCGATTTCAAACTGCGCACTCTGGATAAAGGCGTTTTCTTGCTTTAATTCATGAAAAGGCCTCAAAATACGCTCGAAAATGTCTCCTAAATCACTGATGTTCCCTAAAATTTCCTTCCGTCTATGTTTATCCATGAAGGAAAGCCCAATAAGGTGTCTTTCTGCAGAAGATTCCCCACTTCTGATTTCCTCATCACTACTCACAGTTTTTCGACGGAGGGCGAATTTCAACCAGTCAAGGAATTTACTAATTGGGTATCGATCTGTAGCATCATCATACACTTGATATAAACTGCTCTTCTCCGAACCTGGCAATCCAGGCAATAAAGTTCTTACTATTTCGTTAACCTGCATTTCTGTGAAATGACCGTCATTTGGGTCTCTTTTGTATTTACTCCATTCAAATTGCTCTTCAACACGTCTGAAAGAGAGTCTGGTTTCGATTAAACTCTCAATTTGACGATCTGCTGAGGTACTATGTCTCTTTTGTTGTAAACAGTCTTCAGCTACGGCAGTAAGAAGTATTGAATCGCAGAGAGTATTGTTTTTATTATAATAATAATTCGGACCAAAATATGATGATTCTACTTCTTTCAGTACTTCATGTACATCTAAATGCTCTGTATAAGGCCATAAAACTAACCCAAACAACCTTGATAGTTCAGCACGATGGGCAGCGAATAATAACTTGTTTCTTTGGCTTATGATATAGCCTCGTAATTGCTTGATTTCTGAAAATAATGATTGGATCGTTGGATTATTACTTTCCTCAATCTCCCGCCAATATTTGAGGCCTTCTTGTTTTAGTTGAAACTTAATTTTGTATTGTAATTCTAGCAACTGTGCTTCCAATTCAGATAACTCTTCTGAAATTGGGACAATAACTGGTGCAAGCCATTGTGTAATCATCTGAAAAGATTCATACATCCGCTGAGTCATGAGCCTAAAATCGTCTAATTTCGAAGGTAAGTTACGAGCTGAACGAATGACTTCAAGTTGAGGAGCTAGGAATTCTACTCCTGCAGATCCAACTTTAGCTTTTAACAATTCTTCAACATTTGCTAGATCGGTAACCATTGTTCAATCCTCCTGACTTTCCTTCTTGATTAACCCTAAAAAATCAAATTGAGGATGTATTACATCATCAATAATTGAAAGAGTCACTTTCTGTCTTTTCATTGGTGTTAACGTGGTGGAACCAGAGAATATAATTTCAGCACTTTTTAAACCTAAAATAGTAGAATAGAGGTTAATGATCTCTGCATCTCTTCCAAGAATCCCAACAGCTTGAGTCCCATATTGTTTCACGAGAGTTTGAGGATCATCAGTACTTGCTGCTAACTCCTTCCTCAAATCCTGATCGCCCATTTCGCGCATTGCGGTTTCTACTTCAGTTTTCATTTCCTCGAAATAATATTCACCCCGAGGTACAAGCCGCTTGTGTGGTTCTCGTATCGCATCTTCTACTAGGTTCTCTTTATCTGTCCCAATGTTTTCATGCATTATCGAAACAGTTTGAAGTACCTCATCTCTGATCTCTTCTGTTAAAACATACTTCTTCATATTGTTTATTCGTTTATTCTTAATAAGACGTGATTGTATTCTACCACCGACACCCTCTGGTTCTGGAATCTGATTTGATAAATAGTCTAAGACTGATTCCATCATTTCTAGACCAAGATCATGACAAACTTTCGTAGAATCATAATTTGATAAAGCTATTGGTAATAATACACTTTCATCCGTGAGCTCTGAAAAAAGATCATTTCTTGAATTTATTAGATGAATCACTTCACTAGTAAATCCTTTAAAATCTAATTTAGAGGCATAATCAGTCTTTAAAGTTGCAGAAAGACGTTCTTTATGTGACTCCCATATATAAAGCTTAATTGCTTGGAATAAGGTTCTCTTAATAGCTTCCTCATCCAAGAAATCTTTGAAAAGATCGCTCTTCAGATTCTCAATGTGAGCAGAGGCCTGTTTATCATAATCTAATAGATTACGTAGCCAAAGTTGGAATACACGGAATTTATAATACTCTGAATCTCCCCCAGCCACAAATTTAAGAGGAAAATTTAATTTTAGTTTAACCTCAGGATTATCCTTACCAATGAAAGGCCGCATGTCCTCCTCCCTCATATTAGGCTCAATAAATCTTTTAACCAGGAATTTGTCAGATTGTTCAATATCAAGTAATACATCTATGATTTCTTTAATCTCATCATCGGATAAGACGAACATCTTAGTCTTTATAACGTTTAATAATCCATAAAGCTCTATTTGAACATGCGAAAATCTCTTGGCTATTACTTCAGGACTAGATGTATGTATGAATAATCGGCGTTCCTCCTTATCCTCATCAATTTCAGGATCAAGATATTTTAGTAGTTCTTCTCTTGCAGCCTTAAAAAGAGTGAAAGCTTCATCTTCCGATTGTAGAGATGTACGGAGAATGAAATCTAGTTCAGACTCGGGAAGTGGAGGGAGTAACTTTGTTTGGTCAGCAAAGAAGGATATTTCTCCATACCACGGTCTGATCGTCCTTTCTTGGGTTTCAATAATTCTTTGGATAATTTTTTGGCGTACTCCCCTCGCATCCCAAGCATGGACCGAATCATCGCCTTTATAAATCGAAGCTTTATAAGTAATAGCTTCTGCTGTGCCTGCTTCAAGAGGGTATCTAATAAAATATGTTTCACCAAAAACTGAAGAAGCCCACTTATTTTTTGCTGAAATCCGTCTCCAATCTGTTCTTGCATCGTCAAATACTGACACTTATAGACCTCATCATTTAACTAATGCTATTAAATTATTTAAAAGATTTGCATTTGCATCAGCAATTATTTGAAATATTCTCCACTTTGAAATTATACAATCAAGCAAAAATTTTCGCAATTACAACTACGAGGAATTGGAGTTTAAAATTCTAGTTCACCCTTTTCAAATTACTAGAATAGTTCCTCAACGGGATCAAAGAGGGTAAATTTAGGAGCAGGCTCATTGTCTTTTATTGATACCATAATATGTTTTACAAGATTTGCTGCTCTATCTAATCCTTCTTCTTCAAATATTGATATGTGTTCCCACCCTGTGTTTCGCCATCCAGTCAATTCCGCCTTTTTAAGAATCTCTTTCTCGAAATTCCTAATGTCATCAGGATTTGCTAGCAATTTATCGAGTATTACTGATTTAACATCCTCTGCTGTAATAGTGTCTGGAATAGTGGGTTCAACTCCTGCTGCAGGATATTTCTTTAGAAGGTTGGTCCAATTACTATCCAATTCTAGCATTGTTGGACGCATATCATTCAATAATGCAAGTATCGCCATCGGATCACCAGCGGGATCACTTAACGCTAATGTAAGCGCACGACTAAAAATTCGGCAATTTACGAGAGTAAATCCTTCTAACAAAAAGCGGCCTTTTTTAGCATCTCCAGGAACAAGTCCTGAAAAGAATTCTTCTTCTAAACTGTTTACAATGATTTGTTCAAGCTGAGTGAAGGAAACATTACTTGATTCAAGATCAAAACTTCTCTCAGTTATTTTAAAACCACGACTGTAGTATTTCACGCCATTTTGTTTAGCTTTTTCTATCCCGTCGACTATTACCTCACCAACGTGATGTGCTTTATTTGTCAATGTTTCATTTAAGTCTCGTTTGGTAACAACAAAAGAGATTGGGTAATTATTATACGGAAGAACAGTAGAGATCATAATCGCTTGCTGAAGAGAATTTATCCAAAAGCCCTTAGTACAAGAGTCTAAAATTGTTACCATAGCTTCAGCTGTTGAACCAAAGCTTGTTCGCAATTTTGACCATTTCTCCTGACCACCTATAGGCAGTAAAAGACTGAAAAATTTCCCGTCGTCAAAAGATACTTTTAGGTACTCGGTTTCTATTGTCCCTCCAAATTCTTCTGTATATTCTAACTTCCTATCTGTTCGAGCAGCTAATTTTGTCACAATAGCGGTTTTACCTCCACCTTGGGTACCCACGACCAAAATTCTACCAGCATTTATCTCTTCTGATTTAACATCTGGATTATACATCGGAATTTCCTCAGCTTGTTTAAATACCTGCAATTATTGTCATTAAATCCTTTGGATCTGTGGCACGAGCGTTCTCAAGAAGAAGTTTAAGATTATTTTTCTCAGGACCCAATCCAAGAAATTTGTGAGGCCTAAAAATTACTTCTACAGGATCAAATCCTTCCTCATTGGTTAAATCAGTCTCTTTAAAGGCTAATGCTGAGATACAATCTCCATGTGCCCCGTAGTATACAATGTATGTTTCATCATCAATCGTATATACTGTTTGTCGGATTTTGACATTTTCATGGATTTGGATGATTTTAAAACTAGGGATTTCTAAAGCGTTAACAACAAGTGATTCCAACAAAGAGTTCACCATGAAATACCAAGGGTACCCTGCTACTTGGGTAAATCGATATTGGAACTTAAAATCCTCCCTTGCCCAAACAGTCATGGTTTGGGGTTGATGTCCTCGTTTTCGGTCATATTTAAAATCAGTTTGGGTTAGAAAGACAGGAATAAATTTCTTTGACGTTACTAAACTTGAGCGATCTTCATCCTGAAAAATATTCTTAATTATCTGGACAGTTAGAGTTTCTTCCCTCACTAATGCTTCTTCAAGGAGAGCTAATAATTGATTTCCAATTGAATCCCAGATTCGGGGAGGTAATTGATTCGTTACTGTATAATTTCCCCGCTTGAAATCATTACGATCAACCCTGCCCGATAAGATGATGTTTGCTAATCGTTGGCATGCTTCAAGGACATCGAACTTTGGTTGGCGATCTGAAATCAACAATAGCGTAGATCGAAGAATTTCTGTTTCTACTCCAGTATAATCGTATATCCATGCCTGACTAGGTAAATCTAAGACATTCTCAATCTCAAACTGAGCACTCTGAATAAATGCATTATCTTGTTTTAACTCATGAAATGGGACAAGTATCCGATCAAAAGTTTCTGCAAGTTCAGGAGTAATATTTCCTAGAATTTCTTGCTTTCTGTGTTTATCCATAAATGAGAGCCCAATCAGGGAGGTTTTTTCAATACCAGTAGTAACTTCTCTAATTTCATCTCTTTTCAGCCCTTTCAGTCTGAGTGCTGAAGATAACCATTCCAGAAAACGTCTTATAGGATAACTATCTCTTGATGGATCATAGAATGTATTAATCCCTCGAAATGCTTCAGAAGAAGACATCTTAGGCAATAATGCTTTTACAATTGTCCTAATTTGCCTTTCTTTAAAGGCACCATCATCAGGACTGCGTTTGAATTTTGCCCACTCTAACTGTTCATATATTCTATCAAATGTAAGTGTTCCTTCGACCAGTTGCTCTATCTGTCCACTAACAGTTGAGGAACCCTTACGTTGTCGTAAAACATCATCACATATTAAATTGAGTATTAATGCATCAGTAAATACATTATTTTTCCTGTACTGGTAATTAGGGCCAAAATATCTTTGTCTGACTTCATTAACTGCACTCTTTAGATCATAAAGCTCAGTATATGCCCAGAGTATTAATCCTAACAACTCAGGTAAGGTATCTCTATGAGCAGTCTGTAAGTAATTTTCTCTTTGTCTAATGATATATTCTCTAAGATTGATGATTTCTGGATACAGGGACTTAATTGTAGGGCTAGAACTCTCTAACACATCATTCCAAAATACAACACCCTCTTCTTGAAGATGATACTTCATTTGGTATTGTAGTTCCTGTAAACGATTTTCAACGTCTGTCAACTGGTCAGTAATTGGCACTACAACTGGTGCTAACCACTTTTGAATCATTTGAAATGATTCGAAAAACTTTTGAGCACTGAGTCTCTGATCTTCAAGAATTGATGGCAAATTTCGTGCAGAACGAACAATATCTAATTGAGGGAATAGATATTCTAAACCAAATTTCCCCAACTCTTCTTCTAATTGACTTTCCATATTTTCAAGTTTTATTGGCATCGTTCATTTCTCCATTTGCCGTTTTAATTCACTTTCTTCCCTTATCAACTGAATAAAATCGAATTGTGGAGAAATTAAATCATCAATTAATGATTGAGTGATACCTTGTCTCTTCAATGAAGTTAAAGTTTCACCTGAAAACATTAATTCTGTGTACTTCAACGATAAGATCATTGAATATAATTCCTCGAGGTTTATCTCTTCTTCTAGTATCCCCATTGCTTTCTTCCCATATTGTCTGGCAAGAGATTGGGGAGTATCCGTTGTGGCAGCTAATTCCTTCCGTAAGTCTCGATCTTCAGATTCTTGTAACATGATTCGTACTTCAGCTTCCATTTCCTGGAAATATTGCTCCCCTCTTGGCATCAAACGATTATATGGTTCTCTAATGATGTCAGCAAATTTTGCCTCTTGATTTTCTGTTCTGAGTGTTTCATAAGCATTGGAAACTGATTTTAAAATTGCATTTCTTATTTCATCAGTTATAACATATTTTTTCATGCTACTGATCCTTTTATTTAGAAGCATACGGGATTGAATCTTCCCCCCGACTCCTTCGGGTTCGGGGATCTGTTGACTGAGATAAGATAATACTGATTCAATCATGGTAACTCCTAATTCATGACAAATATATCTAGGGGTGTATTGTGGATGATCAATCAGTGCACTGAAAGGTGAATCGCTTTCTATACCTGAAAAGAATTCCTCCCGAGACTGCAGAAGATGAATTAATTCACTTTTGTATCCTGAAAAATCTTTTCTTCTTGCATAATCGTTCTTTAATAAACTTAGGAATCGTTCTTTAACTGAGATCAACTTGTGGAGCTTAATAGCTTGAAGTAAGACCCTTTTTATAACTTCTACATCGTCAAATTCGGAAAATAAATCACCTTTTGTTTCCAGAATGTAATCACTAGCCTTTTTGTCAAAATCTAATAAATTTTTCAACCATAACTGAAAAACTCGTCTCTTGTAGAACTCCTCATCACCCCCTCCAATATGTTTTAAAAGAAAGTTTGATGGAAGTGTGATTTCGCGATTTCCTTGACCAATAAACGGTTTTGTATTCTCTAGGTTTGGTTTAACAAATCGTTTTACTAGAAACTTGTCTGTACTGTTAACATCTAGTAAAAGATCCAAAATCTCCAAAATTTCAGTATCGGTTAGGATGAATAATCGATCCTTTATTATATTGAAGAGGCCAAAAAGCTCGATTTGACATTTTCCAAATTTTATTGCACGATCTTCTGGACCTTCGTATTCTTCCTCAAAAATTATGATAGGTTTTTCAGTCAAATCAGGGTCTAAATTCTTAAGTAAATTATTTCGTGCTTCAAGATATGGCTGTGTTTCTTTTGTAAGTAAAGAGGTTCTTAATATAAAATCGAGCTCTACTTCAGGAAGGGGAAGAAGAAATTTAATACTATCTGCAAAGTATGATAATTCTCCATACCACTTTCGAATTTTTCGCTCATGTGATTCAATCAAGCGTGCAATGATCTTCTGTTTAACAGCACTAGCGTCCCAAGCATGTTGTGAGTCGTCACCTTTGAATATACTTTGACGATAACTTACCGCTTCTTTAGTACCAACATCGATTGGATAACGTAAATAGTAAGTTTCGCCAAATACTGGGGAGGGCCATGAGTGGTTAGCCAGTAGAACCTTCCACTCTGCTTCAGCATCTTCAAAAATCGTCATAGAGCCTTCCTCGCTCATTTATGGTTATATTGTGTATATTTGTGAATGATTTAGCCTTAAATTAGAATTCAAGTTCAATGAACATATGAGAGAAATCTCATAAAATATTACATCATATCTACATATAATAGAGGGCTTATTATATTCCTTCCCTTATTCCATTTCATCCGTACTCCCTGATTAATTTTTCATGGATTCTGTAGTGAAGAGTTTCTGATAATGAAATTCAATCATTTTCAGAATCAAAGAAAGTCTATTCTTTACGTAAAATAAAACAATACTGATGACACCTGTTCCCAACCCAAGCATAATTGACTCCCAACGCAACTAAAGACTTATCATCTTGTAACCAGATCTTCTCATCCTTTAAGATCCATGAATGTTCTTCATCTTGGATTAAACTAAGTACTGTGTCATAAGCTAGTGGATAGACTCTTCCATTTGCAAATACATTATTTGTGATGATAACCATGTAACCCTTTGGTCGTAAAAGCTTGTAAACGTTACCAAAAATCTTTTGTTGTTCACTAATAAATTTTTCATAGTCTTTAAGGTTACCGAGGTCTTTTGGGTCTTTATTACTATATTTCGTATCTAATCCCATTTCTTTTCGTTTTTTTTGCCGAATTGTATTACGCTCAAGCTGACTCCAATATGGCGGACTTGTAATGCAAAAATCAATAGTTGATAGGTTGAGGTCTTCCCAGTAGTTCATAAGATCCCGTGAATCCCCACAGATTACGCGCCAAGAACTTGGTTCATCAGTTTGGTATAAAGGAGGGTAAGCTGGAAAGTTTATTTTACCCAAACGGTTCTCGCTAATTTCAGCGTACTCTGGGGAAAGTTCAACTCCTACACCATTTCTATTACTCTGTTTAGCAGCAACAAGACTACTACCAGTCCCAAGAAATGGATCAAACACCAAATCGCCTGGTTTTGTAAAAAAAGTAATAAATTGCCTAATCATTGTTTCAGGGAATTTTGCAGGATGTAATAATTCCTCGTTCTTTCGTGATGGAGGACGGTGAATAAACCACGTTTTTGTAAACTTTATCCATTCCCTTCCAGTCAATAGATTTAACCGATTTTTTGGATTTCTTTGTCCAACTGGAAACCTTTTCTTACCCTTTTTGAGACCTGTTTCTTTTTCTTCTAATCCAGCTTTTATTGAAACGCTTTTATCGGTCAGAAAATTTTCCAATTCTTTTTGATTGATATTTTTAGATCTTGAACTTCTAGACCTTTTTAAAGGCCTAATATCTTGATCTTCTAGCTTATACGTGTAATAGGAAACTCCATCTTGATTCGTATCTTCTTTTATCCAAATAAAATAACTTTCAATTTCTTGGTTATACCAGTTCATTAAATTTGATTTGATGGTTTTTACCATTAATGAAAATTTCTGAGCAATTTTTAAGGAGATAGAGTCTTTTAAAACAGGTTGAAATAGCACCGGAGTCTCAAGATCAATGTAATAGGCATCTATGAGAGATCCTCTCTCTCGACAAACTAATTGGAAACACTCAAGGTACTTTTCGAGGAGGGTTTTCCAAAATTGCTTTAGATTTTCATCTTGGGAATTGTATATTAGATCTTTTAACGGAATTATTGCTGATAATTGGCTAGGTTGTGTGATAAAAGTGAAATACAATTTAATTTCCCTACTAATTGCCAGACCATCCTTACCTGGAGATTTCACCTGCTGAAATAACTCCTTTATTAAAAAAATTGAATTTAATAAATCATTAAGAGATTTTCTTTCTTTTGGTTAAAAATTATGTTTGGGAGGTGTTTCATTCCTTGGGAAAGCTCACGAGAAGTAAATGTATAAATATTAATCACTTCAAAGAATAAGTCGGACTCAGAAAATTCTCTATTGAAAGAAGATGATCATCATGACAAAATTTTGTGATAAATGTGGTGAAATTGTTAATCCAGACGATCTATTCTGCAACAATTGTGGATCTCAATTAAACCGTTCAAAAAAATGGGCTGTACCAGGGAGTACGAGGGAAGCTCCCGAGACTAGACCAACAACTGACCAAAAAACACAAGTATCAACACAACCCAAGAGATTCTATCGTAGTAGGGAGGATCGTTGGTTAGCTGGAGTCTGTGGCGGATTGGGAGAATATTTTGATATTGATCCTATTCTTGTCAGAATTGGCTTTATTTTTATCATGGCTGTTTATGGAATAGGAATTATTTTGTATATCGCAATAGCACTTATTGTGGAAGAAAATCCCCACCAAAGTCCTAGACAATACCAAACACGAAATACTGGAAAATATTGAGAGTTCTTGGTTTTGTTGTTATTCCTCTACATCAAATTCGATTTCGAGGTTAATCTTAGTAATAGTAGGATCCTTTAGACGAAGACTCTCAACCATCCCTATCAAAGAATTTCCTATGAATTGCTGAACAAATTTTTTTGTTGCGATTTTCTTCCCATTAACCTGTAAAATAAATGATTTAATCTTTTGCAGAAGTTTTCACCTTAAGCAGTTAATTAAGAGAATAAAATAGTATAGTTTTTAAATGTCTTAGTAGTTATCCCATTTCACAAGCTCGAATAAAATCAGGATTGGTAACTCTTGCATCAAATATCGCTTCAAGAAGTTTCTAAAAACTATCAAATGGGAGAAGTTACAGTCGATGCTCTTCATGAAATAACATTAGATATCGAACCTGGATTATTCGTAGTTTTACTTGGGCCATCTGGTTCTGGTAAAACAACCTTATTAAACTTGATTTCAGCTATTGATTTTCCTACTTCAGGAAAAATTCATGTTGAAAATGTTGATATTACATTTCTCAAACGAAAACAGAGAGCACAGTTCCGTAGACTAAAAATAGGATTTATTTTTCAGTTTTTTAATCTTCTACCAACTTTAACTGCTTTAGAAAACATTGAATTTGCACTGGACTTGGTAGGCGTCTCTATTCCAAATGGCACACGATCCTTCAAAAAGAAAAAGATTCGTGAAGTCGCTGAAGACTGGTTAAATAAGGTTGGTTTAAAAGATCGAGCAAATCATTTTCCCTCACAAATGAGTGGAGGGGAACAACAACGTGTGGCAATCGCAAGAGCACTGGCAAAAGATCCCCCAATTGTGGTTGCTGATGAGCCTACAGGAAATCTTGACTATCGTACGGGAGTTGAGATTCTCAAATTAATGAAAGAACTCAATGAACAAACCGAGAAAACCTTTATTCTGGCGACCCATAATCGACAAATTTCTAAAATTGCTGACCTTGTATTAACCATGCAAATGGGGCAAGTAAGTCACTTTGAGCAGCGAGAGCCAGTTGACGTGGAAAATCTCGTCTGGTAGAATTAATAAGGACGTTTGATATGAAATTTCTAACACGTAATTGGTTCAAGAAGCTTGGAAGAGATCTTACCCGTCAGAAACTCCTAACGATTGCATTGATTTTGCTTTGTTTTTTCGGGACTGGATCTTATATAGCATTGAGTATGGGTTATGAAAATCTCTATTCGTCATATAAGCGCATTTATCAACAGACGAATTTTGCAGATGTAGAATTTTCAACACAAAGTGATAATTGTTACAACATAACAGAATTAGAGGGTATAGTAACCGATTTTATTTCAAGAAAAGGCTATGAAAAGGAAATCCAAGCGATTAATTTTCGCTTGATAACAGGGGTAGGTTATAACGTCACTAGTTCGTCTGGAGGGTTCTACAGACAATTCTTAGCAAGTGGCCGAGCTATTGGAATTAAATGGCCACAACAGAAAGATAGTCGTATTAATGATTTGATATTTACAAGTGGTTCGTACTCTGATTGTCTCTCTCAGGAGAATTCTGTGTTATTAGAATCCCATTTTGCTCAAAAATTCGAGATTGAAATGAATCATACTCTATCAACTAAAATTTTTAACCAAACTTACGATTTTATCGTTAAAGGAGTGGTATTTAGCCCCGAATATCTTGTTATAATCCCATCAAAGCATGATTTTCTTCCTACAAGTGTATTTGGAGTAATTTACTTACCTATTGAGAAATTACAAGCCTACACAAATCGTACAGGTCTTGCTAATAATTTAATTGTTAAAATGTCTTCGAGTGTTAATATCTCAACCCGTAATCACATTATAGAAGAATTAGCTGAAGTTCTTGATGATTCTACTGAAGGTGCTTTCGCTCCTCCGGTGATGCAAGAAGAACAGATTTCAAATGTGGCGCTTCGATTGGATTTGGAAACATTTGAAGAAATAGCTTTGACCCTGCCAATAGTTGTCTTAGGGGTTGCAGCAGTCTCAATTTATATTACTTTAGGTCGAACTGTTCAAAGTCAAAGGCGGAATATTGGTATTGCTTCATGTTTAGGCTATTTCCCAAATGATATTCTTTTTCATTACATATGCTTTAGTTTATTAATTGGAGGGCTAGGGAGTATTTTGGGTACTGGTTTTGGAATTATTGTCTCGGGAGTGGTTACTTGGGTTTATTCTTACTTTATGAGATTTCCTCAAATTATTGAGATTCAGCTTCAACCACATCTCATATTTATAGCCTTAATAACTGGTTTAGGGATTAGTTTACTGAGTGGAGCTGTTCCTGCCTGGAGTGCTAGCCGAATGACTCCCCGAAAAGCCCTTCAAACCATGATTGTTACTGAAAAAGGTTCACATTCCTTTTTAGAGAAAATTTTTTTCATTAAACCGATTGGATTACGTCTAGCAATCCCAATTAGAAACCTCTCTCGAAAAAAGATACATACCTTTGCAACAATAACAGCAATCGCTGCTGCAGTAATGATCATAATTGTTTCTGTTGCATTCATTGATTCAGTAACTGCTGGAGTAAATCGTCAATTCAATGAAATCTCTCAGTATGATCTAATAGTAAAGTATGAAGGAATTAACTATTTCGATTTGGGAGTAAAGAATGATGTAGCTTATATTCAGAGTATACCAGGAGTAGCAGCTGTTGAACCCGTATTACAAATACCTTCGTCTATCAAGATTGGGAAAAGATCACAAACAGTCTTAATTACAGCGTGGAATAATTCGAATCCTACTACTCATAAATTTCAATGGTCTTCGTCTCAAGATACGCTATTACCAAACAATTCCATGGTTGTTTGTTCCGCTCTAGCCCACCAGTATGACATTGAGGTTGGTAAAGAGATTGAATATAGCTTGCCTTTTATCATAAACGAGGTAAATTACGCTTACGAAAAGGCTGAAGAATTGTGGAATGAATCTTCTTTGTTTGGAATCGAGTTCGCAAGGAAGGAAACACTTGAATATTTGAAAAATCTGATAAAACGGAATACGGAAAGTATCTCTTTCTCCAAAAGTGTAAGTGATATTAGTTTTGTGAGTTCAGATTCTAAAATAACGGTTTCAGGAATTTCAAAAGAAATTTGGGGAAGCATGGTTTATACTACCCTCCAGACTATCACAAGTAATGAAAATTTAGATATAACCAAATTCAAGTCAGGATTAGATATCGATTTAACACCTATCACACAATTAATTCTGAAAGTAAACCAACCTTCTAATGTAAGCTTGTTAGAAGAAATTAAAACATCTATCACTCAGTTAGAGGGGATTAGATCCATTGAATTCAGTTATGATTTCCATCAAGCGGTGGATATATTGATGGCAGCTTTCAATGCCGTTATTTTTGTATTCTTAGTTTTTGCATGCTTATTAGCGGGAGCTGCTATCTTTACAGCTATCTTTCTAAGCTTTCAGGAACGAAAACGAGAGATTGCAACGATGTTGACCCTCGGACTCTCCGATAAAGAGTTTTTATCCATCATGACGGTAGAAAATCTCAGTCAGGGCATTCTAGGTATTCTATTTGGAATCCCACCAGGTCTTTGGATCGCAAGCTGGATTTTAGATAATGTTTTACGCCTTTTCTATTTTGAAATTATCATTCTCCCAACAACTTGGATATTGATTTGGATCGGAGTAATCGGTGTAGTGCTGATCTCCCAGATCCCTGCATTCTATTATGGGATTAAACTCGACCTAACTGTTGTAACAAAAGAACTATCATCTTGAAGACTGAATTTGAGTTTAATATCTAATTAGAAACGACCATTCGATGTTCTACTGTCTCGAGGTTCTTGTAGAGAGCGCGAGATCCATCCTGTTTTAGCCTCTCGGTGATCGAAGAGCGGAACGTAAGGTTTAATGTCTAATAACGGAGTGGAATCGAGCATATCAACACATCGAATATTAATACGGTTGGTAGATTGATTAATGGATATCAATTCTACGATAGAAATTCCAATCGGATTGGGTCTAAGAGGAGCCCGTGTTGAGAAGACTCCTCGCTCTTTTTTATCTAAAAAAGGAATAATTTTTAATTTCACATCATCAGTAGTATGAAAATAGTAAATCAGCTGTAAATGGGAGAATTCATCCAAATCGTCGAGTCCTTTAACATACTCTGGAAACATTACAACATAACCTTCCGTTTTAGAGTAATAAGACTGAATGGGAGTCCCTTTTTTTTCTTGAAATGGTGTATGAATATAACCAATGATCTTAAATTTAACTATAGGTGTTTCTTCCATCTCAATTCCTCTTTTTATCCAAGTAATCCTAAATTCGGTCGATGTCTATTTCATCTGGTTCAAAGAGTTTTCTTCCCTCCATTCCACCTGCAACTGTTATTATTTGCCCCGAAATATGACCTGCAAGCCTGTCTGAAGAAAGAAACACAACTGTTTGCGCAATATCATCTGGGCGCGCTATTTTTCTCAAGGGCATGGTTTGAAGGGCAGTCCGTACCCCTTCATGATTTTCCAAAGACTTTTCAGTCATAGGGGTGATAGTCCAGCCTGGGGCAACTATATTAACTCTCCCGCGAGACGTAATGTTACTAATTTCATTTTTTAATGAAAGCATCAATCCATGAAGCCCTGCTTTAGAAACAGCATAATCTACATGGCCTGCTTCCCCGAATACTCCAGCAGTACTGCCAATAAACACAATGCTAGCGAATTCTTTAGGAAAAGTAACTAAATTTCGTAAAAACTGCTTACTACAAAGGAAAGCTGCTCGAAGGTTGATTGTTATGGTTGTATCCCATTGTTCTAATGTTAATTCATGAGCTGGAACATATTTTCGAGGCCAAATTCCGTGGTTTACCACAAGACGGTCTATCCGTCCATAAGTGTTAATACTGTCTTGGAACATCCCTTTGGTTTGTTCTTCAGAAGACAAATCGGCCTGAAGTAAACAATGATCACCATGCAATTTTGAACTAAATTTCAAAATTTGTTCCTTATTTTTATTATAATGAAGTGAAAGACTGCTGCCTTCTTTATCAAAAAGCTTTGCAATAGCTTGCCCAATACCTCCACTTGCTCCCGTTATTAAAACATGCTCTCCATTGAGTTCTGTATCCACTGCGAATCGCCTATTAAATATAAATTTTATCATTCTTATAAGTGTCGTAATTATCTCGAGTTTTGTTATAATCCTTTTTATTAGGGATAATAGAGAGTTAGATCAGAGATTACAGGCCAATGATCTGATGGGAAAATTGAGGGATCCTTTCCCGGATTATCATGAATTATACGGGTGTCTTGAACTTTAATGGGGCCTTTAACCCAAATATAATCAATGATATGCCTTCCATTCCAAGATAGAAGAGATCTTTTCTTACCTTTGAATCCATGTGATGTAATTGCCCAACGGAATTTATTATTCTGAATACAGTAAGTATCACGAAAGTGTTGACCTAATTTCAGATATTCTTCCGAGTTCCTTCCAAAATTTAGATCACCACTTAATATTACTGGCTGATTAGGAGAATGGTTATTTATTTTTGAAATAACTAGAGGAATGCTCTTCAATCGAATTGAAGATTCAGTATCTTCAAAGTGTGTATTATAGACAGCAAATGGTATACTATTTTTGAAGTTAATCCATGTACATATTCTAAATAATCCTCCCCAAGTTTTAGAACATATACCAGGTGTGTCACTTAACCAAAATGTCCCAGTATTCTTAACTTCAAGTTCACGATAGAAGATTGGACTAAATTCTCCTGCTCGTATCCCATCATCCCGACCAACTCCTTCATACTTATATTCATGAAGATTATCATTCAGAAAATCAAGTTGATCTTCATAAACCTCTTGAAATCCAATAATATTTGGTTTATATATCTGGATGATTTTTAAAACACTAATTTTACGATTTATCCAAATATTTTTCGGATTTGAATAATCACGGGAATTCTTAATATTAAAGGTCATCACACGAATTTTTTTTTCCAAAACTATCCCTTACTTTTAGAATTTTTTATGTTTAAGTAATTTACTTGTGTTTGTTTAAAACTCTATGATTATTTTATCTACAACTTTTCTCTACGAATAGGACAAAACCTAAATTCTGATGAAGTTGAATATGTGAACACCATTCTTTAAGATCAAAAAGAGGTTTTTTTAAATGACAATCACACAAGAACTTGTTAATCCTATTGAATCTATACCACCTGATCTTGTTTTTCTTGCAGGTGTGATTCTAACTTGCATTGTCTTTATAATTGGTCTTTACTTAGGTTATAAGAATAATGCCCATCTACCATTAAAATCAACTCGTGTACTTACATATATCGCTGTTTTCTCTGCATTGGGACTTGTTTTATCAATTTTTAAGATCCCATTCCTTTTAGATACCCACATTGCTTTTCATCACATCGCAGATTGGCCCCTAGCAATGGCTTACGGTCCATATGTTGGAATGATTTCTGGTGCCATTGTGGGTGCACAAGGCTTATTGACAGGAGATTGGACTGGTTCAGTTTCAAATGCTAGCTTTGGAATTGTTCTTGGAACTCTATCCATGTACATTAATCCTGAAAAACGTGCAAGAGCATTTTACATGATTCTAATGAACATTGTAATTCAAACATGGACATTTGGACTACTGCACATGTGGTATGCCTATGGAGGAATTGTAGCGCCTATCCTAGTTATTCTGAACCTCCTATTAAGTATGATCAACAATATCATCTATGGAATTCTTGTAGAGGTAATAATTAATGTTGAACAGATCTGGGAGCCGTTAACTGAGGAAAGTACATTACGGTGGTATCAGGATGATTACCAGGATCCTCCTGCTAATATTCAGCAAAGGAATACGACTTTGCAAGTACTCATTATTACTATTGCCTATTATGCATGGCTTGCTATCATTTGGCTTACTCCATCTTTCGTAGTTTTTGAAGATACTATTGATTTTCTCTTTCAACCTCTATTGTTCGCTATTATGGTTACATTCTGCATCATTCTTGCAATTAGCAGCTATTTTGTTTATCGATTGGAAAAATTGAACTTGGCGAGTCCCTTGGCTCTTATAGGCAGTATACTAACCTTCCCAATTGGTTTATTTAGTCTCTATATCTGGTTCAAATATTTGAGAAATTTCCAATCTGAGACTACCGAGTAAAAGCTATCGGTGAATACCTCAAATGAGTATTCAACATATGGTATCATCAATTGATGACCTCATAACCTATGCTGAAGGTGAAGGCTTTTTCTATAAGGCAGATTTCCGTCTTAAAGTCCTATGGATCATTATAACAATAATAACAGCCGTAATTTGCCTCGACATGCTTTTCACCTTCTATCTCTTGTTTTGTACTCTCTTTTTGGAAAGAACAGGCAGATCACCAGTATTTACTAAAATCCGTCGCAATAAAGCACTAGTAACTTTTGCTTTCGGATTAATAATAATTACATTCATCTTCTCTTCATTTAATCGTGCACTTATGCAACAGGTTTTAACACCTATAGACACGTTTTTCCTTCTTACAAGAGCATTTGCATTAGGTTTTATAGCTATTACAGTTGGAACTTTATTTATGAGTATTTTACAAACAACACAAACTATAGAAATGACCGCTGGAAGAGGACCTACTGTTAGCATCTTAACCTTCCTGACTTTCCGATCAGTTCCCTTAGTTACCTATCATCTAACTAATGTAATAGATTCACAAAGAGCTAGGGGATTGGAAATGGAGAAGATCGGACTCAGAACAATTATACGAAGTGTTAAGGCGATTATAATTCCTTTATTGATACTACTTACAGGTTCTATTGATCGAACCAGTAAAGTCCTTGAAGCACGAGGGATTAATCCACGAGTTAAACATAAAACCTCTTATATACAGAAAAAGTTTTCCTTAGGCGATTTTCTATTACTATTTTACATCATTTTTCAACTATTATTTTCCATATGGATAACTTCGATCTTTTCTCCTATGTACCCAACCACAACGCTTACTTATAGAACTTTTTCAAGCTGGGGTTTCATTTAATGAGAAATATTATCTTTTCCGAGGTTAGTAGCCAATATCGAAGAAGTAAAGAAAATCAATTGGAAAATATTTCAATACAAATTGATGAAGGTGAATTGACTCTTCTGATGGGACCCTCAGGATCAGGAAAAAGTACCTTAGTACTCCTCCTTAATGGAATCATCCCACATCATACTCGTGCGAAAGTTTCAGGAGATATATCCGTTTTTGGCAAGAATCCACTAATTTCCTCCGTTCTTGAAATGTCTTCTCTTGTCGGAATGCTTCTTCAAGATCCTGAGTCGCAATTAGCGACTTCTCGTGTAAGAGATGAAATAATATTTACTTTAGAGTTTCAAGGAAAATCACCTACAGAGATTGAAACCAAAGTACGAACTCTCCTAAAAGAATACGAGATCGAACATCTAGCAGAGAGTGATTCAACACGATTGAGTGGCGGAGAGAAGCAACTTGTGGCACTTGCTGCAATGATGGCTCTTGACCCAGAAATAATAGTTTTAGATGAACCTACATCTAATCTTGATCCTGTCAATACTGAAAAGATATTACACCATATCCAACGATTTCGTGAACAGGGAAAAACTGTAATCCTTATTGAACATAAGATCAATGAAGTGTTCAACGTTTGTCCCCCAGATCGAATTATCCTAATGAACGAAGGAAAAATAAATACTCACGAAACTCCGTTGATTCTTTTTAAGACAACACGATTAGAAGACATTGGTTTAGCTATCCCTCTAATTGCTCAATATATTGAAAAAAGTGGATTAAGGGATCGGAAGAACGACTATCTTCCATTATCGATTTCAGAATTCAAGGATTTTGTCAAATCTCTCACACGAGAGGAACTACTGCTATTGCAACAGTCACTTAGTCCTCCTAATCGTGTCAACTTAGAAACTGATGACCAAATTTTAAGCTTTGATAATGTACTCTTCGCTTACAGAAATCAATTGCATGCTGCCCTTAGAAACCTTTCATTTGCAATCAGTAAAGGGGAGTTTATTGCAATAATTGGTAATAATGGTTCTGGTAAGTCAACCTTAGTGAAGCATGTGATCGGGCTTAATAAACCAAATAATGGCACAGTTACAATTGAGGGTGAGGACACACGAAAAACGACAGCTGCGCAATTAGCTCGAAAAATATCATTTCTCTTTCAAAATCCAGATAATCAGATATTTAATGCAACTGTTTTGAAAGAGGTAAAATATGCCCCAGAAAATTGTAAAATGCCAAAACAAGAAGCAGTAAGTCGTGCAACATCTGCTATTTATGCTGTGGGTTTAAAGAAATTTATTGATCAAAATCCCCTTAAACTATCAATGGGGCAGAAACAACGAGTAGCGGTTGCCAGTGCTTTAGCTATGACTCCAAAAATAATTGTACTTGACGAACCAACTACAGGACAAGACCCATCTTCATTGAAAGGAATAATGAATTTGATGCTCAAAGAATATCAAACAAAAACGAATATTATTATGGTAACCCATGACATGGATTTGGTTGACCAAGTAGCCAATCGAGTCCTTGTAATGTGCGAAAGTGAAGTTATAACAGAAGGAGAAACGGATGATATTTTCGTAAATACGGAAATTCTAAAGAGGAGTAACTTGAAATCACCCGTACGAGTTCAAATGTTGTCCATTGTTAATAATTGTTTAATAAAATAAGTACAAACCGATTTTATTATCATTTCACCGCTTCACTAGTTTCGTTACAAGTGATATTGATAAAGAGTTCTCCCTCAACTGGGGAGCTAACCTTGACAAGTGCTGTAATGTTATTAGAGAGTGTATTGTCGGTCACTCTAATATGCTGGTGTAATGGAGACAAATTCCTTCCTCACTATTAGTTACTTCATTGTTGGAAATTTCACCGTTTGTAACATTACGCAAAAGTATTCCATAATATCCATTATCCAATTCACAATTACTGATTCTGAAATGGATATCAGTTTCCCAAATATCGATCAAATTTCCAGAACCAGAGCCAATAATTTCGTAACCAGAAATCACATACGGATTTAGTGCTGTACCTTCTCCAGGCCTGCCTTCCACATTCGCTTGATTGATAAAATCATCATTTCCATTGATATAAATGGTCGCGTTTTCTACATTGGTTGTAGATATTTTATAGGGTTGAGGAGGAAAAAAACCTCGCGAACTTTGAAAATTGGATAGTGTATAAAACTGAAGGTTTACTATAATAATAAGAAAAAGAATGATAGATTTAGTAGGTGTCAAACTTAATTCCAAGATCTTTTTCGCTTTATGACAATTTTTTGGCCCTGAAGCCATCTTTTTTCTCAGTCCATAATTTTCTAGGTGATTTTACTTTACTTCTCTTTGTTGTTCAATTATATTCAATGTACAGGGATTGATTGATTAATCTGTAAGCTTCGTTCCACATTGGCTACAATATTGACTCGCTTCAGGATAAATGCTTACACCGCAAGAAGAACATTGTTTATCTGGTCTTTCTTTCTCTTCTTCACCCATTTCTGTAATAAAGGCTTCTCTAAGCTTTTTAAGATAGGAATAAAATGATATTTCACTAATTTCGCCATAATCTAGATGCCGTGCCCGTTTATGATAATATTCTTTCTTATATTCATTCCAATTCTGGAAATCCAAATGGGTGATCATCGAATCGTCAGAAAAGATAGTATCAAGACATTCTATTGCTGGTTTCAAAACAACTTTTTTCTGCGCATCATCAGAAAAGATAGTATTAAGACACTCTATTACTTGTTTCATTAGAACCTTTTCCTTCGCTGTTGCTGGTATTTTTCCCTTCTCTTCAGCTGTAAATTTCTTAACAGTAGGGAGTGATAACTGTTTCTCCGTCTGTATTTTGGCCTTTACAGCATAATCAATTTCTATATCCTTAAAGTCAAATATTTTTTCAGAAGAGATGCCCATTTCCGTAATAAAGGCTTCTCTTACTTTTCCAAGGTGAGAACAAAAGGTAGCTCCACTAATTTCGCCGAAATCGAGAAAACGTGCTCGTAGTTGATAATATTCTTTCATATACCTATCCCATTTTTCGCGATTCTCCTCGCGAACTAATGAATCATCAGCAAAGATAGAGTCAAAATTTCCTACTACCTTTTGTAAGGAGATTTTTTCTTTGGTAACCACTTTTCGGAGATCAGGAACAGTTTTCTCTACAACAACAGTCTCAACAGCCTCTTGAGCAGATTGAGTCCCTACATCGTTTATTTGTTCTCGTGAAGTAGAACTCACAATTTGGTGCCCCCAAGAACTAATGATCATTTTTTGAACAGTATGAATTATTGTAAGAATCACTTCATAATCTCGTAACTCCTCCAGTGGCATTTTTTCAGAATCAATTCCTAAATAAAATTCTTGAGAGCGCTTAAGCATTTTTATGAAAATTTCATCATCGATTTGGGATTTAAGATACTGGTCAGTTTGAGAAGTAAACCAATCGTACCATTCATCAACTTCCTTATTTGTGGCAGTAAATCGTTCACTTAACTTTAATATCTCTTTTAATAAATCTGAAACCTTTTTATCTATGACCACAGGTTCTTGGGGTTTGATCGTCTGAAATCTTTCCTCGGGAATTCTGAATGTAGAACGAAGATCCTCGTTCAGGCTCTTCATCTTATCATAGAACATACCAGTAGAGAGATTCCCTCTCAGAAATCTCTTTCTCTGCGTAGAAAACCATGATTTCTTTTTATTCCAAAATAATAACTCTTGACTCCTTTTTGGTTCTAAAGTTTGATCAGAAAATATCCCATCGAAAATTTCAATAGCTTGTTTTAATGATTCTCGATCTTTGGTAAACCTAAAAGCTTCTTCACCGATGATCTGCTCACCAGGAATTGGAGAAATTTCAGCTTCTTGAACGATTTTTGATACAGGTTGGATCTCAATATCAGTCCTGCGAACAATCGGTTTTGAAGGTTTCACTTCTTTTGGCTCTTCCATGGCCAAGGCTTGCGTACCTGTTTCAACATCAGTACTAGTAATCCCATTCTTTTTGGTAATAAATTGTAGTTCAGAGTAAGTTCGTGCTCCTAGGTTTTGCGCTTGTTGATACGATTTATAATCAGGAAATCCACTTTTTCTGATTTTATCAGCTGTTTCTGTATCGGGAGCTCCAAAACCATCGATATATTGCAAATCAGAATAATCTTTTACTCCTAGATCTTGTGCGCGCCGATATGATTGGTAATCAGGGAATCTTCCCTGTTGAATTGCTTTTGCAGTCACTAAATCTGGTACCTGTAATTCTTCAACTAAACGGAGTTCTGAAATATTGGAAGCTCCGACTGCCAGGGCTTTTTGGAAGGTTTCAATATGAGAAAAACCACTTTGTTTAATTTTATCTGCTGTTACAAGATCTGGGGCTCCAAGACGATCAAGATATTCCAATTCGGAGTAAGTTTGCACACCTAAGTTTTGGGCACGCTGATATGATTGATAATCAGGAAACCTCCCTTTCTTCATAGCCTTTTCATCACAAACTGCTACTACAATCTCAGAAGGAGGTGTATCTTTGACAACAGTTTGAGCAGTAGGAATCTCATGTTTCTCCATTTGCTTAAGCTTGTCTATAGGAATGGACACGTTTTCGGACCCAATCCAGCTATTAAATCCACAGAATGGACAGGGCGGATCTATCATCCCTTTAATTTCCATAAGAGAAACAAATTCCCGTCTTTCAACCCCTCGAAGACATCGAGAGCAAAAAACGGATTGATCAGCTTTTATTTTGGTACCTGACAACATACTATACGCACTTATCAGTCCCGATAGAACAGTATTCCTCATGGTTTTCGCGATAATTACAACACGGTCTCTCTGAGGATAAAGGACTCCAAGACAGAAGAAAAAAACGATGATGATCATAAGCTCCGCTTTAAGAACAAGGGGATCAGCATTGGGAATGGGAATATCAATCATAATCAGATAGAGAATAACCGCTATTAACCCAAACCAATGGAGATTATTCCAAAGCCCAATTAAAGATCGTGTCAATAGGTTGGGGAATGTTCTTGTCAAGAAAATCCAAATACGTTCTAAAACGAATCTAGTTGATCGTGTTATCCAACCACCAAATCTTCTAATACGAGTTCCTAATTCTTTAATTCCTAGCCAAATATATCTGAAAAATCCTCTCACAACGGTTCCTATTAGCTGCCCGAGAGCAGAGAGAGACTGTCGAATTCCACCAGCCTTTACCCATTCTTTGAAAATAAAAAATTGGTCAACAATTTTTTGGTCAAGTTCAGTAGCGCGAGTTGTAAAACCAATGATCATGGTGATCACACCACCTATGATCATGATTATGTAAATAAACTCAGCTTCATCTCCATACCAAAATATATTTAGGGGAAATGTTATAAAAATAAGAACAACTCCAATATACGTGATAATTGCTCCAAGTGCACCCCATTCGGTATATTCTCTCCAACTTAAAACATCAATGACTAAACCACCGAACAAAATAAGCAGAGTGATCCCCATAACCGCAGTTACAAATCTTGATCGAACAGGATCGGGAATGGGTAGTGCAGGATTTTGAATCAGAAACTGTATAAACAATCCAATGAAGAATATTATAACCCCTATAATAGTGAACTTCGAAAAAGATATTAACTCTGTGACTGAAGCCTCTTTAAGCGTTCTGCTTTTAAGTTGTAATTCTTGTTGTAACGTTTGGTCTGATTCCTTTGAATCAGTCTTATTCTCTTTGGAGAATGTTTCCTGTAAATTATTATCATTAATAGCCATTATTTCCCACCTTTGCCAGAATTAATATTATTCGGAGTATTTAAGAGAGTTTTAAGCCTCATATTTTCTTTTTTGAGGGCAACAAACAACAATATAACCACTCCGACAACAATGAGAGCTGCTCCAAGAGGAATCAGAAAAGGGGAATCAGCAAAAAAACCTAGTAAATTTCTTTCATATGTTCCCCATTGAATTAAAGCTGCAAAAAATTCCAAAATAGATCCTAAGATAGGAATTGAGATGAAAAATTCACTTGTTGAAACTCCAGATATATCTACAAAACCAGAAATTAAAACGATAACTCCATAGAAAGACACTGAAAAAGCTAGTAGGATAAGAATAATTGGGATTATTAAATCTACAGTTGCACGGAATAATTGGTTTAGTTGAAATCCGACTTTTCTCATGAAAGCCCCGAGGGCATAAAAAGCCGACACAATCGCATTTTTGACATTAATAAGAAGATTATGGAAAGTACGAGCGGCATGAACGAAGGCTTCCTTAATCATCTGGAGGGTTTGTATAATGAACTGATTGACTTGATGGAACCAGGCAGCGTAAAGAATAACACAACCACCTCCTAGCAATAATAAACCAAGTGGATCCTGAAATATAGATATAAATCCTAGAATTAGGGAAAGAACACCAATACACGTAGCAGAATAGCGGATGATCTCAATGTAGTATGTTTGGAGGAATTGAATGATAGTATGATATGTTTGAACGATAGCATTACCTATAGCAACAGCTGATTGTCTGATAAATTGATTGACCTGATGGAGCCAGGCAATGTAAAGAAGAATGATGCCACCAAGAATTAGCACTAATCTTATATTAAATTCAATTAGATTTATGGGAAATAGACCAGCTAAGACTAAAATACTGCCAGTGGTTGTTGTAATGGCTCTTAAAATATCAATACGGTGATCCCAAGTATACTGGAAGAAATTATGAATAACACCAATTGTTTGGGTAATAATGTCACGAATAGCTATACTCAACTGTTTGACAAATTGATTGACCTGATGGAACCAAGCCCCATAGAGAAGAACGAGACCAAGCAAGATAAAAAACAGTTCAAGCCCACTTATCAAAGATACATTATATATACTATAAAACAGTAATAACAGACCTATAGAAGTCATAATAGAGCCAGAAATCGTTATCATTGCTCGTAAGATAGTAATACGGTGTTCCCAAATAGTATGGAGAGTCGCATCAATGAACAGAATAAATGCACGACCAGCCTGAACAAGAGCATTTATAGCTGCAACAAAGAAGTTTTTGATGGTGTACACAGTTTTCACAATAGCGTTGCGAATAGCTAAGAGGGATTGCTTGACAAAATGATTGACTTGATAGAACCAGGCAGTGTAAAGAACACAAAAGCCACTAATTACAATGACTAGTTGAATTCCGAACTCAAGTTGGACAGGAGAAATCTCTAGAAGAGGAACTACAGCAACACTTAGGATCATTAGTGGACCAAGAATAGTCGCAAAAGCCCGTAGAATCACAACACGATAAAGCCAAATAGTGTGAAGAGCTTCAATTACTGTGTTTTTAACTTTTATCAAAAATATATATAGAGTATGACCCGCTTGCACAAGTGTATTCCAAATAGTAATAGCAGACTGTTTAGTGAAGCGATTAACTTGATGAAACCAAGCTATATAAAGAAGGAGAACACCACAGATGAAAAAGAAAAATTCAAGGCCCACAAACCATGTTAAGAATACGATATAAAGGCCAGACCAAGTTAAAAAACTTGTGATGATTAGTATAGATCCAACACTCGTCATAAAAACTCTCATGATAGCTATTCGATGATCCCAGATTGCATTGAGAGTCTCATCAATGAACTGAATGAATTTACGACCAGCTTGGATAAGTGCATCTTTAGCAGCAATAAAAAAGTTTTTGATGGCTTGACCAATCTTGACAAGTGCATTCTTGAAGGAAATAGTGGTTTGAATAGCTAGCTGTTTAAGTTCCAGTCGCCAGACAGTTCCGTTAACTACGATACTAACGACAACCAATCCTCCTGAAAGCCAACTAATAGGCTGATAATCCTGGAAAATCAACAAAAGAAATCCAAAAAGGATTACTACGGTACTGAGAGTTGTTGTAACTCCACGAAAATAATTATGACGGTCAGGAATATACCAGATCACTACACTAACAATATACCCCATTAACAAAAAGAGGAATGGCCAATAAGGAAAGTTGAGGATAATGTCCCACGTAACAACGAGGCCATACATCGTAAAGCTCAAAGCACCTATGGTGATTAGCTCACGGTAATAAACCTTTAGAAACTGGACAGTTGTGTTGATTGTGTACACAATCGCGTTTTTCAGCAAAATTAGGGCACTTTTGACCGAATGAAAGACCTCTGTTCTCCAAATCCACCCATCAACACAAATCCCCATAACAATCAAGAAGCTTGAAATCACATAGGAAAGTTCATCAGTTGATGTTGGGGGCGTTAAAAGTAGCCCTAAGAGCAGAATCCCCCACAGTATTACTGTGACACTTAATGTGGTGGTCACCCCCCGAAAATAGGCATGACGATCAGGAATATGCCAAATCGCCATTCCTATAACAAAACCACCCAGAAATAAACCTAAAGGTAATGGATCAAAAAAGCTGTCTATTTTTAATTCATCCATTAATAAAGGATTGATTACTTTTGTGAATTCAAACAGGAAAGATCCTAACGCCATGAAGCTAACACCAAGTGTTGTGATTACTTCTCTGTAATAAGTACGGAAGAACCAAATAATCGTTTGAACTGTTCTCTTGACAGAATAGTTAATGGTATCAAACCAGACTCGGTAGAGTAGAAATAATCCTGTTATGGGAAAATAAACCGAGAAGAAGAACCAATCAGGAATAGATTGAAGTTGAGTTTGAATGATTCCAATTATAATCAAGATAATACCAATGATAGACGCAATAACTTGACTTAATGTTACAAATCCTTTGCTAAAATGGCTAGTAACCTTCACCTTGAAAATATATAAGTCTAGATAAACTATTACTAATCCTGCGACCCCGAAAATGGAACTGAGAAAGAGAAAGTCTAGAACCAAAAATGGTACTATTAATGAAACTAGAATAAAGCCCTGGCCTACACTTAATTCGATCGCTCTAATAATTTCAACCCTATATCGCCAAATTGTCTGATTGACTTGATGAAACCAGGAACCCCACACGAGCCCCAATCCAATACCACCAATAATCAATCCTCCAAATAGCTCTCCTGGGAAGACAAAGATTGTTAATACACCCCAATCAACAAAGAATAATACAACAATCGATAACAGACTCCAATTAACTAGGAAAACTCCAACTATTGAAATTGTATAACGAATAATAACTTCCAGATTTACTCTGAACCAATACACCAGTGGTTCATCAATACGAGTCATCTCAGCAAAAAAACCGACAAGTGTTAGAAAGAGTCCCAAACCGAGTAGAAGGATAACAATTGCTAGTGGAATGGCAATTAGTGACGAAACGCTACTCATAAATGTTACAAACAATCCGAAAAAACCCACAGTCCCTCCTAAATTAGTTGACTTGTTTCTTTTTTCATTAATCCAACGTAGTTGGAAAAAAGCAAGGAAAATACCAACTAAAAAGACTAGCATGAGAGCAAAGATCAACATAGGAGACAAAATATTTACGTAAAAATCAAAATCTGGAAGATAGTTTTGTACAACACTTACTCCTAGAAGTCCGATTATTATTAAGGATGCAAGACGCACTAAATGGCGAATTACATTCTCCTGATATATGGGTTCAGTTGGACTGAATTCTTCAACATCCAATGTCCTTTTTTCCGTTTCAATCATGTTTGCCTTACTCCTTCTTCACTCTTTCGACTTAGTGTTTTACTGAGTCTTCTCCCAAAGTACAACTCTGGGATAACCGGTATGAATGCCAATCCAAGAATAAGAAATGAGAAATCTGGTGGAGGAGGTTGTGCATTATGAACAGAAAACGTTCTTTCAAGAATATCCTCGGAAACTGAGCCATCTAGACTAGTTGCTACAACCTTGATTTTGTAATTAGTCCCATCGGGCACATTAGTAGTGTTCCAAGCATAATTGGTTGAATCTAGCCTTGATATTAGCAGATTCCAAGTGCTTCCATTATCAGACGAATAATATACTGAATAGGTGACATCTTGACCCAATGAATCGATGGAGGCCGCCCAATGAATAGTGACCATACCTTTCAGGGGATCATTCCCAAAGGAAGACGAAATAGTAGGCGCTATAAGGTAATGTACCATAAAAGACCCATTAAAGACATCCTCAGCAGTCACCCCCTCAGTACAAGTCGCCACAACTCTGATCGTGAAATTAATCCCTTCAATAAGAGCTGTTGTGTCCCAATTATAACCATTAGAATCTAATCCCGAAATCAATAAATTCCAAGTATTTCCGTTATCAGATGAATAATATACAGCATAGGTGACATCATGTCCAAATAGATCAGAGGAGACTGACCATTGAATGGGGATGGTTCCATTGAGGATTTCCCCACTACTAGGAGATAAGATAGTTGGGGAGGGAAGGAAATTATGAACAGAGAACATTCCATCAGAAGTATCATCTGCAATTTCTCCCTCTGAACAGTGTGCAATAACTTTCATCAAGTAAGTTGACCCATCAGCAACGGTGGAAGTATTCCAACTATAATTAGTTGTGGTTAACTCTGATACTAAAATTTCCCAAGTGAGTCCATTATCTACGGAATAGTTTATTGAATATTCTACATCATGTCCTAACGAATCAATGACTGGTAACCACTGAATAGGTTCAATACCTCCTAAAAATTCTCCACCATTGGGTAATAAAAGAATAGGACTAGTAAGGATATCTGGTGTTGTTGTGGAATACTGAGAAGTTAATGGATAAGGATCTTGATTACCCCCATCAATAATGTAAGGATTATCTACAATTCCATCAGTATCAGCGTCAGGAATTGTCCAGTCATCCCAGTAGTTGAATGCGAAGACATTATTTGATCCATCATCGTAAGCTTGATGTCCCCCTGCGTTATTTCCAGATAAATTATTGAATATTATTCTGTTATCATCGGATCCTTGTTCAAGAATAACCCCACCCCCGTTATTACTATAAATAATGTTATAAGAAATGATATTATCCTCTGATTTACGCAAAGAAATGCCATTTCCATTACTATAAAGAGTATTGTTTACGATTTCACTTCTATAACAGTATTCAAATAACCAAATACCACTTTCCTTGTTTAAGTAGAGACTATTGTTAAAAATATAGGTATTAGTAGCTGTATCCAGTCGAATACCTGGATATGTATTATCAAACGCTCTATTGTTGCATACCCTATTGTTGTCAGCATTCTCTATAAGTATTCCATTCCCTTCATTACTATAAACCTGATTATTAAAAACAGAACAATTATCTGATTCCTGATTTATAGCAATTCCAGCCCAACTTTGTATTTTAAACACGGTATTTGAAGAAATATTGTTTTTTGGAGACGATAGAAGGTTTATCCCTCCTCCAGGGTGTTGGCCATAGATAGTATTATTGACAATGTTACTTTGTTCACAATGATCAAATCCAATTCCAGCTCCATCATTATTAAAGACGGTGTTATTGGCAATGAGGGTATTATGAGAATCTGTTATAAGAATACCATTTGCAGAATTACTATCAATGGAATTATTGGTAATTGTGTTATAATTGGATGCTTGTTCAATCCAAAATCCAGCCCCATCGGTATTGTAAACCTGATTGTCATATATTGAATCATTACTTGAAGAGAACAAGGAAATTCCAACTGGATTCGAATTATAAACAATGTTACTACAAATGACGTTATTATCACTAAATTCAAGTCTTATCCCAATCCAATTATTATCATGAATTGAATTGCTGTAAATATAGCCATTCATAACATTATTTAGAGAAATTCCAGCCCCTCCTCCATTAGTTAGGAGACAATTGATTATTTGGAAATGTAAGTCAGTATTACTGATCGAAATCAAATCACCACTGGAACCATCTAAAACTTTGTTGTTGATGATGTAGGGGTTCGCCTTACTTCCATCTCCACTCCAATCTTCAGCAGCGGCTTGGGATATGAAGTCTGCATTCCCATTAATAAAAATGTTGTCTTCCCATTCACAGATGTAATAATGAGTTTCTTCATCTGATAGATCATTCCATTCGCCCCAGCTATATATTGAAGCGTAATCTTCACCCTCACCACTGTTATTAGGCTCCTCTGAAGCCCAATCAGTATAAGTAACAGGCTCTCCAGTAACCCATTGCCAGTCACCTTCAGTTACCTCATCAATAAATCCAATCCAGACACCATCTTCTTCTTCGGTCAAGCTACTAACAAAATCATTCTCTTCTTGGCTCGTAATTGTTACCAAATTCCCCCCCCGAGATTCACAGTCAACTTTTGCTTCACTCCACGTCTTGGGATTAGCGTACAAAACATACTCATGGCCGTTATATGTCAAATGTTCACTATATTCAACAATACTATGATTAGGATTCCTACAATCGATTTTTGTATCTAAATCCGAAGTTTTCTCTGTTTGTAGTGTTATATTTCCATAAAATCCAAGAATAGTAACTAGAAAAAGCAAGAATAAAAACGAGATAAATGTTCTGTACATAGTTCTTTTCAATTTAATCCCCTTCTTCGTCAATACTCCAATCATCATTCGGTAAAAAGAAATTCTGAACCTTAATAAAGCTAGATTCATCGTTATATAGATATAATTCGACCTTTGAGATAAAAGAAACAATGAATAACCTTAATTTTAAGTATCTAATCTCTTTAATTCGTTTAAGTCCATAATAATAAATAACAACATTTATTTGAGAGCTCAAGTACTTATAAGGGTACTTATAGTTCATAAATGAGAAATTATTTTTACTCATAAAAGAACCAATGTTGTTTTCTCTGGGAGAATTCTTTGTAGCACAAACTAACACTTAATATGCTATTGTACATATCATATCGGTAAAACAAAACGAGGAATAGGGTGATAGGAATGGATTTGCTACCTGATTTGGAGCCTACTCTTGAAATTTTAGATAAAATCGTCGCATTCGAAGAAAAAATGGAAATAAACCGAATGTTGTTATTCTTAGCTCTTACTGGATTCATTACCATAATTGGAGGTTGGATTGAGTATGTATGTTATCGTTTCCTGTCTGTGGATTCCACTTTCTTCATTCTCGGATTAGCTCCCGATGTTGAACCTGTCCTACTTTTTGGTTTATGGCTTATCTATCTTCTACCCCTTCTTGGAGTTATCATTTTTACTACTGGATTATCACCTGGTTTTATCAACTGGAATAAAGCTTACCGAAAGGTAGGGGTAATAATTATTGGATTGTTCGCCCTTACACATTTATTAGTGGTCATTTTTGGCAATTCTAATCCTCAATTAATACCTACAATTTGGGGAATCACCGTCTGTATTGGATTTTTGCTTACCAGCAGAATCCTTTACTTAAAAACGAGAAACACACAATTACAATCAGGATTACTCACATTTGGGATTTTTGCCCTAATTCTCGGGTTTCTATCATCTGTGTTGATCTATCCAGGAACACCAGAATTGGCAATGTTTCTCTTTTGTACTATTTTTGGTCTTATTTTAATTGGAGTAAGTATGTTAACTTATTGGAATGTAGGTAGGTTGGCTGAATACAAAAGGAGACATAATTAGAAGATCAGGTGATAGAATGGAAGAGAATCCAACATTAATGGAAGAACTCCTTAGTGCACTGGATTCCACTATTCATGAACCAGTTCGTCTGGGAATCCTGATGTTACTTCATCTAAATTCTTCTCTTGCATTCAGTGTACTTCAGAAAGGATTGGGAGTAACATCAGGAAACTTAAATAGTCATTTAACAAAACTAGACTCGATCGGTTTTGTTACTAGAGAAAAAACTTTCGTGAATCTTCGTCCAAGAACTGTTATTCATATTACTAAAGATGGCAGAAGGGCTTTAAAGGAGTATACAAAATCACTGAGAACAATACTAGCAGGATTAGATAAAAGAGCTCCCATAATCTCTGTAGACCACTAACTCTCAGTGGAGATCGCAGCGACCTTATCTTCCATTTTCCGGGATTTATCTCGACGATCATCAATACGAAGTTGAGTAAGAACTCTCTGAGCTCCAGTTTTTAAGATAGTTTCATGAGCTCGCTTTGTTACATCAAAAACAATATCAAGAGAATCAGCTTCAATCACAGTCCCCATCGGATGATGAATGACTCGTATTCCTTTGTATGCATCAATTTCTTTTGCTGCTTCTTTTACATATTTACTCAAACTTGTCCCTTCTCCAACAGGATAAGTTGTAATTTCCGCTATGATCTTAGTACTCATTTAATCACCATTTTTTAGAATTATTATTCATTTATTTCCTTCCAAATCCCCGCAGTATTGCATGGAACTGGAATATCCTTCATCGTATGTAAACCAGGATTTGCGGAGAATATTAATGGAACTATATTAGCAACCACGGCGGCAGTGCCTAAATCTCCATGAACTCCACCTTTGATTTTTTGTGAAATTTGTGGAACCCCCTCAATGACAACACTATCATATTCCTCATGGTCTCCTGCATACGCAGTGAAATCTAATATTATCAAATCTTCATCATTCTTTCTAGCCACAGCCTTACTTTGAAGTCCACATACGAATCCTTTGGGTATGGTACAATAAGAAGTTGTGATATCCTTTTCTGCCAAGACTGCGCCTGGAGGATATTCAATTATTTCCTCGCTTGTCATACCCAGCGCAGAAAGAATCATTTGGATAGACTGTGTTAAACCAACATGACCTGTTATTACCCTGTGGTCAATTTTCTCCCGAAACTCCTCAGTCGAAAGCCCAGTTCCGATTTTTTCTTGGAATGGTCCACGTCTTTTTGCAGAATTCATCATTCGTGTTATAGTAATCTTCTGAACAGTTTGACAGGGAGCTGTCAATACAATGGGCAATAAATCCATCAAGAAACCTGGATTTATACCTGTTCCAACCACGGACACGTTATGGGCTTTAGCAAGTTCATCGATTTCGTCAGAAAGATCTGGATGATACTCAAAAGGATAGGATAATTCCTCACAAATAGAAATAACGTTGCTATCAGCCTTTATCGCCTCTATGATAAGGGGGGCAACCTTTTCAAGTGAGGAGGAGGTCGAAATTATCACAACATCGGCTTGTTTCTTGATTAAAAACTTTGTAAGATTCGAATCGATCCTTATTTCTGGTACACTTGGAAGATCCAGAATTTCACCCAATTTCTTACCTTCAAGATTTGGGTCAATATCAACAGCACCAATTAAATCGATATTCTCACGTTTGACTAATAACTTCGTTATTCGCCTACCCATCGGCCCTAATCCTACTTGAATCACATTAAATTTGGTTTTCATCGGAATCTGACTCTTTTGTGTTGTGAAACTTCGAATAAGAACTTAATCATTCAACATAAAATGTTTTCTTTTTTTTTAAGTGTTTTTCAAGGTTTCACTTAAAAAAATTATCAGCATTTTTCCAGTAAATACGATTGAGTACGGACTGAGGGAGATTCAATCCGTTTATAAAGGTGGGAGGATTTGGATTGTCTTCATCTGAAAAGGGTAACTCCACTTTCTGGACGTTGGTCTCCCAGAATAACCGTTGTGCCCAGTATCGAGTAGAGAAATAATCTTCAGGACGATCTGTCCATCCAACAGACAAATCAGTAGCAAAAAGAATTCTGTCTTGGTAACGGACAATGAAATCTCGGGCTTTTTGAGGATCTTTCCCCAGTTCACGTACGATCCACTTTGTAGAAGCTGTATCAACATAAAAATTAGGAAATTTCTTAAAAATCTCTTCTAATTGCGTTAAATTATGAATTTCAGGCAAACACCCAAAATGAACACTTATTACCTTAAGAGCGGGGTGGCTTTCAAGTACCATGTTAAAATCGTTAATCGCTTGAGTTTTTGTGCGATAACGTTCAGAATCTTGATATTTGGTAGCGTACCAGATATCAGGGTCAGCAACATGAATATCTAATGGAAGACCATAATCTTCAATTCGAGTAAAAATTGGTTCAAAGATGGGATCTGAAATAGAAACGAGCTTATCGGTATTATAGAAGTCGATCTGTCTTGGACCGAACCAAGTTTTGGTGAGTGTATAGTTTAGACTATGGGCTTCATCGACAGCTTCTATGATTCGGTCAGGTTTTTTTTCAGCAAACGCTTGCATAGGCAAGTAATATGCAAAAACAATTTCAGAAGCTTTTCCATTCTGCTCCAGAGTTTTCTTCACTTCAGGTTGAGCAATACCCATGAACCGTTTAACCCCAAATTGATGGCCCCACTTCTTTAGATCATTAAACGCTTCAGCATCCCAGATATGCACATGAGAGTCACAAATATCTGTTTTAAGAGAGGGTAATCCAGCTAGTGGATCATTAAGGTCAAATTTCAATAAAATACCTCAAAAATATCAAAGGAATTAGAAATATATCTGTGAAGACTCAAAGAATTTCACAGATAATAAAAAATTTCTTTATGGTAGACACAAAGAAATATGCCAAAGTGTTTTTATTTTAGTCAGGTAGTTAACCTAGTAACCCTTGGGATAGTTGTCTCATGCCCCAGTTAGTTTACATACCGATAAAAGCGATAATATTTGATTTTGATGGAACGTTGGTTGATACTAAACAATTTTACTTTGGGTTGTTAGCACAATATTTACAGGTTGATCTTACTCATGTAATCTCAAAAGCAGATGAGGTAACTTTCTCCAAGCTCGGCCCACAAGAAAAAAATGTGAAATGGAAAATCGTAAAGACCCTGTATAAAGTTTCACGGGCGTTTGAATTTGGTCATATCAAATCTTTGAGAGCGTTGTTTTATGTTATAAGAAATCAGTCCAGACAATTTTCCTTGGCTCAACCAACAAAAGACACCCTAATTGCTCTTAAGCGATTACATTCGTCTGGAATAAAATTAGCTATTGTGAGTGATTCTCCACGAAAAAAAATTGACATCTTTCTAGCCAAGCATCTCAAAGACACAAATTATTTCTCAACAGATAGAATTTTAGCCTCGGGAGAGTTTGAAAAACACAAAGAGGAGGGATTTCTACATTTTCTCCGAAAATTTCAACTAACAAATACACCTCGAAGTTGTGCGATGATTGGAGATTTAGGGGGGGACATTATTGCAGGGAAGACAGTAGGAATCACCACATTTGCACTTACAACTGGCTATTGTACCCCTGACACCCTACTTAAGACCGAACCAGACGCTATTTATGAAACTTTACTTGAAATGGAAGGAGCTGTTCATCTTTTTTTAGCAGAGGAGAAGTAATCAAAGAAAATTATTTTTCAATCCACCCTTTTGCTTTTTCAATAGCTTTATTCCAAAGGAATGTCATTTTTTGGCGCTTCTCCTCATTCATTTGAGGTGTAAAGACCCGATCTACAATCCATTTCTCACGTAACTCATTAAGATCCCAGAGACCCACAGCAAGTCCAGCAGAATAAGCTGCTCCCAAAGCAGTAGTTTCTTCAATTTGTGGACGAACACATTCAATATTTAGTAAATCAGCTTGGATCTGCATTAGAAGATTATTCTTGGAAGCTCCGCCATCTACTCGCAAACTTTGAAGCTTAATACCACTATCTTTCTCCATAGCATGGAAAACGTCTAATGATTGGAAAGCAATGGATTCCAGTACAGCTCGCGTAATATGAGCACGACTACTTCCTCTTGTAAGTCCAACTAATGTGCCTCGTGCAGTAGTATCCCAATGTGGAGCAAAAAGACCAACAAATGCAGGTACAAAATACACTCCACCATTATCAGCGACGGATGCAGCGAGCTCTTCTGATTCAGAAGCAGAGGAGAAGAATTTCAATTGATCTCGAAGCCATTGAATTGCTGCACCACTAATTGCAATACTTCCCTCTAGTGCATAGATGGTTTCTTTCCCTATCCCATAAGCTACAGTGGTAAGAAGCCCCAAATCGGAGTGAACAATTTTATCCCCAGTATTTAATAATAAAAAATTTCCGGTTCCATAAGTATTCTTTGCCATGCCTGGATCAAAACATGTTTGGCCAAATAGGGCTGCTTGTTGATCTCCAAGGTCTCCAGAAATAGGTGGATTACCATCCATCCCTTTCATAACTACATGACCATAAATATTTGGATCACTTGACGGCCTAATTTCAGGTAACATGGAACGAGGGATCTTTAATTGTTCTAACAATTCATCATCCCAATCAAGCGTTCTAAGATCCATTAACATGGTGCGAGAAGCATTTGAGACATCAGTCACATGTGCTCCCCCATCAACACCTCCAGTTAAATTCCAAATTAACCATGTATCGATGTTTCCAAAAATTAACTCGCCTTTTTCAGCTTTTGACGAAGCTCTTGGGATATTGTCCAGCAACCACCGAATTTTAGGACCAGAGAAATAAGTAGCTATGACTAGGCCAGTTCGCTCTTTAACTAGAGGTTCTAAATCTTCTCTCTTGAGATTTTCACAGATTTCAGCTGTTCGAACACACTGCCAGACAACAGCATTATGAATGGGAAGACCTGTTAAACGATCCCAGACAATTGTGGTTTCACGTTGATTGGTTACACCGATCGCACCTAAATCTTTAAGTTTAATATGAGCGTTTTTGAGAGTTTCCCGCATAACTAGTTGAGTTTTTGTCCAGATAGCTATAGGATTATGCTCAACCCACCCTGGTTGGGGAAAAATCTGTTCATGTTCTTTGTAATGTGAATCGACTAGGTTACTATTCTTATCGAAGACCATAAAGCGTGTACCTGTGGTTCCCTGATCTACTGCACCTATATATTCTTCTTTTGCCATTTTTTTCACCACTTCATCGTGAGAAATCCTTGATCGCTACTCTAAATTTCATCATATGAATTATGATATTTGGAACTGTATCAAATTAGGTATTAATTGCTAACTGATGTGCTTTTTCATTATATTGAGTGGTAATGATGTTTCGCGATTCACAACTCGAATAATTTTATAACTCTTGGTTTGGGGAAATTGAGAGAAAAAGTCATCTAAGAGGCTTTCTCTTACCACTAGGATATTTCCCTGTTCACGTGATAATACAGCATTAAGTATGGGAAAGTATCCACTCCCCTGGAGCTCTAATAGACCAATTTCATCAACGAACAGATAATCACTGTCCAAACTCGCTTGAATGTTATTGATTGTACGTTTAAGATTATTCTTATGAATCCGAAACTGACCAATTGGTATGAAATCGTCTATTTCATTTGCCTCAAAAGGAATTTTTACGTTTTCAGTTATTAAAAAAAACCACTTTTTGTCATTTTGTAGTGTGATTACCCCACTTGTTGATACATGTTTTTGATTCAGGTATTCTAACACCTGCCAACATAAGGTGGACTTTCCTGCCTGTTTTTGCCCCGTGATAACGAATGAACAGCCACCCATGATTACGATCAACAATCCATATCAGATATTCTTGACAAGGAACTTATCATTATCTATAAAGTTTTCTGAAAAGTAGATTGAATCACACATATTAAATAAAATGGAAGAGTGCAGCCAAATCCCTAAGGGAAATTAAAGGAAAACTAAGACAAATATCCCAGACTTATTTTTTCCAAAACTTAGGAATTAAGGCGCCAGTTTGGTTACGATATTCAATGTAGGGAGCCCCGAATCGCTTAATCAAGTCCTTCTCTTCAAAATAGATGTAGATTGGAACATAACAAAGTATGAAGAGTATCATCCAAAGGACAAGGAATAATGAATTAACAAACAAAGCAACAACGATGTACAAGGGCATTTCCCCCAAAACGCCAGGATGACGGATATGCTGATATATTCCACCATGTAGCTCAGTTGCTTTTGATGGCTTCATATGCTCCTCACCTCCATCCTGCATGGCTTTAATCAATATTACAATGCATGGAATGGTGATAATAACTCCAATGAGAAATCCAAAGAGTGGATCAGGATGAAAATGCCAATTAAGTTCGGGTACAGGAAACCAGATCCAAAGAATAGTATTAACAACCATTATACACACAAAGATACCCATTATTAATCGAAACCAATAGCACTCTTTCCAAGCTTTCTCTCCTCGTTTCTCCTCACGAGTCACAGGCATCACACTAATGATGCTGAAATAAGCAAACATCAGTGCACTAACTTGTAATGAGATGAAATTTACCCAAGGGATTAAATCAGAGCCGTTCATGAAGATCACTAATAGTCCATTAGTATGGATCCGATTTTACTTCATTATCTTATATAATAACGTATATAATGTGCACTATGTATACAGGGAAGAATAATTGACTCTTTTTTAAAAGAAGGGGGAAGAGGAAATCATCCTACATCAGTTATACCATCACCGGTTATAGCAAAAACGGTTTCATTTTCTGGAAGTAGCGGAGAGTCAGCGATTCTAGCGATCCTACGCTCACCTTTAGATTTTCGAAGATACACACGAGTGTGACTTGCATGAGCAACAATATTTCCGCCAACAGGAGCGGTGGGATCACCAAAAAACATATCAGGTTTGGAGTGAACTTGATTAGTGACAATCACAGCTAGATTACTGACCTCAGCCACTTTGAGAAGAGTATGGATATGCTGATTTAATTTTTGTTGGCGTCCGGCAAGAGTCCCCCGACCTACGTATTCAGCACGGAAATGAGAGATGAGAGAGTCTACTATCAGAAGTCCGATCCTTTCAGTCTGACTGTCTTTAGCAACTTTTTCCGCTAAGACCATTTGATGGTCACTATTGTAAGCTCTGCCGTGCATGATATTTTTCAGGACTTGTTTAATATCCAGATCGCCTTCCCACCGTTTACTCATATCAAGAATTCGTTCAGGACGAAAAGTTCCCTCAGTATCAATATAAACCACTTTTATAGGTTCTTTATCATCCACATTCAAACCACCCATCTCACGAGGAAGCTGGGCTGTGATGCACAGTTGATGAGCGATCTGAGTTTTTCCTGTACGAAATTCCCCATACAATTCTGTCATGGATCCACTTTCAATTCCACCTCCAAAGAGATCATCTAATGAAGCAGATCCAGTAGTGACTTTTAACATATTCCTACGGCGTTCTAAGACTTCCTCAGCCGTTGTGAACCCAAAATCTAACGCATCTCTGGCAGCTTGAATGATTTTCCTAGATGTAGCTTCTCCTAGGTTACCAACTGCGACCAATTCCCCAACACTCACTGTTGCAAGGGACCCCAACGTCCCAAATCCTGAATCCTGAAGTTTCTTTGCAGTAGCGGGCCCTATACCTGGAAGATCCCCGATATCATGTGTTCCTGCTTTCTTGTCTTTTGACAACATTGGAGAGGAGCTTACTCTATCATTATTCAGAGAAGTCGTCACTACTTCAGATTCTTTAGAGTTCTCTTTCTCTTCCCCTTTCTTATTGCGCGATATTGTCTTTCTTTTACGAGGCGGCAAAATTGATCACACCTTGAATGTGTTTTAGGATAGATAACGTAATACTAAGCGCATTTTTAACTCAACAGAGTGTAAAGTCAATATGGTACTGGGGTAATTTGCTCATTACTAATGCTACTGAGGAAAATGCAGACCCGCAAAAGATTAACTATGACGAGAAAGAAGATTCAAGAAATGGATGGGAATTTTATTAATACTTGAGATGGAATCACAACGTTTAAACGAATATTTCATTCCATGTTAAAGAAACAGTCTGTTCTATCCATTTTCGTCATTTTCGATGATCTCACTCTAAGATTTGACACATCACGTTAAGATTGTTAAGTTCGAATTGTTTATTCTTAATGATCTAGTCACGCCAAGTAATAGAAACAGGATTGCGAATGGGAATCTTTGAGTATTCATGTACAGGATAACCCAACGATAGGACTGCGAACACCCCGAACTTTTCCATTGAGATCCCTAACTCTTCCGCTATTTTTGGTTTTCGGCGAATTGCTTCAACAGCATACCCAATGTTTACTGTTCCTAATCCGTTTGCATGTGCTGCCAACATTAAGTAAGCAGTAGCAAAACCAACATTTAATGAAGCCAGCGAATCAGAACAAGGCGCATATACAAGTATTACAACCTGTGGATTATAGAAAAGAGCGTCTCTCCCTTTTTCAGCCTCAGTCAACCAATAGTTCCATTTTCGAATGCGGCGTAACGTGGTAGGATCCTCAGATTTAGATGATTCGAAGATTTTCAGCACGTCAGCATAGAAATTTCTCACTTTTTCCACAAACGGAGGTATAGTTTGGTTTTGTAGAATGAGATATTCAACATTCTGCAGATTACTAGCTGTTGGAGCATATCGAGCTTCAGATATGAGTTGTTCTATCAAATCCCTAGGGATCGGTTTTTCTTCGAAATTCCTAATCGACCGCCTTGTTTGAAACAATGTATACAGATCTTGAGGATTGATTTTAGGGGTACTTAGAATCTCTCGAAATAGTGTGTAATTAAGTTTATCATGTCTGATGGCATCTTCAGGGCAAATGGCTATACAGTGCCCACATAAAATGCAATACTCTTCAAAATCAACTCTTACGATGTTTTGATCCATTTTAAAAATATTTGAGGGGCAAGTATCAACACAATATTCACATTTGATACATAATTCTGGTTTAATTTCAATCATTTATGTCTTAACACTCCTAAAGATCAAGTAATTACGATTTGATTCTCTTCTTATATATAATTTTTTCATATTGAAGTGTATTCTTGCCATTAATTGAATTTAGATTGAGAAAAACTTGAAATGATGATTCAGGTTACCAGTAAGGTATAACTCAATGTTTAAAACATAAAATTGCGTTTATCTCATAGTGTAAAAGATGACTCTCGAATCCCTATTACAAAGAGACGACATCCCCGAGGATGTAAAGAGAGAAATTGAATTAGAAATTGCTGATCAAAGAAAAACAGAAGCAGATTTTCTAAAAACAAAAACAAGACTCCAATTTCTGCTTAAATCCAGTCCAGCAATAATATTCTCTTGTGAATCCTGGGGTAACTTCCCTACAACCTTTATGAGCGAGAACGTAAAGGAAATTATTGGTTATGAAGCTTATGAGTTTATAGATAATCCAAGTTTCTGGATAAACGGTATCCATCCTGATGATAGACAACGATCAGTAGATATATTTGAGGGTCTAGTTCAGAGCGAACATTATAGTGAGACCTATCGTTTTAAACACAAAAATGGCTCCTACCTTTGGATGATGGACGAAGCTTCTCTTATTCGAGACAAACAGGGGAACCCCATCGAAATTGTGGGCTATTGGACTGATATAACTAAACAGAAAGAAGTGGAGGAGAAGTTACGTACAAGTGAAGAAAAATATCGATCATTATTCGAAAACATACCGATTGGTTTATATCGTAGCACACCCGATCATAAATTTCTCGCAGCGAATCCTACATTTGTCAAACAGGTAGGCTTGTCTTCTTTTGAAGATTTATTATCGTTGGATCCTGATAAGCTGGCAACTAGACGAAATTATCAAAGAAATCGTTTTTTGGAGGAAATTAACGCAAAGGGAGAAGTTAAAGGGTTAGAATTTGAGCTAAAGAATTCTGATGGGACATCAATATACATCAGGGAGAATGCAAGAGCTATAAAGGATTCAAAAGGAACAATTATTTGTTATGAAGGGAGTGTTGAAGATATTACTGATCGCGTTTTAACTGAAGAAGCATTACGTGAGAGTGAAGAGAGGTATAGGAGTTTAATAGATAACCTTTCTGATATTGTTATAGAATTAGATTCAGAGGGGAATTTCACTTTCATTAGTCCTCAAGTGGTTGAAGTTCTTGGTTACCAACCAGAGGAGGAAATTGGAAAGAGCGGATTTGACTTTATCCATCCAGATGATATGGGGAGAGCCTTAGAGGTTTTCCAAAAAGTATTCACAGGAAAACAAATATATAATTTTGAATACAGAGCAAAGCATAAAGATGACCATTACGTTCCGATGTCAGTTTCAGGAAGAATTATTGAAGAGAACGATGATTTTAAGCTAATTAGTATCCTCAGAGACATCACGGAGAGGAAAAAAGTAGAAGAAGCCCTGAAGGAATCAGAGGAGAAATACCGACTTCTTTTTGAATCAGCTCCCATAAGTATTGGGATTTCCACGGTTGATGGAGAAGCAATTGCCTTTAACCAGAAAACGTGTGAAATTATGGGATATTCGGCTGATGAACTTGCAATAGTTGATTTAAATGAAACATATGTTAATCCAGAAAATCGTAAGATAACTCTTCAAAAATTACTAAGTTCAGGATCAATTAAAGGTTGGGAAGTACAACGCAAAAGAAAAGATGGAACAGAATACTATGTTGTACTCAATGCTCAAATAGTGGAGCAGGGAGGCCAAAAGGTAATCCTTTCTACAATGCAAGATATAACGCAGAATAAGATCGCAGAAGAACAACTCCAGAGAAGTGAAGAAAGGTATCGAATGTTGTTTAATGAGTCTCCAATTAGTTTGTGGGAGTTGGACGGCTCAAATGTTAAACAGTACATTGATAAATTAATGTCAAATGGAATAAAAAATCTCCGAGAATACTTTGAAATTCATCCTGGAGAAGTTAAGAAAATTATCACAAAGGTAAGAATACTTGATATAAATTCTGCTACATTAAAACTGTATAAGGCTAAGAGGAAAGAAGATCTACTTCAAGATATGTCAGTTGTCTTCGGGAAAGAAACTCTCTTGGCATTTAAAGAAATAATTCTCTTAGAAGGAAAACCAACATTTGAAATTGAAACAGTCAATTACACCTTAGAAGGCGATAAGATTCATGTTTTAGTTAGACTAACTCTTATTCCTGGATACGAAGAGACTTTTACAAGACTTATCGTTTCTATAGTAAATATTACTGATCGCATTGAGATGGTAAAAGCACTCCGAGAGAGTGAGGAAAAGTATCGATCCTTTTTAGAGAATTTTCAAGGCATTGCGTTCAAAGGATATGAGGATTTTTCAGCAGGTTTCTTCCTTGGGAGAATAGAAGAAATAACTGGGTATACCGAGGAGGAATTCATTTCTGGAGAAATCGTGTTTAATCAACTAATCCACTCTGATGATAGCCAATGGGTAGGGGATGATGTTGAAAAATTTATGTCCTCATCTCAGAGAGCAACTCAACGAGAGTATCGTATTATAGATAAAAACAGTAATATCCATTGGATTCAAGAATCAATTCAGAAGTTTTATGATGAGAAACAAAATAGGAGAGGTGTTTACGGTACTCTTCAAGACATCACAGATCGAAAACGAGCCGAAGAAGCATTAAGGGAAAACCAAGAATTATTTACTCAATTCATGGATCATCTACCTGCTGCAGCATTCATTAAAGACAAGGATTCAGTAACGCTTTATGCGAATAAATATCTGAAAGATGTCTTTGGAGGAGAGAAGTGGATAGGAAAAACCGTCATGGAATTGTTCCCAGAAGAAACTGCTCGAAAAATGATAGCTGATGATCAAAAAGCTTTGAATGAAGGATTACAGATTATAACGGAAGAATTAATCGATAAACATAATGTTGCAAACACCTACCAAACATACAAATTCCCAATTAAGCGAAAAAATAAAGAACGGTTGCTTGGTGGTATTGCGATTGATATAACGCCGCAAAAAAAGGCAGAAGAACTATTACGTAATGAAAGGGAGAATTTCTACAATATCTTAAACTCAACCAACGATCGAATATATATTGTGAACTCCCAATTTGAAATTGAATTCGTCAATGATGCTCTTAAGAGAGAATTTGGTTCTGTAGAAGGGAGAACATGTTATGAATATTTTAATAAATTTGATAAGATGTGTTCTTGGTGCACAATAAAAGAAATTCTTGATGGGAAAACAGTTCGTTGGGAAAAGACTCGCACTCAAAATCAAAAAACCTATGACATAATTGATACACCTTTTAGAAATTTAGATGGAAGTATTTCATTATTATCGATCCTTAGGGACATTACTAAGCGAAAACAAACAGAAGAAGCTTTACGTGAAAGTGAGGCTAAATATCGAAATCTTGTGGAACAAGCACAAGACGGAATTGTAATTGTCCAGGGTGGCAAGTTAGGCGACAAAATTATATTCAATAATCGGCGATTTGCACAGTTGCTTGGATATAGAACTGAAGAACTCCTAAACACGCCGTATGCACAGGTTGTTCATCCTGAAGTCCTTCCTGAAATCAATAAGCGTCGTAAGGCACGATTAGCTGGTAAGAAAGTTCCTCTTATTTATGATTCAAAACTAATTAGGAAAGATGGGACTCCATTAGAAGTGGGATTAAACCTTGGAATGATTCATTATCAGGGGGAAGATGCAGTTCTAGCGATTGTCAGAGACATCACTGATCGTAAACGAGTTCAAGATGCATTAAAAGAAAGTGAAGAAAGGTTACGAAAGTTTATGGAGTCAGCCACCGACGGATTTACCCTCCTTGATTCAGACTTGAATTTCATTGATATGAACAAAGCTGGGTTGAGAGGGCTTGGATTATCTAAAGAGGAAGTTGTAGGGAAGAACCTTCTAGATATTTTCCCCGCTCTTCGGAACATTGAGAGGTTTGACAAGTATTTGGAGGTAATAAAAACAGGAATTCCATATGATAGCGATGACATCTATTCTACTCCGAGAATTGGAGATAAGTACTTTTCTGTTCGAGCTTTCAAAGTAGGTGAAGGACTAGGTGTTATTACTACTGACATCACTGATCGAATGAGAGCAGAAAAAACTAGAGAAGAACTAGAACAACGACGTGATAGCTTTGTTTGGATGACCAGCCATGAACTCAGAACCCCATTGACCGTTCTTACAGGATACTGCGACTTTTTAATTGAACATCTCAATGATTTAGCCCAGAAACGGATCACGAATATTTTAGGTGTTATGAAAAGCAATTTAGATAGATTAGAACGATTAACAAGCAAAGTGAGTGCAATCGGCCAAATTGAACGAGGTAGTTTTGAAATAGAAAAAACCTCAATGAACTTGTGTGACTTTCTGCAGGGTACATTAGAACCTTACCATCAACTATTAGGAAATCAGTTTGAGTTCCAAGGATGCTTAGAAGATTCATCAATAATCATCGCTGGGGATGCACACAGGTTGCAACAGGTGTTAGACAATATTGTTGGTAACGCTATTAAACAAACGGATAAAGATCATCGAAGAATAAGAGTAACATCAAAGATAGAAGAATCTTATATCAAAATTGAAGTTTCTGATAATGGCGCGGGGATTGAACCTGAAAATTTGGAGGTTATCTTTGACCAATTCGTAAGTATCCCGACTGAATTTTCAGCGACTGGTACAGGTATCGGATTGTATCTATGTCGGAAAACACTGGAAGCACACGGAGGAAGAATTACAGCACAAAGTAAAGGGCTAGGTTTGGGAGCCACCTTTATTGTCGAGATTCCGAGAACAAATACTGTAGAATCACAAAAATTCTGAAAAAGAAGAATAATTCTCACTGAATAGGTCCTTAGCTTTCACTTTCAATGAACACTCATTCTTAGGTACAATAGGTTACCAAAGGAAATAATGATCTCTATAGTTATAATAAGAGTAGATATTAGTATTAATCAGTAATAACACTAGCAGAACTATACTATCATACGACCCTCAACCGTAATGTTCTGATTTTCATTATCAATCACATCTCTTCTTAAAATAAAAGTCGCCAGGTTTTTGTACTGGTAAAAAAGTGTAAACTAAGGTAATACATTGCCACTATTACTTGGAAATTAGTCTCCTTAACGTTTAAAGTATCCCAATGTATTTCTAGAATATGTAGATACTTACGGCGAAAGTGATGAAAAAAATCCGACAGAAATGTCAATTACCCAGCGTTTAAGCATCTGGGCTTGCACCGTGAGGAGTAAGAGCAATTAGTTGATTAGCCTAAGAGAGGTTAAAGAAATTTGACGATATCTAAGTTATTAGTAGAGTTGGAGAACACACATGGAGATGCTTCTCTAGTCTCACGTTCTTCAAGTGGATTGCTAAACAGAGTTGAAAGACTCAGTGCATCCTGCGAGATGATAACTAATAACCTTGGCGAAGAGAACCTACCCCTGAAAAGGGAGAGACAGGACTCACAAGAGGTACCTGTCTATGTGTTGAACATGCGTGGGCAACCACTCATGCCAACAAGACCATGTAAAGCACGAATATTATTAAAAGATAAAAAAGCGAAGGTAATAAGACGAACACCATTCACAATACAATTGAACTATCCGACTGAAGAAACAAAGCAACCTATAACACTTGGGATTGATGCGGGTTATTCCAAGATTGGTTTTTCAGCGATTACTGAAAAGAAAGAACTAATTGCAGGCGAAGTAGTACTTCGAATGGATGTTTCCAAGAAATTAGACGACCGACGAATGTATCGTCGAAATCGGAGAAGTAGGTTATGGTATCGTAAACCACGACATGACCATTGGAAAAAGACACAACTGAAAAGCTGGTTAGCACCCAGCATTAGACATAAGTTAGATACACATATCCGATTAGTGGAGAAGATCAAACAGATTCTGCCTATAGCACAAACAATTGTTGAAGTTGCTTCATTTGATACTCAGAAAATGCAGAATCCGAAGATTCAAGGAGTGGAATATCAACAAGGCACGTTGTTTGGCTATACTGTCCGAAATTATCTATTAGAAAAATGGGGACATAAGTGTGCCTATTGTGGGAAATCGGATATACCACTTGAAATTGACCATATTATACCTATATCTAAAATTTCAAACAATAGAATTGATAACCTCACGATTGCGTGTCGGAAATGCAATCAGAAAAAAGGGAATAAGATGGCTGACGAGTGTAGTCTGAAACTACAAAAAAGAATGCTGGAAATCCAGAAGAAAGCGACGGAATCCTTCAAAGGAGCGACGTTCATGAATATTGTTCGTCAGAAGATGATCGATCTATTAGGATCAGATTGTCAGTATACCTATGGCGATCGTACGAAATATCAGCGAACACGACTAGGTCTATCTAAATCACACGTTAATGATGCGTTTGTCATTGCTAGTGGTACGAGTCAAACGTTCTCAAAAGTTTATCGAGTCAAACAGATTCGCCGAAATAATCGGTGTCTTCAATTGAACAGAAAAAGATTCAAACCAGCAATACGTAAGCAACGATATCCCTATCAACGCAATGATCATGTTAAATATAATAATGGATTATATCGAGTCAAAGGAACGCATTGTAAAGGCACCCGTGTTATGCTATATACTCCTAACCAGCAAAAGAAAATCAAAAGTGTTAGTGTTAAAAAAATAGAGTTGAGAACCCATGGAAAAGGGTTATCATTCCAATAGAAAGAATATTGTCGTAATTCCTCCCAGAGATAAATCAACTGGGTTTCCTTGCGACGAAGGTTGTGAACCATATGTCTAGTACAAATTTTTCTGCTCTTTTTACTGACTTTCAATCAGTGTTCACAGAGTCTGGAGAAAAGGTGTTTGCATCTAATTACATTCCGAATCACCTTTGGCACCGGGAGGAGGAAATGAAAAGCCTGGTCAATTATTTTAGATCGATCATTACTGAACCTACGGCGAGCAGCAGGAAAGTTGTGCTTTACGGACCAGTGGGTACTGGAAAAACGGTTATTTCTAGGGCATTCGGAGCAGATCTTACCAGATATCTAAAAGCAGAGCATAAACCAGGAGACCCCAGTTTTCGATTTTTCCATGTGAATTGTCGCAAGACCAAGACTCCACATTTGATCTTAACAACGGTTTTAAGACAACTAGTTCCTGGGTTTCCTTTACGAGGCTTCTCAGTTGATGAGCTGCTGAGAATGTTTTCTTTACTACTCTATGAGCAAAATTTGGTGTCTCTACTTGTATTAGATGAAATTGATTACCTGATCCCTGATGAGCGAACTGATTTTCTTTATGCTTTGTCGCGGATTGAAGAAGGAGAGACCACTAAGATTCATAATGATCATTTTTCTAATTTTCCTGGTAATCAAACAGAGTCTCGTTTCAACCTATTATGTTGCACCCGAGACAAGAATTTTCGCTATCATCTTGATTCCTCAACCATCTCGTCCCTTGGTAGAAATTTCATTGCTTTCCCTCCTTACACTAGAAACCAGCTTTTCGATATTGTGAACTCCCGTGCTGAGCTTGGACTCCGTGAAGATAGCTATGATGATGATCTATTTGAAGTCATTGCAGGCTTAGCAGAAGAATATGGAGATGCACGATTTGCTATTGAATTGTTATGGCGAGCTGCGAAACTAGCTGACCGAGAAAAAAAAGATCAAGTCACCGTTGAGCATGTACGCAAAGCAGTTGTTTCTGTACTTCCCATTGAAAAATCAGTTGTTGAAGATTTGAACACCCATCAGAAATTACTATTATTAAGCATTGCCAAACTTCTCTGCGATAATCGACCATTTGTGACCACTCCAGAGGTAAAAAACTCCTATATGAGCGTTTGTGAGGAAGCAGGTGTTCGCGCGAGGCGCCAAACCCAATTATGGGCCTACCTGAAAGATTTAGGACGATTAGGTATCATTCAACAAGAGGTAGAGAATCGTCATAAAAACGGACGATCTATGGGGCGGGTCACAACTATACGAGTTCGTGATATCCCTGTGAACGAGATCATTCAGTCCTTAAACCATTTGATTGAGGATTCTTCACAATCCTAATCCAATAAATAGCCAGTTTACACCGAACCACATCACTCCTCCAAGTACAGCCGCGATGGGCACAGTTACTATCCATGATATAACTATCATCTTCACCATCTGTTTTTGAATAGGTGACCTTTCAGCCCAACCAACAGCAATCATGGCTGCAATTAGAACATGAGTTCCACTTAAGGGGAATCCTAGAAGTGTACCTATTGTCATTATAAGTGTAACCGAAATCATTGAAGAAAGTCCAGAAGTTGGATTCATCTCAACAAGTTCTTTTGCTACCACCCGAATTACTATTTTTCCTATTATTATTAGGCCTAAGGCCATGCCAAAGCCGCCTATCAGCATCATTACCCACATGTTTGTTGTTATAGATTCACCTTCGAGTACTTTTAAACCCAAAACTGGCGCGATAGAGTTTGCTACGTCATTTCCAGCCCTTGATGCAGTACTAATAATTAAAAATAGTCCTAAAGCATATATGTATGCGCGATCTTTTTTCTGTCTACCTGTGACTTCAACTGACTCATCAAGACGTTTTATCCATAAATGAACTGTAGCAGCAACGATAAAACCAATCATGGGACTTAAAATCCATCCCAGAAAGATTAAGAAAAGCACCCCATAATCAACAGCTTCTATTCCCCATTTGGAATAGGTCAAACCAGCCGCAATAGCGACTCCTACAATTGCACCAACCACCGTTTGAGTAGTAGATATCGGTAGGGGCATAATTGTCACATGTCCCACAAGTATGATTACCATAACCAGCAAAACAGTAATGATCATTGAATCCGTCAAACTATTGCCTTTTACTAAATCGTCACCTAAAGTTTTTACAACAGCTTCCCCTAGAAATACACCTAGAACTGAAAAAATGGCTCCTAAAATTACAGCTGTTCGCAAAGAGAAAGCACCAGCCGCTACTCCTGGCGCCATCATCTCATCATTACTACCTGCAGCAAACGCAACTCCAAAGGCCATTAGCACTGCAAATGCGAGAATAATAATCTCAATCACAATATAACCTCAACGTGGTTGAAATTTGTCCTTCTCCTTGTGAGTTTAGCCATATTTCACGGCCATAGTTGAAATATAGTCAGCCGTTATTTCAGCTGCCTCAGCAACCTTGATCATACTCACTGATATCGTATACAGATATGCTGCATCTTTAGGAGTGTAATCAGGTGAATGAAGGCGACCAAAGATATGAAAGTCTAGATCTCGTGCCTCTTCGCGCATTATATCAACTTTACTCGCGTAATTTTGGGCTTTATCATAATCCTTATCTATATATTTTAGAGCATCTTGAAGGTAATCAGTACAGCGATGAACTTTTTCAGCTAAAATAGGCATTTCGTGTGGAATACGTCCAGGAAAATCTTGTTTCGAAACCAGTCGTCTAATGACAACTTCAGTTCGATTGACTATAGTATCCATATAACGTACAAGTCGGTGACGATCTTCGGTAGCTTGTGGTAAATAAGCTCCTTTAGAAAAGATGCTATTAATTAGCTCTTCTTTAATTTCATCACAGCGCCTTTCTGCCTCTATGATTTCATCTTCTAATTGACAAACTTTATTTCGAGCATCAGGGGTGTTTTCATGGTCTGACCACATTTTAATCGCAGCTGCCAATTTTGCTGAAGCAACTTGGAGTTCTTTTGCGAGCTGATCAAAGAGCTCTTCACCTCGTTTCATTAACTTCTTATCTCTTCTAAAAAACACATTATCACCCTTTAGTCTGATTTGCGGCTATAATCTTCAAGTCTTATGTATTATCATGTAGTTAGATCATAGATTATATTGATTCTAATTTAATCTCTCTTTAAGGTTTCTCATAGCATATTTAAGTACTTATTTTTGAGCCTTCGGGTTAAATCTCATTTTTATGATATTGTGGAACAAAAAATTCCGATATTCTCATTTCTAGTTAGTAGGTTCCGTATGGGTGAACAGTCATTGAATGATATTCAATTACTAATATTCTTAAAATTCCGTAAGGTTAAAATTTAAATCATTTATTTTTGAGGTACTCCACTCAAGTAATTTACTCAGATCGGAGGTTTTGATGTAAATTGGCAAAAGATAAAGAATTTTTTGTTCGTGATTTAACAATTGATGATGAATATGACACTATCACTGCCAATAAATCAGTTAAAGATGCAGCTTTAAAGATGAAAGAGCTAGGAATACCTGATTTGGTTGTAGTTGATGAAGAAGACGATAAGAAGGTTTTAGGTGTAATTGCTGATTTCGATATTGTGACAGGACTTGTGGCTGAAGGATTGTCAGCAGAAACGTCAAAAATCACTGAAGTCATGTATACCATTGATCCTGTAACCAATGATACCCCTGTATCGACTGCTTTCACTCGGATGCGTGATCTAGATGTCTCAATCATCCCTGTTATAGAAAAAGATGAATTAATTGGTGTTGCTACAATTACTGACTGTTGGGGGTATTTACCGGAGAAATATGAAGACCAAAGAGGATTTATTGCAGTTAATAATCCTCGTTTCGCGAATTATAGTTTCACTCTTCTAATGACTCTACTGTATTTTTGTTGTGGTATACTAGCACCTTTAGCTGGCATTTCAGGGTTTTTAAACGCACCAGTCATGGGTTCTCCTAACGAATTAGCAACTTATTATTTATTTGATGCTCGTGGAGGAGGAGGTTTTTGGTTACGTTACTTCAATGTTCCAGGTGAATTCAGTCTATTATGGATTGTAGTGTTTATTTACGGTATTATTTTTTTAATTCTTGGGATTATTAGCGCTTTTTTAGTCTTTCATTGGGCTAATGCTGATTATAACCAAGTAAAATTAACCAGAAATTGGCAAACAATTGGATTTATTGTAGGTATCACAAATTTGCTGTTAGAATGGATAATATTTCTTTTGATCTCGTCGGTAGGAATGTTACGGGTCTCTGGCACTATTACTTTCGATATCATAGGACTTCTCCTCAGTGGACTAGCGATAATTTTCCTAATTGCAGCAGTTTCACGGGATATCTTCTTTCGTGAGAGCCTTACAATAACCAAGGAGGACTGAGTCTCTTGCCTCGTGGTGGTGGTGGTTTCCGAGGTGGAGGCGGTGGTGGTGGATTTCGTGGTGGCGGTTTCCGAGGTGGAAGCCGAAGTTTCCGAGTAGGAAGTGTTCGATCTTCTGGTCGTCCTTTCGGTCGCACAGGATCACGTCGTACCGTATCACGTGCCCCTAGGGGTAGAAGCTATCATAGACCTCATCATCGTCGTTATTGGGGGGGATACTATCGACCATGGTATCGTAGATGGTGGCACTGGCACTGGTGGTGGGGATATCCTTATCGGCCGTGGTACTTTGCTCCAGTTTACTGGGGAGGTGGAGCAGTTCTTGCAATCATTGCATTACTAGTTATTCTTCCTCTCGTTGGAGTAGCTTTCTGGTTTCCCTTTTCAAACGCTTCCTCAAGTGGTGTTGTGACTTATTCTGACACCCAGACTTTATTCTATAACGAGTATTGGTATGAAAAGGAATATCTGTCAAATGGACAATCTATTACTTATAACATGCAGTCTATACCAGGAAATGTAACCTTTTTAATCTGGGATCAACCTTTTGAACAATTTAAGCCGAATAAACAACGAACTGGTAGTTATCAAGAAAATGATATGATAGTTGATGGGGATCATGACTATGAATATCTGGGTTATTTTTTAAAAGAGAATTCTTATTTATATTTTCAATTCACCGTAACTTCTGGTGGACCTATTGAATTTTTCATTGCCGATGCTAATGAACTGAACCGTTGGAATAATTGGGAGACTATTTATCCTGATGTTGTGTTCACAGCTTCATCTGGAGACAATGTAACTGGTGAATATGATATACCTTATGCTCAAGACTGGTATCTTGTGTGGTATAATAGTGGTTCTTCTCCAGTGAGTATCGATCTTAGCGTGGAATATACAGCAGAAGGTTCATTCGATTTCAGTGAAGCTGATGTAGTTTATGAGAATACTGATTTTGTAGAGCAATCATCTTATGTAGTTCCCCAAAGTGGTGACTGGTATTTCTTTGTATACTTTGATGCCTTTGTCAACCCAGCAGAATCAGTTGATATCACATTTGATGTCTCCTATAACACGGGAGTCACATATGACCAAAAATGGAAAGATTTTTCACCAATTTTACTCATTATTGGCATTATTATCGTAATTTTACTAATTGTAGCTATAATTCAAAGAAGAACAGCTAAGAAAACCCCCCCGCCAACTGAAACTGCTGTAGCCACTACTCCAGTGTCCATAACTCCAACAACAACAGAAACTGTGCAGGTTGAGACACCCAAGAAATGTCATAGGTGTAATTCACCTTCCAAACTTGGTGATGTTTATTGTGTGAATTGTGGGGCAAAATTATCTGGACGAGATTACGGGGTATCAACAATCACTACACCTGCCTCTGCTAAGAATTGTCGTAGCTGTGGTAAAACCATAATCCCTGAAAGCCGATATTGTAAACACTGCGGGACTAAGATCGAACAGGAAACCAAACCCTACAAGTATTTCCCTGATGAAAGAGAAGCTTTCTTCTGTCAATTAGACAATGAAAAACATCCCTCGACCGACTCTGCGTATGAATGCGAACAATGTTCACGAAAAATTTGTGGAGATTGCTATAATACTATCACTGAGACTGGAGTAACACGTTGTCCTTATTGCAAAGGAGATTTACTCCAAGTTCAATGACTTTCTTTGACTTCCTTTCTCTCCTCTTTCCCTCTAAATCAAAATATCAGGAGGATAGATTCTTTTGGTAATAGAACAAGACAGGAAGGATTCAGTCTTATTAGGGAAAATTTTTATTTGTGTAGTCATTATATTGACTGTTGGAGCCATTATTGCGGTATTATACTTTAAAATCAATATTGGAATGGAATTATATCAGTTTGTTTACAGATTTTATGATGAATATGGTATTCTTGGGATTAATATTGGAGTATTTATTATCAGTATTTTCGGTAATTTCACAATTATTTTTCCTATACCTTATCTTTTTGCCCTTGTATTGATCAGTCTTCTCCCGGATATTCACAACAATCCAGTAATGCTTCTTATACTTGGTTTCTCTGCTGGTTTAGGAGCATCAATTGGAGAACTTACAGCATGGGTCTTGGGTAGAGCAGGCGAAAAGACCTTAAAGGAATCAGAAAAACTAAAGAGAATGAATCAATGGGTAGAAAAGGGCTATGCGCCATTTCTTATTTTTCTATTTGCTGCAACACCATTACCTGATGATGCCTTCATGATTGTACTAGGTTTGGCAAATTATACACTATGGAAAGTTTTATTATTCTGTTTCATAGGTAAGGTTACGTTGACATGCACAACCGCTTTTATAGCCTCTGCTGCTAGCGAAACAACTCTTGGCCAATTTTTTTTCAGACTATATGGCATTGATTTGAGGGTGATAGATACAGGCGTGATTCAACCAACATCTTTCGGGGAGATAGTACTTAGTACTGTTGTATGGATTCTCACTGTGTTATTAATCGCAGGATTTATTCTTATAGATTGGAATGAAATCTTTACGAAAATAAGCAAATTGCTGAAACAGCAACGTGTTAAGGAGGTAGAGTAATCTACTTCATTTCAGGAATAATATTGGGAGGTTGTTCTCTTCGTTCTATTGCTAGAATATTATCTGCTACCATTCTAGCCATGGCATTGCGTGCTTGAGTCGTAGCAGATCCAATATGGGGAGACAACACAACATTTTGTAAATCTCTTAGCTCTGCAGGAATGGAAGGTTCATCATAAAATACATCTAATGCTGCTCCTGCTATTACCTTGTTTTTTAAAGCAACAATTAGCTCTTTTTCATTGATCACCCTACCTCGAGCAGTGTTAATGAGATATGCAGAGGATTTCATAATTGATAATTCACGCTCAGAAATTAAGTGATGTGTCTCTGGTGTGTATGGAACATTTAGGCTTATTATATCTGCTTCCTTTAGCACATCCTCGAGATTTTTCTTAAAAATTAGGTTATGCTCATCTTCAATATCACGTTTACGAGTTTTAGAATGATAGAGAACACTCATATCAAAACCTAATGCTCGTTTTGCTACTGCAATTCCAATACGGCCTAGACCTATTATCCCAAGAGTTTTTCCAGTGATCTCAAAACCAAGTAAATACTCAGGTAACCATCCGGAAAAATTGTCATCACGGCAGATCTTATCCCCCTCTACAATTCTACGTGTTATTGCGAGAATCAATCCCCAGATAAGATCTGCAGTTGCATCTGTCAATACACCAGGAGTATTTGTCACGAGAATATTTCGTTTTTTAGCTGCGTTGATATCAATATTGTTATATCCAACAGCATAATTCGCAATTCCTCTAAGTGATGGGGCATTATCCATGTATTTTTCCGTTATATCTACTGAGAGGAGTGGCACTAAATAGTCAGCTGTTGGCAGTAATTCTTGCAATTGAGAATCAATAGGAAGATTCTCATCCAAAATCTTTACTTCCATCGTTTTCTTAAGAATATTAAGACCTGTTTCAGGGATTCTATGAGTACATAGAACTCGTGGGCGTGAATTCATTATAATCACTTATTATTCAGATATTTCTTCACTTCACCTAGATTATTAAGTCTTGAAATCTTTGAATTTCGGCTTTTACAGAAGTCGTGTAATTGAAAATCAAGTTCTTTAGCGGTTTTTTCAATTTTTTGGAAATCTCCTTGGGATATCCACTCCATAAGATTAGGTAACATTAGTTGATGGTAAAAAGTTTTGATTTCCTCAAAGAAATTAAAATTATCAACATTTACTATTAGATTTCCCTCGTATTGAGCAAGCTCCTCAGCAATCCATATTTGGAGTTCTGTAGCAGCATAACTGACTGCAAGTATATCCCTTTTATGACAAGCTGATAAGATCTTATTGATGTATGCTTTCATGCTAATATAATTGTTACAAGCATTTCTTTCAGTATTTTGATCTATAAGAAAATTCTGTTGTTTCTTTAATACTAATTCTCGAATACTATTCATCAATTCTCGTCCTAATTTAATCATTTCATCAAAATTATTCGTTGTACTAAGAGTTGTGACTAATTTTGGATAATTGGGAGGTAATATCGCGAATTGAAAAACCTCGTGTAGATTTGAACCCCAATTCTTCATTAAAAAGGAATTGTTAAGAAGAGAAAGCTTCCTAACAGATTTATTTATTAATTGCCAAACAGCCCAACGCGCGGAGAGAAGATCATTATTCCTTTTTGCAATCTTAATCTCTTCAAGATGAGAATATCCAGTATTGAAATCCTTTATTATCTGGTTCAGATTTTTTTCTTCAGTGCGTCGAGTTTTTGTTATTAACGAGTTAAAATGGATTTTATCAGATTCAGATCGAAAAAACAAAACCTTACCATAATTAAATAATCCAGCTGACACAGTCCAAGGACTACTACTTTGTGTTCCTGAAGCCATCTTTTCAGCTTGTTTCCAATCCATTTTCCAAAAGTCTACTGTATGATCTTGAAAAATAAATTCCCAAGGAAGATCAGTATTTTCTTTGTTATCAACGATTGCGTACATGTCGAGATCAGAAAATTGATTATCTTTTTTATGAGCAGTGGAGCCATAAAGAATGATAATGGCGATCTTATCAGGATTTCGTTTTATAGCTTCTTTTTTAAGGCATTCTACTAGTTCCAATAGTGTCATTTTGCTTCCACGTGAAATATTGATTTTTTTTAATTGAACTAAAAAGAGATGATTTCGAGAAATATTTAAGATTTAGAGTAAATCTTTTCTCCTCCTACAATTGTACTTTCGATCAAGCTATCATCTAACTGTTCTGGGCCAATTTCGAAAGGAGACTCTGATAAGATTACACAATCTGCATATTTTCCTTTAGTAATACTCCCCAATTTGGATTCCATAAATAATGCTTGAGCATTATTGATTGTATAGGCTTGGATTGCCTCCTTGATTGAGATTTTCACATCAGGCCTGGGGAAGCTGATAGCCTTTTGGATTCCATAGAAAGGAGAAAGTGGCATATTATCGGAACCAAAACAGAGATTCCCCCCGGTTTTTAAAATGGTTGAATACCGATTTAAAGTCATATATCGTTTTTTTCCCAGTCGTGTTTCGTAAAGTTCTCCTGGGTACTCCCATTTAAGAAAATTAGGTTGCATGGAAAGAAGGATCCCTAAGTCTTTCGCTTTCTGAATTTGAGTATCAGTAATCATTTCAGCATGCTCAATTCGGTGTTTACGGGAAGTCGAATCTTTTCCAGCGTCTTTGATCCCCCTTTCGTAACAAGAAAGAAGTTTTTCTATAGCCAGATCCCCAATTGCGTGAATACAAAGTGTGTAATCATGCTCTTCTGCAAAAACAATCTGAGAAATGAGTTCATCTTCATCCAAAAATTGATCTCCATTTCCTTCCGCATCTTGATATGGAAGACTGATTAAAGCTGTATGTGCTCCCAGTGCACCATCAAAAAAACCTTTAAAACCTGAGAATCGTACTTTTGAGGAGCCCCAATTTCGTCTCAATCCCAGTGTTGTAAACTCATTCATCAATTCCCGCGTTGGATTGAGAAAGACTCGGATTGGTAATTTATCCTTCAAATCTAGTTGGAAATATGCATGCATTAGATTTTTTTGTCCTGAAGGAATAATTGTCAAATTATCAACTGCTGCAGTAATTCCTCTTGAAGCTGCAATATAGCATGACTCTTCTATACTCTTGGGAATTTTTTCCTTATAATACAAAGATAAATCTAACCAAACATCTTTCAAAATTCCAGTTAGTTTTCCTGAAGAATCCTTTTCAACGCCAGGATGAGAATTTGAAATAGATAGCTTTTCTAGAGCAAGAGAATTAACAACAACTAAATGACCATCTTCTCTATGTGTGTATAAAGGATTCTGGGGGCTAATATCATCAAGTGCTTCTTTTGTGAGAAATTCCTTTCGATCCTTCCATTTAGATTCATCCCAATTTGAAGCAAACACCCATTCGCCTGGTTTCCTAGATTTTACTTCATTATCAAGTCGCTTAATTACTTCTTCATATGTCTGATAAGAACCTAAATCGATGGAAATGATATGTGCCTCTTTCCAAAGATGCGTATGAAGATCAATAAATCCTGGGATAATCGTCTTTCCTTCGGCATCAAACACAGAATTCGCTTTTTTGATCATTTTTGATTGATATTCACCAACATAGGTAAATTTATCAGCCTTAATCCCTATCATTTCAGCTGATTCCATATTTGGATCCATTGTGATAATACTCGCGTTGTATAGCACCCAGTCGTAGGATTGATCAGTCATTTGGCCTCAATTTCCTTTTTTTTTGACTTTAAGTGTTTTATTAAAAGTGGTTTTCTTTTTGACGAAAATTAGATAATTATACCTTAGAGGTGGTTTAAAATAGAAATTAGTTTTCAGTTTCACATCACAATCAATAGGTGTGAAGAAAATCATGGCTAAAAAAACAATTAATGACAGAATCGTCGAATTGGACATGGGACAGGGGGGGAAAAAGATGGATATTTTGCTAGATTTTATTACGGAAAGAATAAAAATTAAAAAAATCTTGGGAGGTGTTGGGGTCGAATCTTATGATGATGGAGCCATTATCCCGTTTGATGTTCCATCTAAAGACTTAGTTATTACCACAGATTCATATACTGTTTCTCCTTTGTTCTTTCGAGGTGGCAATATCGGGACATTGGCAGCAGCAGGAACAATAAATGATCTATTAATGATGGGAGCAAAACCCATCGCGATTACATTAGCCTTAATCATTAAGGAAGGTTTTCAATTTTCACAGTTAGCGACTATTATTGATACGATATCAGAAATAACTGCAGAACATGATATTGGTATCATTGCGGGGGATACGAAGGTCTTACCTCAAAGTACAATGGTTGAAGCAGAAATTTTCATTAATACAACTGGAGTCGGAATTCTTCCCGCAGGAAAACGAATTATGGATAGGTTAATACAACCAGGCGACAAAATAATTACTACAGGCACATTAGGAGATCATGGATTTGCGATGTTGGTCAGTCGGGAAGGAATTGAGCTTGAGACTACCCTTGGATCAGATGTAGCTGCATTGAGTCCACTGATCTTACCTATCCTGAAATATCGTGTTCATGCCATGAAAGACCCAACACGAGGAGGATTGACAGCAGTTTTAGCAGAATGGGCTGATAAATCATCAGTTTCTATCTGGATCAATGAGAGTCAGATACCTATTTCTGAAGAAGTCAGAGTCGTATCAGAAATCTTTGGTATTGATCCTTTGAATGTCTCCTGTGAGGGGAAAGCAATTATTGCAGTCAATCCTGATGATGCGAATGAAGTGCTTCAAATATTAAAATCCTCCCCGTTAGGTCAAGATGCAGCAATAATTGGTGAGGCACGAAAAGAAAGAGTAGGAAAAGTGTTCATGAAAACTGCCATTGGGGGTCATAGAATTCTCGACAAGCCAGTTGGGGAACCAATTCCCCGAGTATGTTGATTAGATCAATTATGAACCGCTTATTGATGATTTTTCCTTTTCCTCTTCCTCAAGCCTCCAAATTTCCTCCCACATCTCTAGGGTTTCTTTTGCTTCTTCTGGCTCCATTTTGGAAACAGCATATCCAGTATGAATTAAAATCCAATCCCCTACCTTTACCTCTTCAGGCATTAGTGCAATACTAACTTCACGACTAACTCCCTTTCCAAAATCAGCAACGATGAAATTGTCGTCAATAAATTTCTTAACCTGCGCAGGAATTGCTAGACACATCTTAAGCTATTACAACCCTTTATTTAATCATGTGAATGATCTCATTCTTATGGTTTAAATTTTCTGTTTTAAATTTTCAGAAATACAACAAAAAGCACATAGGGAGATATTACTCTTGAGGTGAGTCAAGTACATTAAGAATCGTTGGAACATCAATCTGTTCAAAATCTATTTTTAAAGATCGGAGTAAGGCTCCAAGTAAAATTCCCGCGTACATCGGTAAATTAAGATATGTTATCCAGTCTATCAATTCCCAAGTTACTATATCTAAAGATAAATTATGTACTCCCTTGATTACGATCCAAGAAAAACATGTAAAGAAAGTAAATCCTGCACAGCAGGTTCCTAAGAGAAAAATCAACTGTGTTAATTCTAAAAGTTTGAGTTCTTCACCATCAAATTGATCAAGTACGGAGTTTATACGCACAATTGCTCTGATAAAAATGTATAAAAGAGAAATTATAGCCATAAAGTATACTAAAAGTTCTATGTTCAAAGTAATTTCCAATAGATAAATATCTGGTTTAATAGCAACTAATGCAGCTGATCCAATGGCCGCGCCAAATACTGGTATCAAATATCGTTCTATTTCTCTTGACCGATTGAGAAATGCTGAGAGATAAGAGTTCCCTACTTCAAGAAATAATAACCAAACGAATATGTTTGTAATTAAGAAGACTTGGAGCTGAAAAGATTGGGGAAGGAGAACTGCCATAAATAAGAGTATGAAGATTACAGCTCCGAAAAGAAATGTTATGGCAATATGAACCATTATTATTTCTTCTTTCTGACGATAATTTCTAAAAAAGACTAAGAAATTTAGAAAAGCTAGACTAGCTGTAAGTACTAAAGGTAAAGGAAGAATTAAGAGTTCTAGCCATCCATTCATTGATAATAACCCTCTAAATTCTTTTCATTAAGTCCTAACTCGTGGTATATTCTTTCAGCATATTCTTTTGCCCATGATTCGGTCCTCTCCTCAAGAACTCTTGCTGCTAAGACACTAATTTTGAGGTTCAAAATCTTAGCATTTTTTTCAAGAATCTCCCTAGTAGATTTATTGATTCTTATGGATAATACGGTAGTTCGTGGCATTTAAAAATCTCTCATTTCAAGTAAACTTTGTAAACGTTGCAAACGAGGAGTTATCAAGTCATCTCTTAAATTCCTGCATGGAATCTATTTTATCAATAATCTCACTAGGAGACTTTGAAAGCATGAGTGATCTTACTCTCAATATAGAAACAGTAAAAACCCAGTTAAATCATTCTCTTATGGGTCGTATTATTATTTGGATTCAAGCTCTCCGAGCGCCCTTTTTCACAGCTTCAGTTGTTCCCCTTGTACTTGGAATGGCAATCGCTTGGTATGATGCACGAATTTTTGATCCACTTTTAGGATTTTTAACTCTCCTTGCAGGTGTAGCCATTCATGCTGGTACCAATCTAGCAAATGATTATTTTGATCAACCCACGGATGACCTGAATCAGAATTTTTCCCCTTTCAATGGTGGCTCACGAATGATTCAGAATAATGTACTGGCCCCACGTCAGATTCTGATCGCATCAATGATATGTTATCTGGTTGGTATTGTGACTGCTCTCTTTATTATCGTTAATACAGGAGGATTTATGTTATTATTATTCTTAGCTACTGCAGTATTGTTAGGTCTGTTTTATACAGCACTTCCTGTTCAACTTAGTTATCGAGGACTCGGAGAGATTTCTGTCTTCGTTGGTTTCGGGCCTCTTGGAGTGTTAAGTGCCTATTTCATCCAATTAGGGTACATTAACTGGGGATTATGCTTGGTTGCATCAATTCCAATTGCTATCCTAATCGCTATGGTTCTTTTTCTTAATGAATTTCAGGATAAGGAAGCAGATCAAGAAGCAGGTAAAAATACTCTGGTTGTTGTTTTAGGAAAAGATTCAGGAATTAAAATCTATTTAACAGGAATGGTTTTAGCCTATGCTTTTCTTCCCATAGGTATAATTGGTACAATATTTCCTCTTTTCTTGTTGTTGCCTTTTATCACTCTCCCTTTGGCAACTAAAGCTATATTAACAGCAGCAAAAAATTACAAGCTGATTAAAGAGTTACAACCTGCTAATGCTATGTCGATTCTTACTCATTTTACTTTTGGTATCATGATGGCATTAGCATTCATTTTAGCATGAATCATTCTTTATTCGAATAGATATCTTAGGGATTTTTGTTCCATATGATCAGGAAACTCTGGAACCTCCCAATTGAGGATAGTAACTTCATCAGCTCTTTCAATTCTTGCATTTTTTGCTAATCCACTTTGGGCAAAGGATTTCAACAAGTGAATAGCAGCACGGTTACCCATAATCAACTCTGTCACAAAACGAGTTACACCTCGTTCAACGGCACGTTTCGTAAGATATTCAAGGAAATATCTAGCAAGTCCCTTATTTCGATATTTTTCATGGACAAGCAGAGAAATCTCTGCAGTTTGATTATCATATAAAATATAGAAATGACCTGTTCCAATTATCTGTTCAGTAGATATTGGCCCTAGGAAGGCAGCTATTCCCATATCCCTAGAAAAATCAATATTTGCTTCTTTCTGTGCTTTTTCATGGGGTAAAGCTCTAATTGCGCTAAAATATCTTGAATACCTACTTTGATCGGATAGAGAATAGAAAAAAGTTCTCAGCTTATTTTCATCACTCGTTAAAATTGGTCTGATCCGAACCAAGGGTCCGTGTTTTAACTTAAAGTATTCTTGACAATCTAGAGGGTATAACATAATATCTGGGGGATCATTGTAAATCTGATCTTGATAACAATAGCCGTATTCCTTTGCTTTTTCTAATAGTTCTTTTCGAAACTTGGGATGTGCCAGTTCAATCATAGCAAGAACACGTTCTCTGAGAGTAGCTCCATGAAGATATGCAATCCCATATTCAGTAACTACATACTCAATATCAGCTCGTGTGATGGCAACACCTGCCCCTGGTGATAAATGGGGCACAATTCGAGATTTCTCCTCGTCTCTAGATGTAGATGGTAACGTAATAATGACTTTCCCACCTTCTGATCTTAAGGCCCCCCTATGTAAATCCACAGCTCCCCCTATACCGCTGTAAAGATAATGACCCAGACTGTCAGCTGCCACTTGACCAGTTAAATCAATTTCCATAGCAGAATTTACTGTCACCATTTTAGGGTTCTTGGAGATTACATCTGGATCTAAAACGTACTCTGAAGAAAAAAACTTGTAATTTGGATTATTGTTGATCGTCCTGTACAATCTTTGAGTCCCTAAACAAAAAGCTGATATGGTTTCTCCTTTATGAAGGATTTTCTCTGAATTTGTCACCACCCCAGACTCTACCAAATCTAAGATGGAATCTGTAATTAATTCAGAATGGATTCCTAAGTTTTTTCGCTTTAAAAGGTATTTTGGAACAGCACTAGGTACATTACCAATACCAAAGTGGAGCGTTGAGCCATCCTCTATTAATGTAGCAACATTTCTTGCAACGCGCTCTATTTGAGGGGTTGTTCGAGGGGGAATCCATTCTTGCAGTGGTGCACGGTTCTCTACCATATAATTAATTTCGGATACATGAATTAAACTATCACCATGTGTCACAGGCATTTCAGGATTTATTTCTGCGATCACTAACTGAGCATTTTCAACAGCTGACTTAGTGATATCAACACTAATTCCTAAACTGACATACCCTGAATCATTTGGCATAGAAGTCTGAATTAAGGCAACATCGATAGGAAGAAGTCGTTTTCGAAATAACTCTGGGAGCTTCCTAGAGGATACCGGAGTGTAATCAGCTCTTCCTGTTCTTACTGCTCCTCTAATGTTATCGGTAATAAAGAAACTATTATAGCGAAATCGTTTTATATACTGTTCTTTGACATAAGGAGCTGAACCATAGGAAATTACATGATAAATCTCATTATCCTCGGTACGAGTCTCCATGTTTGAGAGATGAAGGATCAAAAACCGAGGTTGGGCACATCCTGTTCCAACGAAGATTCGATCTCCAGGCTTTATATGAGAAAGCGCTGAATCAGGCGTAGTTATTTTAGCTTCATCTGCTTCAATTGGTTGATACAGCAAAAACCACCTTGAAAAAATATATTGTCTGGTTTTTAATAAAATTATATCTTGTATCGATATATTTTTCAAGAATTTTATTTGGGCTTACCTATTCTTTTTTTCGGATATAATTCAATTATTTCATAACTACATCATTTAATAATTACCATTTTAAGGGAAGGCTTTTTTTAACAATAGTTAATGGTAAACTCCTTTATTCTGAGCGTTAGAGTTTTTAAGCGAAGTTTAAAACTGTTACAAAACCAATGATAAGAATTCTATGACTGTTTCCAAAGGAAAGAAAGTGATAAAGTATGCTGAAGAGTGTTTTCGATCCAAAATCGATTGAGAGGGATTTAAAACCTAGGATCCAAGGAGATATTGCCATTGATGACATCAGTCGTAATTTCTTTAGCACAGATGCTAGTGTATATAGAATTGTGCCATCTTGTATAGTTTACCCCAAAAACAAAGAAGATGTAAAAGAAGTAATAACTTACGCAAATAGTAAGGGAATCCCTATCCATGCAAGAGGAGCTGGATCTGGATTAACAGGTTCAAGTCTAGGACCTGGAATTGTAATTGCCTTTAGAAGGTACATGAACCAGATTATTGAAATAAACAAAGATGAATCTTATACGATTGTGCAACCAGGAGTTATATGTGGGAATTTAAATCATGAACTAGCAAAGATAGGAAAGATAGTATATGTTGATAATTCTTCTGAAAATTATGCCTCTATTGGAGGTATGATAGGAACAAACTCATCAGGGGCACATGCTGCAAAGTACGGATATATGGCTGATTTTGTTGAAGAACTAACGGTTATTTTAAGTAATGGTGAAGAAATAAAGACTCATCCCATCGAGATTGATTCTGAAGAATATAAAAATAAAGTTTCTGCTGATACACTGGAAGCAAATCTTTACAAATCAGTAGTCGGCTTAATAGATAATCCAGAGGTACAAGGTTTTATTTCAGAAAAATGGCCCAAGGTTAAGATGAATGTTAGTGGCTATAACATTAGAGATATGGTAAAAGACAAGATGGTTGACTTATCAAAAGCATTTTTAGGATCTGAGGCAACATTAGGAGTCGTTGTAGAGGCTAAACTGAAGTATATAGATAAACCTATAGATAAAACCTTAGTAGTCATGGATTTCGACTCTCTTGCTAACTCAGGAAAAGCTGTAGAATTAATGGTAAATCAAATCGGAGTAGCTGCTATTGAAATGCTTGGTAAGAGTGTTATTGAATTTGGTATTGAAATGAACCCTTCTTTAAAGCAGTTTATTCCCGAAGTTGTTGATAACATTCTTTACATCGAGTTCGACGAACAGGATGATAAGATCCGATCTGAAAAAGTCGAAAAAACCAGAAAGTTAATCGTTGAACAAGAAAAACTAGCAACAGATATGAGGTTTTCTGATGACCCAGTTGAACAAACAAACCTTTGGAAGGTCAGAAAAGATGCAGTGCCCTTACTTCAAAAAGTTCGTGAACCACGTCGAATTATGGCCTTTGTAGAGGATCAGACAGTTCCTCTAGAATATTTAGGCCATTATATGACGAAATTACGAGAGGAAGTATTTCCCAAACATGGAATAAGAGCAGCAATATACGGACATGCATCAAAAGGGCTTGTTCATACGCGACCATTTGTTAATACAAAAGACCCAAAGGACTTACAAATCATAAAGGAGGTAGCGGACGAAATTAACTCATATGTTATCAGTATAGGAGGCGCTGTCTCTGGTGAACACAATGATGGGCTTGATCGTGTCAACTTCATCGTAGATATGTACGGAGAAGACCTTTACGAAATTTTTAGGAAATTAAAGACACAATTTGATCCAAATGGAATTCTTAATCCTGGAAAAAAGATTACAGATGAAGAGGATCTTTTAATAAAGAACATGCGCTTTGGGGCTGAATACTCGACCCTAGATATGGAAACAAATCTAGTTTGGGATGAAAACTGGGGATTCAAAGATATTATTGAATCCTGCCATGGCTGTGGGAAATGTACTGTTGAATTGATTCCTCAAAGAGATTGTCCAATTTATAGAGCTAAAAAAACAAGTACGGGTGAACTAGCCTCCCCAAGGGCTCGAGGAAACTTAATGCGCGGTATTATCTCAGGACAGTTAGATTATAGGGTTTTATACTCAAAAGAAGCTAGACAGGTCTTGGAAGACTGTGCGGGATGTATGATGTGTATTGTCGACTGTCCATCTGGAGTAAATATACCCAAAGTAATGTTTGATGCAAAAATCATGCACTATAAGAAATCAAAGGTGCCTTATATCGGAAAAATCCCGAGAGGGCACTATTTCGCAGGTAATTATGAGCTTATCGCTAGATTAGGAAGTACTTTCGCACCTCTATCAAATATAGGGCTTTGGGGACCAAACAAGTATATGATGCAACTCTTTGGAGGGGTTCACCACAAAGCGAACTTCCCGAAGTTCCGTAGAAAAACTTTCCAAAAGTGGTTCAAGAATTATCGAAAATCAAATCCACCACCTGAAAATCCTACAAAAAAAGTAGCAATTTTCCATGGATGTTTTGCTAATTACACCGAAAACACAGATATTGCGATTGCCGAGGTTCAAGTTCTGGAGAAGAATAATATCGAAGTAGTTGTTCCAGATAAGCAAAAATGCTGTGGAATTCCACTTCTATCCAATGGACTCGGTCAGGTTGCAGTAAAGAAAGGTGAGAAGAACGCAAAAATCTTTGCAGAGTATGTAAAGCAAGGATATGATGTTGTAACTCAATGCAGCTCCTGCTTCGCCACCCTTAAGGATGAATTACACGATACACTTGTTGGTAACGATGATTCAAAGGTAGTTAAAGACAATACCTATTTCTTCTCGGATTACATCCTAAAACTCTTAGAAGAGGGGAATTTAGACACTGATTTCAATGGAACAACGGGGAAGAAACTTCGTTTTGGCTACCATGAACCATGTCATCTTCTCAGTACTGGAAGCAAAGGAATTTCGGTTAATCTACTGAAGAATGTAGATAGTATTGATCTAATCCCTCTCAAGACTGAGTGTTGTGGTCAGCTAGGATCTTGGGCTTTTAAATCAAAGAATTACAAGTACGGACAAATTATTGCTGAGAGAAGTTTATATCCTGAAGCAAATAGAGAAGATATCGATGTTCTAGTCACAGACTGTCCAACATGTAAGCTCCAACTTCTTAATGTTGACAAAGATATATATCACCCCACTCAAGTTCTTCGAGATGCCTATGGTTTGGAGAAACTTTAACCATCAAATCTAAAAATGTCTTCAAATTGGACCTCTAACGAAAGAAGAAGAAAACCCTCTAAGTTGAAGTGAGTCTATTTCAACTTTCTTCTTTTTAAAGCTAGATCGTGCTCTTTTATGCTGTAATACACCTAGAGGAACAGCTGCCATTATTTTGCTATTTTAAATGATTACCAATTTTTTAGGATGAGTTAGTATATTGTATATTAGAAAGATGAAGTAACAACAATATCCAGAGCTCGTCCTGTTCTAGAGAAGGAGGGGTTTTTTCCTTGAAAGTCTTTACAATTAAGAATCTTACTCTATTCATACTGAGTCTATACGGAAAAAGTTGAAAATGTCTTCGGATATAATTCAATTATTTCATAACTACTCCAGTCTTGACCCTTAAAGGGTCATAGTTTTTAAAGAGATTTAACAATTGTAAAGGTGTGAATACTAACAAATCCACGACGTTTATTTACAAAGAAAGTGAAAGTATGTCTAAAAATAGGTTCGAACCAAAAATAATTAAGAGTGAACTCGAAGAAAGAGTAAAAGGGGAAGTAGCGATTGATGATATAACACGTAACTTCTATAGTACTGATGCTAGTGTTTATAGGATTGTACCTTCTTGTGTTGTCCGTCCGAAAAATAAAGAAGACGTTAAAGCGGTCATAAAATATGCTCATGACAGAAGTATTCCTATCCATCCTAGAGGAGGAGGTTCTGGGTTGGGTGGGGCATGTTTAGGTCCAGGGATTGTAATAACTATTAGAGATCATATGAACCAAATTATTGAAATAAATGAAGAAGAATCGTACGCAACTGTTCAAACAGGCGCCATTATGGGAAATTTAAATCACGAACTGGCAAAGATAGGAAAAATTATATATGTAGATAATTCTTCAGAAAAATATTCTACAATTGGAGGTAATATAGGAACAAATTCCTCTGGATCTCATGCTGTAAAATATGGATATATGGCTGACTTTGTAGAAGAATTGACCGTGATTCTAAGTAATGGGGAGGAAATAAGAACCCGTCCTATTGAAATCGGTTCGGAAGAATACAAAGAAATCACTGCTGCTGACACATTGGAAGCCAAGCTTTACAAATCAGCAGTCGAAATGGTTAATAATCCAGAAGTGCAAAATCTTATTTCAGAGAAGTGGCCCAAGGTTAAAATGAACGTTAGTGGCTATAATATAAAAGATTTAATACAAGACAATAAGATTAACTTGTCTTATATGTTCTTAGGATCAGAGGGAACATTAGGAGTTGTAATAGAAGCAAAACTTAGATTCATCGACAGACCTATAGATAAGACCTTAATCGTCATGGATTTTGACAATCTTGGTAATTCAGGAAGAGCTGTAGACTTAATTGTAAACCAAATAGGAGCAGCAGCTATTGAGATTTTAGGGAAAAGTGTAATTAAAATTGGAATCGAAATGAATCCTGGGTTAAAGAAGTTTATTCCTGAAGGTGTCGATAACATTCTCTATGTAGAGTTTGACGAACAAGACGAAAAGATTCGAAGTGAGAAAGTTGAAAAAACTAGAAAATTGATTATCGAGCAAGAAAAACTTGCTAACGATATGAGATATTCTGATGATCCAGCAGAACAAGCTGAACTATGGTATGCTAGACATAACGCAGTACCACTACTTCAGAGAGTTCGGGAACCTCGTCGAATTATGGCTTTTGTAGAGGATCAAACAGTTCCCCTTGAATATCTAGGAAATTACATGGTACATTTGCGAGAGGATGTTTTTCCTAAATATGGAGTTAAAGCAGCAATTTATGGCCACGCATCTAAAGGACTCATTCATACACGACCATTTATAGATACAAAAAATCCAAAAGATCTAGAAATTGTAGAAAAAATCGCCGAAGAGGTAAATTCATATGTTATCAATGTTGGGGGATCAATTTCTGGTGAGCACAATGAGGGAATGATGAGAATAAACTTCGTTAAAGAATTGTACGGGGAAAAACTCTATGAGAAATTTGGGCAAATAAAAACACTATACGATCCTAAGAATATTCTAAATCCCGATAAAAAACTTACTGATAAAGAACACCGTATAGTGAACAATCTTCGCTTTGGAGGAGAATATTCAACTATTGATATGGAACAAAATCTTTGTTGGGAGCCAGAATGGGGATGGAAGGATGTAATTGAACAATGTCATGGATGTGGAAAGTGCACAGTGGATTTATTACCTCAAAGAGACTGCCCTGTCTACCGTGTGAAAAGGGATGACAGAGGGGAACTAGCCTCACCGAGAGCTAGAGCCAACTTGATGAGAGGTATTATATCAGGACAATTAAATTACGACATCTTATATTCTAAAGAAGCTAGAGAAATAATTGAAGATTGTGGAGCGTGCATGATGTGCACAGTCGACTGCCCTTCAGGAGTTAATATTCCCAAAGCTATGTTCGATGTAAAAACTATCCATTATAAGAAGTCAAAATGGCCGTTCATCGGAAAAATACCAAGAAGTAATTATTTCACAGGCAACTATGGATTAATAGCTAAGATAGGTAGTATATTTTCTCCTTTATCAAATATTGGCTTGTGGGGCCCGAATAAATATTTCATGCACCTTTTTGCTGGAGTTCATCATAAAGCGAATTTTCCGAAGTTCCGTCGCAATACTTTCCAAAAATGGTTCAAAAATTATCGAAAAACGAATCCTCCTCCAGAGAATCCAACAAAGAAGGTCGCAATTTTCCATGGATGTTTTGCTAATTATACTGAAAACACTGATATTGCCATCGCTCAGGTTCAAGTACTTGAAAAAAACAATATTGAAGTTGTAGTTCCTAAAAAACAAGTTTGTTGTGGTATCCCACTCCTTGCAAATGGTCTAGGTCAAATGGCAAGAAAGAATGGAGAAAAAAATGCACACATATTCTCAGAATATGTCAAACAAGGATATGATGTTATCACTCAATGCAGTTCTTGCTATGCCACTCTAAAAGATCAACTCTATGAAACACTCGATCGTAACGATGAAGCAAAATCAGTAAGCGACAATACATATTTCTTCTCTGAATATATTCTAAATTTACTTGAAGAAGGTAAATTAGGTACAGATTTCAACGGGAAAGCGAATGGTGTCAGTTTTGGATATCATGAACCGTGTCATCTTATTAGCACTGAAAACAAAGGGATTTCCATCAAACTTTTCAAAAACCTAGGAATTATCGATTTTAAACCGTTGAATACAGAATGTTGTGGACAAATTGGATCTTGGGGTTTTAAATCAAAGAACTATAAATATAGTCAAATGATTGCTGAAAGATCTTTATATCCTGAAGCAAATAGAGATGATATCGACGTTCTGGTCACTGATTGTCCAACATGTAAGCTCCAACTTCTAAATGTTGATAAAGAGATATATCATCCTACCCAAGTTCTTCGAGACGCTTATGGTTTGGAGAAACCTTAACTTTAGGGTACTTTATACTCTTTTCACTCTTTTTTTTTAATTTCTCTTTTCAAGAACGAAATAAAATTTCTAGAAAATTTATTTTGTAAAGCGTCCTAAAAAGTATCTATTGGGATCAAATGACCTAAGAAACTGTAACCAGTCCGCTGAAGGTGATTTGAATTGCTTTATAGGTCTTCTTATCTCTAAATCCCAGCTGATAGTTTCCTTTACATCGTTAATAATCTGATCTTCATCTGAAACATCTCCAATGTATCCAGTGAAATCAAATGTCTCGTGTTTATGTTTTTCAAATATCCCCTCAGTTGTTACACATACAGAAACGTTCTTACCTAGAACTGTGATATAAGGTACTTCAATGGGAAACCTTCCAGCTTTAAGAGGAATAAGCACGATAATTTCATCAGCATTTGATCCTGCATCATTAGCACCCCCAGATCCAAATAGAGTAAAAGAACCAACCCTAGTGGAATTAATATTTCCAAATTGATCAATTTGGCCAGCTCCAAGTACACCAAGACTCTTTGTTCTACGTAATAACGCCCCTAAAGTAATGATAGAATCGACAATGGCTGTAGAAGAACGAAGATTATTGAATTCAAAGATATAAGGACTTGCTGGTTTGGGTTGATACCCATAAAAACCTACTTCTGCAAGAAGATTAATGTCATGACCAGTCTCGTGGAGGGAATATGCTGCTAACCAGGCTGCAAGATTGGATGCCCCCTGGCCAGCCAAGAGTGTTGAATACTCTTTCTCCAGAGCTCGTTCCTTTATAATTTCTGTAGCAACCCAAATCATTTTTTCAACTGGAGTAGCAGGATGACCTGATTGTATAATGTCTTTCCTGTCTATTACGAGCCATTTCCAATAAGATTCATTCAAATATCCACAGTTTGTAGCTAGACGTTCTATTCCGACTTTCTGTAAATAAGATTCTGCATTTGTATTATGTACCCATTCTTTCATCCAAGAAGATATTTTCTCTGACTCTTTTGCTGATTCTCTAAAATCGATTAGATGATCGAGATCGATATTATAACCAGCTCCTCTTGGACCGTAATGAGAGCCAGGATGTCCTCCAAACGGTGATTCAGCCACAAAATCTACTATTGTCCCTGGGAGTGTGAGACATTGATGAGTATTAGCTATTTTTCTAATAGAATCCGTAGTTAGAATCTTTTCCGTTGTTAGTATAACTTTTTTACTTGCAAAACAACCCCAGAGGTTCTCACTGTAAGGTGGAAATATAACAGCGTTTCCCAATTGATCAGCAGCCCAGACGTGAACGAAGCTTATATCAGGAACTAGTCCCTCCACAATAGCAACGTTTTGGGTGGGATTAAAAGGATTTGAAATTGTTTTAAAGAAATCTTGATTATCAATTGCCATCGTACTACCAATGAGTGATGTAGTTGGAATGAATTGGAGACCAAGGGCACCAGCGTATAAACGAAGAGCGATAACCATCAAGGACCACTGCTCAATCTTGAGACCACTATCCACAGCACGTTGAAAAACTGGTGATATTCCTGGTCTTGGATAAACATCTCCGACATAGCTTGTAATCACCTTTGATACTAATTCTTCTGCGATTAACATCTGAATTTGACTAGCTGAACCTAAGGAAATTACTTCAAACTGGTAATTCTTATCATCTACAAGTCTAATAATTTCCCTGATGGATGAATAGGGTAGAGCACTGATGCAAGCAAAATAAAGCTGCATTTGTGCTCTCAATATCTCCTCTATTGCGCTTGAAAGGTTAGTACGCTTATCAGAATATACTTTTTGATAACTATTCAGCTTAGATTCAAAATCTTGAGAGAAAAACGTCAAATTTTTCACCTAATTTTATTCTGAATTCAACCTTCCAGCATTATCTTTATAAAAGTATGATAGGTATTATCTCGATATTCGTCAAAAATAAATAATTGTCCTTAGGAAATAAAAGTGGATCTGTAGCTGCGTGGTGAAAGTTGAAGTATGAACACTTAATGGATCCAATAGTGTTTAGACAGCATATTAAACACAATTATGCTGATCTAGTTTGGAATGCCTACTTCCACAAAGAGAAAATCGAACAATTACTTAATCGGGAGCTTGTTGGATCTCTTAACTCATTGATTCAGCTTTTTTTGCAGTATGTGATAAAAGAATGGGCTTGTCCAAATTGTCTACAAATTATCCTTCCATTTATGAAAAATTGTTATCGAGATCTTCCTGAAACAGGGGATATTATCTATGTTTCGTCTTCATCCCTTTTAAGCAACTTCCCAGTGTTATCATGTCCCCATTGCGATACTCAAATTGTTGTAATTATTTCAAGTGAACACAGTGATATTTTTGAATTTCGCTATCAATATATCAAGGGAGAATTTTACGATTTGGTTGAACGACGAACTTTGACCGATTCTGAAATAGGAAAACTTGGCTTAATAAAAAAAGTTCAAAGATCTTTGATAGATAACAAGTTAAGAACATTCTGAAAAAATAAAAACTCAATCAAGAGAATAAAGAAAAGGAGGAGGAGATCTTAGTTTTAAAATAAGGCCTCTTTTTTAGAACTATAGATACGTTTTAACAGCCTTAGGAATACCCCACGGCGTTTCAGTGACTTTGGCGCCTACAGCTTCAAGGGCATCGATTTTTCCCTGAGCTGTACCGACATTTCCAGAGATTATGGCACCTGCATGACCCATTCGCTTTCCTTCAGGCGCACTCTTTCCCGCAATATAAGCAACCACAGGTTTGTCTAATTTCTGGCTTTTGATATACTGGGCAACTTTCTCTTCGTCGTCACCGCCAATTTCACCTATTAATACGATTACTCTGGTTCCATGATCTTTAACGTAATAATCAAAAGCTTCTGTTAAAGTTGTTCCTCGAACTGGATCTCCACCAATTCCAATATACGCGGAAACTCCTACATTTGCATTGCCAAGGGCTTTTGTGATTTCATATGACAAAGTACCACTTTTTGCAATGACCGCAACATCCCCAAAATGAGCCATGTCACCTGGCATTATCCCTAATTTTATTTTATCAGGGATTAACATTCCTGGAGTATTAGGGCCAATTAGATTTAATTTTCTTGCTTTTGCAGTTTCCACAAGATGAACCATATCAAAAACAGGAACCCCTTCGGTAATGACACATGTCATATTGACCCCTGCATCTAAACTTTCCATAACAGCGCCATATGTGAACCGAGCTGGGACGAAAATGATACTAGTGTTTACTCCATGTTCATTGACTGCCTCTTGGACAGCATTGTAAACAGGAACCCCAAGAACTTCTTGTCCACCTTTTTTGGGAGTTACTCCAGCGACCACATTTGTTCCATACTCTAACATCAATTTGGTATGGAACTTACCTTGGTTACCAGTAATGCCTTGGACAACGACTTTTGAACCTTCACTAATGTACATCATACCACCTTCTTATGTCATAACCTCTTTAAGCTTACCAACCGCATCCATCATATCTTGATAAGCATCAATCCCAGCATTTTTAAGTATGGCAACACCTTCAGCCTCTCGTGTTCCAGTTAGTCGTATTACCATAGGTGGAGCATCTGGGAATTCTTTCATTGTCTGGAGTATAGCCTCTGCCACGACATCGCACCTAGTAATTCCACCATAAATGTTAATTAAGACAGATTTTGGATTCATCGTGTAGATAAGTTTAAGGGCTTCATATACGCGTTCCTTGCTGGCACCTCCACCAACATCGAGGAAATTCATCCCTGCCAGACCATGTTGAGCTAAAACATCAAGTAAAGCCATTGTTAACCCTGCTCCGTTTGCTAGAATCCCAATCTCACCATCGAGTTCAACAAAAGAGAATCCCACTCTTTGTGCAGTCTTTTCTAGCTCTGTAAGCTTATGTTTCTGCAATTCTACTATAAGCTCTTGTCGGAATGCAGCGTTGTCATCTAAAGTCATTTTTCCATCAACAGCAACCAATCCTGAAGGAGTGAGTACCAAGGGATTGATTTCTACCAGCTGGGCTTCTTTCTCAATTGTAATTTGCCATAATTTTAGGAAAAGGTCTGCTGCTGAATCAAGGAAAGCACCTGAAAAACCTAATTTTTCAGCAACACCTTCAGCAGCTTCTCTACTCAATCCCTCGGCTATGGATATATTTTCTTTGATTATTGCCTCTGGACGAGTGGCAGCAACCTCCTCAATGTCAATACCTCCTTCTGCACTCGCAATGAGGACAAAACGCCGCCCAGATGAATCTAGTGCAATGGAGCAATAATACTCATGTTTAATATCAGCAAGTCCTTCTATAAGGATTGCTTCAACTCCATATTCACCAATTTTCCTGCTAAAAAATTCTTTGCACATTGAAAGAGCTTCCTCTCTTGTTTGAGCAATTTTAATGAGACCCCGCTTCTTTCGGCTACCAACAGCAATTTGACTTTTTACTATAGCAGGAAATGTAAATTGATTGATTTTTTCTTCGATATTCTCCCCTTTTATGATTACAAGACGATCAGCAAGGGGGATATCAAACTCATTGAAAATTTCTTTGCTTTCATATTCGAGAAGACGAATTGTGTGAACCTCCAATAAATTACAAATTCTAAAAAAAATATGTTAGTAGGGAATTTATTTCGCGTTAATAATGCCTAAATTGTGGTTATTTAAAAGGTAACGCCTAAAAATTCACCTATTTTACCTAACTTTTCTTGAGCTTTCATAGCTACATTTTTAAATAGACTATCACCGTTTGAATCGATACCTACGATTAAAGGCCCAAATTTATCTACTTCTAGAACCCATAAACATTCTGGAGTTCCAAGATCTAGCCAGTGAACCTCTTTAACCCGTTTAATCCCTTTCGCAGCTACTACTGCAGCACCACCCACAAAAGCAGTGTATATTGCCTTATATTCCTTCATAGCTTTGGCTGTTTTATCACCCATACCACCTTTACCGATAACAACGTTCACATTGAACGTTTTAATAAATTCATCTTCAAAAAGATCCATACGAGTGGAGGTTGTTGGTCCAGCAGCAACAATTTCCCATTTATCTCCTACTTGCCTCACAACTGGGCCGCAATGATATACAGCGAGGTTTTCAAAATCAATGGGCATTTTTTCGCCTTTCTCTGCAAGATGTAATGCTCTCTCATGAGCTTCATCTCTAGCAGTGAATATTGTTCCAGATATGTAGACAACATCGCCTATCTTAACTTTTTGTACATCTTCCTTTGAAATTGGGGTTGTAAAATGAAATTCCGCCATTTTTATTCCTCCTTATGTGTTAGGTATTCTACTCGTTTATCTGGATAGATACGGGCTGTTGATCTTCTAGCAGCCCAGCACTGATAAGCCACAGCTGCAGGTAGTGAAGCTGGATGTCGATGAGCATATTCAATCTTTACATCTAACGCTGTAGAGACATTTCCACCTAATCCCATTGCACCTATACCAGTCATATTGATTGCTTTCAACAGATCTTCTTCAAGCTTAGCTATTTCGGGATCAGGATGTCTATCTCCGATTGGTCGCATTACTTGCTTTTTTGCCAGTTTAAGCGCGATATCTGCACCACCACCTATACCAACACCAATGACCCCAGGAGGGCAAGGTTGGCCACCTGCGTTTATAATGGTATCAATAACAAACTTTTTTATCCCATTTATACCTTGGCCTGGTTTGAGCATTCCCAAAGCGCACATATTCTCTGATCCACCACCTTTTGGAAAAACTGTAATTTCAAGATAATCAGCTCCAGGAATGAAATCATAATTGATGAATGGAATGTGATTCCCTGTATTATCCCCAGAATTACCACCTACAATTGGATTAACCGCATTTGGTCTCAAAGGGACTTCCTTGGTTGCTCTAGCTGAAGCTTTCCTTAGTGTCTCTTCAATACCTACAACTTTAGGAAAATTCTCACCAATATTGACATAATAAATATGGATCCCAGTATCTTGACACATTGGAGTAGATGTCTCATCCGCTATAGTAAAATTATCCACAATGGTTTTCAACGCAGCCTTACTTGTTGGTTCCGTTTCCTGTTCATACATGGTTTTTAATGCGGCGGAAACATCTTTTGGTAGCTGAGTTGCAGCATACTTGTGCAATTTAACAACTATATCTTCAATTATTGTGTTATCAAACGTTTCTGTCATAGTAATCACAAATCTCAAGCTAATATTATGTGAAAAACTGATAAAAAGTTTTTTTTTGTCATAATAAAAATTCTATTACTTATAACTTATGAATACAATGTAGCCTTTAGAATCATTTAATTTTAACTTAATAAGATTAGCGAAAACTCAATAATTCTTACGTAAAATTGATTTCTCATCAAATTATTTAAAAAAAAGAGGAAAAAGAAATGATGGTACCTTATTTGTATTTTTGCCACCATTAAAGATAGAAAGTAAATTAATGTGACCAAAATTTAAGTGCCTGTCTTGCTGATTGTCGTTTCAAAGCTTGAATGGCTTCTGTGGGATTAAGCTCTTTTGGACAAGCCTCAACGCAATTAAATGCTGTATGACAGCGAAAGATTCCATCTTCAGCAGTTACCCGTTTAACACGGTTCTTGGTATTTTCATCTCTAGTATCCTTAGTGAAACGAAATGCTTTCAGAAGTGCTCCAGGGCCTAAATAATTCTTGTCTGTCCATACTGATACACATGAACTATGACATGCACCACATAGAATACATTTAGTTGCTTCTTCGATAATTTTAAATTCTTCAGGACTTTGAATGATTTCAGTCTCGGGATCTTTAGAGTGATCCCGTATTAGGAAAGGATCGATAGCAAGAAGTTTCTCATAAAAGGGATCCATGTCAACTACCAAGTCTTTTATCACTGGAAAAAATGGCAATGGTTCCAATTTGATTTCTTTCTTCTTCAGTTCCATAACTAGAGTTTCGCAAGCTAATCGATACTTATTATTGACAAGTATTGCGCAAGATCCGCAAACACCAGCACGACAATTGTACCTCATGGCAACTGAGCCATCATATTTAGCGATGATCTCTTGTACTGCGATTAATACAGTTGTCCCTTTATCACAATCTACTTCAAAGCTATCCCAATATGGTTCATAATCCGTTGCTGGATTGAATCGCTTAATCTTGAAGGTAATTTTTTGAGTTTCTTTTGTGTCACTCATTCGTTTCACCTTAATATTTTCGTTCCTTTGGCTCCCATTTTGTAATAACGGCATCTAAGTAGCTCAATTTTACCTCTCCGTCTTCATAATTAACCAAGGTATGCTTCAAGAAGTTTTCATCATCTCTTCCGAGATGATCGAGACGCCAGTGACATCCTCGACATTCCGTTCGTTTCAAAGCACCTAAACAAATTACTTCAGCGACATCAAGCATGCCTTCAATGGCAAGTACCCACTCTAATTCTCTATTATATTCTCTAACATTAGACTTAAGATAAGCGCCTTCTTTGAAACGCTTTTTAAGTTTCCTGATCTTGTTAAGGGCTTCTGTAAGGGGGCCTTCCTCACGATAGACAAAAACTTTGGTCATCATTATAGCTCTCATTTCTTCCATAATTGAGAAAGGGTCATCCTTACCTTCACCACTGAACCAATGATCTAACTTTGCTTCTTGCTTTTGCAATTCCGAAAAAAGGATATTCTTTGTTTCAGATGATGGTGTCACCCCCTTTACAAATTCAGCTGCCTCTAATCCGGCAACTTTTCCCATAACAGCGCATTCCAGAAGAGAATTTCCACCTAACCGATTAGCGCCATGGACTGAAACGCAAGAACATTCACCACTAGCAAAAAAGCCTTCTACCTCTTTACTGGAACAGTTTTCATCCACATGTATACCCCCCATCATATAATGAAAACCAGGTTGAACAGGAATAGGATCCTTTATCATATCTTGATTAGTGAATATTAATGCAAGCTCACGTATCTGAGGAAGACGCTCAAGAATTTGTTCCTCTGGTAAATGAGTCAAATCAAGGTGGATATACCCGTTTTCTTTTGTGCCATATCCTCGTCCTTCGAGAACTTCTTGATAGATTGACCGGGAAACAATATCTCTTGGAGCCAGTTCCATTTTTTCTGGTGCGTATTTTTCCATGAAGCGTTCACCCTTATTATTTCGTAAGTAACCACCCTCGCCTCTCGCTGCTTCAGAAATTAAGACATTATTTCCATACAATGTTGTTGGGTGAAATTGGATGAATTCCATATCCTTGAGAGCAACACCTGCCCAATATGCTACCGCCATACCAAAAGCGTTACAACTTAAAGCATTAGATGTTGCTCCATAAATCTGTCCTGCGCCACCAGTGGCGAAAATAACTGCATCACATTCCCACATCTCAAGATCACCTGTTCTAAAATTATAAACAATAAGTCCTTGAACTTTCTTGTCTTTAACTGCTAATCGGATAACAAGGCGATCTTCATAAACAGGGACACCGAGTTTGACAGATCGTTCCCACGCTACATGTAGTACAGAGTGGCCAGTTCGATCTGCAGCAAAACACGTTCTTGGATATCCTGCTCCTCCAAATGGTCTTTGGCCAATACTCCCATCCTCGAACCTTGAAAAAGGACATCCCCAATGTTCAAGTTCGTAAACTGTTTCTTTAGCCATACCTATCATTTTAAGGACAGCTGGTTGATCAGCTAAATAATCTGAACCTTTAACTGTATCGAATGCATGTTTTTCAACCGAATCATCCTTTGACTCTGGATTATTGCACAACGGCGCATTAATTCCACCTTGAGCTGCAACTGAGTGGCTTCTGACTGGTTGACAAATTGAAACGACAGCCACATCTGCTCCTTTCTCTCTAGCGGCTACTGCTGCACGCATCCCTGCAAGACCTGACCCCACTACGAGTATTGAATGTCTTTGTATTTTCATAATTATCACTTATCTGTTAAAATCACAATTTCTGGAACAATTAGAATGAACAGTAAAGCTACAAGCCAAATGATAATCCCTAAGATAAATAAAATCCAGAAGATTGTTTTTTGACGGCGAATCCCAATTCCTAAGTCAAATAGGATAACCCGAATACCGTTAAATCCATGATATACAAGAATCCCTATTACTCCAATATCGATCATATAACCAATAGAAATAATGTTTTGAATATTGATAATAATATCCCCGAATTGTAGGGGAGCGATATCGGGAAGAATTGGTGAATTAACCCAATGAATAAGACCATTGTAGAATTGGCCAGCATTTAAATTCCAAATTGAGTCTACAACGAGTGTAAATATCATACCAAAATGAAAAACAACATACATAATTAGAAGTAGCCCTGTAATTCGTTGAAGTAACCATGCCCACATTCCGATCCCACGGGCAAAAGGGTTGAACCATTGGAGAAAGTTTGCTGCTTTACTACTCGTGTCTATTTGTGAATCATGTATATTTTCCTTGTGTTCTACCATTTATAATCACCTTATTCAAATACCAGCGACTGAAAGATTTAGCCAAATTGTATAAGCAATTGCTACAAACCCTATGATCACCAACAAGAATGCAATAAGCTTCCGAAGTGTCTGGTTAGTTGTCAGATCTAAGGTGACAGTTCTAAACCCATTCAACATGTGAAAGACTAGAAATGTAACAAAACAAAGAGATATTACGAGGTACAAAGGAATTCCTAAGTAAGTATATTGCATCTTCCATTGAACGGCCTCAAAAGAAGCTACGCCGAATGCTCGTACATCTGCCGGGAGGAGTGCCGTTAAGTAATGATTTGCCAGCAAGTGGAATAATAGGAAAAAGAATAAGAAAAATCCAGAGAGACGCTGGAGAACCCACCATATTGCGCTCCTTGCTTGATGTTTAGGTATAAATTGTTTAAGTTTACTTTCAGAAGAAATTTCTGTTTTCATATTTTGCTCACATCACAATTATATTGCGATAGACTTTCGATTTTTACGAAAATCGTAAGCTAAAGGCTCTGTGGAATATATTGGCAGCCTGTTGATAGTATCTTATCTTTTTTTTCATAGTAAAAAAAGAGGCTATTTTTCAAACACAAAATAAATTCAGTTAACAATAGTAGACAAATATTATGATTTAATTCTTAATTCAAAGTAATCTTGAGAACACAATAACTAATAAATAGCACATAATGATTTAGAAGCAAAAAATTTCTAAAATGTAAGTGAAGTTAAAATACACGAAATCACAGTCAATCTTCAATATAAAAGTAATTTAAGAATAAAAAATGAGGTGAAGAATCTCATTATCGATTCTTCACATCAATATAATTCCCAGCATCTGGTAGAATATAAACAAGGGGATCTTGATTCTTTTCTTCTCTGTACTTCTGAATCCATGAACGAAGACTCTCTTGAACCGTACCAGTTCTTGAGACATATTTCATTTGGAAAACATTCTCAATCTCGTCTTTGTCCATCTCGGTGATTATATGACAAGTACAACGCTTTAAAATTCGAAGTAAATCGACTACTTTTTGATTACCAATTTTAAAGGTTTCAATACTGCATTTTGTTTCAATAACATGATTCATTGCTTTATCAAGATCCATACCCTTAATTTCTTGCATTGTGTCATAGTAATTCTGAGACCCATGACCAAAAGGGCAGTGGGCAAGTAGTAAAACATCTCCACCTTGTTTGACTGCATTCCAACCAGCATGAAAACCTTTTCCGCCTTGATACAAGTTAATACTTAATGCTCCTGTGGATACAATGACTAAGTCAGCAGCTTTCTCAACCTCTACTATCCGCAATGGTTTTAATGTTTCCAGAACTATTTCATGCAAAGAGTTGATGTCTCCTGCATTTAAAATTACTATATCATCTCCTTCCATAACAGCATCAATGTCGAATACAGGAACCATCTTTTTCGTCTTCTTAGCCATTTCAATCATGTCTTGAATGACTGGATTACCTGCAGTATTACCCAAACGACATTCTGGTTTAAATCCGTGAACCTTGTCAAACATTTGTGGGTGATTTCGTGCGATAGTTTCCTTTCCAGCACATCCTGGAAAGAATGATTTGACGGTTCCTGCAACTCCAGCGAAATAATGATATTCACTATCTGAAACAGCGATAACTAATCCAGATTCCAATACATCAATATCAACTTCAATGGGTGTACCTAATGAAGAGGTCCCAAGATTTTTACAATTCTCATCTTGTTTATGAATTATGACATTATTTTTCCATACTTTGTAAATTTCAGAACCAAGGATCTTGTTTTCCAAAAGATCATCTGAAGGTGGGCTATGAGAGCCACTTGCGATCATTAACCAAATGTCATCTTTCTTTACACCATACTCGAATAATTTTTCTAAAAGAATGGGGAGAAGAATTTTGGTGTGCTTATTGGGTCGAGTAGCATCATCCACAAGAATCATTATTCTCGGTCTTTGTCGATTTTTCACCATTTCCTCTAAGGGGGGCGAATCAACAGGATTTTTGATGATTACATCAAAACGAGCTTGGAGATCTGTGAAAGTACGTTTTGCTTTCTCGGGTTCCAGAACTCGTACATTCAGATCAGCCGGGATAAAATTGGAAATCATTTCATCCCCGTATGCTAACGTTATATCCTTGTAAGACATAAGTATCATCCTTACTAAATCCGTAATTTTCAATGTTTTATAATAATTTTTCCTCAAATGTTTTACGAGAGGCAAAGAAGAGCAAGTTTCACTTAATATTCTTTTTCTAACCACAATAAAATGCAAATGTAATTAGAATGTAAATTACATTTTTTGTAATAAAATTCTTATTAACTTCTCAATTTTTGATAACTAGACTCTAGAATTCCCTCGTAAGTAAATAAGAGGGAAATCTAAAACATACGTCACTTCCTGCCTTTTTCTAAATTATGTTTCTTTAATAGATTTAGAGAGGAAAGAATATGGCACAAAAGTCAATATATGAATTTTCAGCAAAAAAATTACTAATGTCAGAGTTACCAAAATATTTCCCTGAATACAATTATCATGGGAAACTTGCGGTTATTACTCCTGATACTGATTGGAATAAATTAGTTACCAATAATCCTTGGTTTAAGACTGATAAGCTTGCAGCAAAGCCTGATCAGCTTTTTGGAAAACGTGGCAAAGCAAATTTATTATTATTAGACGCAGACTTTGATGAACTGAAATCGTTCTGTTCTGATAGATTAAACAAAGAAGTAGAAATTGGTGGTATTAAAGGTACTCTCAACAGATTCCTAGTTGAGCCATTCATCCCACACGAGAAGGAATTTTATGTTTCAATAACTTCTGATATGGAAAATGACATCATTCACTTTTCCTTTGAAGGAGGTATTTTCGTTGAGGAAAACTGGGATAAAGTCATTCATATCCCTATCCCTATTGAAACTGACATCTCATCTTTTGATCTAGCTAGTAAGCTCCCAGAATTAGGTAACCTTAGAAATGAACTTGTACAATTCATCAAAGGGCTTTACCAAGTCTATGTCGACCAAGACTTCGCTTTCTTGGAAATAAATCCTTTCGCAATCACTGGAGATAAAAAAATTGTCCCGTTGGACTTAAAGGCAAAACTTGATGACACAGCCAGTTTTCAACATATAAATACCTGGGCAAACCCAGATAATCCAATTGAATTTCCAAGAGCCTTTGGACAGGTTTTATCCAAGGAAGAGCAATTTATTTCTGATTTAGATGAAAAAACAGGGGCTTCATTAAAATTTACCATCTTGAATAGAGACGCACGAGTGTGGACAATGGTCGCTGGAGGCGGTGGATCAGTTGTATATACAGATACTATCGCTGATATGGGATTTGCCCAAGAATTAGGCAATTACGGAGAATATTCAGGGAATCCTAATCGTGAACATACAGAACTTTATGCTCAAACGATTATTGATGTTTTAACTGAAAAGCCTGATCCTCAAGGACGTCCCAAGGTCTTACTTATAGGAGGTGGAATTGCTAATTTCACTGATGTGAAAGCAACCTTCATGGGTATTGTAGCTGCTCTTAAAAAATCTGCGGATAAGCTGCGTCAAGCTAATGTTAAAATCTACGTCCGACGAGGTGGACCAAATGAAAAAGAAGGTCTTAAGCTAATGAAAGATGTTGGTGAAGAAATAGGTGTTCCTATTGAAGTTTTTGACAGATACACGCACATGACGAAGATTGTTCCGTTATCACTCAAAGGAGATAGCTGAAGGAGGTTATTAGATGACAGCAGAATTATTTAATCGAAACACACGAGCAATTATCTATGGTTTTCAGCGTAATGCCATTCAACGAATGCTTGATTTTGATTTTGTATGTAAGAGAGAAACTCCTTCCGTTGCCGCGGTAATTAGGCCGAGCCAGACTGGAGCAATCGGTTACCATAAAGTATTTTGGGGTGGAAAAGAGATTGTAATTCCCATCTATCGAAAGCTAGACCTTGCTGTTAAAAAGCATCCTGATGCAGATGTTTTAATTAACTTTTCATCATTCCGCTCAGCATATCCAACAACAATGGAAGCATTGTCTTTTGATACAATAAAGACTGTGGCTGTTATTGCAGAAGGAATTCCTGAACGTAGAAGTCGTGAAATGAATAAATTAGCTAGAAGCAAAGGTAAAGTAATAATTGGTCCTGCTACAGTTGGTGGAATACAAGCAGGGGCATTTAAAATTGGTAATACTGCAGGAACAATAGAGAATGTTGTTCTTTCGAAACTCTATCGCCCTGGTAGTGTCGGATTTGTGTCAAAAAGTGGGGGTATGAGTAATGAAATGAATTTCGCGATTTCGCAAAACTCTGATGGAATCTATGAAGGAATTGCGATCGGGGGTGACAGATACGCTGGATCAACCCTACTCGATCATCTACTTCGGTACGAGGCTAACCCTAAGATTAAGATGATGGTTTGTCTTGGTGAAGTCGGTGGCACTGGAGAAATAGAAATCGTAAATGCAGTAAAAGATGGCCGTATCACAAAACCCTTAGTTATGTGGTGTATTGGAACAGCAGCTAAACTCCTCCCATCAGGTTTGCAATTTGGCCATGCTGGTGCGATGGCTGGAAGTGAGATGGAAACAGCTAGTGCAAAGAATAAAGCTCTAGCGGAAGTAGGAGTAATAGTTCCCGAATCCTACGATGATTTCGGTGATAAAATAAAAGACACCTTTGAAAAACTAAAAGCTGAAGGGAAAACTGATCCAGTAGAAGAATTTGAGCCTCCACAATTACCGATGGATTATGCCAAAGCTACTAAGGCTGGAATTGTAAGAAGACCGACTGATGTTGTATGTACAATCAGCGATGAACGAGGAGACGTTCCAATGTTCTCTGGCGTTGGTCTTGATTCAATAGTTGAGCAAAATAGAACTCTTGGATATACTATAGGTCTTCTGTGGTTTAAAAGAGAGTTACCTAAGTTTGCTCAAGATTATATTGAAATTGTTGTTAAGCTAACATCAGATCACGGCCCAGCAGTCTCAGGGGCTCATAATGCTATAGTTACTGCTCGTGCTGGAAGAGATCTAATGTCTTCGCTAGCTACTGGGATTCTTACAATAGGACCCCGGTTTGGTGGAGCAATTTCTGATGCTGCGAAATATATGAAAATAGCGCTTGAAAAGAAGATGGCCCCTCAAGAATTCGTTGATCATATGAAAAACGTTGTTGGAATTAATATTCCTGGTATTGGTCATAGAATAAAGTCTGTTCAGAACCCTGATGTACGTGTAAAGTTATTGAAGGAATTTGTTCTCACAAACTTTGAAAAACATCCATATCTTGATTTTGCTTTAGAAGTTGAAAAAATCACAACATCTAAGAGGAATAATTTAATTCTCAACGTTGATGGTTGTATCGGAATCTGTTTCATGGATCTCCTAGAAAACTTGGACTTTTCAGAGGAAGAAAAAAATGATGTTGTTGAAAGCGAAGTTCTTAATGGATTATTCGTCCTCGGCAGATCCATAGGAATGATGGGTCATATCTTTGATCAAAAGAGGCAAAGAGCTGCATTATATCGGCAACCCTGGGATGAAATACTCTTTGCAGATTGAATCCCAATTTTTTATTTTCAAATAAACACAAGAAGAAGTACAATTAAGGTGAAAAAAATTGTCTGAAGAAGCAATCAAAAAAGCAACTGAACACTTTGGAAAATTAGTAAAAGAACAATTAGAACGTGTAGAAAGAATGAAAAAAGAGCCCGATTGGACAGATTATGGTGCCTTAAAACCAATCATAATTGGAGCTTGTGGTGGAGATGGTATCGGTCCAAAAATTACTGAACACGCTGTAGCTGTTCTAAATTTCCTCTTGGAGGATCAAATTAAGTCAGGAAAAATAGAAATCAGAAATATTAAAGGTTTGACAATTGAGAATAGAGCAAAAGTGATGAAAGCTATTCCTGATGATGTTTTAGAAGAGCTAAAGAAGTGTCATGTGATATTGAAAGGTCCAACGACCACTCCGTGGAAAGGAAACAAGTATGGCTGGCCTAACATTGAGTCCGCCAATGTGGCAATGCGTCGAGAGTTAGATCTCTTTGCTAATGTTCGTCCTGTTCGTGTACCCGAGAAAAACATTGATTGGATGTTTTATCGTGAGAACACAGAAGGAGCATACGTTCTAGGCTCAAAAGGTGTTGATGTCACGGATGATTTAGCAGTCGATTTCAAGGTGATCACAAATCAAGGTTCAGATCGTATCATCAGAGCAGCGTTTGAGTATGCAAAGAAGAACAAAATCAATAAAGTCACAGTAGTCACAAAAGCCAATGTTGTCAAGAAGACAGATGGTAAATTCTTGGCAGTTGCTGAAGAAGTAGCTAAAGACTATCCAGAAGTGGAATACGACGACTGGTACATTGACATCATGACGGCGAAGCTCATCGACCCCGCTCGACAAAGCTCATTCCGAGTTATTACCGCCCCGAACCTGTATGGTGACATTATCACAGACGAAGCAGCTCAAATTCAAGGTGGATTAGGTACTGCAGGGGCAGCTAATATCGGCAAACAATACTCAATGTTTGAAGCAGTGCACGGAAGTGCTCTTAAAATGGTCGATGAGGGTCGTGAACGGTTTGCTGATCCCACAAGTATAATTAAAGCTGCATCATTACTCCTTAATCATATTGGATTTACAGACCAATCAGTGAAATTAGAAAAAGCGATTGAACTCTGTTCTCAGTACGAAAAGAAAATAACTATTACAGGTCGTGATACTGGCTGTACTGGAGAAGAAATGGCTCAATATATAATTGAGACCATTAAAGATCCGAATCTCAACCAGAAATGGCAGAATTATCAGTAATCTCTCAATCCATTTCTTTTTTTTCCCCCAAAATCATTCGACTCGTTAGATGAGTTTACCTTTGTGTCCTCTATTTGTGAGTTCAATCATCCTATTTAAGGTTCTCTCTTGTGGTAAATGATACAAATTACCCTTTTCTCACGTTAACTAGCATTGAATTCTCTTTAAATGTATTGGTGATCTGTTTTCTGCCTTTCCATGAAGATCAGGGGTTGATTTCCTTATCATCCAGTGAATAATTATTTGAAACTAGGCCCATTCCATATCTGCGAAGTAATTCTAAAAAAGAATCTCGAGAAAAAGTCACCTCTCCGTCTGCACTCGTTAACTCAGTTAACTCTTGAATAACTCTTGATGTATTCTCATCCATCTTTCTTTGAAATCCCAGAGCACCAATTCCTTGTTTGAGTTTATTAACTACCTTTTGCTTGATAATTTCTTGATTCTCAATTTTGTCCAAATATCTTATCATCCTTAATGACTGAATAATTTCTGGAACACGACCCATTTGAGGTACATCATTTCCCCAATAAGAAATTATCACTACATTTGTATCTTTAGTTATATCAGTCCTTCCACCTAAAGTATTACCTCTAGGTATAAATTCAAGTTGAATATTTTTAATTGAGCAATTATTAGGGTCATATTCGCCCATTGTCTTTAAATATTCAAGTAAATAATCACGAGGAGAAATTTGACCATTGTTATCTCCAATTTCTCGCAAGATTTTATTTTGCACTATTTCAGAAGCCAAGAATTTTCGGCCTATTTTGTCTTTGACAACAATATCTGGTATAGTAACAATATTAACACGGGTAGGGTTATGTGCCCAATTTGTCTCTATTGTCACATTTAATGGCAAATCTAATGGAAAAACTCCATCCACCGCTCTACTAAACTCTTCTAATGCTGTTCGGACGCGGTTATCTCCAATTAATGCTTTTGCAAAGCCAGAGATCCCATCTGTATACTTCTCTACCCAAAATCTTATTGGATCACGTGTGAGCGTTTTTCCTCCCTGATACTTATCTGCATCAGTCAATTTAAAGGTTATTGGAATTTTATTTAAATTTTGTAACTTAGCTTGTTGAATTATCCTAGCTATTTCAGATCCAAACTCTGTTTTCAACTTATCTATCCATTCATCAAATGTTGTAACCATTTGTAATGGTACAACATCATTAAGTAATGAAATGATGCCCCATAAAGCTTTTGATTCATCAACTAAGTAAATTTCAAAGGCTTCATTTAATTCAGATTCGATCATGTTATCTGTAAGAGAAGTAATACGCTCCCCAAGTCTTTCGTAATAATTGATAACTGAAAGTTTTAATGACGATCTCTCTGCTCGAGTTCGTCCTGTCTTAATTCTTTGCCAATAGATTCCCTCTAAATATTCATCAATTAGATTTTCATCGAATTTTATTTGATAAGCTGAATTAAACCAAGTATGCCTGCTTACCTCTTTTGGATATCGATATATTGGTTTTCCATTGCTATCAACTACATTCTCCAAGCGATTAATTATACGTTCCTTAACTGGATGGCGTATTAGAACAGTATTTCTTCTATTTGGATCATATTCATATCGAGGTGGAAATTTTACTTTAGTAAAGAGTCCCGATCTCAAGATGAAGGACCTTTTGGGTTTCCAAAGTTCCATTGGAACTCCATTCGCATTCCATTTTGTTGCTTCATAATTGGGGATTAAGAATAATTCTTTTTCTCTATTCTTTGAACCCTTTACCCATACTTTGATAAAAGCACTCTTTCCCTCCAATTGATCTCTAAAAATTAACCATTCTTTAAAATATGTTGTATATTTTCTAGCAAACCACTCATCAACGATACTAGGCAAATCACCGTAATCTTTAATTTTATATCCTGGATCAGTTTTATAATTGATTACATATAGAGACACTCCATGTTTACCCTTTATTTCATTATATAGTACGACCATCTCTTTTGTAGGTGGTTTTCCTAACTCTACAATTTGATTCCAATAAGTGATGAAACTATTAATGTAAGACTTTTTTCCTGTCTTAAGTGAATTAAGGCCAGCTTCCATTACTTTGCTGATCAGAAGATTTCTTCTTTCATTAATTATTTCAAAAGTATTTTGTTTGATATTTTGCTTGTTTTTTTCTCCAATCCTTAATGTAGATGATTCATGTTTAACAACTAAATTTATCTCTTCTTCAGTAGAGGAGGATTGTTGAGGAGCATGGTCATCTATGATTTGTTCTTCTGTATCTTCTTTATTTCGGGAAATCTGCTTGTTCTGAAAAGTCTGTTTTGTTTTTTTTTCAAGAAGATCAGCTTTTTGAGTATTTGATGTACGTGTATGTATTACAGGTAATTTCTGCTTTGCTAAATCTAAATTAGCAGTCATTTGGATCCATTGCGCCTTTTCAAACGATTTTAGAAGTTGCCTTCTTGTTAAATTATTCTGTTCTTCCTCTAGTTCTTCTAATTCAGCTTGAAAATCATACGGAGGTGGCTCAGGAATCGTGGGCCCTTGAAAAACAAGTTCTAATGAGCTATCATGTTCATGAATAGTCTGAGAAGTCTGAACCTCAAGAGACTGCTTTAAATCGTCCTCTATTTGTAGATGAAATTGTGTTAACAAACGTGGTGATTCAACCTCTTCCAACATTTTCTCTAAGGCACTTATCTCATTACCTAGTAAGCTAAGAGAAAAATCATGAATATTTTCATCATTGAATGACAAACCGAATGTTTGTTGTAGAGGAACATTGTCTGTATGAGCAATTTCTATTAATTGAGAAGTGGATGTATGGAAAGTTGGTTGGATTATCTCACTTTCTGAATAAGCCTTTTCTGATGAAATAATGGATTGTTGTGACTGTATTTCATTTTCTGTGATTTCAGATGTTTCTACTATCTCATTTTGGTCTAATGTCTCCTCTAGCTTTTCTAGATCTTCAACATTCTCTTTCTCAGTTTGATATTCAAGTTCATTAGCATGAGCTTCCTCCAATTCCTGATCGAATGTTGATGCTTGAGTATAATCTTGCTCCCCAAATTCTTCATCAAACGGATATTCAAGAGTAATCAGTGGATTTTCCTCTAATTCCTGATCAAAAATCGTTTCTTCGTGTTCTATTACTTCAACCGAAGTTGAATCTATGGCCTCACTATCCAATATTTCCTGATCACAATGATCTTGCTCCTCTGATGCTTCCCAATCAGTATCGGTAACATTACCATACTCCTCTATCTGATTTTCTTCTTGGTGTATTTCCTCAGTGGACTCTTCATCTTCAATCTCCTTAACCTGCTCTGTTATTAGCTCTTCCTCAATAATTGACTCTAACTCTTTTTCCAGTTGAAGTATTTCTATTTCAGTTACTTCTACTTCAGCAGTCAGTTCCTCTATTTCTTGATTGATATTCGAGATCTCAATTTCTTGGTCTTCTTCTAGAATCGGTGATTCTTCCTCAACCTCTTCGCACAAGTCATTTTCGATACTTGTGTTCACTTCTTCTTGGTTTATTGACTCTAACTCCTCTTCTTGGATCTCTTGTTCCGTATCTATGAGTTCATAAGTCTCTAGCTCCTCCTCTTCAACCTCTTGAACCTCGACTTTTGCCTCTAAAACCAACGTATCCTGGTCTATACTTATAGTATCACCCGAGTTATTTTCATCATCCTCGGCAAAGTCTTCTGCTTCAGTTTTGGCCTCTTCTAAAGTAAGAATAGTATCCGAAGGCAAAAATTCCTTGAGCTCATGTGCAAACATTTCATACTCTGCCAGAAGCTCCTCCACTTCGATTCTTGGAGCTACATCATAAAGATCAAACTCTGGAGGTTGCTCCTCGAGGTCAGTTTCTTGTTCATTATTTTCTGCCTCCTCTTCTTGCTGCTGTTCTTCTTCTTCCTGAGCTAGAATAACATCGTGATCTTCCTGTGTAAACGTTCCTCTTTCCCCCTAGCGGCTTTCTTTTGCTTTTCGCAGATTAAGAAGCAAAGAAGGGTTTACATCCTTTTCTTCCCATTGCTCCATGGGATATTCAATTGGGGGTCTTCCAAACTTGGCATTCCATATCCGAAAAAATATGGTACCCACCCCCTTTGTCCCTTTAAACCTAAGTATTGGTTTTAATCCTGACCTACAATACGAAACATCATCGAAAGTTACTTGTGCGGGAAGCTTATTCTTATCAGATCTACTAAGTGCCTGATAGTAAGCATCACTACAAATTTTTAGTATTTCATCAGGGGTATACCCATTTAAATCCCGATATGATAAACATTTGAAATGGTTTTCAAAATTTTGAGGTACCTTTCGAAAGAAATGCTTCAGCATTTTAATAATCGCTATTGGGGAAGGAGGTGGAATGTACAGAATCTTATCAAAGCGGCGCAATTGGGCAAGTTGTAACCGCTGAGGGAAGTTTGTGGCGACAATAGTTACCGTTTTATTTACTGGTGGGGTGTATAATCCATCCATAAACTGTTGAAGCTCCTTTTGAATCTGAATTGTTATTCTAGAAACTTCTGAATCTCCATTCCTTCCTCGAGAATTGTTGGTTGATCCAAAGATGCCATCAAATTCATCAATGAAAATGATCGAAGGTGCGTGTTCCCAAGCAGTTTCATACAATGCTCGAATCATTTTCTGACTTTCCCCATGCCATTTTGATAATAAAATCCCAGCAGGGGGGCTGAAAATAGGAATAGGTGCTACTTCTGCAGCCAGTACCCGAATTAAGTGTGTTTTCCCACACCCAGGTGGCCCAAACAAGAGAATTGATCTGGATGGTTTGATACTGCTCTCCCAGATCTCAGGATGTTGAAGAGGTACTAAGACTGTTTCCTGAATATGGTGGATGACTTCATCAAGACCAATTATATCATTCCATGAAAGATTAGGATCAGGAGTGATCCGGCATCTAAGGATACGTTTACGTAATTCAGCATATTCTTGATCATCTTTTGATTTGATACATCCTGATTTAGGATGATTGGGTGATTGGGTGGAATTCATTAAACATAGTTTAAGTTGCTTCACTCGTTGTAGACACAGTCGAACCTCTTGAGTATATTGCTTGTGGAAAGGCATCTGAGGGTAACGTTTCAGCAATACTATGAAAGTTTTAGTTGCTTGCATGTAATAGACAATTGCTTTCTGGTATTGATCTTGATGGTCATAAGACCGCGCATCTTGGACTAGTTTTTGCGCTTGAAATATTGCTTTTGGAATATTTGCTTTTGGTTGTGCCATACATATGAATCTCCAATAAAAAACTTGAATTCACAATTACAATAATTATAACATATAAAAACTTTTCTAGTAATTATCACGAAAGTGCAAAATTTTATTAATGATTCAGAAAATGTTTTGTCGATGTTCAATGTCTAAAAGAAAACAAGTATCTGTCTCATTGTCGGGAGAAGACCTGTTAAAATTCAGTGAAATAGTTGAATGGTTGAGAAATAGAAGTGTGGAAACAAAAGAAGCCGAGATATTGAGGATAACCTTAAGAAACTATCATAAAACGCTAGTAAAAAAAGGATTAGAGGTAGTGGAAAAACCTTCTTTGGAAGTTGATGCTTCTCTACAATATTCTGATAGTGTACCAGAGAATGTGATGAAGAAAATCGATGACCTAGTCAAACAAGGGCATTCTTCATCGAGGGAAGCATTCATTGATGATGCCCTTCGACGTGCGATCCTGCACGGTGAAAAAATGGGAAAAAGGGAATCCAAGGAAGAAGAACTAGAAAAATCAATTTAAGTGTCGAATTCTGAATTTAATGGTTGATGTAAATTCACCTACAAATTATGTGTTTTTATGGGAGAAGATCTTTCATTTATCACCTTTTTATCAGATATAGAAAAGGTCTTTTACAGGAAAGTATAAGATGAAACAGAAAGGATAGTCAGCTCTGTCAATTGAATCCAAGGGGAAAGAATGATTATCTCTTTTTCTGCTTCATCAAGTAATTGTCCAATTTCCTCGTAAATTTCCATGTCAGCTATGAAAATGATATTGTTACCCATCCTTACCTAATCCTAATTCAAATTATATTATGATCAATCTAGAGTTCTTAAAAATCTTAGTAAGATAGAAGAATTGTATGCCTGACTTTTTTAGATTCTTTCAATTTGAGCAGAAAGAAAAAGAAAAACCACCTTACGAGAATAAACCAAACTACCTCATGAAAGAAAAAGGGAAAAAGGGAAAAAGCGTAACTGATTAAATTATTCTTTGATGAATGAAATTTCAGCTACTCGAATTACAGTAAATTTCTCTTCCAAGAATTTAATCAAATCGTTTTCTTTTTTTCCTCTATATTTGACTGTATCAAGATGTTTGGAGCTTTTGGTAGGTCTTAACCAATATGTTTGTTCTTGAATATCATAATAAACTCTGTATCTATGAGATTCACATGATTCAGCAAATTTCATTAATTCTTCTGGATCACTTATTGTAAAAATCATTATCTATCACCAGATAACCCTGAATAAAAGGACTATAATAGGCTATTTCAGAGAGAGAGGGATATAAATATGATACTTACCAATCAAACCAATAGTAATTCAATAGTAATTACTTACTTCTATAAAACTTTTATAGGTGGAAATCCCCATAGTTATCGGTGTGGATTGGTTGAATAAGGAGAGAAAATTCTTTTTGGGAATATGGAATCCTTTGAAAATCATTCTACATCCTCCCTCCCCCTCCTCCAACGATGTGTGATTGAATAATCGGTACTCCTCCTGCCTTTTATTCTTTCACCTTTTCTCCTCTAAGATTAGGTGATGTAAGAAAATGAAAAGTAATAAGCAAAAAGGAATGTTTGGAATACTTTGTATTTTTATGGTATTACTTGTTTTCTATGCTGGAAGCTTTATTATCGATCCAATCACCCAAGCACATTTTAACGAAACACTAACAATCTTTGTTACTGCCTTT
>JAEOSR010000055.1 GCA_016840285.1 Candidatus Hodarchaeota archaeon | reverse complement strand
TTACTATTATATGACACCATTTTATATTATGGCATCAAATAAAGTAACTGGCCGTCCTACAGGATTTTTCTTTTGTGTATATTGAATGGCAAATCCCCTTGTAACTAATCGTTGTAAGCTATCATAGATAGTGCTACGTGGAGCACCAATTAATTGGACTAGTTCAGGACGGGAAATAGGGCCATATGCTTTTAAAATTGCAAATAAAATGAAATCCATATCATGAGTTAATGGTGGGCCTTCTTGAGTTTTCGTTGGGTCTTCTTTATTCGTAGTTGAATCTAGCATTAGAATTTTAAGAAGCAATGAATCGTATCCGATATCTAAAGAGATAAGTCTCTCAAGAGGTTCTTTCCGAACCAGAGTAATAATTTTAGATGTAGAAATTGTTTCAGGTAATCCTAGAAGTTCCCGTAGAGCTGTAATTTCATTAAAAAGTTGATTTAGTTGAGAGAAATCTAACGAGTGGTTCAATGTTTTTTGAATTTCATCTAATTTTTGATAGAAGTGATAATGCTGTTTAATTGGGTATAATGTTGGGAGGTGTAATTCTTTTTGCATTTTTTTTAGAAGATACCATGTTGTTTTAACTATGTTCTCAGATTTAATGCCTTTTAGGCTTAATAGTCTTCGTAGTTCTTTTTGATTCTGAACTTCTTGTGATTCGTTCACTTTTGATGAAAAAATACTATTATAGGTCAAATCTTATCAGCAACAATAATGTTATGTAATAGCTTTCATTTAATTTAAGTATTTTCATTAAAGAACTGATTTTTTTGTCTTCGTTTTTACAGAATACACCGTAGTAGATATATTATGAAGGTCTTCAAAGATGACAGATTTTAACAAATATTGACGTATTCAGATATTCAAATTCAGATAAAAAGTAGGAATTCCGACGAAAATCAAGAAACACTTCAAGTGTTTCACTTTGTAGAATTATTCTTCATCTTCAGGTTCGAAAATAAGTGGTGGCTTTATTGCCTCGATCCCTTCTTTTAATAGTAATTGTTCGTTATGTAGTGAATCTTTGTCTCCTAATTTAGCTCCTTCATGAAAACACCAAAGAGCATAACTTTTGTATTCAAGTAGCTCATCATCCAATACTGCTTCTTTGATGTATTTCTTATAATATATATTTCCAAGATTAAACCATCCTTTGATATATTTTGGATTTACTTCAAGTGCTTTTTGCGTATAATCGATTGCTTTATTCAAATCTCCAATCTTATAATAAGTACTGCCTAAATCTGACCACCCTGATGCTTCATCAGGAGCTAACTCTAACCCCTTGGTATATGACTTGACCGCGTTAATTAAATCGTCTTCTAATCCCTGTTTATAGTATAGATTGCCAAGAGCAAACCATAATTCATGATGTTCAGATAACGTCTTTATTGCTCTTTCATAAGTTAAAATCCCATTTCTAATTTCCCCTAGGTCGTGATAAACAATTCCTAGATTTATCCATGCCTTTAAATGAAGTGGATCAGTTTCCAAAGCCATTTTGTAACAATTAATGGCTTCTTTGAACATACCATCTTTGTAATATAGGATACCAAGGTTATAATGTGCTGAGGTATAGTTTGGATCAAGTTGGAGGGTTCTTTGATAAGTCTCTATTGCTTTTTTTACGTCAGATTTTTCGTAAAACCTAGCCAAATTATACCAATTTGGCGCATAATCAGGTTTTAATTCAATTGCTCTATAAAAAGCATCCCTAGCTTTATTTAATTGCCCCAATTCTAAATATATATTTCCTAGATTTAACCAGATTGATGCACTTTGCGGAATTTTCTCTAACACAGTTTTATAGGAATATAAAGCTTTTTCCCAATTTTGTTGAGCAAAATAGCAATTGCCTAGCCCAAAGTGTGCGTCAGTATAGTTGGGATCGATTGTGAGAGCATGTAAAAAGTTCTCAATGGCTGTAATAATGTTCCCTTTCCGATAATTGGTGGTTCCTAGATCAGTCCACTCTTTCTCGGTTACAGGTCTTTTTGATGATTCATTATTCATATCTATAATCCCTTTTGATTATTTTTGTCTCCACTTACAAGAGGTGTTCATTACCTCTTTGTTGTAATCAATCGATATTTATTATTTTTATATTCCTAAATACAATTTTTGTATCATAGAATCATTAAATTCTCCAATTTGACTTTCATCATTTGAATAAACTATTTTGTCGGATTTTATCTTTTTTTTTCGAATAAATCAACAAAATTATTCAAAGCTCTTTTCTTTTCGGTTCAAAATATATTAAACTAGATTAATTTTTTTTCATCGTTTTTTTCCATAATTCTTTCATTTTGTCGGGGATCTGATGAAACTGATCCTCAGGGGAAGACTACTCCGTCGAATACTGGAGTATTCCATTGATCTGCTGATTAATTTTCCAGATAAATTTTTAAATCCGTCTTCACTAACAAAAATCGATAACAAGTAATCTTGTATCAATATTAAGATAATTTTGTGAGGATTTAAGCTAACAAATCCAAACAATATTGATAAGATTTGTATTTTCTTCTACTGGTGAATTAATGCGACATCGTATTCAATTTCGGAACCGAAGTTATTTTTGGGAGGCAATTAAGCAACATCCCCGTACTGTAGCTCTAATTGTTACATCAATGATTACACTCCCTCTTTTTGCCTTTACGTCTTTACCTCCCGTCGAGGTTACAGAAGAAATTGTCCAAAGTACAGTGGAAGAGATTGAAATACCAGTAGAAGTCCCTGTTAATGTTTCAGTTGAGGTTCCTATAAAAATTAATCAAACTATAGAAGTTGAAGTTAATAAAACAATTGAAGTGGAGGTGAATATTACAAAAGAAGTGGTGGTCAATACGACAATTGGAGTCAATATTACAGAGGGAGGTAGTATTTTCCTCGAATCACAGCCGTTACCACCCCTTATTGACATGGATATCGTCTTTTGTATCGATACCTCGGGCAGTATGGATGCGAATCGGATGCCACTAGCAAAAGCCGCCATTCAAAACACCTTGGCTTTGATAAATCAATCCTACTGGGCGAATTTATCGAATGATCGGGTGAGTTTAGTATCCTTTGATTTTGTAAATGATGGAGATTGGACGACAGATGCAACACTTCATGCTCCGTTAGATTATACGAGTAATCAGACACATCTATCGTATGTTCTGAGTGAAGTGGAGGCTCTAAGTGGTGCTGGGGGAACCGACGCATGGGCTGGGTTGAACGTCTCATTGGACGCCCTGTTCAATACACAACGTAACACGTCAGTTTTGAAAACCATCCTCTTTCTTACAGATGGGAAACATAATTCGGGCCCTTGGGGCACGGAGGTCAATGCGGGGAACTATACTGGCTTCATGCAACTGCCTTCGAATCGAG
>JAEOSR010000054.1 GCA_016840285.1 Candidatus Hodarchaeota archaeon | reverse complement strand
ATGAGTCGTTTGGTAACATCAGGTAATTCAAATTCTCCCCGTGTTTCTTTCTCTTTCTCACCAGATAGAAAGTGTGATTTATCTTTGGTAAGTTCTCTTGCGACCCTGGATAAGGTTACGACAAGAGGGTAGGTTTTACGAGAGAGCATTTTTGAATAATAGTGTACATGAGTGTGCATAGTTTCTGCAGATGGGCTTTCTAGAGGTACAACGGGGGCAATTTCAGTTTTAATTGCTTCTTTTACAGCCTTTTTTCGTTTCTTTGAAACTTCTTTCTCCTTAACTTCAAATTTATCAGCTGCTTTAACAGGCGCGAGTGCTGGTCTTGGGGGAGGTGCATCACCAGCAGCAGAAGGAGAAGGTGCAAGCTTCGGAGCAGGAGGACCAGCATTAGAAGTAACAGGAGGTGAAGCTGGAGCAGTACCAGGAGGGCTAGCGGGTGCTGCAACTGGTTCAGGAGGTGGAGCCGATCTAGTCATCGCATATTTCTCAGAAACCGCTTCTGATTTCAATCTTTCTGAAGAAATCTCTTCTAAAGCTCCTTCTAAAATATGATTAAGTACAGCTTCTTCAAGGGCCTCTTCTTCTTCTTTTTCATACATTAATTCTGGCATTGCTTCCTCTGCTTCAAGAATGCGAATATCTTCCAGCTTACTCGAGAAAGTAGCTGCGCTTTTTGAATAGATTTTATCATTTGAGAGGGCTAATCCAGTTAGGAGTGGTTGAAAAGTGTCATCTTGAGCTAGTGCTTCCCATACCCCCTCTGCAACAAGTAATGTCTCTAGAAGAACATATTTTCCAGCATCCGTGGCTTCCATCAATAAAGTGAAAATAGTCAAGAGAAATTGATCTGAAGCCTCTGGAAAGAATGTTTCTAGAGTAGAAGCAAGATAATTATGAAATTCCTTATTATCAACATATCTTGAGTCGTCTGGAAGAGTTGAAAGAAGTTCAGGAACAAAATCTAACCAATTAGCTGTAGATTTTAGAGAGAATGGAAAATACATCGTCTTACCTCTTTTTACACCCAGAATTTGTTCATTCTTAAAGCATTTTAGGTCAGAATGAAACCAATTCAACAACTGATAAAGGTTTCAAAAATGTTTTATGAGGTTGAACTGATCTCTAACAAATCAAAAGATGTTGTATTAGTGATTGAACTTGAAATAATGAAAAAGAATAGAATTATCCCTTCTGTACGTCCTTTTCCCTTCTTAGTTTGATAATTTCATTCTGGATTTCTTTGATTAATTGATCATAAGGACAAAGAAGGCATAAATCGATATTTCTGATCCCTACAGGGTCATTGATGTTAAAAAGCGTTCCTTGGTCAATTAATCTAGCTAGACCTTGAGGGATGTAGACAATTCCTTCTTGAATTAGTCTAAAGATCTCCCTGAGGATTTTTTCTTTCTCTTGGAGTGTTCGGATCTCAAGGAGGTTGAATAAAAATTCTAAGTTTTGTCTTTCAGTATCTTTGAATGATAATAGAATGAGGGTACGATCCGTTAAATGAACTCTTTCGTTATCATTGATTATTATTTCTATCAATGCATTTTTCTGTGGTTTCATTGAAATGCGACCCTTCGGTGGATACTAAGTAATAAGACGTAAGCTTCGTTAAATACTTTGATTTAGTCCTAGTAGGTATAACTGTAATAGTTTCTTGAGTAAGGAATTTTCATCAAGACCTAGAGTAGGAATCAATTTTGCATTGATTCGAGATAAGACATCAGTAATTGAATAGTTTTCTGGGAAATTTAACTTCCTCTTAACAGTTTTAATCTCCCAGAAAATTTCGTCTAGCTGAGAAAAGTTTTCAATTTGAAAATTAAAGGTTTTTCGAATCTCTTCAAGGTTATTGAAAAGATCAACAAGATCTTCAATAGGGGTTTGAAGTGGTAAATTTAACGTTGATTGCATATGCTTGATACAATGCCATGTGGCTATCAAAGCATGTTCTGAGGAACCATTTGCTAGTTTTACATATTTCTTTATTGCTATGAGTTCTTTCTGTCTCATACTTTCCTCTGATGAAGGATCCTCCTGAGTCATCAATAGATTGCATCCTTTTATGGATTGCTATAACTATCTATAGATTTTTAATTGGTTTTGTAGCTTGTAGTTGTGTTATATCGTTCTGGATTTCCTTGATCAAGTCCTCATATGGACGAAGAAGGCAAATGTCAATATCTTCAGCCTCGATGGAGTTGTTGTTCGTATCAAACAATGAACCTTGGTCAATTAACAGAGGAAGACCTCTAGGAACATACACTATCCCCTCCCTAATTAACCGATAGATTTCTTGTAGAATATTCCTTTTCTCTTCCAATGAGCGAATTCCAAGAACATTCAGGACATACCTCAAATTTTGGGTTGAAGTATCTTTGAATGACAACAGTAAAAGAGCACGATCAGCTAATTGGTTCGCTAGACGATCCTCATATTTCTTTATTCTTTCCTCCTTCACTTTCTTGGAGAGAGAAGGTGTATCCAATACTAGATCATGGTTCTTTTCTTTTTGGTTTGACTCTTCCTTTCGAACATATACAATTTCTGAGAACATGTTAAAAACCTCCCGTAAGGGCATACCGAGAACTATCCGTTGGATCTTGGATCATTTGTAATTTCTCATGGGAAAAATATTCGATCAAGTCGAGAAAATAGGTGAGGAGTTTTTTAAGCTCTAAGTCTGATAATTCGTTTTTCTTTTTCATTTGTAGTATCCAAAGCTCATTTTGAGGCTCAAATGATAAAAAGAGATTTGTTGCCATGAAGAGTAATTGAAAAACTTGATCTAAAGACTTTTTGATTCCAAACTGCTCTGTAACTTGCACTTTATCAACGTCCAATGTGTTTCTTGATGACTTTGCTTCGATTAAGATATGAATAACACACTTTGATATAACAGAAAGATATTCAAATGTGACACAAGTTCGAAAAATTTGTCTGAAGATGGATAGTCAAGATATTTTTGAAGAATTTCCTTAATCCGACAAAACCTGTAAGACTAACCAATACGACAAAAGTTCAACTCTATTGTTGAAGATATCTGTAAAAATGACTTTGATTTTCAATAAAACAAGATATTAAATACTTAAAATTAATCAAAGCAGGATTTTATCTGTTTTTTGAAAAATAATGAATTAGAAATAAGTGTCAGAAAGGGTTAAACTCCATTTTGGAATGTCCGGAGGATCAACTGTATAATAAAATTTAAGGTCCTTGAAATCTTTCTTCAACCTTCGGACTTTACGAGCAAAATCTTTGAACCATTTAGAAGGAAGTTTTACATGACCAAAGAAGAGAGACCTTTCAGGGTCAATATCATAAAAAACATCAATTTTCGGGAATGTGAGAAAATGTTGAATCCAAGGGATGTTATGTTCTGTGGGGGTCGTGAGACAGAAAGAAATGCTTAAATCCAGACCGATATTGAAATATTGATAAATTTTATAGATCAGATTCTTTTCCTGATACTCATCTAATCGTTCACTGACCTTCGGAAGGGAAACATTAATTTGTTTGCTGAGCTGTTTCTTATTCTTCAGAGCGCCTGTGGTTGTGATAAACTCCAGAATTTTAATATCGGCTGGAGTCAGTTTTCTAAAGTGATCAAGGCCAGGTTTTAAACTAACCTCCATGGTAGGGGAAGGTGACAAGATATTCACAAGAGGGTCGCAGTATATAAATGCAGGTGAGATTTTCCAGCCATCTTTCCCAACTCCTAACCCAGAAAGGTTCCAATTCTGAATTCGCTTATCGAGTTGGTGGAAAATCGTAGGTTCAAGGTCATCTTGGGCTTGTAGGTACACTTTACTCTTATTCATAGGGATTTGTAATAAACTAAATTGACTAATTGCAAGATCTACAGAAAGGTAACAATAAGGTTTTAATTTGTCTGAGATGGGGTTGAAGTGAGTGAGAAGAAAAGTTTCATACCCTAATTGCGCCATATCCAAGAAGTGCATGGCTATAGGGATCTGGAGAAAATTAATGATATTAATTCTTCGAGCGATTGTCCTTGTAGACACATTTACTTCTTGTGAGCAAGTGTCCATATTGGTGCCCTTAAAAATGTCTTTACTCCCAGATTGTAGTGCCTGAAGAGCTTTAAGTATTATTAAATCGGTTTCTGATAGGGGTATGGAAACGTTAATTAATTTTGGGAATAAAAGATTGAACAGATTATCTACTGTACCACTAATTTCTTTCGTGCGAATCTTCCGAATGAAGAATTCTAATAGATTCTCTTCATGGTAGACGATTTCATAGGTGATTAACCGCAATGGAAACATGATACGTCCTTTTCCAATCCAGTTAATCACAATAGAAAAGTAATTCTCAACCCATGTGTCGTATTTTTCGATCCACGGTTGTTTGCTGTATTTTTGGTAAAAGGGTAATGTTATTGAGTCAAGAATTTCCTTCGTGAAATCTTGAATATCTTTGATAGAAAGATTAGGAGCTTTTTGATGGATAAGGTTCCAAATGTCCAAAAAATCTAATACGAATTGATCAATCTGGTAAGCTGATTGTTTTTGTCGGATTTCCTCAAGAGATGAGAGAACTGATCCTACCATGCGTTCAACTGCGCAGAGAAAAGTTTTAAGTCTTTCTAAACCATACCGATTTCCGTATGTTTTATCTAGAGAAATTCTCCGGATGAACATATTCGACACTAAAACGAACGACTTTAAGCAATAAAAGGTGAAAAAAGTTGAAAAGAACCATAAGAATAAGAGAAAGAAAACTAGACGTTGAATTAACAATATGGAAGCTGCTTCCATTGTTCTTCACAATAATACTGTTCCTACTATCCGCTACTGTCATTGGTGGCAGTGGTATAACTGGTGGTGGTGCTGCCCCCCCAGCTTTTGAGTAGGAATAACGAAAGAAGAACAAATAAAGCATACTCCTACTTGATAAGAACAAAATTAAAATAACCTTAAATCGAGAGTAGGTCAATCAATGGAAATATCCCTGCTAATGATGGCACGGTGACGAAATAAACATTCTGTGTATATCAGATAAAAAAGAACAATCATCTTAAGGCAATGAAAGATAATATTTAGCCATGAAAGAGTACTCTACAAAAGAATATTAGGAAATAATCCTTATGATAGCTTACTCTCCATATGTACATGAGTAAGATCTCTGGTATTATGTTTCCTTATAATGTCCCTTCTGAAATCTTGATTATCCGAGGAACTCTAACATTGATTTTACCTCACTTCTCCCCTCATGATAGCGAATTAGTATGTAATCAACTAAGGAAGTATCTCAAATTTCTTGATAAAGGAATATTTTTTTGTATATTTTTTAAAAAATCTGTATCCTCCTCCTTCTTGAAGGATGCGGAGTGTCTCTTCAACATTTATAATCCTTGAACTCCCAATGGCTGAAAATCCCATTTGAAAAGCCATTTCTGGCAAAATTTGTGCAGATGGGCCTACGAGGATTTTATTGCCAGAAATCTGGGAAAGTAGCCCTATTATGTCATCAAAAGTATTAAAAACCAATGCAGAACCAGATATCACAATGTGATCAACATTTCCTAAATCTGAGACCTTGGACGCAGGAGTGATGTTTCTTGTGGCTGGTGTGGGAGTAAATTTATCGAGGATTCTCATTGATACATTCTTCTCACTCAAATGACGCGTTAGCGGGTGAATATTTCCAACCATCCCGACTATACAATCTGGTGCCAGGTCTAATAGCTCGCTTACATCCTGGTTTGAAGCAGTAGTATAGTCAATATGAGCTTGAGAATAAGTATTCAGCGCAGCGACACCAATTGTCCTTAATATTGCGTATTCAGAAGAGCAATATTTTATTAATTCAGGTAAAGTTTTTTCTGAGAGAAATCCTTTCTGTAACAGCTGGTGATAAGCATTAATGTCAGCGTGTCGATCCGTCAGAGTATATGATACTCCTACAGTGCCATTCACCAATTGAATTCCAGTATAAAGTAGTCCAATCACGACTTTCTGGATGATCAGCTTTTCTGATGGATGAATCAATTCTAGCGTCCGTTGAGAAAGTTGTTCAAGCTTTAAAGACATTGAACTTCCCTTAAGCAGACCGATATCATCATCTCTCAAGTGAGTATCGGAAGAAAACACTACTTATGAGGTAAATAATGTAACTTAATTGTGACTGATTAAAGACCATAACTTCTTATTTGCCAAGGTTTTCAACTGTTAATTGCCTCAAAACCTATAACAAATTACTAGCGTACCGAAAGAGATGTAAGGTATGCATTAACTTATTATTGAAGGAAGTATATATGCAATCGGATCTACAACAACTCGAGCAAGAAATCAAAACTCAAATGAAAAAGGTTAAAAGAAAAATTGTGGTCCTTTCTGGAAAAGGAGGTGTAGGAAAGTCAACTGTTGCAGCCAATCTAGCCTTGGCTTTCGCGGAGAAATTTCCAAAGGGAAAAGTTGGTATCGCTGATTTAGACTTCTCCGGCCCAAATATTCCGAAGATCCTAGGCGTGGAGGGCAAAAGGGTGGAATCATCCAAGGATGATAAATTCGCGCCAATAAAAGGGCCACAAGGACTTAAGATCGTTTCAATGGCCTTCTTTTTGGACTCCCCTTCTACTCCTGTCATTTGGCGTGGACCGCTGAAGATTAAAGCCCTCAGGCAATTTCTTACGGATTTCACATGGGGTAACTTAGAGGTGTTGATTTTTGACATGCCACCAGGAACAGGGGACGAAGCTATCTCTGTGATGCAAATGATTCCTGAAATGGATGGAGTTGTGATTGTTACTACCCCACAGGAAATAAGTCTTCTTGATACTGGGAAGTCATTGATCATGTCTCGAAAGATGGATCGTCCTGTTATTGGTGTTGTAGAGAATATGTCGTCCTTCATTTGCCCTAAATGCGGGTCAACGCACACACTCTTTGGAGAAGGGGGCGGTAAAAAAATGGCTGAAGAATTTGGTACAGAATTGTTAGGGCAAATACCCCTTGATCCTCAAATTAGAGCTGATGAAGATAAAGGATTATCGCAAGCTTTTGAGTATTTCAAACCTCTTGCAGAGAAAATTCTGGAAAAAATTGATACAGCTTCGCGTGATTAAAATTCCTTTTCTAAGGTTTCCAATAAGTCTAGAGCCATAAAAACACCAGATTCTCCTCGGATATCATCTTCACTAGTCCATTGCCGGGCTAGATTTCGTATCTCTTCGATGAAATTCCGAGTTTGCATCCTTTTTTGACCAATATCCATCAATACTGATTGCCCAATTTCTAATACCCTTTGGATATCTTTATTGAAATTTACAATCAATGCTCGTCTATCAGCTCTACCATCAGATGTTTCGGAATAGTTTAACAAAATTTCTGATGTGTTGAGACTATTAGTCTCATCAATACAACTAATGTCACGAATAATCCCCTTCAGTCCTTTGATCACCATTACAGGATCCTGACCAGCTTCTCTTGGGATGTGTTGATCTACTTTTTCCCTACCTAATAAGTCGGTAATTAGTTGTTGAAGCATTCCCAGATTATCAAACCCTGTACTAATTAAATCACCAGTAGAGATCCCGGCTTTCTCTTCTAGATTCTGAATTCTATTTAAAAAACCTGATGTACTAGTAGTAACCTCTTGAATTTGATTCATGGAATTTGTTACATTAGTATTTGTCTCTTCGAAGCTACTCTCAATGTTGGTGATACGCGTATTTAAACTCTCAAACTTTGATCCAAATTCATCGATAGCTTTTGTAACTGAATCATTCATTAATTGATCTAACTTCTCTTCTGTTGTTGTTTTATATTCTATGATCCCTTCTTCCAATTTTTGAATAATTTCGTTATTTTTTTCATAATTACTCTTTAGAGCGTCGACTGAAGGGGATATATTACTTAGAGTTGCTTGAATTTCAGTTATTTTAGCCTCCTGATGAGAAAAAGATACATTAAGTTCTTGAAACGAACCCTCCAATTTAGCAATACTCTCTTCTAAAGTTGGAATCTTTAATAAATCATGATCAAATGTCGTTAGCTTAGACTGTACATTGGTTATTGCTTCATTTACTGGATTGAGTAAGTCTGCTTGTTTTGTTGTTTGATCACCAAGAGTTTGTTGCAATACCGATATTGTGTGCTTTATTTCGTGAATTTCTTTGGAAAGGGGGTTTAATTCCTGAATAGAGGTTTTCAAATCACCCAATATTTTCTCTGTTTCAATAAATTTAGAACTAAATTCTTCAATGTCTTGAATAGTTGAATCTAAGCTACTTAGCTTTTGATTAACATAAAGGACTTCTCTTTTTAAGGTTCTAATATTGTTAAAAACCATTTCTAGAGATGCTTTGACTTCAGCTAAATTTTCTCCTGTTTCTTCACTCAAAATATTACCTCCAGGCTTCATAAATGAGAAGGGTTATCTAATTTATTGGAATAATCACTACATGTACTATTATCCGTGTCAATCTCAATGAAATCAAAATGATTGTTTCTAGGTAGCTATCTAGGGTCAAATTCTATATAAAAACGTTACACTATAAAAGGTAGAATTCAAGAAATGAGAATACAATGAAAGATAAGGTCTTGTTTCATCCTAGATTTTCTCAAAAAATTGAACATAATTCTTTTATTTGTGTAGAGAGAAGGGGCTTTACCCGACTAATTTTCTATAGGTGAAAAATAATGGCTCAACCACAAATGTTTTCTGCAAGTCGATTCCAAAAGTTTGCGTACTCAATTGCAACTTTCGGAAACGCATTGATTGGTGCTGTTTTTACTGTATTTACCTTCTTTTACTATAAAAACGTAGTTTTTGAACCAACTTTTTTTGAAGCTAATGAGGCAATCATCAGCACGCTACTTGGGACATCTTTGGCAATCGGGTGGTGGGTCCAAGCTTTAATGAATCCAGTAGCAGGATGGTTATCAGATAAAACGGTCTCATCACGTTTTGGACGACGAAAACCATGGTTAATCCTGGGTTCTCCCATCATCGCTTTGAGTTTTATTGCAATATACTTGGTTCCTACCAATGCAACAGATTTATTTTTTCCAATAATTTGGTTAGCTTTCTTCGTGGCAATTTATAATGCTGCATACGCTGCAACAGTGTGTGTTTACTTATCAATCATACCTGAAATCTGTCCAACTCCTGAAGAACGGACGAGCATTTCCACATATCGTCAAGGATTTTATCTCGTGGGAACAATTCTTGGTGCCATAATTGGAGCACTACTCGAAGACCTTGCTTTTATGATTTCAATAGTACTCGCATTATTCTTTATAATTTGCTTCTATATTGCTGCATTTGGTATAAAAGAATCACCCGAAATCCCTGAAACACCAACATTTGGGATAATTGAAGCGTTGAGAGTAACATTCAGAAACAAACCCTTTTTGCCCTATCTTGGTTATACAATATTTATGACCGCTTTTCAATCTATGTTGATAACCATGCTGCCAGATTTTGGGAGACATGTGGTCTATAAAGGTGAGGAGTCTATAGTATCCTCTTTCCTTCCTGGTGCCTTTGTAATTACTGGGATTATAGCAGTAGCTCCTGCGATGTATTGGATCAACAAAGTAGGTAAAAAGAAAGCAGCCTTAAATGCAATGCTTGTCGCTGCAGTAATTACTGTATTACTTGCGACAGTGGGATTAATTCCCGATTTTGAACTGTTTCATACGCTTGCTGTAGTACTACTCCTAGGTATTCCAGCAGCTCCCTTGTTAATTCTTCCTGATTCTATCATATCTGATATCACAGATTATGATGAACAGGTGACTGGAACTCGACGAGAAGCAATGCATTTTGCCTCCCAGGGTTTGTTAACCCGTTTCGCAGGGGGTGTTGCAGTCCAACTAATGGGGATTATCTTGGGAGTTTTTGGCGCAACGTACTCTGCAACGGAACCATTCAATGGAACACTCGGGTTATTACTAATAGGACCAGTCGCTGCAGTCTGTGCTAT
>JAEOSR010000053.1 GCA_016840285.1 Candidatus Hodarchaeota archaeon | reverse complement strand
GCAATTTGAATTAAGTTCTTTAAAAATTAATCTCTTTATTTGATTTAACACTTCAGATAGATTAGAACATTACTATTTTCCTTAATAATATTTTCTCATCTATGAGATGTCATAGAACCTAAAAATTTAAGCTCTTCTTCAGAAAGATTTCGTATTATCCCTGCAACTGGGATAGAGGATATCGGGATATGGTCATCATGATGGAGACCAGCACCAGCAATTAGTTAATTGATGACATCAGGAAAAATAAAAGTAAAAAATTGTTTATCAGTTTTGATAACCAAGTACGATAGATTAAAAATATCGGAAAATAATTTTGCTACATATATTTCGTAACGAAGAATTTTCGTAAAATATGCGTTATTCCCTATTTCTGTGATAGTATGAAACCCATACAATCCAAGACAAAGTGTCAAATTAGCTTAATCATCGCCACAGTAGCTGTATCTTGGGCATCAATCCTCATTACCATATTGTTGAATCCTCCCCATAATATTCCCGCAGTTGTTATTGCTTTTTGGAGGTTGTTTTTGTCTGTTTTATTTCTTCTTCCCTTTATTTCTCGTGAAGAAGTCAGAAATCAATTCAAACCATTTATTGACATTTCTTACCTCCGTATCTTTGCGTTATCTGGTCTCTTTCTTTCTCTCCATTTTCTTTCGTGGATATCAAGTTTGGATCCAGCGTTTGGACTTTCTGTAGCTGTTTCGGTATTAGTAGTTAATTCATCGCCTATTTGGGTTGTTGTTCTCTCTTTTGCATTATTACGGGAGAAAATTACCTCTTATCAATTAATTGGTTTAATTCTTGGATTTGGAGGCTTATTGTTAATTTCTTTAGCCCCTGAATCTCAACAATCTTCAATCTTGTTGCCTGAAGGTATTTTATTAGCATCATTTGGAGCAATTATGGTAGCTTGTTATTTTATCATTGGGAAGCGAATGCGGACAAAGCATACGGTTCCTAATATCCCTTATGTATTCTTTGTTAACTCATTCTGTTCATTTTTTTTGTTCATTTTTGCACTAATTATAGGGGAAAGCATTTTTGTTTTTACTTTAAACGACTTGGTGTTATTTACTGCATTGGCCATAGGACCCAGTCTTTTAGGACATGCAATGTACACTTATGCAATGAAACATATATCAGCTCAAACAGTTTCTTTAGCAGTAATTGGGGAAACAGTAGGAGCATCAATTCTAGCTTGGATAATATTTCTGCAAGTATTACCACCAATCACTTTGATTGGAGGGTTTCTCATTCTTTTCGGTATATATCTAGATATTAAGTATGATCTCCCGAGTTCACAGACAAATGAGGGAAAATTCACTGCTCGATAGTGTAAGGAGTTTTTTGTTTACTACTGTTTAGCCAATTCTTACCTAATCCTCTTACCATTGGTTTTCCTATAATACAGGAAGATGCTAAGTACACCAATTGATAACATTCCGTAGAAGTACATTGGGTCTATTCCACTAGTAGAGGGAACTGGCTCTGATGATGTAGTAAAAGTGGTAAAAGTAGAGTTATTAGGTTCAGAGAGATAATTTAAAGATAGATTGAGAAGTTGAGATAAGACTGTATCGGGTACCAATTCAGGCTGAAAAAGATAATTTAATAGTTTATATTTTCCATTATCAACGAAGTATCCTTTGGTACCATATCCTTGGAATTCAGGGTTCTCATCCTCAAGAATAGGGACAGCTCCAGATAGTAATGTAACAATTTCCCCATCACTGCTTCGATTTGCGCGTACAGAGTCAGTTGGACCCAATGTGAAAGAAGGAAGATCTTCTAGAAAATTTAAACCCTTTAATAATGAAACAGGGGCGCGGAAGTTCGCTGGACTTCGGGCTCGAAAAATGTCATCAATTTCATCATGAACACCTATCCCTTGATTACTGAAGTCAAAAATATTATAATTTGACATAAAAATTATGCGGGGGGGATTTTTCTGTGTAATAGATTCTAAATATCGTTTTATTTCTTTAAACTCATTGTAATTAATGTGAGAGTTACTTACTGGAGTAATTGAAGGATTTCCTATCCATATCACAGTTTCATAATCCGACATTTCCTCTGCAGTTATTTCTGCTTCGGTTAAGGAAGTAGTTTGCATAATTTCATATTGTCCAAAATAGTCCAATTCATCTAAGGCAGAAATTACATCTATCTCAGAGGAGCGTCCTAAATCATCGTCTATCATGAGTATTGAGCCAGCAAAATTATCTACTTCGACAGTTATAAAGGGAGAGTACCCAATATAAGGAATACTAGCATTATTAAAAGCTCGTGCTCGGATGAAATGCGTTCCCTCTCTTATTTCTAATGTATTCAGTTTATATGTGAAGCTTTCTTCCAAATCTGGGATAAGTGTACACTCTAACCATGGACCATTGTCAAGAGAAATTTCTGTTCGAGATATCGTAAATGATGATTCAGATGTAACAGAGATCGATACATCATAATCCCCCTTTATGGGTTGACCAGGATTGACGATTTCTACTTTAGGGATATTACTTTCATTAGTCACACGTAAAGAATACGATAAATTATCAAACTTTTCAATTAATTGTACAGCCCATCCGTTTTCTGAGTATGTTCCGATATCTCCGTTTATCAAAGAAAACGCAGCATCTTCTTTATTTTCATTGGTTTCTGGATGAGCGTCAATTACCTCCCAGGGAGGGTAAACTTTTGGAAGGAGTTGATCAGTCTGAATCTGCGAAGTGCGATGGCCAACCTGTGTTTTCGCTATAACGACGCCATACTTCGGGAGGAATCTATCATAATCGAGGTTTTCTCGCACACTAACTGTCCATCCTCGGCCAAGGTTTTGATTGGCGAATCCTGATGAGTTCCACGCGATTTCAAGCCACATAATTCCTCTAGGTTCAGGCATAGCAATTGGGTTTACTGTAACTATAGTATCTTTCGTAAAATCGGAGATCTGTAGTCGATAAGTATCGCTGAGAAACTGTGCTGAATCAGCTCTTGAAATATGGCTATAATATTTATTCCAAATGGAAAAATGTCCCTCTCCGTATGCCATAAGACAATATGGTCCAGCAAAAATGTGCTGGAAATTATTTGCGTGATCATAAAGGTCAGGAAAGTAGAGTTCATGACCGAGTTCATGGGAAGGAGTAACATAAGTTACGAATTCGTGACTCATTGAGTACTCAACGCTAGACAATCCAAACCGTCTAAGATCAAATTTATGTGACCAAATATCATCTGAATTGCCAGAGTATTCTTGACCATCTCCCGAGTGAATCACGACAAAGAGATCATAATCTGCTGGATCTCTACCAGAATTAAGAGCTTGAGTACGAGATTCATTCGCGATGTAATCAGGCCGAATGTCAACATCTTCAAGTCTTCCCCCAGCCCCATAATATACTAAATTTTGTTCAGCTTGATACCATCCTAAGATCTCTCCCTCCAAGATGACTTCCCCATAAGAGGTATTTTTGAAAAATTGGCTTACACTTATACGATTACTAGAGAAGAATAGATCCTCATAATATTGAAGTGTGTGTATAGGATAGTGGGGATCATCAGGTAACTCCATGAGAACAACAAGTACTGTAAGCGTCCTACTAATAACATTATTTTCAGATTGAGGTTGTTTCAATGATACTACAACGGAATTGCTTGGACACACAACCATCGGTACGGACAAACATGAAATAATAAGAAATATAGGAATAAAAACCAGAGGCCTATTCACATAATTCACCGTCTGAATGACTAATAATAGAATTTTTAATGAAAATTTAATAGATTCCTAATGGTCAGTATTATACTTGGGGCCCACTAGTTGAAAACTGAGATTATTAACCGTATTATTGAGACTCTCTTGGAGAAAATCGAGGCCAAAGATCAAGAACAGGGACGTCTTCTAGTACATGATGATTTTGAGCAGTTTGACTCAAGAATTAATATTTGGGCGATCCGAGAGAACGTGCGTGATCTAAAAGAAACAACTATTACTGGTCTACCTAACATCTCTGATGATGTGGAGATAAAAGTAACGTATGCTCCACCCTCGTTTTTTTTGGATGTCTTAGGAGGGAGAAAAAATGTCCCCTACTGGCAAGTTGCCACTGTTATGCGCATTTTACGATTTTCTGATATTATTTATGACCCCCAAGGGAAGATGCAACATTGGATGGATCAAGCTCCTCACATTGAATGGGATCCGAATCTGATCGAACTGAAACGTCAAACAACTCAGCTTTTGTTGGATCGCATGGAGAATAGAATCAGAGAAGATATGTTTGCAGATGCATATATATGGTTAATCAAAGCTGCTGAGGAAGCAATCTGTGTACCGTTGATGCAAGCGAATGCGTTTAAGATTGGAACTGCAACACTCCTCTTGGATGTATTGAGAGATTTTGATGATGATCTTTACACTTTTTTTGCTGATTTACTACGAATCTCAACTTTCACTAATAAAAAGCTCGAGAATGCTAGGAAGGAGTTAGAAACATTAGCAGATCACTTGTACAGGTTAAATGTGAAAACAGATCGAGAAATGTGGATATTAGCAGCTTTTGTATCGATTAATGAATCAGAGCGACGTTTGAATCAGTGTCGAAAGAGTGAAACAAAATTCATGAAACGTCTTTTTGAGACATCTGTAGCTGAATTATGGCAAGCATATTGGTTAGTTGCTCAAAGCCCAAGAAAAGAAGTGAAATTGGACCCATGGGTAGTTGGCTCCTTTTGGAATCACTTTGGATTTGATGAATTAGATGAAAAATGGTTATTAGAACAAAAAAAGAAAGTGAAGGCACTACTACCTAATTAAAGACAAATTGAACGCATCTAATAATTCGATGAAAACCAGTCCCAAGTTTTTTGTATTCCAGTAGTTAAATCTGTGCTTGGTTTCCAACTCAATTGATTATATGCCTTTGTTGAGTTCAATGCGATGTGTTGAACATCCCCTGGTCGTGGGGCACAGAATTTTTTATTTGCTTCGAGTTTCGTGACATGTTCAATAGTTCTGATCAATTCTAATAAATTGGTTTGATTTCCCGTTCCTGCATTAAATGTATCTATTTGGGATGAATGCATTGCGCTGATACATATTTCAGCAATATCTTTTACATATACATAGTCTCGTGTGTCTTTTCCATCACCAAATATTTCAAGGGGTTCATTATTTTTTATCCTACCTAAAAAGATAGAAATCACTCCAGCTTCACCAAGAGGATCTTGTCTTGGCCCGTAAATATTCGCAGGGCGGATGATTGTGTACGGGAGGCCATAAACTCTGTGAAACCAGTGTAGATATTTTTCACCCACCAATTTACTAAGACCATAAGGTGAAATTGGCATTTCAACAGTGCTTTCTGAAGCAGGGATAGATGCAGGTTCACCATAAATGGCTCCACCTGTGGACATATATATGAAGTGTTTCAGCGAAGTATCCTTTATCGCTTCTAAAAGATTGATCATCCCTTCTATGTTCACTGAAGCATCGAATCGTGGGTCTCGTACAGAGCGGTTAACAGATATTTGAGCTGCTAAATGAAATAAATAATCAATATCCTTGACCACTTTTTGGATAATATCAAAATCTCGAATATCCCCCTCAATAATTTTGATTTCAGTTCTGATAATATCAAGATTTTTTTCTCTTCCAGTGCTAAAATTGTCTAAGCAAACCACAGAATGGTTATCCAATAATAATCGTTCAATTAAATGGCTGCCAATAAAACCTGCGCCACCTGTGACTAAACATTTCATCAATAATCCTCATGATTCGTGTGATTTCCGAATTTCATCTAATCCATCAAGTTTTCAGTTTTAGGTCATAAGGTTTAATTTTTATTGTAGTTTGGACTTACAAAATCTAAAAACGGAATTTTTCAACCTTTTATAATTATATCAACGATCTATAGTATAATTGACATCTTCCACCGTGTCTTACAACATAAAAAGTCTGATAGAGGAATTTTTATGAGAATTGGAATGAATAAAGGTGCGATAATAATCTGGGAAAACGATATCGTTAGGAGATACCCCAGCTTAGGAAATATTGCCCCTATTATCCGTGATCGAACATGCATAGAAGATTTGGAGTTTGATGAGCTTACGAGTACTCCTCCCCTTGAACTCCCTATCCAATCATCTAAAATAATTTGTTTAGCAAAAAATTATCCAGCTCATGCAAAAGAAATGGGAGTTGAACCTAAAAATCTCCCTCCACACCCAGATCTCTTCTTAAAACCTAAATCTGCATTAATTGGACCAGGTGAAAATGTTATTTTCCCTCCTCAAGCTCAACAAGTGGATCATGAGGTAGAATTAGCAATCGTTATCTCCAAAAAAGGGAAAAATATTTCCGTAGAGGACAGCTTTGAGTATGTTTTTGGGTATACTATACTGCTTGATATGACGGCTCGAGATATCCAAGCATTAGCAAAGAAAAAAGGCCGACCTTGGTTTCCATCTAAGGGTTTTGATTCATTCTCACCAATAGGTCCTGTTATCGTGACATCTGATGAGATTAACAATCCTCAGAATCTTGAATTAGAGCTAAGAGTTAATGATACCCTCAAGCAGAAAGGAAACACAAAAGATATGATTTTTAATATTGAGCAAATTCTGAGTTATTGTAGCTCTATTACCACGCTAGAACCAGGTGATTTAATAGCAACTGGCACTCCTGCTGGAGTTGGTCCAGTACAAAGAGGAGACAAAATTCGTGCAACGATTGAGTCGATTGGCACACTTGAGGTTGGCGTAATCTAAGTGACAAGCTTAGATACATTGATCTCTATTTTGGAAACCAATTGTGAATTTATAGCTGCAATTCAAAATACACCACAAAATATTCTTTTTGTCGTAACGAGTGAGAATTTCTGGCAAAGCTTACACGTATTAAACAAATATGATGTTAAATTAAGATTTCTTGAAGAAAGACAACCTAGTTTAGATATTCACCTTTCTCTATCTATTCAAGATGTCCTTTTCGAGGTTACTTTCCGGATAGTAAATTATTCCCCTATTTTTTTTTCAGAAGTTGTGAAATACTTCCCCCATTCTGCTGTATTTATTCAAGAGATCGAAGGAAAATAATAATTAAGTTTGATTCTTAGATTTATCAAGGTGGGTCTTTATTAGGTTTAATAAGTCATCTGCACTGAAAGGTTTGTTTATATACGCGTCTGCGCCTGCTGCTTCCCCTGCAACCCTATCTTTTTTTCCTACTTTTGCAGTGAAAAGTAAAACAGGGATTTCCTTTAAGTTTGGATCGTTTTTAATCCATTTGCATACTTCTAAGCCATTAATTTTAGGCATAAGGACGTCTAATAGAACTAGGTCTGGTTTTTCAGAATTTGTGTCTAGAAAATGGATTGCTTCTTCTCCATTGCTAGCTGAAAAAACACGGTATCCCTCATATTCAAGAACCATTCTGGCAAGTTCTACGGTATCCTCCTCATCATCGACTACTAGAATTGAATCTTCCATTACTACAGCACCAGATGGCTTATCAACGTGAATTATTTTTCACCGGTAGATTGTATAGCTCTTTCACATATCATTGCACATATTTTATCTAGTGTGGTGAAAATATAAATCTAAGTACTGTTCCTACCAAATTATTCTTCCTAATACTTTATATTAATATTCTTATTTGCACAAAAAAATCAAATATATTAGTATCAAAAATAGAAAAATATCCCTAATATTCCTTGAAGAAAAGAAATAATTTGGGTTCTATCTACTGCAATAAAAACTAAGGCAACAATCATCATAAATCCAAAGATTTGTTGAAGAAGCTTAGTATCTATTTTTTTAACTAATCTAGGCCCAATTTGAGCTCCTATTATGATTCCTAGGATTAAAAATAAAGCTAAGTCAGGATAGATCTGGCCCATAGAAATCTTTACAGCAGCTCCTGCAATACTTGTAGCGATCATGATAAACATAGAAGTGGCAACAGCTTTATGTATACTTAACTTGCCTACATGAATTAGGATCGGAACCATCACAACTCCACCTCCAATCCCTAAAAGACCAGAAGCAAATCCTGCAACTAATCCAAACAAAGTACTCCAAATCTCTCGACGTTCAAATCCAAAAAAAACAATTTCGTCATGTTCAATCTCCTCCTCGACTTCTAATGTTTCTTTTTTTACTTTGGGGAAAAAAATCATCTTTATCGCTACGGGAAACAAACAAACTGCAAAAATAATTCGGAAAACTTCAGGAGATTCAGTGGCCAAATATGAGCTGGTAAAACTGCCTGTTATTGCTCCGATAACCGTCGTTGATGCAATTAAAAGGCCTGAACGGTACTCTATTCTCTGTGGTTGTCGTGCATATGCAATTGTCGCTGATAATGCGGTAAAAATGATCATAAAAAGTACTGTTCCGATTGCATAACTTTCCTCAACTCCAAGTAAAATTAATGAGGAGGTTGTAATAAACCCTCCTCCAATACCTAGAGAGGAGGAGATAATCCCAACCACCAAAGCAAAAATGGAGAAAAATATACCATCAATAATACTTGAGAGGTATTGATCACCAATTATCTGGAAGAATAACATTTTTCAAATCTCAATCTTTAGTTGATCGGAGTGATGTCAAAAAATCCTCATAAGGCTTGTTATTTTCTCCTAAATCTCAAGATTTCCTTCCTTTTAGTGTTTAAGCTTATTTTTCAAAAAATGTATTTATTGACTATACTGTATATACTCAAATCACACCACCATACAAAAAAAGGGGGTATAACCCTGATTCTTAAAAAGAATAGATCACAATTTAATTACAGATGAAATGAAAGCTGATGAATGAATAGGGAATAGAAATGGGGATAACTGAAATATATGGAACTAAAGGAGCGCAATTAAGATCTAAACGTATCTTAATTGGAGTAACGGGTTCAATTGCAGCTATTGAAGTTCCCCATCTTGTGAGAGAGATTTTACGCTATGAAGGTGATCCTATTCTCGTTCTTTCCGAGGAAGCCACACGCTTAGTAGCTATTGATGCACTAACGTGGTGTATGGATAAAGAACCAGTTACACAAATTTCAGGAATTTCTGAGCATGTAAAATGGGTTTCTCATCCTGAATATAAAGTCGATCTCTGTGTAATTTGTCCTGCTACTGCAAATACCATATCTAAACTTGCTAATGGAATTGCGGATGGTCCAGTTACTTTATCGGCATTAGCTGCTTTTGGGGCTAATATTCCAGTACTTATAATTCCTGCTGCCCATACTGTTTTGCTAGATAACCCTATTCTTGAAAAAAACATTTCTTTTTTGAAAAAACATAATGTACACTTTTTTACTTCAAAAGAAATTGAGAACAAGTATAAATTTCCTTCTTTAGATGAATTAATAGGACAAATTTTCAAGTTGATAGGTTCGTCAGAGCTTTTAAGAGGCAAAAGATTTTTAATAACGGGAGGTGCAACACGTGAGTATTTAGACGATGTTCGCTTTCTTTCCAATCCTTCTACTGGTTCATCAGCCCTTCATGTTGCAGAGGCTTTGAAAAAACATGGAGCAAATATTCTACTTGTTATAGGAGAGGGAAATACCTTAGATTTAGAAAAAATAACTGTTCCTGTAATATTAGTTCGTTCAGCACAAGAGATGTATGAAACAATCAATAGAGAACTATCTAATGATTATCATGGATTAATAGCTGTCGCTGCAGTATCCGATTACAAACCTCAATATCAACCTGGTAAAATACCTTCAAGACAGACAGATTTAACCATAAATATGGTACCTACTATTAAGATTATAGAAGAGATTAAGAAATCTTTCCCTAATTTATATATAGTTGCTTATAAAGCTGAAGTTGGTGTTACAGAGGAAAGTCTGATTCAGAGGGGAAAAGAGTTACTAGAGAGATACCATTTGAATATGGTTTGTGCAAATTGGGTAGGGGAAGCAGAAAAAGGTTTTGTATCGAAAACGAATGAATTATTCATTATTCGATCTAAGGGCCATCAAATTCATCTTAAAGGCTCAAAAGTAACGATTGGAGAACATATTGCCAAAATTGTTGTTGAAGATTTTAATAATCCGAGTGATGATAAATGAATATTGCTGTATTTGGTGCTGGTAGCATTGGATCTCTTTTTGCGGGCCGAATAGCCTATTCTGGATTTGAGGTTGCTGTTGTTGGCCGTAATCCTCATGTAACTGAGATTAATAGAAAAGGGCTTCGAATTATTGAAGATCGGGAAGAAATTTTATCTCATTTTCCAGCTGCAACGAATTTTCCACCTGATGTTGTAAATCCAGATGCCATTTTCGTTACGACTAAAGCTTATGATAACAGGGCTGTAGTAAACGGTTTGACTGGAAAAATCACCAAAGAGGTTCCAATTTTTATTTTACAGAATGGAATGGGTAATGAGGAAGTATTTCACGAAATCTTTCCTCAAAATCCAATATTTCGTGCAATAACAACTGAAGCAGCAGAGCTTGTCCATCCTGGTATAGTGAAACATGTAGCTTTCGGGAAAACATCATTTGGTATTATCGCAGGGGAAGAAAATGGTTTTGGTCCTCGATTTCAAAGTATTATGAGGGACTCGGGGTTCAGTACAAAGAAGACTGAGAATATCGAGTTAAAAATGTGGCAGAAATTACTAACGAACAGTACTATCTGTCCCTTAGGAGCCCTCTTACATGTACCAAATGGTCAAATTTTGCAGAAAGCCTCAATCAATCAAATATTTGATGCAATCTTGGAAGAAGGATTGTCAGTTGCTAAACGAAATTTACCTGATGAGGACTTTTCTCAAACCCGTGATTTTATTTTGAGAGTAATAGATTTAACTAAAGACAACAGATGTAGTATGCTTCAGGATATCGTGCGGGGGCGTAAAACTGAGATTGATTACATGAATGGATTCATTGTACGAGAAAGTACACGCTTAGGATTGAAAGCTCCAGTCAACGCAGCGATTGCTGATTTAATTCGTCATCTAGAAAGATATCCGCAATAATGAAGGAATTTTATTGACAGATGACGTTTCATATTGGGTCGCTTCTCATCTAACTGGTATTTTTGAAATTATAGATAGTTCTAAAGACCTTCTTCGAAAAGGATCAAGGGGAGCAGGATTATCTATCAATAGGGGGGTAATAACCACTATAAATTTAACAAACCATTCTAACGTTAAGATTTTTTTTGATGGAAGGGAGAAAAATGAGACTGAGGCAGCCATAACTACCAAAATTATTGAATTGTTACTTCCTCAGAAGGAAAAATCTAATCTTAGAGTTAAGTATAATTTTCAGGTTCCTCTATCTTCTGGTTATGGGGCTTCTGCTGCAGGTGCAATAGGAACAGCTTTCGCCTTAAATGACCTCTTAGAATTAGGATTATCAGAATTAGAACTATTCCAAATGGCTCATCGTGCTGAAGTATTAACGAGATCAGGATTAGGAGATGTTATTGGTTTGCACCAGGGTGGATTGGAAATTCGTTTGAGAGAGGGAGCTCCTGGTATTGGCGAAACGATGCCATTTGAGAACTCAGATGGATGGAAAGTCGCCACCGCTCATTTAGGTACACTTCCAACATCTGAGGTTTTATCTAATCGTCATAAGAGGAAAGCAGTAAATGAAGCTGGAAGGGAATTAATTTCAGAGTTAATTCTACATCCTAATTTTTCTAATTTCGTAAAATTTTCCGCTGCATTTTCGACAAAAGCAAATCTTTGGTCAAAAAGATTACAGGATTATATTCGACATTTACCAAAATCGGTTGTTGGATCACAAATCATGCTTGGTGAAGCTCTTTTCATTTTTTATCATGATTACGATGATCTAGGAGATATTAAAATTCCTGGCACTCAAATACATGCGGAAACAATTTGTCACGATACTATTGTGAAACGTGAAGAACGATGACATCAGAAGTTCCAAAGACTCATCCTCGTTATGAATCATTAGTCACACGCGGGAAAATTATAGAAGGAATGCATCAAAAAATTGTAGCTGAAGCAGGATTGATTGCACATGGCCGCGGAGAGGCTTTTGATTATTTATTGGGCGAAACTACTCCAGATTTTGCGTTAAAACAAGAAAAACTTGCTGTTATCATATTATTAATGGCAAAAAACCCAGTTATTTCAATTAATGGAAATGTTGCTGTATTATGTCCTGAAGAGATAGTGGAATTTAGTCGAATTTTAGATGCACCGCTTGAAATTAACCTTTTCTATCGAAAGCCAGAAAGAGAAGATGCTATCAAAAGCGTTCTAGAAAAAGCTGGTGCTCAAGAAATATATGGAATCGATCCAAGTAAACAGGAGTCAATCCCCGAGATATCTCATCAGCGACGGATTGTTGATTCACGTGGTATTGCACGTTCAGATTGTGTTTTTGTGCCATTAGAGGATGGGGATCGTACAATGGCCCTAAGGAAGCTAGGAAAAGATGTAGTGACTGTTGATTTGAATCCTCTTTCACGAACCTCTCTATCGGCAACAGTCTCTATTACGAATAATATAGTAAGAGCGATAAAAGAAATGGTTTCATTTACCTCTTATTACAAAAAAATTAGTGTCCCTGAAATGGAGGAAGAGAAAAAACAGTTTAATAACAGAGTATTATTGCAAGAAGCCCTGAAGTTTATGTCATCCCGGCTTGAGGAGCTCGCTAGTGACAGTAAATTTTTTGAGGTGTAATTATGAAGAAAAAAACAGTTTTAGATATATTAGATATGATGGAGAAGGGGGAGAAAATAACAATGCTCACCGCGTACGACTACGTAATGGCATCGATATTAGATGAAGCTGGAACGGATATGCTACTTGTTGGAGATACAATGGGCATGGTAGTTCATGGTAATCCGACCACATTACCCGTTACTTTAGAAGATTCAATTCGACATACTCAGGCAGTAGCTCGCGGAGCAAAACAATCCATGGTAATTGGTGACCTTCCCTTTGGAACATTCCAAGTTTCTGCTGAAGAAGCTGTCCGCAATGCGATCAAATTGGTTAAAATAGGAACAGCGGAGACAATTAAGTTAGAAGGAGGCAGTGAACGATGTGCAGCGGTACAAGGTATATTGGATGCAGGAATTCCAGTAATGGGCCACTTAGGCCTCACTCCACAATCAATTCATAAATTTGGAGGTTTTAAAGTCCAAGGACGCTCTGAAGATGCAGCAAATTTTCTTCTCGAAGAATCGAAACAACTTGAGGAAGTTGGTATTTTTTCTCTAGTGCTGGAAGCCATTCCATGGAAAGTAGCAAAAAAAATTACTGAGGTTCTTTCTATCCCAACGATTGGCATCGGAGCAGGACCATATTGCGATGGACAAGTGCTAGTTACGTATGACATGCTCGGTTATTTTGATTTCAATGCAAAATTTGTTAAAAGGTATATAAACCTAAAAGAACATGTTTTGAAGGCAGTCCAAGAATATAATCGGGAAGTACGAGAAGGAAAGTTTCCTGATCTTAGCTATAGTTATGAGTGATAATTTTCCTCATTTTCGTCATTTTCGGGGGTCTCCCTCTCTGATTGGCTATATAAAGGCCATAGAAGCTTTTATAAAGAGTTTTTAACCTGGTGATAAAATGAATGTGCATGGGTTCCGACTCATTTTTTCTTTACTCAAGATCTACGTCCAGAGGAGTCTCTACAAAAAACTTTTTACTAGAGGAGTTACGAAAGGCAAAAGAAAAATTGACCACCACTCCTCATCCTTATTGTGAACCTGATTGCCCTTGGTTGTCACTTTGTAAAAGATCTTCTCCACCTGGGTGTATTCTTAGCGATCTAATCGATCCAAATTTATGGTGTTAAGCTATCCTCCATTAATAGATGAGTTTTAATACAAGATTAAAAATAAAAATAAATGAAAATGAGACTTACTCCTTTGTTTCTACTTCTCCTCTACTTGGCGTAAGAGTTCTTGATTTTTCAGGAGATATTTTGGCCCAAATCCCTCGAGATGTTCAAAAGCTCCCTTAACACCTTTAGGATTTCCTGTTCTTGTGTAAATCACTTTAGAATCGAGAATAGCATTTATAACATCAATTGGTGATCCATCAAACGCACTAAGCAAGTTTTTTGCCTTTTTTTGACCAGTATTATGTAATCCCTGTAGGAAAAATAGCTGATTGTCACTTAGAGATCGTGCTTTTGGAGATTTTCGTGCAATGATTGGGTCATCATGATCCTCTTGAACCCAAGATGCAATGCGGTTTAAAGCAATAGCAGTTTCACTCATCTGAGATGTTGGTATTATAGGCACCTGTCTACGTAAGGAGATGTAAGTTAATGCCCCATAAACATGTTTTTTTCTTTTCTTCCACTCAGTTCTTTCAAAAGCCGAGGGTAGATTTTCTAAAAGAAGGAATGGTTGCTGATAGGTTTCTATTAATCGATCGATTTGTTCAAATAGGCGATTATCCATTATTGAAGTTATTAAATCTGTTCCTGTTTTTCTTTCACAGGCAACTTGATCTGATACAATGTAATCAGCAATCTCTAGTTGCTGCTCTTTAACTTCCATACCAAGTTTAATAAGTCGTTTTCTGAGTTTCTCTGGTTCTCTATGATCGACAATAATCCGTAATGGCTGAGACATACTGATCCTTTCCTGTGGTGCTTTAAAACAAATCTATACACGATATCCCTGATCTTTGATTGTTCCAGATAATAGATTATTTTGAATTAAAGAGTCTAAAATGGTTCTAATGTCGATATCAGATATGTTTGTTTCACGACTGATCTCTTCCCAGGGGATTATTTCTTTCGTTTGCTGAATAGGTTGTTTTATATAGTCAATAACTTTACTGAGTGCTCCCTTCTGAGTTATTACTACCTCCTTGTCAAACGAAATTAATAGATTGTTATCATCAGAAATAAGATCACGAACTACTACCTCATTTTTCTTATCTTTGACAATCTCAAGGATTTCAAAAAGCTCTTGGAGAGTAAATTCCTCACGAAATTCTAAAATTCCCTGAATTTCCTGATTAATGCCTTCGTCAGTAACAAATTCTCCTATTGTATTAGTGAATCCTCTGATAAATAGGATTTGCTTAACAATTAAAGCAAGAATTTCTGGGGCCAAATCCATTTTGAAAGCAAGAACATTAAAATTAATACGGGCTTTCGCTTCAACTTCCTTTGTAACATCAGCAATCAAATCTTCAGTGAAGAAGAAATCTGTGTCAGATGTTGTGCTGCCGCTAAATTCTTGAGTAATATAATTTAGAATGATAGGCTTAATGGTACTTGTTGATTTATCTAAATTTATTTCTCTTAGAAATTCTAGAATGGAGAGATAACCCTTGCCGAGGATATGTTGTTGAAGTTGAGGATGAAGATTCTCTAAAGTGATTAGCTGGCCATCACCTGTTTGATAGGTTTGAATATCTAATTTTTGTTTTAAATTTTGGAGAAAGTCAGGAAAATCCATAGCAATGGGGTCTAGAAGATGTCTAACTCGTGATTCATCGATACGAGATGAATCTTGTTTAAGTTTTTGAAATTCCGTTTGTTCAAGAAAAACATCAATGTCTTCAAGCCAAGTTCCTTGATAATGGTCATCAATAATCTCTTTCAGTCTAGAATGTTCAAGTCTTGGATTTCCTATTTGAGATAAGAAGTTATGAAGTGAGATAATACTGTATTCTCTTAATTGCTGATCTAATTGGCCTTGTATGTACTTTTTCGTAATATAATCATTGTGAGAATTATACCATCCGTCTTTTGAAGGATTTAAAGTGGTTATTAATTCACTGTTAACCAGTTCTACAGAAATATTGATTTCTTCAGCAATAACTGTAAGTTTGAGAACACCTGTCTCTTCAAATTCAGATACAATCTTGGAATAGACTTCTTCTTTCAAATATAGTCCAGAACTAACTTGAAAGATGCTTGGTATAGTTGAAATTATTTGTTCTAGTGTTTCAGTGGAAATTTGATTGAATGGATCATCCTGTTTAAGAGTAGGAATGTGAATAGAAGAGTTCTCATCTAACTTCGATTTTAATTCTCTTTTCAGGCCTGTTTCAGTAAGATAAATGTCATCAGAAAGAGGAATTAATCTTAAATCTAATATTTTTTCAATTAAGATCTTTACAGCAACCAAATTAGATGATAATTCCTCTGCAAGTTCTAACAAAAAGACCTTGTCTTTTGCCAACAAGCGTGTTTGAAGATCTTTAATCGCAAAAGCCATCTGAGTACTAAGAGTTGAAACTAGAGTGTCAAAGTTCTGCCTCGTAGTGTCTGATCCATGTTGGAGTAAAGCGATTAAATCAATTTTACCTTTTGCCATGATTGCAGAAACAATTTCCTGTTCATTTTTATTGAGAAAAGCGGCTGCTGTTTCTCGAACATAATCATTAGGATCTGCAAGATTTTCTATAAATGGGACAATAAGTTCTCGTCCTCCCATATGTTCTAAAGCCGAACCTGCTTGATTTCGGGTCCAATCGTCATAATCAGGGTTACGCATAATCTCAACAAGTGTACCAATAGCTCTTGGTGTTTTTAATTTACCCAGAGCATATATTATCGATCTACGGAGTCCACCTGATTCTGATTCCAATAATTGTAGTAGTTGTGTTTCAACTCCTTCTATTTGATGTGTCACAACAATGTCCATGGCCGTTTTTCGCACTATTTCAGCAGGATCACCCAAGAATTTAACTGCTTGTGATTTAAGTTGGGGATGATTCTTATCACTAAGCCATTCTAGAGCTAATGAACGAATTCCAGGACTTGGATCTGAAAGAGCTGAGTTTACCAAGGATTCTACATTTTTATCATCTGAAGTAGCTTCTAATATTGTAATTAATGCCTTCTCTCGAATATTGTCTTCCGTAGCCTTGGTGAAAGGTAAAAGTGATTTGACAATCATTCGGAAACGAAAATCCGTGGGATTTGGATTTGCCTGCAAATATTTTCTCAGATTATTGATTGCAGCCCATCTAAGATCCTTTGATTTAAGGCTTTGCAGATCTTGCAACACGGATTCTTCAGACATACTACTCCCAATATAACGAATATGTGAATCTAGTCTTGATACTGAGTACAAACATATAAGGGTATTTATTGGTTGGTGGTCGTTTATAATTTTAGTTTGAGAAAGAAAGTGTCTACCACTTAAAATGTACTTTTGCTGGATTGCGAATAAAAGCTGAAACAAGAGTGATTGTGTGATGGATATCCTCTAATGACAGCAAGGAGGTTGGTGAGTGAATGTAACGACATGGAACTGACACAACTGAAGAAGGTACTCCACCCCTTGATTGATGAATTCTTCCAGCGTTAGTACCACCACCAATTGGTTTTTTTATGTGGTATGGTATGTTCTCATGTTTAGCGTTGTCAATTAAACGTTTATTTACAAAAGGATGAGCTATCATACTTCTATCAGCCACAGAAATTGCAGGCCCTTTACCAATGTATGCAGGACATTCTGAGTCCTTTATTCCCGGGACGTCTGCTGCAGTGGTATTTTCAATGGCTAAAGCCATTGTAGGTTCTAAAGTGAATGCTGCTGCTCCAGCACCCCGACCACCAACTTCCTCCTGAGTCGAAAAACTGAAAAGGAGAGTATCTGAGGGAGTAATTGTTGAAAATTCTTTAATTAAATGAATTAAAACATTAATTGCTGTTCTATCATCAAAAGCCTTACCTCTGACCATATTATTTGGAAATTCTACAAAAGGATCATAAAGAGTACCTACAGATCCTATATGGATCCCTCGAGACTCTACTTCATCTTTTGTAGACAAACCTGTATCAATGTACATATCACTTATTTTAACAGCGTTTTTTCTTTCGCTTTCAGTTGTTAGATGAGGAGGTTTCGAACCAATTATTCCATGAAATTCTTTATTATCATTTGCAAGAATTTTGACTGATTGACCTAAGAGGGTTCTAGAATCCCATCCTCCTATTGGTACAAACCGAAGAAAACCTTTTGGGTCAATATAGCTGACCATAAATCCAATTTCATCGACATGACCATCAATCATAATTCGATCTTTACCTCCTCCCCCTTCTATAATGGCCAAAAGTGATCCAAGGGGATCAATCCACATTTTATCTACTGAGTTCTCAATTTGGCCCTGAATAAAGTCAACAACAGGCTTCTCGTACCCACTGACTCCTATCATTTCAGATAATTGCCTTTGAAGACATTTAATGTCTTCTAAATTTCTTTCTACCATTTTATTCATCTTGAATTGATTGTAACGCTTTTACAGGGCTTTAACATTTTTAGTTTAATAGGGTTCACTTGATAGTAAAGAATAGATTGAAAATCTTCTAGATTATCTTCTTCTGATAGTTGCACTAAGCTATAATCAAATCACAGTTGTTTAGAAAGAATTAAAATTGTTTCCCCTCGGATATGTTTTTCTCCAATTTGAGTAAATCCAAATCTGTTATAGAATAGGAAAAGGCTAGGAATCTTAGAATAGATTTCGAGCTCGATTGCATTTATTGCAGGCATATGATTTTGGATCATTTTAACAATCTGTGGGAGAATCCGACTACCAATACCTTGTTTTTGATAAGGGATTTTAATTGCAAAATGAGAAATTTTCATTGTTTTTTTCCTTGTAGAATTCAAAGAAAAAGTTCCAATCAGACTTTTTTTCTCATTATATATTCCATAGAGTTGATTATTTCTGTGAGTGTTTCTTACTTTTTCCCCTGTATTTTCTAGTGCACCTGGGGGCCGAGATAATGCTTTCAAGATAGGTTGGTACGCTTCATGAATGATCGCTTCAATTAGTGGAAGTTCTTTTTCTTCAGCTAATTCAAAATAACTCAAAATTATCTCGCCTATCAAAGATCTAGAGTAAAGAGCTTAAGCAATTTCAGGAAGTTAGTGAGGAATAATATCTTTTACCTGTCTAACTGTATCAGAGACTTTAACAACGAGGCTCTCTAAGCCTAAATCAGGGTTTCCGTCTACATAAAGGAGAAGTCCCTCGCTGATTTTATAAGCAACTAAATTAGTTGCTTCCGAAGAAACAACTAGATACCTTAAATTTCTCATATATGTTGATACATTTAACAAGCGGATGGCTCCTGCCATTCGTTTTTGATCCATTTTGTATTCAACCAAAATATCTCCAGTAAAAGAAACAATCATCGCTCCTCGTGCGCCAATATTTTTATCTTGTACTAATTTCTTAAGATAAAAAAGGGCAGCATTTTTCGAGCTAGTTAACATTTCACGGGTTTCGCCTAAAAAAACTTCATCAACATGATTTACGAATTTGGCAAAGGTCTCTGTATCTACAAGTTGCATTTCTTCAACTATTTTTCCGTATTCTGCTAAAAACAGACTTCCAATGGTAGTCAATTTGAACTGTAAGTCTAAAGGACTAACGAGAGGGGAAGCTAAGATAGCAAAAACTAAACCCCCTCTTTCAATGAAGGAAAAGCGAAGATCAGTCATATCTACAACTCGAAGATCACTTAACGATGATGACTTAGCGAAAGAGAACATTGCTGTCAAAAAAGCTACTACTAGATGTGCATCTGGCGTCTTTGTATCTTTTGTTTCATAAGATCGGGTAAATAACGTGGTTCCAGTTTCTTTTTGGAAGATAAAAAATGCTTTAATTGCTTTAAACTTCTCTAAAGTCATGAATAAGCCCTCATAAAAATTTCTT
>JAEOSR010000052.1 GCA_016840285.1 Candidatus Hodarchaeota archaeon | reverse complement strand
TCCTATTCCAAGTAAGATCAGTATTGCACGAAAAATTATTGATTGGTTCGAGGCAAATTATTGAAGCTATTACAAAAGCCGCAAAAGGCTGGTTTAAATTAGAAAAGTATATTCTAGGCTATATATATGAAACTACTGGAGACAACAATCCAAGAAGGAAAATCGAACATGGCTGATAAAAAGAAGTTTGTTTATGTCAGTTTTATTTCATTATTAACAATTCTTTATTTAATATTCTTTAAGCTGAATTTTTCTTCTTCTAATTTTGTAGGATCTGGATTAATAAGTGATAATCCCAATCCGTTTATGAATGTAGAATATACAGATGAAATTCCGTATGGTATCACTTTAATCGGTGCAGATAAAGTTTGGAATCGAACAGGTGGTTCTCCAGAGATAATAGTCGCAGTTCTCGATACTGGACTTGATATCAATCATTCCGATCTAGTAAATGCTCTTTGGAATAACACAAATGAAATTCCAAATAATGGAATCGATGATGATAATAATAACTATATTGATGATTGCCATGGATGGGATTTTGTACATAATAATAATGATCCATTCAATCTTTCCATTTATGGCTCTAGTTCTCGTTTAAAAAAACATGGAACGCATGTCACTGGTACGATTGCAGCTCGTTTGAACAATTTTGGATTGGTTGGAGTTGCTCCTAATGTTTCTATCATGACCCTACGAGTTGTGAATGAAAACGACTTGAACCCTGATATCATCGTCGCTGAAGCTATTCGCTATGCTACCGATAATGGCGCTCACATTATTTCTATAAGCATTGGCATTTATGACGAAGAGATTACCAATTCCACTTCGTACCAACTCGTTGAAGACGCGTTACAACATGCCTTTTCGATGGGAGTACTCATTGTGGCTGCTGCAGGGAATGATTATCCTGATCCTGTTACTCGACCGGCAAATAATGACTTTGTAATAGCTGTTGGAGCGATTGATTCTGCGAAAAATATTGCATCCTTTTCGTGTAGAGGTCCAGAAGTTGAAGTCGTTGCTCCAGGTGTTAATGTTAAGTCCACAATCCCTAACGACGAATCTGGTCTTTCATCGGGTACTTCGATGGCCACCCCGCATGTATCGGGAGCTTTAGCACTTATGATGAGTTATGATCCCACTTTGAACAATACTGGAGCTCGTATGATCCTACAACAAACCACGGAAGATCTGGGTACATCCGATCGGGATGATGTTTATGGATTTGGATTAATCAATCTTACTCGTGCTATTGAAACCATTGACGAAATGAACTCCTCTTCAACATTAACTGAACCTACAACTTCTTCATCTACAACTTTTTCCTCAACGACTTCAGAAACCACAAATACATCCTTGATGACTTCAGAAACGACAACTATGGATGGTTTCTCATTCTATTTTTTTGTCCTCCTCATCCTTCCTCTAGGTGTTGTGTACCGACATCAAAGAAAAAGAAACCAATGACTAGCTTAATTTTCACTGAATACTTGCTTAATTGATAATTAAAATTTTCCCTTTCGTGGTATAAATATGAATCTGTTCGCCAAGTAATTGAACCATGGTGGGATTTGTACTTGTTATCCCAATGACTTCTTCTTGTTCTGAATTTTTTGGTAATAATCCAACAAGTACTTTTTCATTATCTCGAAGACATCCCTAGAATTCATCTGTTGTTTCATGTCGTCAAAAGCTAGATTAACACCAAAAATCTCTGAATTCAAAAGAGACATTTCTACCTTTGTAACGCCTTGATCATATTAGAAGATTTTCCCACCAATAGATATATCCATTGATATAATCACTAGCAACAATATCCATGTCTCCATCGTTATCCATGTCTCCGGTTTTACACATAGTTCCTGCGTAATCCTCGCGTATGATGTGTCGAATAAAACTGTGATTCTCTAAATGCCGCCACCAGTACAACTGTTTTAACTCAAACGACATTCCAATAATATCTACAAATCCATTATTATTTATGTCTGAGCAATGAACATATCCAGGATCTAGAGTTTGTGTATCAATATCATTTTTTGAAAAATTACCACTGCCATTATTTTCAAACCAATTAACTTCATTATTATCAGATGCACACGTAATTATATCCATATCATCATCATTATCAAAATCACATGCATAAATTCCGTGGCCTCCCAAATAACCTGATTCAAAATTATGTTGTAAGAAATTGACGGTACCTTGATTTTCTAACCAGAATACATACCCAGTAACAGATATTAATGCTATATCAACATCTTTATCATTATCTAGGTCTGCAGAACACAAATATCTGACCAAATTCGGGTTCCCAGTTAATGTATGTCGAGTAAAAGAAAAATTACCATGATTGACCCATAAGGCGGTAATAGTCATTCGTTGGGCACCAACTATGTCAATAAGGGTATCATTATTCACATCGACAGGAATGATACTAAAACAATCAACTAGGGATTCATTGAGTAAAAACCGTTCAAAATAGTTGTTTCCAAGGTTTTCGTAATAAAAAATGCCTTCTACTCCAGAGGAGGCAATGATATCAAGGTCTCCATCATTATCAAGATCGGTTCCATGAGCACAAGCTGCTTGTTTACAATCATTATCAATAACGTGTTCCTGAAAACTTTTATTCCCTCTATTCTCATACCAAACAACTTTGTTCCCGTGAAAGATTGTTGCTAAAATATCATTATCGGTATCCTGGTCTAGATCTATTGTTGAGACATAGAGAGGACCATCTAATCCACTTTGTATAATATGTTCTTCAAATTCGGGAACTGGAGAAGAATTAGGATCAATTTCGGATTCACCCGTTTCTGTCATTAGGAAGAGAGCCGCAAAAAATACTGTTAATAATAGAGACATTAGCATTACAAGGATTAAAATTATATTTCTTTTCATTGTCATCACTTACCGTTCTAGTGCTCAAGTGATTATAATTTAAACGCACAGCAAGCGAGATTGATCTAATAGAACAACAAAATCTAGCCAATAGAAGTTTAAAAAAAGGAATATGGTTACTGCAAGTAAGACTCAAGTAAAAGACCTAACTACAAGGAGAGGAACTTCTGGGACTCGGGGAAAGGTTAATCGCAAGTTTCTGCATCTGAAATTCTTCAGAATGCTTTTTAAATCTGATAAATGAAGATCCACCTGTTTTCGAGAAAAGATTATCTGTTTTTTCAAATTATAAAAGCTATTTCTACAGAATTCATTCAATCTTATATCTTTCAAAGAATTATTCTGAGCTGCTCTAAAAATTGAACTCCTCGTTCTAAAATGTAGGTTATTAAACATGTGATTTATTTTCAAGACTTAGTTAGGTCTGAACTAATATATCCTTTTGAAGGTCTCACATTGCTTACACATTTATCAATTAGGGCTGGAGTGAAGTTTTAAATCAATATTACCTATACACGGCAGATAATTTGTCTTGAGGTGACTGAATAATGTTAATTTTTAAGAAATATCAGGATAAAATACAATTAATGATTCCTCTTAGCCTATCTATTGCGTTAATTATAAGTTTCTTTACCTTAAGTGGTACATTTACTATGTGTGATACAACCTGGGTTCAATTTACTCAGAAACCAAAGGAGGCTAATTTTCAAACGCACTCTGAAAAAAATACCATTTTCAAGCAAGATAATTGTGATCTGCAGAACTATTCAATTCATTCTTCTCAGATTATGCGAAATTCAATTCAGAACCAAGAATTGCAGGAAGTGGGAGGTCAGCGAACCTTCTGGATTTGGGATTTCACCACTTTAACACATTATGAAATAAATGCAACCATACTTGCGATAGGAAAGTATAGCTATATCTTCATGGAAAATAGTGGAATATCAGAACTAGGAGAATCAGTTGCGATTGTACAATCAGAGACTATCCGCGATGAATTTGATAACACAACTTATCCTCGAGTCACTGATTTAGCTGGACATCCCAATGGAACATTAGGGGATATTGATGGTGATCCTAGAATTATTATTTTGCTTTGTCATGAACCTATTTGTTACTATTCCCAGAGAAATGAGCAAATATTGGATTATTCGAACCAGTGTGAAATGTTTTATATCTACTCTGGATTGTTTAGATGGCCTTACCGTCCTTCCCGTTTATTTAGTGCAATTGCACATGAATTTCACCATCTTATTTGGTTTAACAATGAAATGGATGAACCTCAATTCATCTTAGAAGCATTAGCAGAATATGCCATGTATCATAGCGGGTACCTAGGTTCTTCTGACAACCTCAGCCCCCGAGTCACTGATTTTCTTTCACATCCTGAAGATTCTCTTCTATATTTTAATTATGATAGTGAGGAAGGATTAACTAGAGCTATTGATTACGGAGGCGGATATCTGTTTGCTTTCTATATCGCTGAACACTATGGGGTGGAGATCCTCCAAAACCTGATAATAGAACCAGTTGATGGCCCTCAAGGAATTGAAAGCGTTCTGCAAGCAGCTGGTCATAATATCACATTCAATGACCTCTATCTGAATTGGATCACAACCGTAACAATTGATGAGCTAGGATTTAATAACAACCTCTACGGCTTTGAGAATCTAGATGTCCGAATCTCCAGATATGATCTTGTTCATGAGCTTCCTGTTGCTAATGAAACTATTTCACTTCGTTACTATGGTTTCCACATCCATAAACTGGAATCCCCTCCTAATAATTTTACGATAAAAATTAAAAAGGCTTCAGATCAAACAATAGGTGTTTCCATTGCTTTCCATGACGCTTTTGGCTGGCATATTCACCAAAATCTCCATGATGAAGGGGATACTCATGTCACTGATCACCTTCTAGGGAATTCAATTGATGTAGCATATATAATAACCACTTATATGTTGAACCAGACACCTATTGTAACCCGTCCCAATTATGGACTTGGACCTTTGACAAATCTCGAAATCTCCATAATTCAGACACCTACCCCAACTAATACTACTAATACTACTAGTATACCCCTAACAACTATAGAAACTACAGTAGGAATTTCATTCGGTTCTAATGTAGTAATAGTCGTCATTATCTTAAGTACTCATTTTGTACTTCTTCGAAAGAACAGGAAATGAAAAATATAGTCAATTTTTCCTTTTATTTTTTTTAAGAAATAATGTCTTGCCAGTATATTGGATAGGATTAGCATTTGTGTAGCAAAAGGTTGGTTGTCCTCAAAAAAAGTTTGACACATTTAGAATGTTTTTTCCTTTGAATTGAGTTTCATCATAATTGGACTTGAATGTCACTGATTTTCTTGAAAATTAGCTTAACCTTATTACATCAAGTAAAATTAAAGAATACATGAGATTAATAAATGAGAGCAATTCTACAAGCTATTTCTCCAGAATTTGCACACAACAATATGAATTTGCACATAGCAATAAGATTATCAGTAAAACTACTAAATTTTTCAAAAAATATGGTGACTGGGAAAATATCCTACACCCTCATGTATGATAACCATTGATATTTGTCATTTAGAGTTTTAAAGTTATAAATCTTTGGTGATTGTATGGATATAGATGGATTCATTGAATTCTTGCAGAAAAGAAACCTAGATACCGAAAAGATTAATGCAGCAGTAGATATTATTACCGATTTTGATAAATATCTATCTAAACAGGAAAAGTCAATTATTTATGCAACCTACGACGATGTTTATAGTTATTCAGCTTATTTAATTGAAAATAATAAGAACTCTTTTGATAATTACCTTACTCTTGTACGTTTTGGTCATTATATGAAAAATAATCAATTAACCATTGCCTCAATTGAAATTATTGACGGAAAAGAGGTTATGATAAACTTTTCAAAACGATTAACTGTAGAATTTGGTGAAGAGATAAGAAATTTGATCTTTAAAGATATTGAACTTCCCCCTCTAGGTTCACACCCCCAAAAAAAGCTTGAAATCACAAAGGAGTTGATGGAGAGATTCTTTGCAAATGTTGATAGTAAAAAATGTGTTGAATTCCTTGCAAATGGATTACGTGATAAGTATACAGAGGCTTATAAAAAACCACGTGAGCAATTCCTGAAAACAAAGAATATTGATGATTTTTTGAAACTTAAACATCAAGATTATGTTAAAACACTAGAAAAAAATCATAAAGAGGGAACTCTGTTTTATACACAAGAGGTAGACCAACAAGTGATCGATTATGTAAAAAATGATCAATCGATTGAAACGGGTATTCGTGAAGGGAATAAGGTTATTATAAAAAAGACACCTTATATGATTAAACAGTATCTTAATGAGACCAATGAACAGAAAAAACAATATTATTACTGTCATTGCCCTTGGGTACGAGAAGCTTTTTTAAAGGAAAATCAATCTATTCCACCAATTTTTTGCAATTGTAGTGCAGGATACTTTAAGAATTATTGGGAAGCCGTTTTGAATCAATCTGTCAAAGTACAACTATTATCATCAATTCTTAACGGAGATGAGAATTGTACCTTTGTTTTACATTTACCACAAGCAATTCTAGATTCAAATTAGTAATTTTTCAGGGAGGATCTAATTACTTTGAAAAAATTTATGCCTTATATCAAGTTATTATTCACACAAGCACAAAAAATCACCATTGATGCAATTCCCAATGGGTCTATAATAGATGTTGGAGGAGGTGGAGAAGGAGTTATAGCACAAATTGGAAAAGATAATGTTACGGTGATTGACAAACACCAAGAAGAGATAGATGAAGCTAGATCAAAATCACCAGCCTCTAAGTGGGTTTTAGCTAACGCAACTAGTCTTGAATATGATACTGGTTACTTTGACAATGCTACCGCTTTTTTCAGTGGAATGTATATGTCAATTGAAAATTTCAAAAAAGTATGTGAAGAAGTATTTCGGGTTTTAAAGAATAACGGAGAGTTTTGGATATGGGATGCGAAAATATCAGAAAATACAGGGCTATTCATTATACGATTATCAGTTACCTTACCAAATGGTAAAAAAATAAGAACAGCATATGGGTCAAGAATAAAGACGCGTAGTTTATCAGAAATCAAACAAATACTCAAAAATGCGAAATTTCAAGTTGAAGTAAAAGTAAATCATCAAAAATGGTTTTTCCTAAAAGCTGTAAAAATTTCGTAAAAAGACTGTCGTCCATGGCTGAATTGTAAGGATTTATCTGTAAATGTTTGAGTACGAAAAATTTTAAGATTGAAAAACAGATTTCCATTCCCAATTTCGCAAAAAGCTGGGTTGATAAGCTAGAATAGTTATTTTCTGGCCCGTTTCAGAACCCATGGATAAAGATTACTCTTTAGAAAAAGAAAGAAATGGAATTAGTTATAGTCAGAAATTGGATCCATAACTCCAGATATGAGGAGATGGCGATGGTTTTTCGAAACTATGAACAATAGATTGCTAGCTTGACGACGAACCGTTCCGTGATACCTAGGCTTTTATCACGAACGATAAAAACAGCTCATTCTTGATTCATAGAGTCGTGCCCAGGAGTTCCAGGTCTTACCAACTCTCCACAAGCGTTTAACGTCTCTGGGGAACTCTCAACGACGAATTCTATTGTTTGATTTTCACTAGAATTTCATCATACTCTATTTAAAAAATTCTCTGGATCTTGCGTCATATTAAGATCTATTACGAAATTTCGTTAAATCATGTTATTGGTTATCATAGATTCAATGTTGTAGGAAGAAGTGAGTATAGATTTCTAGAAAGTAATAAATTGAGAAGAGACTATTTAAATAAAATTTAACCTTAATCAAAAGGAGGTTTGCTTCATGTTTGAATTCAGGTTCTATAAAGAGAGAAGAATAATTATATGGATTATAGGCACTATTATAATGCTTGGTTTATCTGAAGGTATGAATGCTTATGTTTTTGAAAATAAAGGTAGTTGGGAAATCTATATTCCTTATTGGATAGTCTTTACTATTACTATTCTAATGATATTAGCTATTATTCCGTTGGTAACACAAAAAAAAGAAGATTGGATTTTGATTATAGGACTGGCGTTTCTAGCACAATTTCTTGAAGATATTGCACACATTATTAGTTATGGTATTGTCTCTGGAAAATTTATTCTCTGGACTCCCCTATGGGATTTCTTAGGTGTAACTTTCTCAATTCCTTTGTTTTGGATTATAGATATTGTCTTATTTGCATTTTTTTTCCTCATATCTTTAATCCTTAAATAATCCTTAACAATAGACAGAACCAGGCCTTTTATGAGAAAATTCTGCAAAAATATGCTTGAAAGCCCACACAATAATGGAAAAAAGTCCTCAATCGAAAAATAAAACCTGATGTAAGGAAAAATCACTCTTTGATTTCGTAAAAGGCTGGTTATGATAGAAAATATGATAATAAAAAGGAATCAAATTTTTACGATATTTGCTAATCCATCAAATTCAGTATCAAACGTAACAAGGAAATCGATTTTTTCTGATTCCATGTAAGTTATAATTGTACAATTAGTGAAACTAAGAGGTTTTTTTGGCCATTCAGCTAATTGCAATCCTTGTTTCTTCTTGTAGATTACTAGGTAGGTCACTTATTCTCTTCCAGGAATAACTTCTTTGTCACCGTGACAATCTTTTCTGCTTCATCGAGTTTATTTGCTATTTTAAGAATTTCAGTAAGATTCTGCAAGCTAGGTTTCGTAAATTTTGGATTTTCAGGGTCATTTTTAATTTGCAGTTCTAGATCATCTAATGATAATTCAATCCTTTTGACGATAGAATTATCCATTATTACATTATCATTTTCGAAAGAAAAGACCAATCCATCAGCAGTGAAGAAAATACTTGGTCGGTATTCATGTAATCTACTATTCAACCCCCAGTTGGAAATCACTTTTGGATAACCGTTTTCAACTAAGAAAGCGACATAATAAATCGTATCAAAGAAGTTAACAGAATAAAAGCCTTCAAATTTCTTCCATTCGTCCCTATTAGGGCCAAATTCATCTGTAGGGCTGTGATCATAATCACACATGGTAAGACTACCTTGAGAATCAAGAATTGTAATGGTTTGTGGTTTATTATTGGGATTTAGTCTAAACTTAACTATTGGAGTCTCTGGAGATGAGAATTCTGTTTTTGAATGAGCATTTAATTGGATATCCTTCCCTCTAAGATTTAAAGTCATTGTAGAATTTTTCAAGAGAAAATCAACATTAAGCATCCTTGAAATGTATCTACCCTCTAGGTTTCTTAAATGAGTTTCACTTAAACTGATAGAATTTCGTTTCCCAATCCTGTCATTTATGTTGATATCATCGAGTTCTTTTTCAAGTTTAGTTTCAACGATGTAGGTCATAGCTTTTATTATAATGTCTCTTTGAAAAAGAATTGTGTTTTCTACTTGATTTGTCTGCATCAGCATTCCAACCCCAATTTCAGGTAAGAAAATATGGGAACAGCAATAACCTGGTCCATCGCCAAAAAAACTCAAGCTTAAATGCCCACCATATCTACTTCGTACTACTCCAATTCCCATTCCAATAGCAATGAGTTGATGGTTCACCAGATTAGGAGGAGAGTACATTTCAGTTAATAATTCTTCTTTCAGTAATTGATTCCCGTTAACTTTCCCTTTATTGAAATGAAATCTCAGATAATTAGCCATATCTCTAACTGTTGAATATTGACAACCAGATGCCAGTTCTGGGCCTAAATTGTGCTCAATCGGGGTCTCCCTTTCCCCAATATGCCCTCTGGCCAATCTCTCTCCAAATTGTAGTGCTTTGGCCGTCCCTACACAACTGTTTCTCATTCCTAATGGAGAATAGATCTCATCTTCAACAAAATCTTCGAATGGCTCACCTGTTATTTCCTGTAATGCAAACGCAACAAGATCATATGCAATATTGGAATAACTATGTCTTGTCCCTACTGGATATTTCAACCAAGTGTCTTTACTTCGTTTTATATAGTCTTCAAATGATAGAAAATTACCGTTTCTATCATAAATAAATGAATTGTGCTGTAATCCACTATAATGAGTTAATAAATGTCTGAAAGTGATTTTGTTAAGCTCTTCGTCCCCGATTCGTGTTTTGACAGAAAAATCAGGATAAAATTTTCTTAGGGGGTCATCAAGCTCCACTAGTCCTTTTTGAACTGCAATTAAAAACGCTGTTGCAGTATATGCTTTTGCTAAGGAACCGATAAGAAATAGAGTATCAGGAGTCACTTCAGTTGGTCTTGATATACTTGTAAAACCAAAACCTTCGGTCCAGAGGATACTTTTCTTCTCAACAAGGGCAATAGATACTCCAGGGATGTTAAATTTTTTCATACCAGTAGTAATGTCAGCTTTCAGTTCTTCTATCAGATCTTTATAAACAAGAATGTCCTTTTCTGTCACGTCATTCAACCTACTCAAAATTTCACCAATAATTTAGTGAAGAGGAAGGTAAGTCATAAAAAAGTTCTGGAAATAATAATCTTTTCCAATATTCTACTATCGTCAAACCAGCCATAGTTTTACATAAAATAAGATAAAAATTAATGACAGAGTGATTTTTCTAAGAGAATAGGACGTGGTGGTTTGCATAGAAAGACACTTGACTCTGAAGTTAAATGCTTATGGGTCAGCTCCGTCATTACTCCCCAAATGTGACTTACTCATCATTCGAGACATCTCAAATCTGGTTAGGTAAAATAAATTTTCCAGATATAATTTTCCGAGTAAAGACATTTTTACTTAATAAATTTAAATAAAGGTATGACTAAGACGTAATCAACCAGTATACCACATTTCGTTATTATAGGGTCGAGATGTTGAAGAAATAAAGACATCAGCAGGATTGAGAAAAAATGTCCAATGAAATTCTATTTGAAGAAAAAGTTATATCTCATAAAACAGAAGGACTATTTATTTTTCTTACCCTCCTATTCATTATTTTATCTATTATATTATTTATCGGAAAAAATAATCTTTTTTCACTCGTTTCGTTCCTTTTGTTCCTATTTTTCCTTTTCTATTCTTTGAATTATCGAACACTTGCTATCCAGATAACATCTCACCTTATTTGTCTTAGATTTGGAATTTTTAAACGTACAATCCGTTGGGAAGAATTCGAAGAGATTTACTTTGATGATATTTCCATGTGGAGAATTGGAGGAGCAGGGATTCATTTCAGAATGATAAGAAGAAGGTATCGAGTCATGTTTAATTTTCTAGAACATAAAAGGATTGCAATTCTTTTGAGAAAAGGCTTAGTTAGGGAAGTTGTATTCTCTACACAACACCCAGAAGAAATCATGAAAATTTGTAAAGAGAAGCTAAGTTAAACATGAAATATGCATCTAAAACCAAACGTTTTCTTTCCCTAGTTTCCCAAACATAATGGGAAAAAAATGAAAGGAATTAACTAGATCTTGTCATGAAATAATCCATGGCAACTCTAGCTAGCATTCCTATGATTAAAATGCCCGCTGCTATAAGAGAAATAAAAACAACATCACTTTGATTATTAAACTGCTTTAATGCAATTCCTATAAAAGCCCAGACAGGAACAAGAGCGTATGCATAGTCTCTACGTGTAAATATGAGAACTAGCGTAATTAATGTTGCAACACTTATTACAATTGCAGTCCAGATGGCTTCGCTTATACCAAAACCATCCCAGTTTATTGATACAAGCAAGGCTGTGATATTTGCAACAGTTGCAACGGTTATCCATCCTAGGTAAACACTAAATGGGATATGAGAAGTAATCTTAACCTTTCGACTCACAGGCCTCTTTCCAACTTCTAATCGGGTATAGATCAGTATTAAAGAAGCAAGGAGTATCAGCATAACCAATAAGGAAGCGATCACTATTTCAAAATGCCAAAATACGATCCAAGTTGAATTGGCCAGATTACTTATAATAAAGAAATAGGAGATTTTTTCTACAACATTCCCTTCTCTATACTTGGGGAGGGCTTGGGAAACCGTAAAAATTGTTAATAGAATGTAAATCAGACCCCAAATACTAAAAACATACCCAGCGGGTACAAACAAGTTAGGAAAAGAGTCACTGATTTCTCCAGTTGTTTTTCCATTTAAAGGAAGAATGTTTGCTAAAGAATTTATCACGATAGTTAGGATAAAACTCAATATATTACCAAAAATCAACAATTGCTTTTGTTTCGTAATGGACATTAACCATTCGCCTATCTTTGTGATTCTAGAATTACTTATTCACTAATCAGTAGTTCTAAAATTTACATTATAATGAGTTCTTTGATTTTTGAGTAACAAATCTCTATCCTATTGAAAATCATTTAAGGTGTTAATCCAGTCTTTTACGACACTATTCTTCTTCAGCGTTGTTACTTCTTAATTTGTCAAGTTGGTGCATAGTAAGGCTTGGGAGTAGAATGCACTTGATGATATGTAAGAGACTTTCCTTGAATATTCCTACATACTTCTTCTAGTATCTTTTTCGAGATTCTATTAAAGAAAGGCTGGAATGCGAGCCAATAAGTTATTCCAATAAGGCCTTTTGGGATTATCCGAAAAATTTGATGAAGTTCAATTTTTCTCTTATTTATACGTCTTAAACGGTATCTTAGGATAATATAACCAGGTAAGATGACATCTGTATGTAATGTCAATTCTCTCTCTGGAATTATATTCTGAATATACAAAGAATTCTTATTCATTTTTCCCTTTACATTAAAACCTTTGAAAATCCCATCCAGAAAAGCACCAAATTTACATAAGTATGAAATAATTCGTAAATTATTGGATTTTTCAATCTGAAGTAATTTCTCCCACAAATCATAGGAAAAACCCATTAAAACAACTTTACGATGATCTTGGAATACTAATCCCCCAGACCAAGGAGGATCTCCTGGAATATGCCACTCAGCAGGTAAATCATCATATCTAGAAAGACTTCCGTACATGAGGTACTGTTGAGGGTTTAATACTAATCGAATTGCTTGTTTATGGTTTATTAATTTTTGTGGTATTAATTCTCGTATCCTAAAATCATGACACACAACCTCATTCTTCATTCCATCTATTAATGGACGAGCTAAAGATGAATGAATGCCTGTAATCAGCCTAATCCAATATGAACTCAAGTTGGGCGTGAAAAAAGGGATAGGAAAAATTAAACGTTTTGGTAATTCCATAATTTCTACATAGCTTTCCATGAATTGTTTATAAGTGATAATATCTGGACCACCAATATCAAAAACTTCACCAACAGTTTCTGGTATTTCTAAACAGTCAGTTAGATACTTAAGAACATTACGTATAGCTATTGGTTGATTCTTAGTTCTAAGCCAGCTGGGTGTAATCATAATTGGTAATCGATTGACTAGATACCTCATCATTTCAAAGGCTGCACTTCCGCTTCCAATAATAATTGCTGCCCGTAATGTTGTCACTGGTATTGAACAAGAATTCAGTATTCTAGAAACTTCGATGCGAGACTGTAGATGCTTACTTAATTTTTCTTTCTCGTCCCCTAATCCTCCTAGATAAATGATTCTCTTAATTTCTGCATTTTCAGCAGCAATTATTGTATTCTGTGCTGCAATTCTATCTGATTTAATAAAATCTTTTACTTTTCCCTCCATTGAATGGACCAAATAATAAACCGAGGAAGCTTCTTTCATGGCTTCTTTTAAGGATTCAATATCGAAAACATTCAGATTTATTGTTCTTAGATTTCTATGATGACTCCACAATCGCATTTTAAGTTTGTGTCTTGTCCTAAATCCCACTCGTACAATATATCCCTTTTTTAGCAGTCTTGGCACTAGTCTAGAACCTATGTAGCCTGTACCTCCAAGTACAAGTACTTCTTTTTGTTTCAATGTAAATCTTCTCATTTAAAGATGATTTTAATAATCTTGACGCGCTTTCCAGTAATCACCATAAAATAAAAATCCAATCACTTGAGAAAATACGAATATTGCTAATATAATTATTCCTAATAACTGTAGGATAAGAATTTGATCGCTATAGAAGATAGTTAGAGCTATAAAGTTCAATAAGAACCAAATCCATGAAAAAATCGGAGCAGACACAAACATAAGAGATCTTTTCCATTTAGGAACGGATAAAAAGGAACTTAAATTATATTTTATTCCAAAAATAGGAATTTTCGCTATAGGTGACCATGACAAGAACTTTGTTTTGCGAAATGTGGATCTGAAAATGAAGTAATTTTGAAAGGTAATTCCCAAGGGAAAACCAACTAGCCAATGAATTAGGCTGTGAGAAAGTATAAAGTTCATAAGACTGATTAAAAAATATAAAATAATACTAAACCAAAAATCCAGAGAAAAGAAAAAAGTTAAGAAGTAAAGACTTTCTAGAATAAGAACACCAGCTGATAATAGTATTGTACCAACTTTAATTGAAAATTTTGGGACATTCCAGCTATCGAAAAAGAGTCCATCAATTTTTCCTAAAGCATCTCTTTCCTCAGCTGTTATTTGGCCTTTTCGTGCATACTTTACTGCCATTCGATATTTTTTCCAATGACTTTTCCGATTTAATGCTCCTGTTTCTAATAAAGCCTTTAAATCCTGTATATTTTTACTTAATTCTGTAGTGTCCATGAGAATCCATTCTTTGGAATTATAATAGCCATTATTTAGCTCACTTAAATCAAGAATTTTCTAGCAATTCCTTAAGATTTGTTTTTCCAATAATTAAGTTTGGCTCAATTCTCAATATCTGCTTCGCTATCTCCACTAAAATTTTCTTTACTCCTTGAGTTTTTTTGATTTCATGTCCAGGGTAAATACGAATAACAACTCCACCTGATCGCTCATTAATCAAAGTAAAGAAATTATACTTAGTTCTTCCTTCAATGCTTAAAGAATCAATCAAAATAGATTTCTTGTTTCTTGAAATAAATTGGGTAGTTGTTTTTAGGATTCCTGTGTCATCCTTTAAAAAGATAGGTTTTAATTCAGTAAAAATGCTTTCTATAGCAAATATACCATTTAAGACGATGTGGGGCATTGTTATTCTTGTTTCTCCTTTTGGTTCATTTGTGATAATCCACGATCTTCGTTTGGATTTGGATTGAGATACTATCCTATTCTTCGTTTAGACGTAAAAGATCAGATTTTAAAAATGATTAAGTACAATACATTTGATTAAAAATGATTATTTGTTAATTTTCCTTATATCTAATCTCTTTTGATTTTCGAATTAAATGTCAAATCAGATTGAAATCTATATTTGAGCTGTATTCTCAATACTCAATTTGATTTGAGTAAACTCTATCAAAGACAACATTCAGTTAATTAGAATCCACTTAATAATTTAAGAAGTGTATAATTTACTTTTACTTCGATAATAGTGATAAGACGTAAATGAACAATTTATGGAGGGTACTTCATGAAACATGATGAAATTGATAGGAAAATTCTAGAGGTTTTACTTAAAATGGAAAAGTTTCGCTTTAAGAATCGCTTTGTCACCTATTGAGTATTTAAGAAACATTTCATCAATGGGGTACATAACACTAAGAGGAATATGGATTACTATGTATTCGTCAAAAATAATAGCGAGCTGGAATTTATTTCCTCCTAACATGGATTTTAAATTCAAAACAGTATTTTTTTCTCTTGAGGAGAGTTACCAATGGTGTTTGGGGTGGATGGAGATTCATAGCAAATCTTTTTACTTTGCATCCAGATTTTTACCAGCACGACAGAGAAAAAGTGTTGCAGCATTGTATGCGTTTTGTAGAATGACAGATGATATTGTTGATGAGGCGCCTGAAGGTACAACAAAAGAAGACATTAATTTATTACTTGATAATCTAAAAATAACTGTTGGTAAATTAGAACAAGGGTATATATCATCCGATCCGATACTTTATGCTTTTGGTGACACTCTATGTCGACATAAGATCCCTGTGAAGTATATTCATGATCTTATTGAAGGCGTACGAATGGATCTAGATAAACAGGAATACAAAACAGATGAGGAGCTAGATTTGTATATGTACCGTGTCGCAAGTACAGTCGGTTTAATGATGACACACATTTTTATAGACAATCCTACTCCACTAACCTTAGCACGAGCAGCTGATCTAGGGAAAGCCATGCAATTAACAAATATCCTCCGAGATATAAAAGAGGATTATAATAAGGGAAGAATCTATCTTCCTGAGGAAACACGAGAGTTATATGGAGTTTCAGCATTAGACCTCGCTGGCGATACTGTAAAGGAGAACTTAAAAGTAATCATTCGTCTTGAATCCAGACGTGCGAAGGCTTTTTATCGTACAGCAGATCAAGGTATTGAAGAATTGCCTCCCGCTGGAGCATATACAGTAAAGGTCGCATCACGTGTCTATGAGGACATTCTAAATGAGATTAAAAGAATAAATTACCAAGTACTATCACAAAGAGCGGTTGTTTCTAAACTAAGAAAAATAATTATTGCGACAAAAATAAGATTAGAATATTATAAGAAGCTTTAATATCACTTTTTTTGTATTATTCTAGTGTAAAAGGATAACTTGGAATTCTTAGGATAATTTTTAACCTTCTAACTTCAGCAATCAAGATTTAAAAAAATAAAAAAAAATGCTTAATCTTTATTTCTTGAGAGATTTTGAGCATTTAATGAATAGCTAACAAATTTCAGCTCAATATTTTTTTTATCCGAGTATGACTTTCTCTTTCGATACCTAACGTAATAGCAAAGACGATTAATATATTTGTCATTAAAAAGAAAAGTATTTCTTCAACGGGTAAAACTTTTCCTATTAAAACCCCTAATGACGTATTTAATTCAACAGTCCATATACCAATGCTTATAGCAAAAGCATCAGCCCAAGAAAGGTAGAGGGTCGGAGTTAAAATTGACAATAGTAGCAATTTTTTTCTTTGCCAGAGAATGTCCGCTCCGAATGCTAATTGAAGTATCACTGGAGGAAAGGACCATATTATTATCAAAGCAAAATAGGTTCCTTTTACGAATCCAGATAGAAGAATTAGAATTGAAATAATCCATATTACAAAAGCTGAGATTACGGAGATTACTCTGAGATTTTTCTGGGGCGATTTAACGATTTCTGAATATCTATAATATGAATTACCCCATAACACAAATAAACCTCCCATTAGCGTCTGTAATACAAAAAAGGTATATTCTTCAATTGGGACCCAACCTATAACCATTCCACAAATGAGTTGAGGGTTATAATACCAGATACCATTAGCAACCCACCAATTATCCATTGGAGTTGTCCATAAAACAGCGATTATTATAAGACATGATAATATTGCTATTCTTTTTTTATAAGATATAAGGATCGAACTTCTGTCTTTATTTCTAAAAAATTGGATAACATTTAATCCCATGAGAAATAGTATGGGAATGAAAATAAAGAAAGTGAGAAATGAGAAATAATTCAATAAAGTATCTTCCTAGTTTTAGTTCAAACTCTATCAAGACGTCAAGAAAGGCCCATCTGATAATTAAATGCTTGCTTCTTTATGATTTTCATAATCTATGCAAATACCTTTGTCTTTGTAAATTAGTGTTGAATTGGACATCCTAAATTTCTACTATTTCATCGATTTTTAGAACTACTTAATATCAGATTTGATGTTATTTTTGCGCTTGTAATTACTCCAGGAATACCTCCGCCAGGATGAGTACCAGCTCCTACTATATATAATCCCGTAATATCTTCTGATTTGTTATGTGGTCTAAAATATGCTGATTGAGTGAATGTTGGAGCTAATGAAAAAACTGCTCCTTTATAATCAGAGTGGAAATCCTCAAAGTCAGCAGGAGTCAGTATTTTTTCAACTTCTATATGTTCCTGTAAATCAGGCATGAAATTCATTTCAAGGAATTTAATGATCTTATCTCGAAAGAGTTGCTTAGTCTCTTCCCAAATTATACCTGAATCTTGATTAGGGACAGGAACTAAAATGTAACATGATTCCCCTCCTTCTGGGGCAAGGGAGGGGTCAATTCGTGTAGGAATATATAGATAGGCTGAGAAATCACCCTTTTCGCTTAACTGCTTTTTAATGAAGATATCTTTTATCATTCCTTTATATCGAGGACCTAATAGAATATTATGAGCATGCAAATTTGAATACTTACAATTTGTCCCAAAATAAATCATAAATACACTCATACTATATGTTGCTTTTCGATATCTTTTATTGGAGTTTCTTTTTCGAAATTTTTCATCAATCATCTTCATATAGGTAGATGCAACAGGAGCATTAGAAATAACAATACAGGCTTCATAATACTTTCCGTCTTTCGTGGTTACAGCCTTAACAGCTGATTTATCGGAAATATGAATTCTTTCTACCTCACTATTTAGGATTATTTTCCCTCCTAATCTTGTAAAAAGTTTACCTAGCTCGTGAACAAGGGAATGTGTTCCACCCTTTGCAAACCAAACTCCCCATTTTTTTTCAACAGCCTGAATAAGCATATAAATCGCAGTAATTTTAAAGGGGTTTCCTCCAATAAGTAATGGATGATAACTGAAAACCATTCGTAATTTTTTATTTTTCATATATTTAGAAACATAGGAATATACTGATCTATAGGCACCTAATCTCAATAATGGAGGTCCAATCTTTAACATGGATAGGAATGAATTAAAAGGTTTATCAGAGAGTTCTAAAAATCCTTTCTTGAAAATTGGTTCTATGGATTTAATCATCTTCTTATAACCCCTAAGATCTTCTGGACTTATTTTTCCTATTTGAATCATATTTTCTTCTGGGGTTGAATAGTTGAAATAAGATCCATCGTGAAAATAAATTCGAAAATATGGCATAACTGGAATTAATTCTAAATAATCGTTCATATTCTCATCGTTTAATTCGAATAACTCCTGAATAAGATGAGGAACAGTAATTGCAGTTGGCCCTGCATCAAAGATATAGTTATTAATCTTAAAAACAGAAGCTTTACCCCCAATTTGGTTAGTCTTTTCCAATAAAATCACATTATAGCCTGCAGCTTGCATGCGAATAGCTGCTGCAATACCACCTAATCCAGCTCCAATGACAATCATGTTTTTATTGATTTTATTTTTCTGATTTAGTTCCTTCATTTTGTAAACCTATCGCAGCATAATTAAACTCGAGGCGCCAGAAAACGCCAATTAAATATCTAATTAATAAATAATCACGACAACATACGTCATCATACTGATTTTAACATTTAAAAAGAGAATCTTAACAGTAAAAAAACTTCATCATTTCTTAGAAAAGTACGTTATAATCTTAGAAACAACATGTTCTAATAGGTAGTATCTTAAGGAGTTATTTTCAACTTTTATTTGGGTTTATCAATTATAAATACTAAAAGAAAGAGTTATTTTATTGTTGAGAGCAATCTATTTTCTCCAATATTGTGAAATCTGTCAAAATTTATGAGGTTTTCCGAGAACTAAAGTCAATTGTATTCTATTTTTTTATAGAGACTATTCTCGTTCCCATAGGACTTTTCCAACGAGCACGATGATAGCCCCAACAATGAAGACTACTCCAGCAATCACTATTCCAGTGAATTGGGTCAGTTCGAATCCTAGAAGAGTGTTAGGGATATCTTCAAACATACCGAGACCAATAAGTAGTATGAAGGGACTTACTAAAGTGATACTCGCGCCAAATACTATTATAAGACCCCCCACTATTTTAATTAAATTCATTTTATCACCCAGATTCCAAAATAATTACTTCAAAATTTATTATTTTAAGTTTTTTCCTGAAATAAACTAAGAAAAATTATTATCATTCAAATCAGTTTCAAAGACAAGATTAAATAAGAATCAAAAAGCTGAAAATGTTTGATTTTCTCAAAGGTTATATATGTTAGAATATGCATATCTATACAATCAAGCTTTTCATCACAATACATTCGAAACTTCGTAATTTATTGAAGACAAACTATGTTTATATACTAAAGAGTAAAAAAGTTCTAAATTCTCTGAGACGTTGTGGGTTTCTAATTTTCTGATAGGACTGTCCATTCTATATTATTCAAAAGAATGAGCATAAAGGTATTAACATGAAATCAGATATTATTTCAGAATTAAGCAAAGTATTTGGCAGTAAAGTTTCATTTGACGACATCGAACGACAATTAAATAGCCACGATGTTTCTGTTATACCCTCACCGATTTTAAAGTCTTTGAAGACGATTCCAGATGCAGTAATTAGAATCGAAAATGAAGACGACATTAAATCAGCTTTAAGGATAGCTCGAAAGTACAAAATACCAATCACACCCCGAGGTAGAGGTACTGCTGGTTATGGCGGAGCTGTACCAATCAATAAAGGGTTAGTTCTGAATTTCACGTGGTATCGAGGTGTGCTAAACATCAACAGGGACGCAAAGCTTGTAACTGTGGAGCCAGGAATTATTTGGAAGGATTTAGAACATGAGCTACAGAGATACTTTTTGGGGCTTAAGATGTATCCCACCTCCGCCCCAGGGAGTTCCGTTGGAGGATTTTTTGCAATGGGAGGATCAGGAATTGGCTCTTATGAGAATGGGAGCTTTTTGAATAGTGTTCATTCTATTGATATAATTAATCTTGATGGAACGATAAAAACAATCGTGGGAGATGATTTAAAATATTATTATGGTTTAGAAGGAACAACTGGGATTATTTCGAAAATAACGGTTAGAATTGATGAGAAACAGCGATATGAACCCATAGGTCTTGGTGTTCCTACACCAGAAGCGCTACAATCATTTCTTCAGGATTTAGCTATAAAAAAGCTTCCTATTTGGCATATTGGCTTCTTGGTGCCCGAATTTATGAAATTAAAGAACTTGGCAGTGAAAACACAACCAGTAGAAGTTCTAAGAACTATTAAAGGATTTCCTGATAAAGGAGAAAAGGTTTTTCTAAAAGGATTAGAGGTATTTCATCTTCCTCTGCCAGAAGATCTTTATTTTATAATGGTTGTAGTCCGTTCAGAAGCCTATGAAACAGTTCATGATTCTGTTGTGAATCTTGCTAAGAAATTGGGTGGTAAAGAATTAAAACATATTCTTACCACTCATCAATGGGAAGAACGCTTTTATCCTTTAAGTTTTAAGCGGCTTGGACCGACACTTGTTCCTTCTGAGGGAATTGTAGAAATTAATCGTCTTGCTGAAGCGTTAAGTAAGATTGAAACAGCCATTAAGGGTATAGCTATTGAGGGGATGATGACAACATCTAATAATGTTGTTCTTCTTGCTTTCAACCTTGGGGATGAACGTTCTTGGGGATATCCTCTAAGATTTTCACGTAGTTTGAAGTTTTTACGGATATTGAAAAAGTTTGGGGGTTGTACTTATGGAACAGGTTTGTTTTTTACCTCAGAAGCAAAGAATATATTTGGAGAGGAATTCATTAAGGAATTAAAAGTTTTTAAGACCAAAAAGGATCCTCACAATCTCTTAAATCCTGGGAAAGTTCTATTTCCAAAAGCAAAAATATTATGGTGGGCCATATTCATGGCTAACTTCCCTGTCGTCCGCTCTTTCCTTCCCCTCATGGAGGTAATTGCACGTGGCTTGCATGGAAGACGTCGAGCTAAGTATCTTCCTGATGAACTGATTAATGAAGCATTCAGTTGTGCTCAATGTAGCTATTGTCAACAGGTTTGTACTATATTTGAAGGACGAAGATTAGAAAAAGCCTCACCGCGTGGAAAATTCTATTACTTAACTCAACTAGCTAAAGGTAAGGTAAAGCTTACTGATGAGCTGGCTAGTGAATTTCTTCTATGTACAACATGTTTTCGGTGTGAGCAACCAGGTATTTGTCAGTTAAATATCTCTATTGAGTCCCTTTTTGAAGAAATGCGGGGTATTCTTATTAATAATAAACAGTGTGCAACTTTCCCAGCTTTCCACTTAATGGCAGGAGGGATTGTTACAGGAAAAAATATCTGGGCTCACGATCCAAATCACCGTGTTGACTGGGTTCCAGAAGAAATCAAACCTTTCATTGGTAAAAAAGCCGATGTTGGTTACTGGGGTGGTTGTACTGCTAGCTATCTAATGCCGAATATTACTTCGGGGGCAACACGAATTTTAAAAGTGGGTGGGGTAGACTTTACCTTACTAGGTAATGATGAGGGATGCTGTGGAGCCCCTATGATGATGGCTGGTTTATGGGATGTTTTTAAAGAAACTATGAAAAAAAATATCAGAAAGATTCATAAATATGGCATTAAAAAGCTTATTATTTCTTGTCCAGCATGTTATACTTCTATGGCCTATTTCTATCCAATATTTCTAGAAAAAATGTCAGATGAAAATCCTCAATTGAAAGAAATTTGGGAAAAAATGGAATTTATTCACATTTCAAAAATAATTGATGAACTTGTTAGCGAAGGGAAAATTGAATTTACTCAAAGTATTAAGAAGATTGTAACATGGCACGATAGTTGTCACTTGTTTCGTCCTTCTGACTATTATGAAAATCCTCGAGATGTGTTAAAAGCTATTCCTGGATTAAATTTTAGAGAAATGAAGCATCATCGAGAAAACTCTTTGTGCTGTGGTTCTGTTATAACGAGAATGGGAAATTGGGAGGCATCAGATCGACTAGCTAAGATTAGACTTGAGGAGGCTCATGATATTGGAGCAGAAGAGATTTATACAACTTGTCCATGTTGTGAATTTCAGCTGCGTATAGGAGCAGACAAAAACAACATAAATATTCCAATTAAAGATCTCACTGACATTGTACTCGTTGGAATGGGAGAAACACCAACCAAAGATCCGACTCCAATAGTTCTTCATATCTGGAACCATGTTTATGAACCTGCTATCTTACTGATGACACCCCGTGGCCTAAATAAAATGATATCATTAATGAAACCAGAGATTATAGAAGCGATGCCAACAGCACTTAAAACAATACTTAAAGGATTGAAAGTAACTAGATTGAGCTATATCATGAGTCCGATCTTTAATTTTTTGAATATGCTTCCCTGGGGGATACCAAAGATGTACGAATATATGTTGTCCAAAATGATGCCTAATATGCTTCTTGACATCCAAGAATACATGTTTTTATCAATCCCTGGTTTGAATCAGTACCCTCAAATGAAAAATCGCATGAAGCGAGTGTTGCCCTATACATTAAAGAAAATTTTTCCTACTATGTTACCTAAAATGATACCAGAGCTAAAATCAACGGTTTTAAAGGCTATACAGGACTACATGAATAGTAAGCTTGAACCTATCGGCAGTTTTCGTACCAAAGTGTCCCCTACAGTCTCTGTTGACCAATAATCAGTATTTAGATATGTTTTTCCATGGGATCTAATCTAGCTAGCGAAGAAATATGGAGTTTACCCTAAAAAAGATAAAATGGTGTATATGCTTAACGATGAGTGAACAATCTAGTCAACCAGAATTTCCAACATGGTTTCTGTAGAATCTATCAAAAAAACACAAAATTTCACCTAATTTTGTTCGTTATTGTCTTAGTTACCCAACAGAAGATGAGGTGAATTGGAGTTAATCCAACCTTTTGTGACACTGTGAAATGAGTTATTGGTCATTTTTCACTTTATAGGCATCTGAATCTTTCATTAAAAGACTCACAATGGCCGCTATTCCAAAGACACCTGCAAACAGAATCATATTTGGCATTATTAGGAATATTATACCTCCTAGCTGGCCAAACATCATTAACACACCATTGGAGCTTTCTTCTGGTACAGGATGTGTTATTTCAGCTGCATAAGTTAAACCAACAGGTAATGCTGGTACTAATATGAAACCAAAGATAAAAGCTATAATTAATGTTAATACAAAATCACCAGTACCAGTAAACCCCAGTAGTAGTGCTAAAGGTGTACTTACTATTAAAGCAACATTCAAAAAGATTTTTCGTTTACCTAATTTATCTGATAGTGAAGAAAGGATAACTGCGCCAAAAATTCCGCCCAATATGATCAGTCCCCCAATCATCCCAGTATTAGGAGAGAACCGGCTGAAAATATCATCTATTGCACTCAATAAAGCGTTAAATATTCCTAAACCCGCAAAAAGTAAAAAGATGAGTAAGTTGAAATCTCTATTCGCAAATATATTTTTCATTCCTTTAGTTTGGAATGTTTTTTCACGGGAATATGGATTGGGTGGTTGTGAGGGTTTATCTCTCACAAATAACAGATAAAGAACCATTGAAATCAAAGATAACAATCCATAGACAAGTAATACAAATTCTATACCATTAATTGTATAAAGGGGATAAGTAGCTAGCATAGCAATAATTATCCCGATAAATAGTGCCATAGTTCCTAAACCAGTAGCAGTGACTTTCTCTTCCTCTGGGAACCAATTGACAGCAAGTTTTGTAAATGAATTCAAAACGAAAGGCTGACCAATAGCTACCATTATCTGGCAAAGTAAAAGAAAGAGAAAATTAGTTCCTGTAAATGCTCTTAGAAAGCCAAAAATACCTGTGAGTATGACACCTATTCCAGTTCCCCATTTCAAACCGTTTTTTTCTATTAACCAACTAGCAGGAAAATTAACTGGGATATAGATAATCATAAAGCTAGCTGCTAGTAACAATATGGTGTCACTAGTTACATTATAATAACTAGCTACTTCATTCATTATTGGTGCGAAGGTTATCCAGATAATTTGGGTCTGAATCCCAACAAACATAAAAAGTACTAACACAATCCACCTGTAAGGAAAAATTACAAAGGAATTCTTTTCATTTTTTTCCATCATTAAACCTTCTATTATATTTATTAATTTAGTTGAGAAATAATCTGTTTTACGAATTAAAACAAATGAATTATCAAGAATGAATAAT
>JAEOSR010000051.1 GCA_016840285.1 Candidatus Hodarchaeota archaeon | reverse complement strand
ATAGTCCTTCTTTGGAGTATACCCCCACTCAACACATTTCTGATAGATGTGATCTGCTATCCTGTGTTCCATTCCAGATGGTGAGGGAATGGCGAGTAGCTCTGAGAAGAGCTGAATTATTTCATTCTGCTTATGATTTTCGTAATTATCGGATTCCATTGCTCTGCCTCATTTCTTACCTAAATCCTCGATTAATGCAATTTCATCATATATCATAATATTTTTTTTTGCCAATTCTTTTAACATTGCTCTTAATGAAATATCAACGGTTTCTGCTGCTTTCCATGCACTCATTTTTCAAGAGATATTTCATTACACACGTAATCTAATAATTCACTCGCAATCGATTTATTCAACAATTGTCGCACATAAGCTGATTTGTCAACGACATGTCTTTTCTTCATCAGGTAATCAAGCTTCTCTTCTAACTCTTTATCAATTCTTACTGACAAAACTCCCCTTATCATCTTGTATACTCGGTCATTTCTAGTATAAATATTTTGGGAATGGTAGGTCATCTAATCAAAAAACCGTTGTTCAATATTCTATACCAAAAATCAGATGGTTATTGGTCTAGAAAAAGAAAATACGATTAGGATAAAACGTTAATATGCCCAAAAAACTTTCAAATCCAGTCTTGGAAGTTAAGCGAAAACATTTAATACTAAGCAAAACTAAGATTTGTTCAGTGATTTGACTTGACACTTGATAATGTTGTAAAAATAACAAATCGTGGTATGATTACAATTCCTGCTGCCTTAAGAAAAAAGTATGGCCTCCAAGATGGAGATCAAGTACTGGTCGTAGAGGACGAAGGGATGCTAAAAATCATTCCAATTGAGAGCATTGAATATCTTCAAAACCGATCAGTTACGACTAAAGAAATGGTGGATATTTTAAAAAGATCAAGAGAGGAAGAACTGGAGTTGGAGGGACAATGAGGTCAAAAATATGTCTTGATACAGGCCCCATCACTCTTCATTTTACTATCGATGAACCCAAAGAGATTTCAAAATTAATGAATGATATTAAGCAACAAAAAACTGAAGCTTATGTCATATCACCGATCTTAGTTGAGGTCTTCAAACATTTATGTGTAGCAAAAGGAAAATCTTATGCAGAATCGAGTATAGCTACCTTACAGAGGAATTATCCCCTAAAAATGGTTACTTTAACTAATGATATCATATTAAAAGCAGGAGGATTAAAGTGTCAATATCGAAAGGTACTCTCGTACTTCGATTGTTTAGTGATTGCCTTCACATTGAATGAAAAGCTTGTTCTCCATACTACAGAAAAAGAACTACCATCCATACCAAATCTTAAGGTGAAGAACTATTATTTTAGCTGAAGGTGTATGAAATATGAAATATAGTCCTATTGAAGTAACTGAAGATTTTATAGAAACTCTAGAAATTTTAATCAGTGATGATATGGTTCGACATAAAGTCCCTGGCGCTAGCATCGCGATCGTTAAGAATGATCAGATTATATATCAACAGAGTTTTGGTGCTCGAGATCTGGAAGGAAATCTCCCGGTTACTCCAACCACTCTCTTTAATATAGCCAGCTGCACAAAATCCATTATTTGTTTAGCGATAATGAAACTGGAGGAGCAAGGGAAATTAGATCGGAATGATCCTATTTCCAAATATATCCCATGTAAACTGGGATTTACAGAAGATCCTATTACAATTCACCACCTCATGACTCATACATCAGGAATCCCAGAAATTGTTGGAGGAATAGCCCATTTAGATCTAGCTATGGAAGCAAAAATTGAGATTCCTTTTATTCCGTTCATGTCCTGGTCTGATTTCTTTCGTCATATCAACGGTGCCCACGAATATGTTAGTGAAAAGCCAGGAAACCGATTTTACTACCAAAATTATGGCTATACTATGCTTGGACGAATCATCGAAGTAGTTTCTGGTGAAATTTTACCTAATTTCATTAAAAAACACATTCTCTCTCCTTTACAGATGAAACATTCCACTTTTTTAAAAGAAGAGCTAGATAAACTGGAAACCGTCGCATTAGCCTATAAAATGTCTGACCAAGAAAATCAAATTGAAAAAACTTCTTATTACCGTGAGAATCTTGAATTTGGATATGCTCCAGGTGGACTATTCAGTTCAGTTGTTGAATTAGCTAATCTCATAATCATGTATATACATCGAGGAAGTTTTCAGGGAACAGAAATAATAGGAAGTGATAAGATAGCTGCAATGCTCTCCATTCATTCCAAAGAAACCGCAAAATCGCAACTGTACAGCGCCACTATTGGAAAATTCGGAGAAGCGGGTTATGGTTATGGATTGGCAATCCATGAGGATTTCTTTGGTTATAGATTAGTCCATCATTCTGGTAGTTGGATTGGAGCCAGCGCGTGGGTTGCTATGCTCCCTGAATTACAATTAGGTGTTGTCTTTCTGTCTAATAAACATCCTAGTCCTAGAATGCTAGCTTTAAGTGCTTTAGCTATGTTGATTGATATTAACGTCAAAGAGGAATTTCCCCTTTTCAGGTATCGAGATCACTTAGAAAAACTCGCTGGGGAATATAAGCTGTACAAAGGGGTGGGTAAAATGAAACTTATTATTAAAGGAGGGTTGCTGCAGTATCAATTTGATTATTGGGGAATAGACGCCCCCTTAATACCCTTGGAAAATGATTGTGATGGAATTACTCTCAATTATTATCTATTCACAGAAGTAGGAGGGAAAGATCCAGTCCAATTTGAGATTGACGAAGATGGCACTACTTGGATGCATCACGAGCGCCTAAAATGGAAGAAAGTAAGAGATCTATGACCCTTTCTAATCATCTTCAACAGCTTCTCTTTCTTCTTTCTTCTTATTTTTCGACCAACATGTTGAGGTACTTTCCTTCCTCCCACGTACCATATCTCTAACAAGAATATCATGAGGAATAAAGCAATAAGGATTGAGAACAGAAATGGATTATTTTTAAATTGAGGAAACTAATTACTACAAAGAAAATGGTCGCTATAATAAGGAAAATATAATAGAAAGGTGAAGCTTTTGACCACACCTCCTTCCTATACTGAATCCTGTGTATAAACGCTTTTCGTCCATAGGAATAATTTTTCTTGAGATACCGCCTAAATCCACGTTTGAAGCGCTTTTTAACCACTAATTTGGAAGGAAGAGTATTATTATCGTAAATTTTTGTGGTTTTTGATGATTTCATTGAGTCAGACATATTCTGAGTTGTTTTAGATATAGTAGTATAAATTTCTTCGGATTATGAAACAATTATCCTAAGAATTTTCATTCAATTTCATGAATGAGTACATTTTTGAGTCATAATTAGAGATGATATTAAGAAATGATGAGAGTATTCGATGAAGAAGTCTAGCCTTGCTCTAATGATTTTAGTGGTTTTTATTTTACTATTGAATCCTTTTTCTATCAATAATGGTGTTAATTCTCCAAAAAATCAAAAAAGAACCAATAACCTTACTATTCAGATTGACTTCATTGGTTATGATGATGAAATATTAGATACGAGTATTTTTCATGAGCTAGGAAGTCTTAATGATTATTATCCCCACATTGAAACAATAGGGCGATAAAATGTCTGATTAAACGTCAACTTGCTCCTTTAACAAATAATATGGGAGATCCCCACTTTTCAAGATAATATCGTGAAATTTTTTCAACTTAAATTGGTCACCTTGTTTTGTTTCGACTTCTTTGCGAAGGTTCTGAATAAGTAGCTTCCCAATTAAATAGGATAATTGGTAGCCAGGAGCAGTGGTATATCTACGAACTTCTGCGGTAGCGGTTTGTACTTCAGTTTTAGCTCGATCAACCAAGAGCTGAATGGCGTCATCAACCGTCCGCTGCTTACAATGAAGTTCAACATCAACAATGATGCGAACTGCTCGCCAGAGCTGCCCTAAGAGAATGGCAAGCTTAACCTTATCACGACCAATTTCATCATGAAAACCCTGTTCAAGCATCATCTCTTCGCAGTAGTGTGCCCATCCCTCTACGGTTTCAGCCCCTAAAGTACTAGCGAAAAGGGAAATTAAGTTTAGAGGTGAACCCACATGATTATTCCAACATAAATCTAAATGATGACCTGGATAGCTTTCATGAACCATGATATTTGGTAAACTATGGTAGGAATGAAACCCAAACTGTTCCAAGCTGACTTCACTCGAGGGCCGGGTGATGTAATAAATCCCAGGTTGTGTGCGATCGTAATAGGGGCAGGGTCCGTACATAGCAATTGGGATAATAGGAGCAAGATAAGCGGGAGTCTCTGCTATTACCAAATTTTCATTTGGAGGGATACTAGCAAGATCGTGTGCTAAGATGAATTCTTTCGCACGTTTGGCTTCCTGTCTAGCATGTTCTAGAACCATTTCAAACGTTGGAGGTTGATTCGAATTAATCTCATTAATTACCTCATCAGAAGTTTTGGTAGGATCAATTTTACTAGTAAGTTGATGGACCTGTTCAGTTAAAGAATCTAGGAGCTCATAACCAGTTTTTAAAATCTTTTCACGATCCAACGGAAGTTTTCGGAGTGATATCATCTTCTCAAAGTTCGTTTGGCCTAGTGCCCAAGCGAATTCATCATCATCGACAGGAAGACCCTGAATCCAAGAGGTATGGAATTCAATAGCTGTTTTAGCTTTACTGATGGCATCTGAAATGTTCTTTTTCAAATTATCATCAATTGAGGATTGAAAGATCATTTCTAAGTAGCCTAAGAACTGGGGGGTGGATTGAATCATCTTGTAACTTGTTTCGTGCCATAGCTTTGGAATTCTCGAAGCCTTAAAACGTAGGCGAAATTCCTCTAAGAATTGGGGAAGCTGTTCCAGTTGGGCAATTACAGCCTCAGCGACACCTTCAGTGGGGCCTTTCCGTTGTAATAAAACAAAAATCGTTCGCTGAATATCTTCTAGGCCAAATGGTTCCCTATTCCAAAGAGGGAAGTTTTCATGGAAAAAGAGAAAGAGAACAAGTGTATCATGGCATACTTTGAATAAGATGTGATTTTCAGGATTGAGTTGTGTGTCATCGATCTCATTAAGTCGATTAAGACAATTTGAAAGGTCTGCAACAAAAGCGAAGTAATTTTCAGGAGTCCCATTGGCAACTTTCTTTTCATACTCTTCCTTTCCCATATAGGCCGCTAATGCGGGATTATAATCAAACATAAGGTTGATTAATTCTTCCATAATCTCTTTGAATTTTTGATCAGATATTGTCAGTTCCTCCATGGTTATGAATTAGATTCATAATTTCCGAATACCGAAAACAGTCAAGAATATGATCATTTACCATCCCCACTGCTTGCATAAACGCATAACAGATAGTTGGACCAACGAAATTAAAGCCTCGTTTCTTTAAGGCTTTGCTTATGGTTGTAGATAGTTCCGTTGAAGCAGGAATATCGGCGAGCTTTTTAAACCGATTAATTATTGGTTGGTAGTTTATAAATCCCCAGATGTATTGATCGAATGAGCCATACTCTTCTTGGATTTTAATAAACAGACGGGCGTTATTAATTGCACTGTTGATCTTTAACCGGTTCCGAATGACGCCTGGGTTCTGTATCAATCTCTCTAAATCGTCTTCAGAAAATAATGCTACCTTCTGAACATCAAAGTTTTCAAATGCTTTTCGATATCCCTCACGCCTATTCAAAATAGTTGCCCAGCTTAAACCCGCTTGAGCCCCTTCAAGAAGGAGAAATTCATACAGTTCCGTATCATCGTGAACAGGCACCCCCCATTCCCTATCATGATAATCAACCATCACTGGATCTGAACCAGCCCATGAGCATCGTTTAATCGTCAATGTTACTCCATCTTACATTATTTGAGCTAATCTTTTCCTTAAGTTAAATATCCTTCTATTTTTACCTGCTCACGCTATCCTATGGTCGTGTATTACACGGATAAGCTCTGATCACTTATCCAGTTCAGAAATATTAATTAAAATGGGCTATTATTTTATTGCTAGAGGTGTATTCAATGACATATGTTTCTCAAAGGATTACCCGACAGTTGTGCTCCAAGTGACATATCTCCATGATTATTTTTTCGCTGCTATAAAGTACCAATACTGATGTTCTTTAACTTCTTCGATACTAAAACTACTTTCTTTTAATAGACGTTGAGTATCGGAAACATTGCGATCTCGTTCCACACGTCGACGACCGTACCCTGTGGTGACCACTTTACCGTTTGGAATCTCGATTCGTAATTGAATGATAAATGGCCCGATTTGGTAATCAATTATTGCATCCCAAATCCAAAATACTCCTTTTTCTGGGATCAACCGATAAACTTCACGAAATACTTCAACTAGGATTTCCTTAGTCATATACAAGCCACTGAAGAATGCTGTTGCATTATCAAAGGATCCGTCAGGAAACCCTGATAAATTAGTAGCATCTGCACATAGCCAGTTTGCATCAGGAGCCTGGGGTTTCGCTTCATCGATCTCACTCTGCAATTTATCCACAGCCGTGATCCATTTTCCACCTATTTGGGCAATAACTCCCTCACCACCCCCTCCGATATCTAATATTGATCCATTGGGGATCCTGGTAATCGTAATGGTCTGTTCTGGAATGACATGATAGTCTTCCCTTGTTTTAGCTACTTTCAATATAACACCTCATAGATTGGTTAGTTCTTTTAACACGGTTCAGTGAAAGACTAAATCGTCACCTTAAAAGGTTTCCTAATGATGTAATGAGTTGCCAATCCTACTGGGAAAGAAACCACATGGATGCTATTTAATTTGATTTTAAGAATGTCTCATTACGATATTCCTCAAAAGCAGTCTGTATTTCATCTTGGGTGTTCATCACTATAGGCCCATACCAAGCTATAGGTTCTTTGACGGGTTTACCTGATACTAATAAGAATCGAACCTGTACATCATCCGATGCTTTAATTTGTACTAAATCTCCGTTCTTATAGATTATAAGACTCTCTGCAGGAATAAGTTGTTCTTTACTCGGCTCAAAATAGCCTTCACCCCCGAAACAATAAGCAAAAGCGGTATAATCTTTCTGAATCTTGTGTTCAAGTTTTGTGTTTGGTGGGATGGTCACATCTAAGTATTCTGGGTTCGTGATAATGTCTTGTACAGGTCCCTTGTGTCCATTCATTTCTCCAGCTAAGATTCTGATTTTGACTCCTTTTTCATTTGTAATCTCTGGGACGTTATCCGCAGTAATATCTTGGTAACGAGGAGGCATCATTTTATTTGAAGCGGGTAAATTCACCCACAATTGAAATCCCCACAACAGACCTTCTATTTGTGCTGGCATTTCTGAATGAATGATACCAGATCCAGCTGTCATCCATTGTATGTCTCCTCCTTTTATGACACCACTATTACCGATACTATCTTGGTGATTTACTTTGCCTTCGAGCATATACGTGACAGTTTCAATCCCTCTATGAGGATGCCAAGGAAACCCTGCAATATAATCATCTGGATTATCTGAGTGGAAATCATCAAGTAATAAGAATGGGTCTAGAATTGATGTTTCTTTTTGTGCAAATGCCCGTTTTAATTGGACACCTGCTCCCTCCATTGTTGGTATGCTTTTCGATATTCTATAGATTTCTCTTATTTTGCTCATGTGGTTACAATCAATTCTCGTGATTTAAATGAATCCTTGCATTAATCGTATTCAATGATAGGTTCAATTAAAATTGCATACAAAGGCCAGAACAGGTTTTTTTCACAATCTTTCCTTTTGCTTTGAGAGACATATTTATCAAGAGTCAATAATTTCTTCGAATCAAAACAGTTGATTTTGAGGTAAAATTATTATGCGACCTCAACGAACCGTACTTTTACTCAATGCAAGTAATCTAAAGACTAATTTGATGTATCCTTACGCTTTCATCCAGGTTTCAGAGATCGCAGACAGGTTTGACATTCATACTGTCTGCAACGATTTGTATGGGATTTCAGGGGATCAGTGGGAAGTTTATCTGCGGAAATTACTCCAAAAAGAATCCTTCGATATGATCCTAGTTACTTTAAGAAACACTGACGCTGTGGACGTAAATGACTATCGTGAACGCGTTCAGAACAATTACTACCATCGATCAATTGTTTTTCTACCATATGATAGGGCTGATTATTATCCAATCGAAGCAACGAAACTTTTAATTCAAATTCTTCGTAAACTAACTGGAATTCCTATCGTCATTGGAGGGTATGCCTTTTCTATCATGCCAGGAAAGTTGATGAAGTACTTAAAACCCGACTATGGTGTCATTGGAGGGCCTGATGGCTTTTTTGAACATTTTGAAGACCTTCTTGATAGACAGAATTTAGAGAAGATCCCCAATCTTGTTTATTATCAAGTAGGGACTCTCCAAAAGGGGCCCCTCCGATTTTTCCCTCCGGCATCGCGTCCAGAATACAATGCAAAAATTATTGCAGACCGACAGGCCTTCTATTCTCGATTTTTAGGAGAGAATGTAGAGTCTAGAGTTCCTATAGAAGTGGTTCGGGGGTGCGCAATGTATTGTTCCTTTTGTTCAGAACCCTTGGTTGAGGGAAGAAAAGTACAACACCGAGATTTAGACGTTATCGAAGAGGAAATCACCTTTCTTAGGAATTATCAGCTGAACCAACTGTTTTTTATATGTTCTGAAATTAATACAGACAGTAATGAGTTTATGATGAATCTCGCAGATCGAATAATCGAAATTAACAAAGAGAGGGAGGATTATGAGAAAGTATCGTGGCATGCTCTATTTCTTATGACGCTCTCTGCAGATGAATTAAAACACATCAGAAAGGCGGGATTTCGTGGAGGCTCCAATGATGTTGTTTCACTAGATGATGCTAATCTTGCAGCAATTAAGGCTCCTCTAAAGAGTAATGATATCATCCATTTTTTCACTCAGGCAAAAGAAGTGGTCAAAGATGAGTTCAAAGAAAAAGGAAAAAGATTTTATTCTTTGGAGGAACGAATATTCAGAGCTCCCCAATCTTTGAATCCTGATGATTTCATGAATTCTTGGAACATCTTTCTTGGAAACAAAGAAATTACCCCTGAGACTATCCGTGTCACATTAAAACGCGCTGATGATGCTGGACTGAATCAACTTTTTGATTCTTGTTATATGAACAAAGCAACAAGACTATACGATTTTATACAACCAACTGATGAGCTGTTGAAACATACTTGGTCGTCAGTCAATGGAGTAATCAATAATTCATATAATGTGCTGTATCCTTCTTTTGTGTATCCTCCCGCTCTCTTACGTCACTTTGGTAGTGATGAGGTTTTAGAAGAGTTTTTTGTATTGGTAGGGGATACCTACCTTTCACACAGACATCTCTTCAAAAAAGATTGGAATTGGTTTCTAGCTTTAAATCTTAAGCCAGAAACTTTCTTGTCATGGTGGAGTTCAGCAATTAAATCGAGGTTTGATTTCACTGAGTTAACAGAGATACCAGAGGTTCTGGATTTCCTAACTTTTCTACGTAATAATCCTACAGCACACAATCTCAAATTACTTTTCAATCCAACACCAGGAAGAAAGCCCCTAATTAATTTCGCAACCAATACGGCTATACTTTTTGTGTTATTTTCCCATGAAAAAAAACTTATTCCAGTCATGGAACATCTTGGCTTACCAAGCCTTAAAGCCACTCTAAATCTTTCCCCCTATCAAGTTGCGGTGAAATTCTTTGAACGCTATTCAAACAAGGATGAAATGTTTTCTGTAGTAAATGAAAGTTCATTCAGCGACGCACTCTCTATCTTCTTTGTTAGATACTTGCTTTATCTAAAAAACATTCCCCTCAGCGATGAATTTCAGATATTTTTTAGTCAATAAAGCTTTTTTCCAATATAATTTATTTCACCGAGGATAAAATCCACTTTTCCTTTTTCATATCGATAGAACATGCCCTTTTCTTTATGGAGAAGTTCAAAATTTGAAAAATACGCATCGGCCTCATCATCTGTGTGAAAAGAATGGAGAGCTGTTTCATTATCCCCAATAGGTAACGCGTATTCTCCCTTACCGATCTTCTCCCCTCTATCACCAATCTTTGAATCTTCTGAACCAAAATTCACGAAGCACAACCCATTTGGTGCGAGAATCCTTTCTATTTCTTTCATCGCTTTATTGATGTCTTTCTTTGACATATGCATGATTGTATTGTAGGAATACACAAATGGAAAACTTCCATCTTCAAAATCTATTCTTCTCATATCACCCAAATTGATGTTTAGATCTATATTCTGGTTATTTGTCTTACAGAAATCTTCTGCATTCTTGATTGCATACTCACTGATATCTATTCCAAAAGTTTTATAGCCATATTGGTAGAATAAATACAAAGGTGGTTGTCTTCCTCCAGCTCCACAATCAAGTATTTTTCTTTCCATGTTGGTATTGTTACAATACCGTAAAAATTCGTATAAAGGTGTGGCTCGTGAAACAAATTCCATGGTTCTTCCAATCCCTTTCATTTTCTCGGATTACGATTTAGTTTTTTACTAAACCGTCAGCTTAAAAGAATTATTATACATGCCTATATCAATACTTAATTCCGCTGTTAAGCCAGCCAGTATGTCGTTTACCTCCTTCTTTCCATTTAGAATGATTTTTATAGCAATATTCAGGCAGATCAGCATGTTTAAGCACCTGATTAATGGTCAACCCTTGAGATTTTAATTCGGTTAGAACTTCAATTAAGTCATCAAAATAGGTTCTCACATTGATCAAATAGTCCTTATTTACCACGAATCCATGTCCTGGAATGATATGTTTCACATCTAATGATTCCCAAGATCGATAGAGCTCTAACACTATTTTGCCATTTGAAAACACTTGAGCATAACAGGAGAGGAGATTATCCCCAGTGATCAACACCTTATCTGAAGGATAATACACATACGCCGAGTCTGGTGAATGTCCTTCTGATACTTGGAAAAGAACTTCCTTTCCTTCAGATCCAATTGTAAAAGTCTCTGCTACTTTGACATCAGCCTTGATTTTAGTTGCTCCCTTCTTCGATATAACTACTGTTACATCCTGAAAAGCGTTCAACGCATCCGAATGGTCCCAATGGGCATGAGTTAAGAGTAAATGTGACATCTTTCTGTTGTATTGATGCTCCATACGACGACGAAATTCTTTTGCCTTTTCGCTATTAGCCCCACATTCAACAATTATTAACGCCTTTGGTAGGTTGATACAAGTCAATGCAACGGTTTCTGAAGGATCTATCCCCGTCAGTTCATCAATGGTCTTTGGAGATGTTGTTATTACATTTGAAGCGATCTGATTGTACTCCAATCCTGAAAATACCAAACATATTATAATATCGATATGTTCTCATGTTACCAGTAGGCCTTCCTGACCTTCTCTGTACATTATAATAGAACTGAAATATTTTGGGGGAATCATTATCAAACCCCTTTGAACAAGATTATCAATTGCCCATACATAAGCAAGATGGATATACCAGCAAAAAAATTCTCCAAAGCTATTAGAAGCGTATGTACTTGCTTTTAACGTGTTGTAAAACTCTTTAAAACTATCTTTCTGCTCTTTGACCGTCTTCAATAATTCTTTTGATAACTGATTTGTAAGATCACTCCATAAAAGAGAATCATCCTTATTCAGAAAGGGAACTTCAAGTTCCTCTGCAAGAGATTCAGGACTTTTTAGTAGACCTGAATCTATCATTTCAACACATTTCTTCTCAAAGGTATCTCTTATTTCATTCCTATTTTTTTGGATCCAGCTTTGCCCGAAAGTGAGGAGGTACCAGTTGGGCCATGGTACTGTGATTGCTTCCTGTCCATATTTTCCAAGGTGTTCAAGATCACCTTCTACCATCCAGAAATAGTAGCGTGCATCTGGTTTTTCGGGACTTGACCGTTTCGGTGCAGGCTCAAGAAGCGTCTTATCTTCTGATAACGCTCCAAGAAGACCTATATCAAATATTCTTGACCCAATTAGCATAAATGCCTGATTTTTCAAAGGATAGACCTGACTGATTGAAAGCTTTGAGTATATCTCCTCAATATTATACCATTTCGATAACAGGACTTCAGCAAGAATATTTCCTGTTCCCTTTGAAGTTTCATAAATGATCTTTGTTTCAGACTTACCTGCAATAAAGAATGTTGGCATGTAGGTATGTTCATTCTCCTTTTTTGCAAGATTTGCTTCTTCTAACGGCTTAATTTCGGCGATTAATTGATTAATGGAAATCTGGAATATTTCAGCTATTTTCTCAAAGGATAAACCATCATACATTGCCCTTAATATGTTCTTTCTCTGTCGTGTCAAAACACTCCACGGGTCTCCACGGCCAGCCAATGAAAGAAACGTTTGTTTTAACTCGTAAACATTTGGTTCATTCATCTAAAGCATCTCAATTTTCTGGTATAATTATCTTAGAAGATCAACTCACCTACAATTCGTTGACACATCCGATAATAATTACTATACCTATCCACGTAATTGGTATACATAAAGCTAATTCTCTACTCGCTTCTCTACCACGTCTATAATCTCTTGGGGTAAGTGTAAGGCGAATTTACACTTTGAATCCCCGTTTAGAACCGACTCCAATAACTCCACCTTCACAGGTTGACCCAAGACTGCCTCCCAGAAGTTTTTATAGTACCCACCACTACAATTGCAAAATATTGGATCAATAGGTTGACTCTCCTCTAATAATGCTTCTCTAACCCACGGACAATGACAGTAATAATATTTCTTTTCCCGTGCATCGGTTGCATTTAGATATTGTTTTGTCATGTACGGAATCTTCGTCATTATGACTTTATTCCCTTCTCGAATGCCTGCCTCAGTCATTCCCTTTTGACTTTTCACGTATTCAATCACTCGAGTATTTATCTCCTGGGTAAAAAACAGCGTCTCCTCTTCGTGATGGGTTTTCAACGTATTGATGAAGTCTTGTCGTTTTATCTTTAAGAATTCGTCAATATTCTGTGCTTTCAGATACTTATCTCTTGCTGACTTGTATGAGTCTGGATATTTATCTCTGAGTCCGTTTGCGAGGAATTCGACACATTTATTTCGATCAACTTTTTCAAGAAATCTCTCAATTAATTCTTTAGTGAGTGTTGGTTTGCTTTTAGGGTGGATACCTAATGGTGGTACCTCTAACTCTCCAAAAACATCATTCCGTACCTCTTCCCCAAATTTATCGATTAATCGTTGGGAAAAATTTACCATTACTTCGCCACCATCGATGACTTCCATGCTAGCTATGATTAAGAGATTGTTTTTCTTATAATATCCATAGCGATAAATGGTGACATAATTATCCCACGTATTCTTGTTATTTTTGATTAAATAAGCCGAATAATCTTGAAAATCGTTATATGTTGCCTCATCAATTGATTTAGAAATGAATTTACTAAACTCTTGGACGACAGCAATGGCTTCAGTTATTTTGACTGTGTCTATTTTTCGTCCTTGTAGATATTCCTCGAATCCTTTTAGATCCATAAAATCACCAGACTCTTCACCTTCGTCCTAAGTTATAAATCAAATGTTTTAGGCATTTACTCAAAGTATCGTAACAAAAATGAAGCTACTGATCCAACCAGAGGATTAGTTAGATACATTTAAAAACTCAGATTCTAGAATATGAAGCAAATCAAGGTGTCACAATAATGGATCGTGCCCAAGCTGAACATCTGAGTCCAGCGGATATTCTTCGCGCAAAGAAAAATGTAGAAAAAATTAAAATCCTTTTTGTGCGAGGCATTACTCCTGGTCAATTGATGAAACAGACAATAGAGATGATTAACCCTGTCCCCCGATATACTCGAAGTCATCGTGCAGAGCTGTGAATCACTTAATTTGGCGTGGGCTCAATCTAAGATCTTGACGTTGCGATAGAATTTGAAACAAATCTTAATTTAGATAAATTGCTGGCTAAATTGAAATCATTTTAAGGGAAAACTTGACTAGGGAAAATTAAATAAGGATTAATCATGATATTTTCAGAATTTTTTATCTCAGTGCTGATTTTCGTATCTTACATTTTTCCTTCTATAATGCTATTTCAAGCTTCAAAAAAGAGTCCAATAGTTGAAATGAAGCTTCTTACCGTGGCATCATTCATTTCACTAGTTTTTTTCGCTGGAATGGTGCTAACTGCGCTTTTAAATACACCCCATACATTAAATCCATTGACTGAAACTATCTTTCGGGTTGGTTTCGTATTTGCTCAACTTTGTATACTCACAATTAGTTTTTCCTTTTTTTTACCTGATTTTAAATATAAATATTCTTCAATAGTCATGATTTTTCTAATAAGTGCTGTTAATACGGCATCTGCCCTGATCAATGGAACAACTCTTACCCTGCGAATAACGGAATATATTAAACTCAATTTTGATCCTCTTGGTTTCCTTTTTTTCTCAATTAGCTCAATTCTAATAGTCTTTGGTGCACTTCAACGATTAATTAACGTTTCAAAGATCGCTAAGGAAAGAGTAGGAACAGTTATTTCAGTACGCTCCTCCTTGATTGTCTCAGTCATTATGATTTCATTCTTAGTATTGATTTTACTTGACACTATTTTCTCATTACCTCTTCCAGGATATAGCTATTTTATTCCCCTCTTAATCGGAGGTCTATATTTGAATTACATAATTAAAAAGGATCCAGCAATATTTTTTCTCACACCTTCCAGTCTTGAAGCTGTAATAATTATAGATCGAAATAGTGATCTTGTTATTTTTTCAAGATCATTTATTTACTTAGACGATGATTATGGGTTACAGGATTGGCAGTTAGTCGGGGGATTCTTTAGTGCTTTAAACATATCACTAAGAATAGCTATAAAGAGTGAAAAAGGAATTGAACAGATATCCTTTGGTGATAAAAACATAATAATGGTTAGAGGTCGCGAAGTATCCTGTGTATTAATTGTCACAGAAAAAAATTTTATTACTCAAGCTATCTGTCAATACCTAGTAAAGCAATTTGAACAACTGTACAGGGAAAAACTTACATTAAAACCTATTAGAAGTGCTGAATTCGATGATTTTGAATTAGTGGTGGCTTCTATACGTCGCTATTTACCATTATAAACTAAAATAATAACTGAAAGTTTTTTCCCCTTTTCTTTAGTTTTCTTTTTCTTCAACAGCATACATACCTGGGTACATCTTGATCCCAGCTCCTACTTAATCAAGAATTCTTGGACAATTAGATTTTAAGGAAGATTGCTCTAATAGATGAATGGAACACCAATATCTTCGAGTTCCTTGCGTGTCTTCCTATAAAGATTCTGATATTCTGTGGAAGGTTTGACCTTTTGAACATCATAACATTCTCGAAAGTTCTTTCCAAGGGGAGCATCTTCGATGTTCTCTTCGTAGGTCTTTAAGAGAGTTAGTGTCAGCTCATTTGCATCAGCACGAGATATTTTCTCTACTGCTGCTCCTGCTCCAACTTCCGCGGCCATTTTTGCTTCCATTGGGGTTGCATAATTCTTATGTCTATTCTTTGCAACAGCCATCTCCCACAGATTAGCTCCAGAAACGACTGATACGAGTCCATGAGTTGCTGCCTCTCGTAAGACCATATCAGTACACGGTCCAGCTGCAGCGAATCCATTTGACATTGATACGAAATTACTATTCCGAGATAAGGCTTGGTAGGTTGTAGAGATCACCCACAAAAGCTCCCGCATTGTATTGCATGTATGTTTTAAGTGGAAGGGAAAATAGTTCATGAAGTGTGCTTGGTTAACAAGTAATCCCATTAAATGATAAGCAATACCAACAATAGCTGTTCCCTCTGGGCCGCCTGCGTACCCTCCAAGGATAGGCCCTGCAAGACAGCCAACAAAACACCCATACGTGTGAAAGTGCACCATCTTGTTTAAGAGTGAGTTATCTATTTTGAGCTCTGTGATGCAAGCTACAAAGCGGCCATCAGTCAATCGTTCACCCCATTCAGGATTACTCGCGGCAATCTGAGCGGCATCAGATTCTGCAGTTCCAACACTTTTCAGAAAAATACCAGGACGACCCACCCGTCTAGCAGCCTCACGAAACATCATGGCATGTGCAACACTGCCTTTCACTTCTGAGGGATAGCCTGATCGAATGGGCATCCCTTCTATTTCATCCAGAATTGGTGCACAAACACCGTTTGCTAGAGGTTCCTGTAGATATGCCATACTCATTGGGACGAAGATATCTTCATCACAAGTGATATCAGGGGAGAAAAGGCAAAAAGGGCGTCGAATATCTTCAATCTTTCTGCTGGATATCTCTTTAGAATCCCGTCCAAAACCGAGCGTGAACCTGCCTGGGAAGTTTCCCAGAGCCTCTTTAATTTCTTCCTCGGTAAATATAATTCTCCGATGAGTATCCGTGCATAATGTTCCTATCTCTAGATATAAGTCCTTTGCTGCTTTCCAAAGACTATCTGCTAGAGTGTTGTCCTGTGGAACTGGGATTGCTGGATCAAAAACAATATCGTACTCCTTGATAACCCTCCTAAGTTCAGGGACAAGGAGTTTAAGATCAAAATCTTTTTCTAGACACACAGGACCATTTTCTGTTCTATCCAGTATTTCATTGATTCGCCATGGAGGGGTGACCATTTATTTTCCCCTTTTCTCAAGGAGTTCTGCTGTTAACTTCCCTGCCTGCACAGCGGTTTCGGCCCATCCGTCTGCACCGATCTCTTTTTGCCAAGTTACACTGGTTGGGGCACCTCCTACTATCACCACATAGTCATCCCGTTTTCCTAACGCTTTGAGGAGTTCTATGACCTCCTTTTGAGACACCATAGTGGTTGTCATAAGTGCAGAGAGGGCTATCACATCAGCATTCACTTCTCCCGCTTTCTCAATGAAATGCATAGAAGGGACATCTTTCCCTAAATCAAAGACTTCAAATCCTGACACCTCGAGCATGATTTTAACGATATTTTTCCCGATCTCATGGATATCTCCATGCACTGTACCTATCACAACCTTCCCTTTTGTTACAGGACGCTCCCCAGCAGTGGATTTAATGTATTTGGTGAGTACGGATGTGGCTGCCTGCATTGCTTCCGCTGCTCCCATAAGTTCTGGTAGAAAAATATCCATTTTATCGAATTTCTCCCCGATTTCCTCCATCGTTGGACTTAATACCTCGTCAATCACTTTTAAAGGATCAACCTGAGCATCCAGAAGTTCATGGGCAATTTCAGCTGCCTTCTTAGGTTCATACTCCTCCAACGTTTTCTTTAGAGCTTCAAAAAGGCTCTCTACTGTCATCTTCATTCACCTCTTAGAATTACGTTACCATACTAAATTCAATCTAAAGAAGTTTGCTTTGAAAGCTGAGTTGCCTGTAATGCTAATTTCAGAGCATTCACACCATTTTTTTCGGTAATCACTCGTTGATGTTTTGAGTCTCGAATATAGCGAATTTGATCTGCTAATAAGTTACGAACAGCTTGCGCATAAACCTCCGTTTTTTCCATGGGGGATTTATACTCTAATTGGATATTTTTCGTTGCCGTTATAGATTTTCCCCGACCTTTCATCTGTTGTTTGAGTTGAGCTATTTCATCTACTACCGTTAATTTTCCATTCGGACAGATTGAGTATAATACAGCCATCTTATCATCATCTACAATACCATTCACTGTCAAGACTATCGGAATCCATCCTTCTACCGTCACATCTCCAATTTCAAATAATATGGTATGTCGTTGTCGATCTAGATAACTTGGTTGATCAAATCCATGATAATGATTAGATAAAACACCCGTTTCATGACGTAAAAAACAAAATACTCGGTCAGTTTGATCTGTAGTAGATCTTTTTCGAGCGTAAGCCCACTCTACTTCGGTTTCCCCAAACCAATATTGATAGAGATCAAATAAATGGACTCCATGTTCGATAAAGATCCCCCCACTCTTCTTTTCATCCCAAAACCAATGGTCTTTGTTTAAAGGTTCATCTGTGGCATAATTTTCAAAATAAGCGTGAATAGGATCTCCCAACACTCGAGACTGAATAATTCTCATCACGACATCGACAATCGGCACATACCGTAACACAAAATCAACGGGTAGAATTAACTCCTTCTGTTTCGCTAGATTCAACATTTCTTCTGCTTCGTTAAGGGACAATGCCAATGGTTTCTCACAGAGGACATGTTTGTCATTCTTTAATGCTTGCAGTCCAAGAACAGAAAGAGTAGCAGGTGGAGTAGCAATGTGAACAAGGTCAATTTCAGGACTTTGAATCAACAAAGCTGGTATAGAGTACCACTTAACATTATTTTTTGAGCAGTTTTTTGGGCAAGATTATTGTCGATATCTGGAACAGCGACAACTTCTACCTCAGTCATTCCTGAATAAGCATCTAAGCAAAATTGTCCAAAATTACCACAGCCAATAAGACCTAATTCGAGCGAAGGGGTATCATTCACAGTTAAACCCAAGAATTTTATTATTGATAAAACATCATTTGTGAATTGACAACTAGATGCAGATATGAAATGTTTTATTTAATGATTGATCTAGGTACCTGGCTTTCAGTCAGAAATGAATGAGGAAGGACGTGTACTGGGAAAAGAAAAACTGGTTAGCCTAACAGTTGGAATCGCACTATTGGGGTTTCTTTGTACTAATTCTCTCTATACATGTTCAGGAGTTCTAATATCATCCAAATAGTCATCAGAGTTCCGTCCATATGGGGGATACGTTGATGAATTACGATTCAAAATCTTTACTGAGGAAGAGATCGCCCAAGCGATGTTGGCCCTGCAAAACGGAAACATAGACGCATATGACGAGCGAGTCTTACAGGAATACTTGGCTGCTCTGGTTAGAGATGAAAACATCGAAGTGACATTTACACCAAGTGTCCGATATCGAGTACTCACCCTAAACTGTGAAAAGTTTCCCCTTAATATCACTGCGTTTCGTCGTGCTATGGCCTTTGGGTTTGATAAATACCGAGTAAACTTGGAGTGCATTGGAGGAGTATTATTAAGCTTAATCTTTTTTAAACGCCCTAAAAGAAAATTACAACCCTAATTGCTTGGAACTCTACAATGCAAATTCTTCCATTAGCAGCGGAATCGCTTGGTACTAGAGGAATGTGTATTTTCGTAAAAACAGAAGATCAAAACGTTCTAGTCGATCCTTCAGTGTCTTTAGGGCCTCTACGATATGGATTGAAACCTCATTTACAAGAAATAGCGGCTGCATACTTATCACGCCAAATAATCTTGAAAGCCGTGAAAAAAACCTCAATTCTGATTCAAACTCATTATCATGGTGATCATTTTTCATTAGGGATCGAAAGGCCTTATGAGTTCACCAATAAGGACATTCAAAATAAAATCTATGGAAATCCCGAAGTAACAATCCTTGCCAAAGATCCCAAAAAGAAAATTAACTATAATCAAAAAAAGAGAGCGTATTGGCTGTGGAAGAAAAAAGATATCAAAATTTATTCTGCAGATTGTAATCATTTTTCATATGGTAAGACAAGAATTAAGTTCTCTCATCCATTACCACATGGTAGGGAAGGTTCCCGTTCAGGTTGGGTACTTTCAACTTTTATTGAAGATTCTCAGGATTCGATACTTATTACTTCTGATGTGCATGGACTTGCAAATGATGCCGCTCTTAACTTTATCTTGGAAAATGGAACAAATCATTTAATCATGGATGGCCCGTCCACTTATCATCCTAAACAAACTAAGGAAGAAACAGAAGCAGCATTTAGTAGAATGAAAAGAATACCTAATGATCATTTTTATCTTGATCATCATTTTTTGAGAGACAAAAATTGGTTAAGTATTTTAGAAGAAAATAACTTAGCTGATAAAGCCGTTCCCCTCTCTAATTTAATAATAAAGGAACCAATATGTCTTGAAAGTATAAGAGATGAACTCCACGAAAAGGAACCAATGGAAGACACGTTTTATGCCCTATTTCATGAACAAAGAGAGGAAGTCTTGAAAGTAATTAGAAATACAGCCTTTCAACTCCCTTTTGCATCTCTTGCGTCAATTTTGCCAACCCAAACTTAGCTATTGATTCTATCTATTTTATATCTGTTCCGATTATTTGATTCTCATCTATGAATTAGAGCTTACATGGGTAACAATAATAAATCGTTTCTAGCTTAAAAAATACTAAACTCTCTCTTTCCCAAGCATTACACGAGAAATCTCCTAAAAATAATCTTGAAAACACAAAATACAACAAGAAAAACCCAAGAATCTTGCTGATGCACATTTCGATATGCTTATAAACTGCTGATGATTTGTTGATACTTGCTGATGATTTGTTGATGATTGTTGTGATTATGGAAACCTTCCCTCTTATCGCATGAAATCGTCAGTAACAGCCTTTCCCTGTATTAGGTGAAGAATAATGGCAGCTATTGAGTCAAACGAAGTGATTGAAAGTGAGCAGCCTGATCTACAGGTAACTCATCTCCCCAAATCTGCGCAAGAGGTCTTCTCGCTGCTTTTAACCAACGGCGCCTTGAAACCTCGTGAGATTGGGAATTATACCGAGCTTTCTAATCGGACGATCCGATATGCACTTAAAATTCTTGTTGATGACAACAAAGTCCGTCGTGTTCCCGACCTACACGACCTTCGCTCGCATTTCTATGCAGTTAATTAAAATGGTTCATATTGGGGTCAGATCTTCGTGTACCTGACCTCGATATTCAATTGGGCATTTTTCGTCGGCATGAACTATTATTTATCTGGAGAATGAAGATGATGTCTTAACCATCAAAATATGGAACTAGTTCCAACTTCTTTTTGACCATAACAAAACCTTAAAATTAATTTGAAATTAAATCATCAACAATTCAACAATTGACTAACGGCGTTTTTCATGGGTTCAACAGATGAACACAAAAAGCAAAATAAAAAAAATTCTGTTGAAATCAGTGATTTAGCCTTAAACCAAGTGATTCCGAAGTTAATCCACCAAAGTTTTCAAGGGGTTCAGGAGGAAATTCAACTTATCCGAGAGTCTAACGAAGACCTCCATCTGATGATGCGTGGGATGCACGCGGAAATTCAAGAGTTGAAAAAGGTAACCAAACAAATTAACCAGCGAATCGGACATGTAATCAACGTAGGAGTTGTTAAGAAATCTCCCAAACCCCACATTAAAGAAATCTCGACTGGTTTAGATTTACTCACCCAAATTCCCCAGCACTTAAGAGAAACCTTTCGATCAATTCTTAAGCAGGACGCTGGCTCGACCGCACTGGATATCTCCCTTGAAACGGGCAAAAGTCGTTCTCTCGAATCGGATTATTTGAATCAATTAGTTGATCGGGGTTTTGTTATTAAAAAAAGGCAGGGTAAAAAAGTATTATTTTCAAAAATTGGTGAACAAGATGAGGAGGAAGAGGAAGTTTCTAAACCAGTAGATCATAAGAAAGCCTTATCTTACATTGCGGAAAAACAAATGGTTGTTAATGATGCTAATAATTCTGATGATAAAAAGGCAATTCATATTAACATTGATGAAAAGTAATTTTTGAGGGACTCAAGATGAGAATTATTGCGTTTCACTCGTATAAGGGAGGTACAGGTAAGACTCATTTATCAGCTAATCTCGCCACCGTATTAGCAAGACAGGGCCACAAAACTGCGCTCTTAGATCTCGATTTTCGGGGCCCAAACCTTCAGACCTTGTGTGGTATTGAGTCTAAGGTTACCATCAATGATCTTTTGTTTGATCCTGATCTTCGGGGTCGTGATTTACTTGTTTCCTTTGAGGATAAATATAAAATTCCCCTTTTTGCCGCTTTTGCCAGTACTGACTTCCGGAAAATGTCCGACATCGTCCGTGCGGATAAGAAACAGCGCCAACGTTCCCTAAAGCGCATTTTACGACTTCGTGATGAGCTTTCCGAGTCTGGTTTCGACTACACCATCATTGATACCAGTCCAGGTGTTCAGATGGAAAGTATTGATGGATTAGTTATTAGTGATGCTACCTGTCTCGTCTTGAAGGCTGATGATTTCGATATTAGTGGTACCAAGAGTATGGTAGCCCAATTATACTCTCTACTCGATTCTAAAAACTATGTTGTGCTGAACCGGGTCGTTGCGGAGACTTGTCCACCTGAACATGGTGTCTGGAGCGAAAAGGATATCGAATTAGTCAAAAACTTTGAAAAAACGATAACCGACGAGATGCGTATGGATGTGTTAACTTCCATTCCCTGTTTCTGCGAGGTTGCTCGAGAAGGTTCGAGGAGTATTTTTAGTCTTGATCATCCTGATCATCCTTTCAGCAAAAATATTGAAGTCCTCTCTTCCCGAATCTTAGATGGCTTCTCAGCAGAATGATATGTTCACTGCTTGTCCTTTCTAGTTTTTGATTGTCTTCTAAATCTAGAAACTATGGCAACAGTTGTTCTACACACTCTTTAAACTGTTTATAAGCAGGATAGTGCCCTATTCCTTCTCCTTTCACATACGATTCACATAATGACCTATAGTACCATCGTTGTTTCTCGAATGGCGCGTTAAATTTCTCCCAAAGCTTGTTTCCCAGCTGTTTATGATTATTGATCATATCTCGAATGTTTGCTAGCTTATCTGCACATGAAAGGAGTTTTTCTTCCTGTGTCGCAGTTTCTATTTGATTAATCGTATGTTGTTTTCGTGCTTCCCAGGTTTTCCTACTATCCCCTTTTCGGAGTTCCCTGGGTTCAGTGGCGAAATTTACTAGTTGAGCGACTTTTTGCCCAAATCTTCTTTCTAGTTCTTGTATTTTAATACCTTCCTCCTCAATTACATCATGCAGCAATCCAGCTACAATCATCTCTTCAGATGCATTATTTTTCATCAAGATTGCCGCAACATCCATCGGATGAACAATGTAAGGAATTTTAGTTCTTTTTCGTGTGGATCCAGCATGTTTCCCGTAAGCAAATTCGAAAGCTTGAACAAATTTTGACTGTTTATGCTTCATTTATCTTCCCTTTCATGTTATGGTCTGAACTTTTTGAGTATCCTACACAGATCCTGTTACTCTAAATTTTAACTGCTATCTTAGATTTTTTTCTACTTGAGAATATTAGCTTATAAACCGAGGGAATCCTAAAAGGTGTGAACGTCCCATTAAGTGAGGAAGTAAAGAAGTAGAAGATCTGATATGTGTTCGAGAAAATTGAAAGAATCATTTCAGGGTGTCACTTTAGAGGTCGAAGACCTATTCTTACTCGAAGCATTTGAAATTAGAAATTTACAGCGTTATGCCCCGAAAAGAGCATTAGCAGCTGTTCTTCACGCATATTATACTATTCATCAATTTCTGACCACAAAAAATCCTGCGATTTCTCCCTATCTCACAGAAATAATGAATGAATATGGCCCTGCTAGAGATCAGGCACAACTGACTGAATTTATTGATCGAGTAATTTGGGATCATACCATTGGGCAATGGCTCGTAAGAAATAAACATCCCGAAGAAACTGATCTTCGAGCTAGAGCAGGATTTTGGTCTTTTGACGAAATCACCTCAATTACTCCTTTGAATGAAAAAAAAATTATTGATTTAGGAGCTGGAACAGGAAATATCGCATTTACTATTGTAAAAGAATCTGGAGTCGTTTTTGCGATCGAACCAAATACTAGTTTACGTGAATTTATGCGTAAAAAATCAAAACAAAATGGAATTACCAATTTATTTGTAATGGATGGCTTCTCACATGAGATTCCATTGCCTAGAGACAGTATTGATGTATTAATCTCTTCTAATGCGATTGGATTTGGTGATTTAGATGAAGAGCTCGAAGAGATCGAACACGTTGTTAAACCAGCGGATTATGCAATTCATCTCGTAACTCACTCAACAAGATCGATAGTGGAACCAATTCACCAAATTCTGACTTCTTCTAAGTGGAATTACCTGTTTGAGGAAGTAGATCTTTCTAAATTCAGATTAGATTCCTATAAAATAAAATATTGGAAAATAATATCATAAAAAAAAAAGGAGATCCAAAGGACATTTGGAAATAAATAGAGCCAATTAAAGATCAGTTTTCATTGGCTATTGGAGGCCAATCTCCCAGGCATTTTCTGACCGTTATAATTTGACCTATATGATATGATGTATGCTGAAGAAAAACGATAAATAACTTGATTACTGATAATTCAGGAAATCCTTCCGAGGTTTTCATGAAATCAACATTCGTTAATAATTTATTCGCTTCTTCAATGCCAGAACGAAATCTGGTTACAAGGGTACTCAAATTTGAGTCATCTTTCATGGATTCTGATGTTGGCCAATTGTTTTTGCGTTCTATGTCATTCCAGTCTAGAGTTTCTCCTTGAATATGCCTGATGAGGGTGTCTTGCCAAATAACTATGTGATGAAGAAGCTCCCAACAGGAATGGGCATTGTCCCTAGGTTTTTTCCGTGCAATTGTTGGAGTTAACCCATATAACGCTTTTTCGGGATCGAGATGCGTCCATTTTCCCTGTAGTCCACTCGAAATAGCTTTAATTACTTGATCGTGCATGCTCAAAATTGTCTTTTCTGATTGCTAAGAATTTTGTGGATCAAGTCTCATCGGGACAATCTCTAGATTCTTCCTGTTTAATCTATTATACCTCTTAAACGCTCCAAATGCTAGAACGAAGATGCAAAGAAATCCTGAGTAGATGATTAGTTTTTGACCTGTTGCTAACATCATAATTCCTTGTTCTGTTGATAGATTCACACCCATTGAGACCACTATCGTATAAAAAGCTAAAACAATTGCATAAAGCAAAATAACATACCCATAGCGGTTTGGATAGGAATTATTTACAAGAATAGGTATTGTAACTAAACATAATGCGATCAGAAAGAAAATACTAAAAATAATAGTGACAGCCAGATGAGCGGTAGGGAATTGGTCAACAGGAAGAAAAGCAATTCCTATACCGAATAATGCTGAAATAATTTCACTAATTGATGCTAAATAACAAAAAACTCTTTCATTTCTCTTCTCACTGAAGAAATAGGTCATTGCTAAATAAAAAGGAGTGAAAAAAATGTTTACGACGATTACAGCTATCATAAATAGAATCATTGAAATTTGATTTGGCTCACCTGAAAGTGATTGAATACGTCCTAAATCACTCATTTGATTTAAAAAAAAAGAATACCCTGATGCAGTGGGATTTAATATTGTACCACCTGGATAAAATATCATGGCTATACTACACAGCAAAATATAAAGAATAGCACCGGTCATTGCTAGAATGAAAGTTATTTTTCTCCAATTTTTGAATATCATGACATGAGCTCCTTTTATGATCATGCTCTTTCACACAAATAACTGAGCATTACTCATATAAATAGTTAGTAATTGAGGCAATACAGTTGTGTTTGGCATGGAGAAACAGAAGAAATTTTCTCGCAATAAGCAGGAAAAAATCAATTCAATCTATACTACTTTTTATAACCTTCTAAATGAGAAAGGGTACGATAAAATCACGACTAATCTGATTGCAGAGGTTTCAAACATTAGTATTGGTACTATCTACCGATATTTTCCTGAGGGTAAATCTTCTATTATGAAAGGGACTCTGGCACATACTTCAGACAAGATTTTTGATATTGATGACTTTGATGTTATGAATGAAAACAATTTGCCAGAAATGCTTGAGCATATTATCCGAAAACATCTAAGAGTTCATCGTGAGAACTATCAGTATCATATTGCTGTCAATCAGGCGATCCTATCCAATAAAGAACTTTTCAAAGATTATGGTAACAACATCAATCAATTATTTGAGAATATTGCGAAAGAGATCCAAGAAACCAATGATTTTTTCAAGATTATGCCGAGAAATTCCTTTATCGATATATTATTAACGGTCTTTAATACCTTAGAAGCGTTTGTACACCGTCATTTGTTTATCACCCCACTATTTTCCACTGATGATGAGCTGGTTCAGCTCTTGAAGAAAGTGCTTCTGGTGATTATAACTACTGTCTAGGACCTGATTTTAGAAAATAAGAAGGAAAAAAAAAGACTAAACAAATCGTCCTGATGACATTTTATGACTCATATCAGCATATTTTTTGAGATCTTCGTTATGGGTCACCACTAAGACTGCTGTATCTCGTTTCGTGAAGCTCTTGAGGAGTCTCATGATTGAGGCAGCATTATCCTCATCGAGATTTCCTGTAGGTTCATCTGCAAAAATTATTCGTGGTTTCCCTACTAAGGCTCGCGCAATGCCTATTCGCTGTTGCTCTCCTCCGCTCAATTCGTCTGGATAGTTGTCTGCTTTGTCCCAGAGACCCACTTGTTTGAGTAAGGATATTGAACGTGTCCTCATTTCTCTCCCTTTAACTTTTAGAGGATAAAGAGGCGATTCAATATTCTCCAGGGCAGTCATTATGGGAATTAGTTCCCAATTCTGAAATATGAATCCAACATTCCCTCTTCGAAACTTTGCTAATTTCTCTTCATCCCAATCGGCGATATTTTCGTCCTCATAAAGCACTTTTCCTGAACTGGGTTTATCCAATCCTGATAGAATATTTAAGAGGGTTGATTTCCCTGATCCTGATGGTCCTGTGCACATAACCATTTTACCCTTGGGAATTTGGATGTCAACATCATTTACAGCGATGACAACCTCCCTTTTTCCTCGGACGTACTCCTTGGTAAGGTTTTTAGCTTCAATTAATGTTCTATTACTCATCTTTCACACCTCATTTCTGTCTAAAAATCTCAATGGGCCGCACTGCTAAAATTCTGAACGTTATAAGGAAGAATCCAGGAAAACAAGAGATTACCACGGCAAGGAAGGATAGAACTACCGTTATGGACGGAATGATAAAAGGAAAATTAAATGAAATGGTAACAAACTGAAAAAAATATGTCCCTGGACTAGAAAACCACAGATATCCCTGAATTACAGCTAATCCGATGAAATATCCTGTAAGGGCTACTACTAGGATTTCAGATAAGACAACAATTCGCACGTGCCAAGAACTATAGCCCATTGCTTTGAGTACTGCCACCTCACGCCTACGGAACCGAGTTATTAAATACGAATATAATGTACTCACCATAAACGTTCCGAATATCCCGAAGAGTAATGAGAGAACAAACATATTCCTTTGTGCATCTTTATCTGTCTTTGAAGTATAAACAGGACTATCATATTCATTTCCAAGATTAAGACTTGCTGCAATACTATCAACATTATTATATGATGCCCCCGAAAAGACATCACCGCTAGCTATTATTGAAACGGAATGAATGTAAATTTGATTATCATTATAACCAAGATTTTCTCCACCAACTAGTGTTTCAAAGGACGCTTCTGGAATAAAGATCCACTCTCGGCCAGAAGCAAGCTTTGAAGGGGAACTAGGTCTATCATAGATACCAGAAACTTTTAATTCGAAAGTAGATTCATTACTTTGTCCTAGCTTAAATCTCGAACCTGTAACAGGTTTTGTATATATTTTTACAGGAGGAGTACCCTCTTCATCATATAAGGTTAGTAATAATTCATCAGAAACTAGTGCTTCCATATCATTTGAAGGAAATCTCCCAGAAACTAGATCATTGGGTTTTATCTCAGAAAATGCCCATTTGTATCTTGTATTAATACTACAGATCCGTAAATCAGCTCCAAAATCCACATATCTATAATAGATTATTGCCTCGGCTCCTGGAATGTTTGTTCCAATTGTTTGTTGAGCAGCACTATAATCTACGTTTCCTAAAGTACTTACTTCAACCCCTACACCACGGTGTACTAATAATCCTTCTCGTGAAAAATTATCAAAATTATACAACAAAATAATCGTCGCTAGGCTAAGGATCCCGAACACAATCACGAAAGGAAAAAAACGTCTTCTAGAACGAGTACTGAAGACAATTGATTTCATTAAAACTTTGAGTAATCCCATTTCAATATAGCTCCATTAGGTTTGTTTCGTAGATTAATTTCTGATCGTAACAGTATCAGTTTTTTTAATTGAATTCATGCCTTTAAGGGTGATTTAAAGAACACTCACAATAACCTGATACTTTAATTGATTAATTTATTAGATATTGGGATGTTACTTAAAAGTAATCTTTTATCATATTTGTTTAAACTTTTGGTTTCAGGTTTTATCTATTTTTCTGATTCAACAGACTGGTAAATTCCTTGATAAAGTGCATTTTGATTTCTTACTTCCTTGAAATTACTTGAACAACGAAAATCTATGACACAATGATTGAATTGAAGATATTCACAGCCTAATAATTATCGGTAGAGAAATATCTTAATATTTATTTCAGATAATCCACCAACAATCCAAAAATACTGTGGGAAAAGAAAGACATGGAAATATTCTCCCAAATGGAACCCCGATGGCAATCTTTTGAAGAATGGATTCGGCAACATTCAGAGTTTGTCAGTTTAACCATTTTAATCATTCTTGGATGGATTATTCGTGTTTTTTTGGCTATAAACTCTGGAGGGATGGTTCATCCTGACGAAATATATCAGTCTCTTGAGATTGCTCATGATATGAAATATGGTTATGGTCACATCCCTTGGGAGTTCAGAGTTCCTAGTAATCCTGACGAAAACGGTGCTGCTCGCTCTTATCTCTTCCCTTTGCTTTATTATTATATTTTTGAATTGTGTGACGCCCTGGGCATTCCCTATCAGATTAATGGCACTTTGATGGTCGTAAGAATTTTCAGTGCTACCTATTGTACCCTACTGATTCCTGTCATTTACTTTTTCTCAAAAGAATTCCTGCCTCCTCAGAAACGTCCTCATGTATATTCCTTATTTATTGCCTTTCTCATTACATTTTGGTTTCAGTTTCCTTTTCTGGGAATCCGAACGCTCACTAACTCCTTTGTTACTCCCATTATATTTGGTGCATTATATTTTCACTTACGGACTACGAACAGAAAGGATACTTATTCCCGCTTGAAAATTAGCATCTCAGAATTTTTAGCTGGTGTTTTACTTGGGCTTGCTTGTGCCCTTCGAATGGATTCAATTGTCTTTTTTGCCCCTTTCTTTCTTCTCCGCCATCAAAACAATCTAAAAATGGTCTTTCAATATTTTTTCATTGGTTTTGGTTTTGGAGTAATGTTTTTCATCCAAGGTTTGACTGACCTACATTTTTTTGGAACTTTTTTAGCGTCTCCGTTCAATTGGTATCAATTTAATATTGTGGAGGGAAAAAGTTCCATATTCGGAGTACAACCTTTTGATTACTATTTTAAAAAGATTTTAACTCGTCCTTTTTACGCAGTTAACGCTGTGCTTCTAGTTGGTATGTTAATCTTCAGGATTCAAACTGTTCTCCATAAATTTTCAGGCAAAATGCATGATGAATGGTTCTTTACGACCTTAGAGCTCCTCATTTGGAGTTTGATGTCATTAATAGTCTTATCTACAGTTGAACACAAAGAAGAACGTTTCATCTTCTCTCTCCTCCCCCTACTTATGATGCTATTTGCAGTAACAATGAAGGAATATTATTTAATCATCAGGGATTTCTATCAATACATCCATACAGACTTGCTCCCAAGATTCAATTTCATTCGTAAACCCAAACGGGAAGACCTTGCTCTTATCCAACTTGGAATTTTTGCCCTTGCGAGTTTATTTGCTGTGAATGAAAGTATTAGAAGTAGTGGTACCGTAGATTGGGCGTTTTTTCATGATGTAAATACTGCTTTAGAATGGGTAGGAGATCAAGAGAATTCTACTGGGGTAATAGTCTTTTCTCAATGGTTTTACACAGGTGGGTGGACGTATCTTCACAAAAATATATCCATGGCTCACTATAAAGATCCTGAAGAATCAACTGGATGGTTATATCTACCAAGATATTCCCCTGAGTGTAATTACCTTGTTACCCCTCATTATCAATATTGGCGTCATGAGGGCCTTGAACAGCAGGTTAACACGACTTTTAGATTAATAAAAGTTGTTGATGGAAGAGTGGATATCTGGTTTGCAAGGAATACTACTATTTGAAGATAATCACACTTTCAGAGCAAAGCGGGGAACCATTCGTGCAACTGTTTCGCCCAATCCAAGATCAATAGTTTGGATTAGAACTTGTCTTCCCCGATATACAAACTGTAATTCACGAGGTGTTTCAAAGATCTTTGTTCCAATTCCAGTTCCGAGTTCTACAGAGAAATATCTACGTTTCTCTACAGTCTCAAAGATTTCTGGGACCGCTACAATATGAGGAAATGTATATCCACCGCCGTGAGGCAAAATATTGGCATTACTAATTCTCTCTTCTAGCCCGAATGTTCTCATCCGTTCAGCAAAATTCAATGTTTCTATGGCTTCTTCGTTGAAATTTGGAAAACCTTTCATGAGATAACAAGGTAAATCGGCTCGTAATGTTAATGGAAACAATTCGGTTCCATTCGTAAACACATGAGTCCCTAAAGCTACCTCATTCATGTGCACTATTCCCTGATGTGTTGTATTGGATATTGTATCAAAGTCGCCAAATAATAATTTCGCAGCCATCGTACGACGTTCTGCTCCAATTCTATCAGCCCATTGAAAGAACTCCATGAATTTATAGGCATCTTTGTCTACTAAATAGTGGATATTTCCAAAAGGTGTTTCAAATGTTTGAGCCATATGTTGTAAATTTTCGGATAAATGGTAATATAATCCTAATTCTCGTGGATTATTATCTGATTTCAATTCAGCTGGAGAACTATGGGTAATAAATGAATAACGAGGAAGATCCGCTGAATCACTGACTGCTGGATTAGGATAGACCTCAAAGATGTTGATAAAATGATTTCCACTCCCAAAATTCCAGTGAATAGGCACTCCTTCTATCCGCATTTCTCCACTCTGTGCATTCATTTCATGGACTTTTTGAATTAATTCAATCGGATCGGGAATTTCTTCTAATGAACCCACCAGCATCCCGCATGCATTGGGCATGGTGTCAACAAACATAATTGGTTCGGTCCCATCTCCCCAGGTCACTTTACCTCCATATCCGATCCCATTTCGCCAGCGTTGCAAATTTCTCGTAATCGTGCAATCTGGTGCTGCAATAAACGTTGCTGTTGGATCCATCCCTAAGTGTTCCTGGGCAAGATGCATTTTTGCTAATCCATAGCGGAAATTCAATTGACTGAGTCGGGAAGCACTGTCTGCGAGAGCCGTAGAGAAAATAAGTTTCTTTGCTCTGGTCAGTAATTTACCTCGACTCATCTTTTGTATTTCGTCCATTTTTTCACAACACAACTAGGATTTAAAACAAAATAAGCTATTATTTTTTTATGAAAGAGAACATTGATTAATCCTAGAATTGATGCACGTTGAAACATCATGCTATAAAAAACCATTCAGATGGAATTTTTTTTTTACTAATTCTTTGCTAATAGAAGGACTTCTATGGATGAAATTGAATTTCGATCTGACAAAAATCAAATATAACCTACAAAAAGCATATTTCATAAGGGTTCAACAATTATATTTCGTAACACTCTTGAAGATGAAATCAATCTCGGTCTAGACATTTATATCAAAGTAATGTATTTGGTGATAATCTTTTTACAGAACCCTGTAAAGTCCCCTATTACCTTTCAATTGCCTTTATCAAGGTTTTATCCAAATGAAGAAAAATCTAAAGAAATTCACGAAGGATATATTCGTGTCGGAAGGTTTTTGGGGGATTTATCAGAAATTAGACCTTTCTCCAGATGTAAGATTGGATCCATTTCGTACAGTTAATGACTCTGGAACAAAGATTGGACATTATTCCTATATCAGTACTCTTCGAGCGGATAGACCTGATGAATATTTTACTAGTCAAAATGACCTCGGTAGTTTCAATCATTTAGGGGAAGGTGAGGATTCGTTTTGTCGGTTGATTGCTGGTGAGCTTCCGTCTATTGTAGTTTCACGTGATTTAACATTAACCAAGGATCCACTCAGTACGGAACCATCTTTAGAAAATCTTAGTACAACACAGGTTTTTTCTATCATTAACTTATTTACTCCTATGGCTCGTGTGCTACCTCCGAAAATAAATGCATTTCATCTTGATAAAAAGATCTCAAAAGGAATCCCTTTGTTACATATCTTCTCTAGTCATTATCAAGTCATTGAAGACGTACCTACTGACAAAATGGTACTTTATTTAAAAAATATTATTCTTACGATAAAAGCAAGCCAACAGGCACTCTTGAAAGACAAACAAAGTACTATGACCATTTTTCATTTCTATAACGTTGGTCCGAATGCTGGGGCCAGTATTCCTCATCTCCATAGCCAGACTTTACTTTATGTGAATGGTGGTCATGGTTGGAAGGATCACAGTTTCTTTCGCTCTTTTGAAAAAAATAAACAATTTCAAGGCAAGGAAACTTATTGTTTAGGTTGTGAACACATTCAAGGATTAACTGTTGATCCTTTCGGTCAGCGGTTACGTATTAAAGAAAGAATTATCTGGGAGGATGAAAATTGGATTGTTTTTACAGCTTATGCACCTGAAAGAGATGGCCACCTCCGACTCCTCCCTAAACGGCATGTTTCTTCCCTTTGGGAATTAAGGTCTTTAGAAATTGTCTCTTTAGCAAAGGCAATGATCTATGCAAATCATGTTCTGAGTGACTTTATCGATCAATTTGGTGGCGAGTTACATATCCGTCCTGATAGGAATATCCTCTTTAGACAACAACATATTGGGTTTTCGCCCATACATATGCTTATTGATATCATCCCAGTGCAGAGGATTGGTGGGGCAGAAATTCTCGATGATCATAGGTTGTCTCATATCTTTCCAGAAGAAGCTGCAAAGCGAATGAATGATTTATCATTAAGTTATTAGCATTCTTCACGTTTTACCGAACGATTCTCCCTGAAGAATTATGATACTCACAAGATTGAACTTACTGTATTTAAACAACGTACCATTCTTTTTTATTGATCTAATCTGCTTAAAACCCAAATATAAATTAATAGAATTCTTTTTATAGGTCAAAAAGAATGACCTGTATAATTCATATGGGTTTTCATACCAAGAATTTTATGCGTTTAAATGCAGTTGGTTTGGTGAACACGAAGTGTACGAATTGAACGATGATCAAAACCGCGTTATCAGCGTTCTAAAGAACCCCTCTCATTATATCATCAATAATCAGGAAAATGGAGTTAAAGGTTTACCCTATAAAGAAATCATGAATGCCTCAGGACTAACTCGAGAAAAAACTTTGCTTTCCTTGGGATGGCTCGAAGCTAATGACTTAGTTCAGCATGAATGTGCTATCCGACGTCAGATAGTGGAGTATCATGGGAGATCTAATGTGGAGATCGCGGGGCAAAAGATCGTACGCATGTTCTCTCTAACCCCAAAAGGAAAAGCCCTCTAAGAATAAAAATTCTTTTTTATTTTCCGTTTTTTCCTCCTTTTGCACACCCATATTACGAATACAGGAGAATTCTTTATTAGAAACTAGAGAGAATATTCTCTCAGAAGAAATACGGTATAAAACTACTATTAAGTCACTCTCTAATAAAGAAAATGGATGAGTTGATTGTTATGTCAAAGATTGAAGATTTAAACGAAGATCAACGGCAGATTATACTTGCCCTACATAACCCAGAAGAATTTTTCAAAGGCCATCATTCTGTAGCGGGGATAAGAGGTGCCCCCTATAAGAAAATTATAGAAAAGACTGAATTGACCCTTGAAAAAGTCTTATTGTCTTTAGGGTGGTTGGAAGCTAAAAAATTGATTGCACATGACGTCGCCATCGTTAGAAAGGCTCTTGATTATCTTGGTCAAACCAACATTGAAATTGCAGGTCAATCTGTTGTACGAATGTTCTATTTAACAGAAGATGGTCATAAAGTCCTCAACGAATTGTTAAAGGAGGAACAATAAATGGCAAAGCCAAAAGCTAAGGTTGGAGTCGTTGGCTATGGTATTATCGGCAAACGTGTATGTGATGCCGTTGCTGCACAGTCAGATATGAGATTAGTGGGTGTAGCTGACATTATTTCTGATGTGCGGTTACGGATTGCTAAAGAACGAAATTATCCCATCTATTGTAGTGTTCCAGATTTCGAGCCAAAAATGCGAGAAGCAGGGTACGAAATCGTTGGTTATCTTGAGGACATGGTAAAAGAAGTAGATTTAGTTGTTGATTGTACACCTGCAGGAGTTCCTCGACAAAATCTCCCTCTTTATCGTGTTGCAGATGTTAAAGTAATGGTACAAGGCGGAGAAAATCATGTTCTCACTAATCGAAGCTTTAGCACTTTTGGAAATTATGCGAGTCATTTAGGTGTTGATATGACGCGTGTAGTCTCATGTAATACCACAGCATTAACAAGAATTGTAGCGACTGTGGCTCAAGAATATGGTATTTCCGATGTGTTTGTAGCATTAGCGAGAAGAGCTGGTGATCCAACACGCACTAATCGAGGACCTATTAACGCTATTACTCCAGTTCTTGGAATCAGCCACCATGGCCCAGATTTATTGAGTGTTATGCCTCAACTAAAAGATAAGGTTTATTCCTTAGCCATCGCAGGTAGTTGGACTTTATCACATGTTCACATGTTAAGGGTAAATTTGGACACATCTCCCTCGAAGGAGGAAGTGGTCGATCTATTCAAGCGAACTCCCCGAATATTAATTGAGCCAGGAAAACAGGGACTGTTTGATTCAGCACAATTAGTGGAATATTTCCGTGATTTAGGCCGGCCAAGATATGATAGGCCTGAAGTATTCATTTGGGAGGAAACTCTTAGCATTGATGGCCGCAATAATTTGTACATGATTTATGATGTCCACATGGAATCCATTCCTATCCCTGAAAACGTTGATGCGATTCGTGCAATGTTAGAAATGGAAACAGATGTTATGAAGTGCGTAGAGAAAACAGATAAAGCTCTTAATATTTTCAAGAAGGGGGCCTATGAAGGGACATTATTTGGAGGAGTTGTAGCCAAAGAAAAGGCAGAAGTAGGTGCTTGATTTTCTACTTCTTTCGATTTTTTTATTGCTATTGAAAGTCATACTATAGGTTAAGCTCGTTTCCACTATGAAGGATTTAAAATCCATTTTTATGGAACAAGCTGTTTTTTTTCACAGTAAAGTTGGCTTTATCCTCCCATGAAAATGGCCATGTTTTTAAGTTGGATTAATTGGAGAGTAACTATTAATTCAAGTCCTATAAGATGCATTAAGAGGATAAAGCTTATGAAATCTATTCCTGAAATTGATATAATTTTTGATAAATTGTTCGAAGATCCCAATATAGAACAGTGTATAGTTTCAACTATTGATGGCTCCCCTATCGTGGGAAAAACTAGGGGAAAAGAGGAAACTGGGGAGGATTTGTTCATCATTCCAGCTGCTATATCTAGTGCACTGGCTATTTCACAGGGTTTTTTAGAATCGAATATGAAGGATAATGTTAGAGAATATATCGTCTTTCAAGAACGATCGATAATTCTAGCAACTAGAAAGGCAAATACGGTCTTAATTACCACTATTTCCCTTCCCAAGTCATCTTTTGAAACACGTACACCTGTTGATGATTTGATCGAGATATTACGGGATGCTGCAGCAAAAATTGACGCTATAGTCAAAACTTTGGAAATTGAAGATAGCTTAATCGAAAAACTTCAAAGAGCCATACCGGAAGCAAGTGCAATCTTATTACTTTCTTCCGCGGGAATTCCTCTTAGTGATCTTTTATCGACTCTAGATATTGACTCTGCCCAATTGTCTGCAGTCTCCTCTGCTCTCAGTTTACCAACGCGTGTTTTAGGTCAGGAATGTCAAAGCATAGCAGTGACGGGTAAAGAAAACATTATTCTCCTTTACGCTTTAGACGCTGATCGTATTTTGATGGTCTCGTTGAAACCAAAGGATAGTGTTGAATCCTATCTAACACACATTTCTAGAATAGTTAGTCACTAAGTTTAGCTTTGCAAGGGAATACTCGGATATTGCTTCAGTGTATCGCTTCAGATCCTAAATTCAATAGTTATTAAGAAAATAAAGTTTCTTAATAATTATACACACCAAAAAATAATTTCAGAGACTAATTTCCGTACCAAAAAAAGATATTAAGACAAAAGGTTTTAGTACGAAAAATTAGAAGTATATAAAATCAATGAGAAAAAACATAATATATCGTATTTGAGAATCATATTCGTACGGTATGATGGCCCCAAGACTGAAGGAATGTAAGATGGATATAAAGCATGCCCTTAATGAAGCTAAGACTTTAATAGTTGAAAAAAAGGCTGAACAAGCTGCAGAACTACTCAACAATGCATATAACATTTTACAGAGCCAACCCCCAGACGATATAACACAAGAAGAAAAAATTTTACTAGAAGGGGAGATTCAAGAGAGTCTAGGTGATACAAAGATACTCCAACAACAAGATCAAGAGGCTTTAAGCCACCTGTTAATGGCAATGACGCAATTACAAACATTAGAATCGATGACCGAGATTCCACCTCACGATGTTCTTTTTCGGGTTTATCGAAAACTGTCTGGAGCTTTCAACCGATTGGGCCAACAATTTGAAAGTGAAAAGTACTTACGCAATGCGGGTGAGATCAAAGGGTCTATATTAAAAACGGAATTATATGCACGGTTCAGAGAAGCAGGATATAAAGTAAAAGAGAATATTCGTGCAGTTGAAACAGAAGCAACACCAGTCGATATTATGGCTGAAAAAGGGGGATTTTTATCGAAAAAACGCGTCGCTATATGGTTCGCTATGGATGAAGCGGAACTTGACACAATTGCTTTTCTTACAAGAGGATATGCAAAATACGCAAAACAGAGATATGTTTTAATGTTAATGGGGGAATCGACGATTCCCAATCTTCAAGGAGCTAAGATAGTTCAATCCATTGACCAAATCAAGATGTGATCCGACTCTAAGCTTTTCTAAAAGGAATTAAAATTAGAGAGTATGCTGCAATTTGATATTGAAGTCAAGTTCTATGACTATATAACAGGAAAAGAGAGGGAAAGGGAGGAAAAAAAACTATTTTGCTTGTTGAGCTTCTACAAAATCAAGATAGACGCTTCCAAGCATGTCAAACGCTGTAGAAACATTCAAACCTGTTTTAGCACTAGTTGGCATGAATTTAACTGGGAATCCAGACTCCATTGTCTTCTTTGACAGATTATCTGCGAATTCTTCTGCTTGACCATCCGTAATATGGTTTGGGAACTGCTCTCTGAGATCCACTTTATTCCCAAGAAGTACGATTGGTATCATACCCTTCCCATTGTGTTTAAAAATCTCCTCTAACCAGCTTTCAAGATTCGTGAATGTATCTGGACGAGTAACATCAAATAGGAGGAGTGCTCCTAAACAGCCATAATAATAAACGCTTCTTACGGTGCCAAAGCGAGGCTGACCTGCGAGATCCCAGATTTGAAATTTTATGTTTTTCTCCCGAATAGTTGCCTCTTTCAATGCGAAATCTGCACCTATCGTCATCATATAATTACTGCTAAATCCTTTACCCAGATAACGTTCTCTTAATGCGGTCTTTCCGACTGCACCGTCACCAGCGAGAACTATTTTCATTAAGAAGCTCATACTTTTCATAACCTCTATTTTTCTTCGATTAGAGCTATTTTTTATGTGTTAAATCAAACCATTATGTAGTTATTTGAGTTGTATTGTTGATATTATTAAATGTTATCTTTGGTTTTTGATATGAAATCTTTCAACCTTCGAATATCTCAGGAAGAGGATAGATTCAATTGGAAGGATGTTCAAAGTTCTATTTAATAAACCTTTTCAATAAAAATGTTTGAACCAATCTGGATGTTTACCCTAAAGAACAGTAATCGCTATGATTAATGTGATATTAAGAGAGCTCTTTATTCTTCTGAATTTCTTTTTGCTTTCTCGTTGAAATACAATTCTTTCGTTTTTTTAACTAAGAGATTATTGTATTATTCAGAAGTTGATGCCTCTTTTCTTGACATTATACATATCTTAAGCTGCATTCTGTCTGAAGATGTAGAGATTTCTAATTGATATCACTAAATAATTTGTCCTATCAACTCTCGAGGAAAAAAGAATGTTTGCTGCTTTTAGCAAAAATAGAAACTTAGTTATAACTTTCTATGATTAAAAAGAGGATCTTCTTCCCAGAGTTCAATGTTTAATCGTTTCCAACGTGTAGTGATACGTCCTTGTCTTCGACAGATTTCTGTAGCCATCCAAATCCATTTTCTTGTTAGGAGTAGGATTCTTTCAACACCCATGAACTCGAGAGGTGGAATACTTAGGATTTCATTCAAAATCGAATTGATTAATACTTCATCTATTTTCTCTTCTTGCACAACTATCCAAACGATGCCTCCTGTCTCCTCATCAATCCCGATTAAATCAACAGTCCCAGCAATTTGTCCTGGGACTATCGAACTTAGATAGGAGCAACCAAATGTGCTGGAATCTGTTAAAGCACGGAGGATTAAATCAACTCGACGATGTTCTGAGCGAGTCATTAACGAATTATGAATTGACCTGATAATATTAGCTTTTTTTGCAAATATATCCCACAGCAATGATTTCTTATCAACTACTCCCCCTTCAGGACGATACTGGAGATCAGCATGAAACATTAAATCAATGATGTGTTGGGCTTCTAATCCCTCAAAATCACTTAAATCGGTCACAAAATTTTTGGGAAGAATCATGTTACCTCGGGAATAAAACCATGTTCGTGGAATTTGGTCAACTGGTCGTTGACTTTCTTCAGTTCGAACCACTCTATACCCAAAAGTTAATCCTAACTGTTGAGCTCGTTCAACAGTCATTTCTGCAACCGTAGAGCCACATGAGGCACAATTATACTCAGATCGTCCGCGTTCTCTAGCTAGAACATCATTACACAAGTATTTCGTCTGGCAACTACGGCAATAATAGAGAATATCTTGCCCCTGAGTATTAACATCTTTTTCACGCACATGTTTGCAAAGCTTACAGGGGCCATCACATACAACTTTAGTATCATATTCAGAACTTTTTACCGTTCCTGAGGGTGCCAGCGAGATCACCAAGCGATTTCTAAAAAGCTTCTTTTTATACATATCCATTTCATTTCAACTCAACAATGGATTAATTAAAGGAAAAATACTTCCAATCCCTTTTTAAGAATTGAATTGTAAATGAAACACTTGAAAGAATTTAAAGTTATTAGACTACTTCAAACTAAACCATGGCAAATAATTTTACGTTTTTTCTTTGTTTTTACTTAAACAAATAATTAGAGAGATTTTGGTGTTTTTGGGTGTTTAAGGAGTCTGAGAGATTGAATAGTGAAAATGAAAAAAAATAAAATGAGCAATCAACTCAATCAGCAGTCAATAACTAATTATTTAAATTTAGGGTATCGTACCTGGTTTGTGGAGCTTGAAAAGGCCGATTTTAGAACAATAATGTCAAAACTTCTAGAAATTCCGCAAGAAATCTATGATTCATGAACAACTGTTTGATTTTGGGCCTTTCTAAGGCCTTTCCTGCAAAGCTGTGAGATTGGATTCATTCGTCGGTCTAGCCTTACAAGAATAGAGCTGGCACTTCTAAGTTATTGGCAAAATAAACATTATGCCATAATTGTTTGGTCTCCATTCGTTAAATCGAGGAATTTAAGTCAGGAGAAAAGGTGGATTTCATTATTCAAGAAGAGGATATATTATATGGAGAAAAAATCTTTCTTAAGATTGAAAATAGTCAGATTAATGTCTCTGAATATTCATATGCTTTTAATTTCTTCAATCGTATTGCTCAAACCGATTTCCCTGATCAAGTAAACGAGGATTAAACTGTTTTATTGCAATGAAAGAAGGGAATAATACTCGAAAACAATTTGATCATTCCAAAGATCAAAATTTTATCTGAAAGTCTGAAAACTCTGGTTTCTTAATATCCTCCCATTCTTCCTCCGTACTGTCTATTCGTGAATATGGAGACCCTTCTTTCTTTGCCCATATGGCAATTTTCGTTAGCGAATCTTCGGTACCTTCAGCAACGATTTCAACTCTTCCGTCTCGTAAGTTTTTGACGTAACCAAAGATCGCAAGCTGTCTCGCAATGTCTCGAGTGTATACACGAAAGAATACACCTTGAACTCTACCAGTAACATAGATTCTAACTCGTTTCAATCACAGTAACCTTGCCTAAGAGCATAGAAGATTAAACGAGTACCTCAAACAATTTCTAAAATGCTCGTGTCCCATCGATAAACTCCTCAAACCTCAGTACTGAATCTTGCTCGCTAACATATACAGGGGGAAATTTAAACCCATAAGCAGAAATAGAGATTAAGGGACCGTCAATTCCTCTGTTCACAGCCAATTTTGTGGCGCGAATCACATTTATGAGGGTTCCTGCAGCATTTGGGCCATCCACAGTTTTAATTGTGATGTCAATCTTAAACGGAGTATCTAAGAAATACCCACCATAGATCCAGAAGTAGCCTGTCCGGTCATTTCCTAAAAAGTCCAGATAATCAGTTGTTCCTGAGGCGATGTCTTTATCTGTAAGATAGGGGAGTGTTCTCTTAATACTGTCAGTTTTAATCTGACGTTTTGCCATACGACGCTCTGTATACAAGGTATTCATCCCCTCACTTCCACCCGAGACGTCTAGTTGATATGTATTCCGAACACGTGCACCAAAGGAATCTAACATTTCCAATAATCCTTTGTGGATTCTTGTACCTCCTAATTGAGATTGTAAATCGTCACCCACAACTGGTAAATTAGCTTTTTTGAATTTCCTTACCCATTTATCATCAGAACAGATACGTATTGGAGCTGCTTCAATAAATGCCAAATCTGCTTCAATACATGCATTTGCATAGACATAAGTGGCCTCATTTGCTCCTGAAGGTAGTAAAGAAATCACCATATCAGCATTCGCAGCTTTCATTTCTTTCACTAAATCTACATCTGGAGTTGAGCTCATCTGAACTGTTTCAGCTAATAATGGAGAGATACCATCAAGAGGAGGGCCTTTTTTTACTTCAACGCCTAAAGGTGTTGAGTAATCTATAAAACGAGGTGCAACGTTTGGTTCTGCAAATATGGCTTCAGTTATGTCTTTTCCAACTTTCCCTTCAACAACATCGAATGCAGCTGCGATTTCTATATCGCCAATTCGCATTCCCCCAATCGTTTCATATTTCAGTCCTGTCGTCTCATGTTTAGTATAATATTCTAAAGCTTGTACAAGCGCAGAAGCTGCATTTCCCACACCAACCAGAATAACTCTTGCCTTTGTCACTATCGCTACATCCCAAGATCAAAGATTCAGTATAAACGAATACAAGAGAATCGAAAAGTGATTAAGAACTTTTTCAGTTCTTCCTAAAAGAAATCATATAGCCCCTTATTTCACACCTAATAAGAGAATATGCTGATATTATGCTTGATACATGAGTAATCTAATCTTCAAATGTCGAAATTCCAGAAAAATAATCCCTAATCAATAGGAGTTTTTTTTTGTCGGCGGTTCTATACATATCACGTTTTACCATCATTACACTTATTCAAATTGAAAAGCTACAGGAATTTCAGTATTTATACATAATGTTCGGATGAGTTTTTAAAACAGTAGAAAAAAGTATTATTAGATACTTAGGAAAAGGAAAACAAAACGCTTTAGGACGGACGATCCCGGTGGTAAAACTCTTTAAAAGGAAGTCCAAAGTAGAAACAAGAGATTTCAAGTTTGACACCTCTTTAAAGCTAAAATCGCTCCCGCTAGAAGAATATGCCCATGTTTCATATGCTTTTCAAGTAGCAATTCTTCGTTTTGAACGTATGTTAAAAGAAAGCCTACTTGAGGGATATATCACTTCTACTACTTTGGAAAAAATCTCACAGGAATTTAATCTCACAGAAATCCGAGATTTTGAAATTCCTGACACGCCTTCGTTGAAAGCAGTATTTGGTGCCGAAGCACCTTCAATAGCAGCAAAACCCGTTCCAAAAGCTGTACCATCCACTCCCAGTTTAGATATTGATGAAACTCCCACCCCACAACCTATTACCTCTGAAGCTCCTTCCATTACTCCTCCCACAATTACCCCAACAGAACCTTCTCCCGACGCCAAACCTGCCTCACCCAGTATTTCCACAGAACCCAAGACTCGTCCAACAATTAGTTTTTCATTCCCCGATTCCCCAACAGAACCAGAAGAAGTCACACCATCACCTACCCCAACTCCCAAGAGTCAACTCACCCCTCCTACAATCCCAAAGATATCTTTTCCATCTAAGCCCACCACACCACCTACAATTAGCCCATTGTCACGAGCTACTAGGGGACGTGAAGAAGATCGTGCAACTGGAATCGCCATTCTTCGCAAACAAATGTTAACAGAATTGAAAAAGATTCGATCAGTTGTTTCAGAGCAAGATCAATAAAAGGTATAAAAGTTCAAAGAGTACATATCTAGCAAACCTAGTTTCTTTTTTAATTTTCGAGATCAAATAGTTTTTCATCTAATTCCTCTCTTAATTCATCAATCATCAGAGGAGATCTCTTTTTAATCTGTACAATTTCTTCAAAATCATTGATGAGACGATTATATTTGTGAATTTTCTTCCGGAATTCGTAAAGATGTGATCTTTCAGTGCTTGAAAGGTTCCTTCTTAATATACGTCGCAGAACTGCTTTAGCTTGTCCTATGCTAATAGCATTATTATATGAAATGTTGAGAATTTCCGCAATTTTTGAAATTACGAAATCTAATCCAAAAACTACGGTTAAAACTTGTAAAACTGATCCAATTCGTTTTGTAGCGTCTTTGGATGAGAGAATTACCTCTGTACTCTGTCCAAGCACTTCACTCTTCTTTTCTACTATGAGATCTACTTCCATTGAAACAGGAAAAATAAATTTTGGATAAATTTCTCCAATGTGTCCTTTTGTATACCCATGATTAAGATAAACACAGAAATCTGTGAAATTTGTTGAAGGTGAATCTGAAATTTCTTTTAATTGCTTAGCATTCTTAGTATAGGTTAAAACTTCATTCCATCTTGAATCTTGACTGGAGAAAGATTTAATTTCATCTTTGAGTTTTTGATAATAAGACGTTCCTCGAAGGCCTAAATAATTAAGAACTAGTTCTTTTGCTTCCACACCACTTAACCTAACCTTTGAGATTTGCCTTTCATTCAAAAATAAGGCTAAGTTTTCTTCTTCTAATCCTTTTAGAGATTTTTCAGTATTATTCATTTACTCACCATTAGAAGTAAGAGTCCAACTGACACTTGGCCTTAGCATTTATAACTCTTGTCCATGTGGTAATTGGCCGCATACCTCGAATTCGAAATGTAGTGCAATTTAGAACCTTACTCTTTTAAAAAAAAGGGAAAAGAAAACGAGATTTTATCTCGTTTTTCTTCTTACTGTCACACTAGCGACAGACGCAGCCAAGACTGCAACAATCACCAGTGTAAGAATAGGAAATACTGGGATTATTAAGGAATCCAGGTCAAGATACTTCTCAGTTATCTCACCTATCTTTGTGTTCCCTGCTAAGTCTATTACCTCAAAATAGATTTGACTGGGACCATCGTGAAGCGAAAATATCTGAACGGTCCATGTGTCGCCTCCTTTCAGGCATTCATATATTCCCCATGCTTCCTGTTCAACGAATACACGAACACTTGCTACTCCCCAATTATCTACAGTATCAACTGCTACTTTTAATACAGCTTTATCGCTATGAACTCCTTCTTCAAGTTTTAAATTCTTGATGACAGGATAATCCATATCTTTGATTACAGATCCAGTTGAAGGATCGATTGGAATTCGAGCTGATCCTAGAATCTCTGAAGTACTGTGAATTGTCCAATCGTGATACATACTAGACAATTGAGCTGGTGGAACAAGAGATTGACGAACGTCCATCGCAATAATACCATAAGAGACCTCTGTTGATCCAATTGCTAATTCAGGGAAGAAAAATGCGATTCCAGAAGAAGTGATTTCATAGGTTGCATCTGGATGAACTATGGTACTTAGATCAAGATCAAAACCACTAGGAATACTATCTTCGAGCATGATGAAGTTTTCTTCCTGCTTTGGGTTAGTGATAGATAGTGTGACAATGACTAAGTCACCTTTTTGATATGAGGTTGATTTAGAGTATGTTCTTTCCAAACCTAGTCCATCTTGAACTATTTTGTCCCTTCTTTCAGTTACACTGGATCTTGGAGGGCTCCATGCTTGAGGAGGTGAAAATAGTACTCCCTCGATTTTTTCTACAACTTCAAGTTGAACAGGCCCATATCTCCGTGATATGACACCTGGCGATTCTTCTTCCTTATGTGCATCGGCTAATTGGTATGTAATTTCAAATCCAGGAATTAAATAGATTCCTATCTTTGAAGGCGCTTCGTAATCATAGAATATGGATGTTTTATGAGTAAGAAGTGAAATATCCTGACCTAAATTCGTAAAAGGAGTAATATCTCCTTTAATTGGGGCTACAGATAAATCTGAAGCAAAAACATTAGAAGATTGTGGTGATAGCGAGATTTCAACACTTACCTCACTATTAGGAGTTGCTTTTACTTTATCAGGAATCTCGATTGAAGGTAAACTCCTGAGAACCTGTGATCCTTGGAAGTAATAAGAGACATTTCCACTACCATACTTAACGAATTCGAACTGATTTGTGCCTATGACAAGTATATCGGAGAGTTTGATGTATATAGAGGCTTGTGATGAAATTGAAAGACTGTAGTTCCCTACTAGCTGATCATCTCTTACATAAACAGCAACTGTTGTATCTTCATTAGAACCACTTAGTTCGCTATTCACTACAATAAGACTGGTGATTGCAGCAGCAGTATCTGCTGTATTCCCCCATCCATAATACGACTGTTTATCTAGAAGCCATTCCAAAGCTCGTTGGATAATATGCATATATGGTCCTGCATCATTTACAACTAAAGCTTGTAATGCCAAGGCAGTTATCTCAATGTCTCCACCTAAAGATCGCCACCAGTTGTTGTCTTCAGTTGAATATGTCCAATGACAACCCTTTGAGGAATATTCCGCTTTTTCTTCTAGATAATCTAGAAGATTAGTTGTGAATGTGGATTTTCCGAATCCTGATTCAGGAACACTGGTTAAATAAAGCCCTGCAAGATAAGTAGACTGTTTGTTTGGATCATTCCAAGCCAATTCGATATAATCAATAGCATCATTAATGACATCTGAACTTATAAGTCCTTTAAAGGCTAATATAGATCTCAGTATTACTGCAGTAAAGGCCGTTTGATCAATATTCCGCCAGGAATCAGGTTCCCAATAACCATCTTGACGCTGATGAGCTGTTAAATACTGAAGTCCTTTCTCAATCACCGCAGGATCAATGGTTAGTCCTGTATTATTAATGAGTCCCAAGCAATAGACCGCAAGACTCGTCATGAAAACCTTGGATTCGTCATCATACCACCAACCCCATCCTCCATCTTTATGTTGGAAGCTATAAAGTCGTGATAGGCCGGTAACCAACATGTTAAGGAGCTCTTCCTCAGTTTCATTGTCCAATTGATCGATCTCTGCCAAGTATTGGAGAACCAAGGCATCTGGTATTAATTTTGATGTTGTTTGCTCTATACAGCCATATGGGTAACCAACTAGACGTTCCCAAGAAGAAATTGCTGCTGTTCCAAATCCAAGTGTTAATTGTAAGAATTCCGTGGCTTGGACGACCTCTTCATACTTATCGTAGACAAATGAAGGATTACTAGTGATAAAACCACTATTCCTGGCTTCAAAACTTACTCCATTTGGGATAACATTTAGTGGTTTGCGAATGGCGTCTTTAAATTCTGTACCATTTAAAACAGTGGTATTTCCATAAAGTGTAACGTTGAAGAAACCAGAACCTTCTGCTAGACATGCCCATCCGATTGAACCAAGAAATCCACTAGGTAAACGTAGATGTTGGTATTCGTAACCTAAGAGTAGAACTCCTTCCTCTGTATCTAGGCGGAGAGTTATATTCACAACTTCTTCTAAGTAATTATATACAATTCCACGAAGAATAAATACATCATCTTGGAGAACATATGGATCTTTGTTGATCTCGACAAAAAACGGAAGGAAAGTTTTAAATGTCTCTTTCTCTAAAACCCCTGCTCCAGCCTCAGTGGTTGTTACTACCCTGACGGTCCATTCACCGATATTGTCTGGAAGTGTTATTTCCATTTCCCAGGAGCCTGATTCAACAATAACACGAGGGTTCCAAAAGGCATTTTCTGGCAAATTATCTCGAACATCTTTCCCCTGTTCTTCCTGAGAGGTATCACTATCTTGATCTTTCACACCTTGACCCGATTCAGGGAATGGTTCCATAGGAACCCCCCTATAGAAGAAAGTATCTTCATATCCCCAAAATATCCCTCCTTGGAGGACATAATATTCCTCATACCACCAGAACCACCAGAGTTCCTGTCTCCCCTTCCATGATGTAACAGTTAAAACTGAAGGCCAATAGCTAGAATCATCAAAATGATCATTTTCCGATTCAGGGTCAGGTTCAACACCATATACTGAACTATCTACAAAAGAAACAGCTAACACAGCAGATATTGGATTATCCTTTGCATCGAAGACCCTTATTGCTACATTCGCAGTATCACCGGGTTCATAAACAGATCGATCTGATGTGATCTCAACTTGGATGGTCGAATCAACTTCAATCTTTAGATAAGTATCTAGAATTGTTCCATCATCTAATATCGCATACACATATACCCAGAAATATGGAGCAAGAAATTCAATCTTGTCAATTTCAAGAGTGAAGCTATCAGTTGGTGGTAGATCTATAAACTCAGTTGCAACAATACCTCTCTTAACGAATTGAACCATAATAGGAGCATTAGTATTTCCATCAAGACTACACTGAAGTGCTATACTTTCATCAGTACTGTATTTTTCTTTATCGGAAGACAGAGAAATTTCCTGAGGAGACCCAACCGAAAATTCGAGAGTTGTAGGCGACCTAAAGATTATCCTTGAACCCCATTCATAACTTACTTCGGTCTCTAAATAGATCCAAAGCCGATATTTCCCTCCTGGTGCTTTCGAAGAAAGGTTAAAGGCTAATACTTCACCATATTTTGAAATTTTTTCCTCTGTTTCTACTATTAAATCAAAATCAGGATCATAGACTCGAAGTAAAACTGTACCTTCAACCTGTTCGTTTGATGCTCTATTGACTATTTCAACAGATAGTTCCACATCGTCCTTAGGTTCGTAGATTGTAGAATCCAAAGCCAATTTCAACGAATTCCGATCAACACTGAACCTGGTTATATCTGATCCCTCACGTCTGTCATTACTCACTATTTCAATGAATAGTCGGAAATGGATGAAATTAGCTAGCATTGATTGAGTCAAATTAAATTCATAGCTGCCACGCCCAGAATCGCCAATGAAAGAATCGAATTTAGCTAGAGAGGAATTTTCTCCTGTATCACTGACTCCATAAAGGGTAATATCTACGTCAACATTTGTTACTGGTTCCCAATTCCACCACCAATATTTTGTTCCGATCACTTGATAAGCCCCAAAATAGACTGTGATAGTTTCATCTACTTTTGGAAACCAAGGATTGACATACGACCAAACGTAAATGTAGTCAGTAATTTGTATATTATCTGAGGTCGATACCTCCCGACCCACAGTATCCGTAACTGTAACATTTATTGGAATAGAGGTTTCATCATCAATTTCGTCTTCATCAGGTAATCTGTGCCTAAACTCCCAAAACCCATTGATATCGGTTGTTCCTGAAAGAACCTCAAAATCTCCTATTAATAATTCGATCTGACCATTTGCTACTGGCCTCCCGAAATAATATTCTGCAGTCACATTTCCCGATAACACATTTCCAGGAGCAACATACTCTTGATCTAAGTTTAATGTAACTCGGAACGCTGGCTTTTCATATTTATCGACACGTATTTTAACTGAATCCTCAGAATCTTCTCCCTTTTCAACATAAATATAGTAGTCCCCAAGCTCAGTGTCAGGATCCAGAGAAAATGTGTAAGAGATGATTCCATGTTCATCGGTAGACATTACTTTTTGAAAAAGAATATGCTGAGATGGCGAGAGGAATTTTACAGTCACCTCAGTCTCAACAGGTTCCTTTATTGCCTTGTAATAATCATTTTTCCATACTAATATTCGTGTATTGATAGTCTCTGTAGGTAGGTAAATTGGTTTGTCAGTTGTGATTATAAATTCATAAGGTTTGAATGTCTGATAATTTCCACTCCAATCCCAAGAATAGCCACCTCGATATAAATCACGTATAACATAAACAGTTTCGCCATTGAAAGTTGCACTGAGATTTGCTAAAATACTCCATTCTGCGGAAAGTGTTTTTGATGGGGTAAATTCAACTCCTACAACTCCTTGATCATTAGTTTGCCAACTTAATGGGTCATCACCATAGTACTCGTATTGAGAAGTGTTGTAATTGTAGGAATAACTACCAACAACTAGCTCGACATCAGCAGAAGAAATTGGTGAGAAATCCGTAGTGTTCAGGACGTAAGCGATTGAAGAATGGGGAATATCAGGTACAAATTCATAAGGAACTCGCCAAAAAAGACCAATACTAGCTACTGTAAATGCTCGATATCTCGTCGTCGACTCTGACTCGGATCGAACAATAATTGAATATCTACCACTTGTTTCAGTTGTGAGCGATCCTGACCATTCACCGTTGGAGTCTGTTGTAATTGTCTTTGAATGAACGATACGCTCTGATCGCGGTTCATAACTATAATAATAGTACCATCCCCAATATTCTCCCTCAATGATTTCCCATGTCAAAGTTTCTCCTGCAGCTGGACTTAATCCCCGCTTTGCTTGGATTGTAAAGCCCAGAGGTTCGTTTGGAGCAATAATCTGGCTTTCTAGATCTATATTAAGAACTAACTTATCAGAATATGATGAAATTTTTGTTGTAACAGAACTAGACTGCTCATCAATAGATAAAGGACTTGATTGAAATATATCGGAATATGATTGATAATTCTCATCGATAATTGGCTCAATTTCCTGATCAACTGTGACCATAGAATTATTATCATCAAAATTAGTAATTATTCCATTATTCTCTATAAATCCTTCATGATTAACTCCTAGGACTTGATATATATTTGAAAAGAGAATAAGCAAAAAAAGCAATCCATATATCCTTTTAAACATAAAACCATCTCATAATGATTTATTATTTGAAAGTTTGACCTTACCTACCAATTACAACTCCCACAATATTATACCAGTCATTAGAACAGATGTTCAAGAAAATGGACACGGTGTTCGAATTTTTAGAAAGGATTGTTTGCCTTCTTAATTAAAGAAGACTGTCAATGGGATAATAAACGCGCCTTGTTGTGCTTCGCTCTCTCTTATCTGAATTCCAAATCGGTTACTAGCTCCCAGAATTTCCCTCACGTAATGCATTCGATCAATTACTTTCTCTCCATCACGAAAAACATCTGGATGATAGGCCCTAAGATATTGAGGTTCATTCTGAGAACCCTTCCCGATGATATATGGAAATCCGTCCCACTTCTTCCATTCTAATTCGGGGTTCAAACCCATTTGATCACAGTAATGCAAAAAAGCGCCCACAGAAGGCGTTTTAGAACGATATTTTGCGGGTGAGCGTCTTAATGGACCTCGGATTGTTAAATTTGGTATTAATTGAGAAACCTGACCTGTAAGAATATTTCGACAAATGCTAAAAATAACTCTACGAGCATTTTCTCTCCGTGTAACCGATTGATCTTTCAAGAGAGTCTTGAGAAGCTCTTTCTGTGCTTTTCTGGCCAAAGGTGACCAATCAGACCTTACAGCTTCAAAACCTCTGATCACAATATTGTTAGACAACATACTTACGTAAGCGTATGCTTTTTTTCTACCTTTTTTCAAAATAATTCGTGAGGCTACATCCTCAAGTTGTAATTCCAGAAACTCGGGTAGTTTTTCAGATAGAAATGAGCGGTAATTATTAATTACTTCCAAAAGTTGGTTTTTCTCTTTAGTTCTTGTTATAGAATAACTTTGATGCTGAATGTCTACTGAATTCAGATCAGGTACCATAAATTCTATGAAAATTGAATCAGTATCACCATATCGGAGGAAGACATCATAAGGATGATTTTCTGAGAATTCATTAGTCCATATTTCTAGCTTGTCACGCAATAATTCTCGAGCTATAGCTGTAATCGAATTTGCTATTATGTGATGGTAAAATCTTCCTCGTGGATAATTAGATGCACCCAAAAGAGAATTTGCCATTAGTTTTAAAGATCGCTGTCTTTTTTCAAGTATATCTAAGTATTTTTGGATCTTTATTTGGTTTGGTTGTTCTCTAATATTTACAATTTCTTCTTGTGTTTGATATCGTTTCTTTAAAATTCGATCCATTAATTCAGCGAGTGCACCGCGAGGCTCATTTTTGAATCTTTGATCTGAAGATAATGATTCAGAATTCGGGATAAGGGTTTCTCCCGAGATATTATGTGTCCTTACAATATTTGGATATAAAGATCTGAAATCTAAGATTGCTACATTTGAAGCTTCATCAACCATGGGATCTAACACCCATCCTCCTAAATGAGGGTATTTTTTACTAAATTCCTTCCTGGTTCTCAATTCAGCTGGACTTGGCTTTGAAGGGATAAACATATCTCTCGAATAAAGGATTCTCATTAGTTCGAGCTCCCCAATATTCCGACTTGTAGTAAGAATCCCTTCAGGTAACGGATAACCAGATAAACGACATAATTCAATGGAATTTGATACTCCTAACTCCGCAGCTAAACGAAATGTTAGAACAGCATCTTTCAACGAATAATCACGAAATAATTGAGCATCTTCTTCGGATCCATTAATCCCATTCCGCCACAGTTCTCCAAGATTTTTTGTCAACTTAACTTTGGATTCTCCTAACACCTCTTCAGCCACAGAATCAAGTGTTTTTTGCCCACTGATTGGGTGTATACCCCATGTTTTCGGTAGTAAGTCTACAACAGCTCGTCCTTTCAAACGGTAACTTTCAACAGGAATTTTTGATTTAATGACTTCTTTCTGCAATCCCTCGAACAAAGCTAACTCACCCAATGACTTTCCATATCTCGATAACCGTGCTGTCAAATAAGGGATATCGAAAAAGGTTCCATTGAATGAGAGTAGAATATCTGGTTTTAATTGCTTGGCTGTATTCAAAAACTCACTTAATAACGCTATTTCCGCACTATCAGTGTCATTTTCAAGAATAATTACTTTAGAGTCTGGATTGTCTGTTTCTACTGTTCCCCAGGCCATTGAGATGGCCGTAATCCTACGTTTCTTTTCAAGTAATAGTTCGTGAATAGTTTCTCTTTGTTCATAATCAACCTCGATATCAAAAGCAAGAAGAGACGGTTGATAATCACTTAGGGCTTCAGGTTCTTGTGAAACATTTGTGTATTGAGCTTCCATAACTAAAGCATCATTTTCTTGCTTTATTATCGTCCCTGTTACTGTGATAGGATGTAAAGCCCGTAAACATCTATCAATCAAGAAACGACGAGTAAATGGAATATCTGCTTCATGAACCTCGATTCCAGCCTGTTGAATGAGTTTTTTTACCTCCGGAACACGATACGGGATATTTCCAATCAATTTTGTTACCACACGTGAAGAACTCCCAAAATAAACGCATCTTTCGCATTTAGCAGTTTGTAGTAACCAATTTCTAATGGGTTCACTCCCCTTGGCTAGAATCGTCCTAATTTTTTCCTCTTCACCTTCAACATAAAAGTAAGGAAGAAAATCTCTGACACGAACTTCAACTCGTTTGCCATTAGAACGGCCCCAAAGACGAAGAAGTGGCCTTTCAAGTCCATCTTGAATTTGTACCTCGTAATCAGCATCTAAAAGAAAAAAATCAAAGGATGTTTCCACTGCAGTTTGCACCGAGAGAGTTCTGTCTCTAGTAGAAGATCATTTTTCTACCTTTAAGTTTTGTATTTTATGGCAAGAATATTTATGACTTCAGCAGCATCCTCTGCTGAATCTGCTGCCTGTTCAATCATGTTGATGACATCCTTAATAGCATACCATGTCCCATAATGCATTTCTTGAGAAGAAATAAAGAGTTGACGATTCATCATCTGATACAACAGATCAAGATCTGTTTCTCGATCACGGACAGTATGATAAACTCCTGTTACGGCATCCAATTTTATCTCAAGAACCTGCAGTATATCAACTGTAGTTCGAACTAATGATCTAAGAGTAACGGAGGCATCATGTAATTTTTCTTGAATTAAAGGAGGAATCTCGTCTATTGATATTATTTGAATACGAAACAAGGCACCTAATGTTAATCCTGCAACACGATCTAAGCGCCGAGCAATTCGCAAAAAATTCCCCGCATCAGGAGTTCGATGAAGACTCTGATAGGTTTGTACAGCTATCTCTTCGAGTTGACGATCAGCTTGAATCTCTAATTCTTTAGCTCGCGTTGTATACCTTGTTAACATTGGTCGAAAAGCAGTAGTTTCCATAGATTCTTGCTCTAGATATACTAACAAACCCTTGGTTACTTGAATCACACATTCTTCCACTAGTTGAGCATGTTCCAAAGTTGTTTGGAATTGGGCCCAACCTGGTCGAGTTTCGCGTACTATAACTAGACTAATCGCCCCAATCAGTAGCATTAAACTAGCAAGTACTAGAGGTACATGTAACACCATTTCTAATCGTGGGTCTGAATCATACCAGAGTTGTGCTGCAAATCCTGCTAACAATGGACCAGTAAAGTAACCAGAATCCTTGATAGCACGATAGAAGCCTATAAGTTTTGGTTTTTCTTGTTCAGGAGCGATATCAACAGAAATTGATGGCAAAATTGGATAATAAAGCCCAACACCAATTCCCCCTAAAGCTGAAAACACAAAGAGAATTATAAATAGTGATGTTCCTCCCTGTAATCCTAGTAGAGCAAACGCTTCTAAACAAAGGCCAATAAGAGTAGGTGTCTTTCGACCGATTCGATCACTTATCCGCCCCGCCAGTGGCATTGTTAACGCCCAAGACAATGTAAAAATTGCAGTGATCAATCCTGTAGCTTCAATTGAAAGTCCGTAACCGTATAATGCATTGCTAAGAAGCAAGGGAAGGAATAAAACTATGATACTATCAACCATTTTACTTATGTGGCCGTTTAAACAAGTGATAATCACTGTAGGTCTTAATATAAGATTTCTAAATCGTGTTGGAGTTTGGAGTTTCTCAATTGGTGTACGAAGTTTTTCTAATTCTTCTTGAGCTTCTGATTTCACTTTAGATTTTACAGCAGTAATAGCAATAATTAACCCGAAAGAAGAGACAATAGCTGAAAATATGAATGCTGTACTAGCTTCTGTCATCATAGCTATCCACCCAGCCATCACAGCTCCAAAAGAATATCCTCCATAAACTGCTAGTTCCATAAAACCCATCCATTGAGCACGTCGAGCTACAGTACTTACATCAGAAAGATATATCATTGCCCCTGCATAGAGGAACCCCTCACCAGCACCAAGGATTGAATTCCCAATACCTAAAAACAAAGGATCCCCTTCTGAAAGTAGAAGAGGGATAGCTCCTACTACAAAACACCCTGCACCTAAGAGAATCATTATTTTTGTTCCAATTCTCTGGGTATACACTCCAGTAAAAAGGCCAGCAATAGCTTTAAACAATCCATACCCCGCGATAGTAAATGCAATAGATATCCAAGCCCAGTTTGTAAACCATTTCGAGAATTCAAGTTGTTCTTCTGCAAATGTTGATAGAATGGTGCGTTGAACTCCATACGCAGAGGCAATGAAAAATAAGACACTTAATATTCCCACTATCAAAATAATCCGGTTCAATCCTTTTTCATTGACCGTTTCTTCCTCAAGATTCACCTTATCTGACATAAGAAAGGCCTCTCATCAAATGATTATTCTTGATTTTTTCATTCTTAACATTTCTCAAATATGTATCCTCAACGAACTTTTAGTCTTCTTAGATTTTAAACTTGAACAAATCTATGAATATCCTTTTCCAAACTAATAGTCTATCCCCAATTTTCACAGAAAAAGGAAAAAAATGAAAGATAATACGGCCTCTTTAAGAAAAGTGACCATGTAGATCAGTGGATGAAGAGATTCATGTAGTTTCTGTTTCTACAGTGTATTTTCCACGGGAGACTATATCAAGGAATCGTACAATTAGTAGCATTTCAAAAATACCAACACCAATTCCAACTGCTAATAATACTATAATAATGAAGATAATTGCACTATTAGCGTCAGCAAAGAATGATGGTTGCGATGCTAACACAAATAATCCGCTGAAAAACGTATAGATACCCAGAGCATAAGATAATAGCACAATCTTTCTGTGAAATGCTATTGTCCGATTTGTAAGTCTGTTTGATCCAATAATTATTGAACTCAATACATAATTAAACTTTAGATAGACCCCATTTAAGGCATCAAAAATTCTAGTAGGAGCAGTAACAACGAAATTGATTAATTTTGAGGTGATTCTTACAATAACTGCCACTATTCCTGTTTCTGATAATACTATCAAGACCACAGCGACAATGACTCCAACAATGCCAATTCCTATGAAGAGGGCAAAGGGATTATCTACTAAACCACCCCAAATAAGTTCAATTAGGAATCGAAGAATGTCAACGATCCCACTTCTCCGTTCGGTTCCATCGGGTCGATAACCTAATCCAATTATTGTTAAAATTATTTCTATAATTATAGCTGAAATATCAAATATTGCTTGTAAGAAGCCTTCAAGTCCAGTAATTCTTTGAAGAATCTCATCTATAACATCAGTCCCAAAAAGGTATACCAGGACTGATAACAGAATCCCAGAAAAAAGCCCAACGAAAATAAAGAAAGTTGGTATGCTTTCCATAAACCAACGCTCGTCTTCATTTAGAGTTTTTTCTGCTGCTTCCTTGGTTCTAATAAAACGGATAGACCGCCCGAACACGCGAAGGATCCAGACATAAGGCCAAAAAATAACTTTCAAGATACCCTTAATGAAACGCCAAATACTAGCGAAGATGGCCTTTACATCTTCCGAACCAAAGCCATCGCTCAAATCAAAAGTATATCTACCTTTTTTAACTTTTTCTGCCAATGAGACAACCTCACTTATAAAATAACGAATTGATCATTTCCTCTCATGAGATTATTATAAAGCTGCTTTCATTGATGTTAGATAGTAATTGTCTCTTTTATTTAATTTTTATATGTTTTGATTTTCTCAACAAATCATTTGAAATAAAATGATTATATTTTTTATAATTCCTTAATTATACTTTTGTTTGAAAAATAAACTATATTTAAACGAAATCAGAGGTTGTATAGATATGTCAGAGAGTAATTTCCTTCCATCCTTAACACCTAATCAAAAAATTGACATGCTACGTAAAAATTAGATGTCCCATGATGCTAGATAGCAATATGCTACATTTCAAGAATTGGGAATTGAAAAAGGGAATAAACTTAATCATGATGTTTGCCATCAAATGGGTAAAGTTATTACATACAGGTTACTGAATGCGGTGGGAACTTCACAAGTAAATACTATTGAAGAGATGCAAACCATTTTTGATACCATTATGGAATTATGTTACCCAGCACCAAGACTTATTTACCATTTCGAACAGAAATCTGACTCATCTCTTCTTGCAGTAATGGAGTTCTGTAGTATATATGAAAATGTGAAGAAAGCAGGTATTGCAGATCAATATGAATGTGCTTGTAGTGCAATGCACTTAGGTTGGTGTGACGCGATGAAAATTGAAGCAGAAGAAGAAATCACTAAGAGTTTTAAAAAGGGAGATGAGTCTTGTGAATTTATTTTTAAAGTTAAAAAATTCTGTATTAATGAGGATTAAGGTTTCAGTAATTTCTCTAGTTGTTATCGAACCATATTGCCTAATTCGTAAGTTGACCTCCACAATTACTTGATGGCAGCTTTATTACGCTTATTGGTTCTATATAGATTCCTGATTGTACAAATCTGACCAAAATGGTAAGCATCATGGTGAATCATTATAGCGATGACTTGTTTGGTTGGAATGTGCTCTCCCCAATTTGTAGGAACAAGCTCTTCTAATTGGTCATCACTTATTGTCTGAAGACTTTCCATCAATTTAACTTGCGATTTCTCTAAAAATTCTCTACAGAAGGGCCATTCTGGACTTTCAAGTTCGTTCCAAGTTAATGTCCCATTTCGAAAAGCATAATCATCATACATTAGTTTACATGCAGCTAAGTGCGTAACCTTAAATTCAATAGAGGATAATGGATCAAGGTTTTGAGCAGAGAGCCACTCATTTCCTTTCCTATTCCATTGTCTGAGAGTTTTTAACGTTCTGGGATTGGGTGAGGGTTTCCATTGTGCTTCTTCCTTCATAATTTCCTTCAATGTTTGTGATAATAATTGGTACCCTCTATCGAGCTCCCACATCATCATTTGAACTATTCTTACTTTTCTCATGATTCATCAATCCCTTGAAGAGACCAAACTACGAAATTAAACTTCCCAGGGGTCATGATTTCAGGATTATCTTTTGAGATCGCGAAAATCTTTCTTATTCATTGCCATTTTCTTTAAAAAGGAACTATAATTTTCCCGTTTAATCTTATAATAAATTTTTATCAACGCTAGTGGAAAAAGTCTATGAAGGAGTTTGATAAAATACCATGGATAAGCTCTGCGGATATTCGAGTTAAAGACCCAGTCTAGGCCTTTAAAATTATCATATAGATACTCAGTCAAGATTTCTACTGCTTCTGTAGTCAAATTAGAGGTTTTTATATTCGCTGATAATGCATCATAGTTACTATAGTCATCAAGATTAGTTACCAGCTTTTTTTGAATTAATATCTCCCGAATCTGAGTGTTTGGGTATGGAGTCAAGACAAAGAAGATTGGGGCATCAGCCTTTATCTGTTTAATATATTGGAGGAGGTTAAAAAAATCTTCAGCTTTATCATCTGGATTTCCCACAATCAATCCTCCCATCGCAATTGCACCATGACTACGTATTTGTGCCACGACGGCCTCCGCTTTATCTGCCATATTTGATACGTTTTTTCCGATCGTTTGTAGTTTTTCTTGATGTGGATTCTCTATTCCTAAGAAAAATGCTTTGAAATTAGCTTCTAGGGCTAGTTTCAACAACTTAGGCTTACTATATAAGCTGCCAACATGAGCTTGGGTCGTATAGTGGATGTTAGTCAACCCTCTTTCTATAATTCCCTCACACAGGTTACGAAAATGCTTGGAATTTAAACTAATATTGTCATCCGCAAAAAAAATCGCTTTAGTTCCTTTTTTTTTACAAATCTCAATATCTGTCAAGACACGCTCTATATTATATGCCCTAAAACTCCGTCCGTACATTTTATTGATTGAGCAAAACTTACAAGTATATTTACATCCTCGAGAGGTTTCTATCACATCTGCTTTCCTTCCTAGTATATGAAAACCCTTCGTTAATAAACGATCATCACGATTTGGTAGGTTTAACGTAGCTAGATCCGATAAGGGTCTCCAAGGGTTGTGGATAAACTTCCCATTATTTCGAAAAGATAAACCCTTGATATTATGTAAATCAGTTTCATTATTATCAAGAGCTTTAAGTAATTCCTTAAAGGTGTGTTCACCTTCTCCTTTAACAATAAAATCAATATCATTACCCCAAGAACGTCCAACTTCTTCAGGTAGCATAGAAGCGTGATAACCACCTAATGCTATCTTGATTTGTGGTTCAATTCTTTTGATGTATCTTGCGATGGATCTGGCAGTTTTACTCTGAAAGCTCATAGAAGAGAGCCCAACAAGGTCTGGAGGATTATGTAGTATTCTTTCTTCAAGAAATCTTCTAAAGGTTCGCCTTTGAAGTACTAAATCTGCAACACTGACCTCATGTTCTTTACCAATATTACCTGCTATAGAACAAAGAGCTAGATTAGGAAGTACGGCAAAATGATGAAAATAAAAAGCAGTATTGGGCATAGCTAGTAGTAGAACATGCATTTATCGATCATCCGGCTACTATTCCTTGAGTTATGATTCTTGAAGTGAGTACTATAACTTTCTTTTTGTACATTATGATAACTCTTTAACACTAAATTGGGTTTAAAATCATTAAATATGCAGGTATAATATCGTTTAAAAGTAAATTTGTCATTTTAAAGACGATCATAATGGATATTTTTGAAGCGATTCAGACTCGCAGATCTGTACGTGAATTTTTCGCTGATAAAATACCCAAGGAAGATCTGAAAAAAATTCTCAATATGGGGAGATATGCACCAACAGCAGGTAACATTCAACCCTGGAAATTCCTGTTATTAAAGAAGATAAAGAGAAAAGATGAATTCAAAGAAAAATTAAATGAGGATATAATACAAACTATTAAAGAACTGAATATTACTGACGAGGAAAAAGAAGAAAGGAAGAAGAACGTCAAAGAGGCATTAAACAAGATCTTCAATGCTCCGTTAATAATCCTTCTATTTGTTGATACAATTACTTACCCAGACTTAGTAATATATGATGGTGCAGTGGCAGCGCAAAACATAATGCTTGCAGCCCACGCTTTGGGTTACGGTTCCTCATTTCAAACATCCTTTTTTCCAGAGCGAGTTGTAAGAGATTATTTTTCCATTCCTGAACACTTTAAATTCATCTGCGCGTTACCTGTCGGGAAAATCGTTCAACCACCAGAGATACCAAAGAAAAGGCCCTTAGAAACCTTTATCTGGAAAGATTGAATAAGAATTCTTTACCAAAAAGCCTATATAGAAGAAAGAATCAGACCCTCAGTTGTGATTATTATGGCTGATTTAAAAGGTATTGGACGAATTTTAGGCGTTCTTGGGGGAATCATAATGATAATATTTGCTATCATTATTATAATTTCGAATGTTGCTAGTGAACTCGTGGAAGCAATGGCTGATCTAGTAGATTTAACTACTATCAATCTCGCTGGGCAGGCTCTAGGTACAACAGCTTGGATTATCTCCGCAGCTATCACTTTGGTCTGTGGTTTAATAGCAATCCTTGGATATCAAAAATTGACATCTAAAGACAAAGGAGATCTGATACTCTGGGGAATCATCTACATTGTTATTGGTTTGGTCGGTGGTACCGTCGGAGGATTAATTGTATTAATTGGTGGAATTATTCTCGTTATCGATTATTTCCTCTAATTAATTTCATCTTCCTCTCTCTTTTTTTATGACAAAAACAAGTTTGTATTTCTAAAATATTGATTAAATGCCTAATTTTCTGTTTTCTTTAACCGATCTTTGTCCTTAAAATTTATATAACCCCAAATAATAAATAAAATGCCCCCGAATGCTGCACTGATGATATAATATGTATTTTTAGTAACAACCCAAAATGCTAGAGAGACAAATAATATCATTAAGGTTATGGAAACTCCTAATACAATAGTTATTACCCATAAAATTCCTGTAACAGTTATGGGAAGGATTTTACTATCCTCTTCATGTTCTTGACCTTTATTAGAAGATTCAGAATATCTATTAGGGTGTAGTTGAGCTTTCATATTGATCAGATCCAACTTTGTTCTCTGATAGTCTTTGGAACACCTTCTGTCTGTTCAATAACCATAAACAACTTTTTCTGATTTTTTGGGCGCGAGTTATGAACAGGGAATTTTCATATTAAGCAAAAATATAAAATTTTTGCCTGTTTCAACGATTGATGGCTGTTTGCATGAAGATCAAGGGTTTGTTAATTGATTTTGATGGGGTACTCGTAGATTCAACACGAGCTTACATGAAGGCAACTAATACTGCCATGAAATGTCTTAGCTATTTTAAAGTACCTAAAGATGAAGTAAGAGTCATCTCGATAGAGATTGCCAGAAGATTAGATCTAGGAGTTTCAAGAGAGAAAATACTCGATGGCATGATTTCGATTACGCCAGAGAATAATATTGCCTTCATAGATGTGTGGTTACAAACTTGGAACGAAGCCTGTCTTTGGGAAGTTGATCCCATCCTCGACGCAAATAAAATCTTGAATGATCTTTCAAGTCGCTTTCCACTTGCTCTTGTCACTCTTCGATATCTAAAGAGAGTATCCATTGAAGATCAATTGAAAAGATTGAAGATAAATAGATTCTTCAAAACCATTATAACAACATTAGATGTGAAGAGACCCAAACCAAGTCCAGATTCCTTTCTTGAAGGAGCTAAAAGATTAAATGTTCCAATAGAGAATTGTGCTGTTGTTGGGGACTCTATTCTTGATATTAAAGCTGGAAAAGCAAGTGGGGCGAAAACTATTGCGGTTTTAACGGGATTATTTGATGAAAGCGCGTTAAGAAAAGAAAAACCTGATCTAATCCTTAAGGAGATTTCAGAATTATCATCTTATCTGAAATAGTACGAGGTGACACTAATTTCTTCCAATAAGCAGATTCATTGCCTTTTTCTGGATGATGGCGGAGTGATGAATGATAATTCCAAAAGAGGGGAACAATGGAAGGATCTCATTGCAGAATATTTTGTTTCACGGTATGGGGGAATACCTGATAGATGGCGAGAAGCAAATCATTGTGTTGTCGGTTTATTAGTAAAGAAAATTGAACAGTTGATTGAAACCGGCATCAACCAAGATTATATTGAATTTCGAGCTTTTGAAGATGAGCTGTGGATCAATTATATATTTGATGCAGTGGAGGTTGAAAGACCACCCAAGCATGAATATTCCAGAATATGTCGAGAAGTAGAAGAGTGGGTTGTTCCCCAAATTCAAGCAGATATCGAAGGTATTGTTAAAACGATCAAGGAAGTAAGATCTGAAGGATATATTCTTCACACAGCGTCAGGAGAAACTTCATAGGTATTAAGGGGGTATTTAACGGGAATGGGAATATTCGATTGTTTTATGAATTTGTATGGACCAGATATTGTTGGTGTGATGAAAGGAGGTTTAGAATTTTATCGAAGAATCTTTGCTCATGCTCAAGTCAAGCCTTCGCATGCGATTGTAATTGACGACAATCCAAAGATCTTACAGTTCGCTGGTCAGCTAGGAGCCTACACTATTCAATCATGTGTGTTAAAGGAGTCAATACCAAACAGTAAGTATTATTATAATGATCCTGATGAATTACCTGAAATAATTAGGTTAATTTCATCTATTTAAAGAAAAAAAAGGCTTTCAAATGTAGATCAAGAGGATTTTGCCTTAAAGGAGCCTTTTTAACAGATGAACAAAAAAATGATCTCAAGTGATTCAGAAATTGTTTGATTCGATAGTTCCAAAAGTTTCTCCTTTAATTGTCGGAAGAACAAAGGAATTAGAATTGATTGTTGCTGCTTTAGAGGCACAAAAACATATTTTACTTGAAGGAGCACCAGGAACTTCTAAATCCACTATTTTAAGACTTATTTCTGAGAACTCAGCGCTCCCAATGTATATTATGGAGGGGAATGCAGATTTAACGCCTTCAAAGTTAATTGGGCAATTTGATCCATCTTTGGTAATAGAAGCAGGTTATAAACCAGAATTTTTCATTAGAGGACCATTATTCTTAGCAATGGAAAAGGGAGGATTACTATACATTGATGAATTTAACCGCATGGCTTCTGATGCCAGTAATACATTAATTCGAGCAATCGAGGAAAATGAACTAGTAATCCCCCGCTGGGGGATTTTAAAAGCTAATGAGAATTTCAGAGTCATTTTAGCACAAAATCCTTATGATGATGTGGGTGTTGGAAAAATCTCTCGAGCCTTGTTTGATAGATTGATACGTATAAGTATGGACTATCAGGACGAACTTGAAGAACAAGACATTGTCCAGAACGAATTAGGTGAGGATGAGAGTTTTGATCTTATAAAGATTGCAGTTCGGCTTACCAGGGCAACTAGAACACATCTGGAAATTAAACAAGGCGCTTCCGTCAGGGGGGCAATTGATATTGTATCTATGGCTTCTACTCTTATTAAATTAAGTCAATATAGATCAGCATATGAAATACTTCGTGACAGCGCATTTGCTGCACTTTCGGGAAAGATTTGGCTTGATCCAGCAAGTGAACGGACTCCAGAGGAAATAATTGAGGAATTATTACTCCAAGTTATTCAGTCATCGAATCTCACACTCGAGATTGATTGGGAAAGCTTGGAACAGCGAAAAAAAAAATAATAGGGGATGTGCAACTCTTCTCTATTTCTGAGGAAGATCTGAAAGAGTTACAAGAGGAAGATTCCTTTTCTACAGAGAAAATTATCGCAGAAGTAGAGACTGACATCGATAAAATTGAATTAGTTGGATCAGTTATACTTGAACTTCAAGCAGAAGCCAAACAAAAAGTTATAGATTGGGCGACTCAGTTAATCATAAATACTACATCCGAACAAGTAGGGAGACAATGGAAAAAACCGAAATATATCTCTGAAAAAATTAAGGGAACACATTATCTCGACTTAGATATAGAGAAAACTATAGAAAACATCGTGGATAATCCTATTGACAAGATTAATGCTATTCAAGTTTTACATCGTGAACGTAAGGGACATTCAGTTCTTCTCGTTATTGATTCAAGTTATTCAATGTCAGGAAAGAAGCTAGTGATGGCAGCAGCCGCAGCAGCCACCATTGCTCATTTATTTGACTCTGTAGATATAGGAATAGTGCATTTTGGTACAAAAGGCGCGATTTTGAAGCGCTTTGACGTTGAAGAGTCGATCCAAAGTATTGTAGAGAAAATCTTTAATCTAACCCCTCAAGGATTAACGAATATTTATCAAGGATTGAAAGTGGGAGTTGAAGAACTAGGACAGAGAAAACAATCCTCTTACACCGCGATTTTACTCAGTGATTGCGATGTTAATACGGGTAAAATTCCCTCGGTGATTGCATGGAAACTCCAGGGATTGAAAATCATTACCTTTCCCCCAGTTAATGACTTTATCTCGGACATCTTGAAAAAGGAAACTAGAGGAGAGTTATTTCATTCATCTTATGTCAAAGATATTCCAAAGATTTTACGCGAGATTTTTGTTGAGAAATTAGTGTGATATTTTTTGTAAGTAATGGAATAATCTCATATTTTATCTTCTTTATTGATAAAGTCGAGAGGTGTAAGTATAGATTCTGATTGTTTTATTGAATCCAAGTTGACTTTTGTTGATGATTGGTTTCAAGATACAATGGATGATAAATACCATGGAACTGATAGTCCAGGGTTCTTAATCAATGAGACATATTCTTATTCAGAAACCTTCAGTGTCCAAGGTCGCTCTTCAGAATTGATGTACTTTGCTGACTATTTTTATGAATACTTTGATTTTTCATATGCTGGAAATACTCGTTTTTCAGAGGAAAATTTAAGAAGAGAGGGAGGATGTTATGGTGTTTCTTTTTATGTTGTGTACAACATAATATTCCGTGATCGTAATGAACCATCTGATCATATCTCGAAGTTTGTTATCGAGGATAACTATATTGTCAACGTTAAGGAAAGAAACATGGTTGACAACACTGGAGATAAAGCTGATGTTCCTGCGTCAGAACTAGTCCCTGGATTTGAATTAATTGGTGTAGTTTTTACTTTAATCAGTCTTACTCTGATTCTAAGAGTTAAATGTTCTTGGATTCCAGTGCAGATAATTTCCGCTTATAAGATGTGTTGTTTACGCAAATGGAAACCAAGACGATTTTTGAAATCACGGAGGAGTGAAGTCGTGATAATTCATTAGATCTCAAAACACTGCTCTTTGAGTTTGTACTACAAGAATAGTAATTTTCGATCTGATACATCATATCAATGAAAACGTAAAACGAGCTTATTCCGAAATTCGCGAACATTTCGAATGAGAATCTCTGAATTGTGAGTGGTAACAATAAATTTGAATTGCATTCGATAATTGAAGTCATATAGGAAAAATTCTGGTTTGTATCCAAATATTCCCGAATAGATATCACAAACCTCTTGTATTTTCTGTTTAGTGGTTTTCAAATTACCAATGGGAGCTCCCCAGATAAACGTGTACCGTACAACCTCTTCTTCAATTAAATCGAGGGCAAATGTTTTGAGACTTCCTATCCGTGATTGTTGTTTCTGGAGATCTCGAGCTTCACGTCTCCCAATTCGACGTTCTTCTTTATGCTTGTAAATTATCATATTTGTAGTCAAAAATTTCTGGTTGGGAATATAATGATAAATATCGTTAACTGTCCGAATTTTGGTGTAATTCAAAGAGATTTCTACTACTTGACCTCGAATCTCAGTCCCCAGAGCCACAAAGTCATTAACACCAAAAGGATTGGTGAAGATGATATAAAGTCCTGCAATAAAATTACTCAAAGTCTGAACAGATCCAAAAGAAATTATTGCTCCAAGAAAAGCTGATACTCCCACGATCTCCTCTATGGTTAGATCGAATAAAAACATGATCATATAAAGAATCGCTGCTGCTGTTCCCACATTTAACAGAACTTTAAGAGTATTGAGGATATCTAAGGGAATTCGTCCAGACCTTCGCAATGGCTTTGAGATAATCAGCTGTAATACCCACCGAATAATTAAAACCACGATTATGGCCAGAATTAGAAAAAATAACTGGAACTCTGATTGAAATAGAAATATCTTATCCAAGATCAATCCATTCCACTCTCCTGTAATTCAGTATATACTGTTTCAGCAATTGATTCCATGAGGTATGGCCATGAATTAAAAATCGTGTAAGGATCAGGCGTAGTAATAACCAAGTAGACTTTCTGACGAAAATCATACTTTCCAAAATAGTAACTGGGTTGTATTCCATATACAGTTGAAAACTTTTCGCAAATTTTGTCTAACCTTTGTTTTAATACTCCGACAGGAATAGGAGGATCAATGACATTTAATTGGAATTCGAGAAGAGTTCGGAATTTAGTGTACTTATCGTGGAATATATCAACAGGTAGAATGTTTATTGAATCCAGAGTTTTCATAATACCACTCTGATCGTTATTAACGAGTAAGTCAGTACTATAATTCAATAAAGAGACGTTTAATAAACGACTATTGGGAATAATTACAGATGTCTTGTCTATTTGAACAATCTTTGTGTAGTTCAAACCAATTTCTTCGACAATACCTATTGCTTCTTGAGTCTTTATCAAATCCCCGACACTAAATGGCCTCGTGATTATCAAATAAAGCCCTCCAAAAACATTGGACGCGACAGAGGCAGAAGCAATGCCGATAACAGCTGCTAGAATGGTTGAGAAACCGAAAATAAAATCCTCATCAGCTCCTAATAGTGTGAAAGCCCCCAGGGTAGTCAAGAAAATTTGACCGACACTAATTAATAGATTGATGGAATTTTTCGCATCTGCAGAAAGTCTTGGTATGCGATTAACGAATGATTTGATAATTTTTCCACACAACCAGATTAAGATCAAGAACACGATTATAACGAGTAGAAGTACGATTAAATCAAACCACGGTAGAAGAACCACCGTTAAATCCGATAATTCATTGGGCCATTGACCTATCATGTTGGTTCAGCAACACAACGTGAGGATAAAAAACATTTTCTGGAGGTTTTACAAGGAAGTGGTAGTGTAGAGTATAAGCAATACTGGTCCTCAAAAAGACAGAATTTAAAAAAAGCCTTAAGAAATTGACTGAGTAAAGTAATTCTTGATTTATGAAGGTGTGTACTCATATTTGATTAAAATTCAAGGAATTTTCTTACAAAGAACAGAACAAAACAAGACAAGATTACTTAGAATGTTATTAAAATGTCTTTTATGTAGTATTGGTATTTTAAAAGTCACAATATATCATTAAGTATACTCACTGAATCTTTCACAAAATTTCCACAGTTCTTAAAGACTTTTACCTCTTTTGCTTTCTCGAGTTTCACAGGAGTACTGATATCATAGTTAATTAGCTCTTTGCATTTTGTACTCTTATGTTGGAATGTGAATTTTTTAATAAACAATTTTGTTAATTGATCGGTTTTATCTCGTTTTTCTAGATCATCACTCTCTGTTCTTCCATATTTAAGGCCAACGACCATCAGAGACCCTATAATAGCCCCACACATTTGGCCAGAATTGACAATTCCCCCACCAAAAGCTTCAACGATTCTAAAACATGTTTTTTCCTCAATCCCAAGGACAGGGCCAAAGGTCGCTAATACGGATTGAGCACAATTTAATCTGGTGGAAAAAAAAGCTTCAACTTTGTGGGAATGACTCATGAAAATTCCCTCTCTTAATAAATTTTAAAAAACTTCGTTGGGGTCGAAAAGACATATTATGAATATTTATTTTCTGTAAATATCAAACATAATATAATTGATTTTATTTTACAAATTAATTATTCTCATTCAGCAACCACATGGTTCATAGGACTCTCCGTTCCTCTAACCTGACAGATTTCTTGACCTACCTCAGACTATTTCTTTTTTCCCCGTTTCTTTTAGATGAAATCAAAATGGATTTTCCGTTTTTGATTAATTTAGGTGTTAAAGATCGGTTCTTAGGAGATTTAAATCAATACAATATTGAACCTATTCATCATTGACAATTTGGTGTTTTCTTGATGATCCTTTGTATTGTAGGATTAATTGCCCTAAAAAGAGTTAAAGATTAGAATGTAAGTTACACCCAAAGCTGATAAATGGTTAGACGATTTACTTTACCACAGTCTCACTTTAGCCAAGAATAAAGCATCATTTTCTCAAGTAATGAATCACTTCCGAGTCCTAGGGTGGGGAGTTCTTCAGGTTTGATTTGAGATAAAACCTCAGGGAGTGGAGTAGTATCAGGTAAGTTTAACATGCCTTTAACTGCTGTTATTTCAACCAAGAGTACATTTAATTGGCTATAATCAGGATCCTTTAGGCTAAAGACCATTCGGATTTCTTCAAATCGTTTAAAAATATGGACTAGATCATCTATGGGAATTTGGGGAGCTAATCCTAAATCTGATTTCATCTGTTTCAAAGAGCACCAAAGCTTATTGACGGCATGATCAAATAAAAAGTCGTCTAATTTTAAAATAATTCTTAGCTTTTTGAGCTCTTCCAATTTTCTTAATTCGTTTGATAATATATCATTAAGAAACATTCTTATCCAACCATCTCATTATTGGAATCAATTGCTTAGTTACTCACATTTTGAATTCATTCCATTATTTAGGGCCAATTTTGTCTTTGAATGAAATGAAGTTCTTCATTTTCGATATAATGATTCATTATTGATATAATGATAACATTTCCAAAAGTGACACTTTTCATTAAGAAATGTCAAAAAAAAACTTAATTAAAGATGAAGAAAAATGGGCTATGGATCCTATATGAACACTATTTTCAGAGTGATTTTGAGTCTATGAATAGAAGTAAAGAATCGACGATTCATATCATCAACCATATGGTTCGTAGCGGCCCTCTTTCCTCTAACCCGGCAGATTTCATGACCTGCCTCAGACTATTTCTTGTTTCCCCGTTTCTTCACGGAGGGTTTCCTCAAAAGTAAGTCTAGCTTTTATATCTTCGAACCATATTACTCATGCAGTACCTCTTCTTCCTCCTGACTATTTCTATCGGGTTAGTTGGCGTTTTCCTCCTTGCAGTAAGTCTGCCTCTGGGTAGGTATTACATCCTAAATTCAAAACCAAAGATTTTTAAACCAACGGAGAATTGTGGTACTTGCATAGGCAAAATAAAGGCGTCTCCACCAGTTGAGTGAAACGGTTACTGAGACGTATTTAAATGATCAGCCTAAAAATGATCTTTTTTAAACTATCAATATCTATGAAGTGAAAAAAAATGTCAGTAGCAGAAGGAATTACTGGAAAACCCCTCGTCATCGATAATGGGACAGGGTTAAGCAAGAACGGTTATGCAGGTGAAGACCAACCCCGCTCAGTGTTTCCAACATTAATTGGTTACCCCAAATATCAGTCTATCATGTCTGATGTGGATCATTATGTCCGGGAATACTATGTCGGCGAAGAAGCCATGAACTTACGTGGTGTACTCAAGCTTATTTACCCGATTCTCCATGGTATTGTTACCGATTGGGATGCAATGGAGAAGATCTGGCATTACACCTTCCATAACGATCTTCGCGTCAATCCGAGTGAACATCCAATCTTATTGACCGAAGCTCCCTTGAATCCGAGTACCAACCGGGAGAAAATGGCAGAAATTCTCTTTGAGACGTTTAACGTCCCCGCCATGTATGTATCTATGCAAGCGGTTCTGTCACTTTATGCCTCTGGACGAACTACAGGGTTAGTTATTGACGCCGGTGACGGTGTTATCCATATCGTGCCAATTTACGAAGGATTCGCGATTTCTCATGCGATTAGTCGTATTGACATCGCTGGTCGTGACATTACTGAGTACCTCCGCCGATTACTCAGAACCCGTGGTCGTGCATTGACCTCCTCTGCGGAGAAAGAGATTGTTCGTGATATAAAGGAACGGCTTTGTTATGTAGCTCTCGATCCTGAGAAAGAATTGAAGCTTGCAGAGAAAGTCTCTGGTATGGAAAAGCAATATACTCTCCCTGACGGAGAAACCCTCACAATTGGTCCTGAACGCTTTTTGGCTCCTGAAGCCTTCTTCAATCCAAGTGCCCTTGGAAAAGAAGAAACACCTCTGGATGAAGCCATCTACAACGCTGTCCAATTATGTGATATTGACCTCCGTAAAGAACTTTATCAGAACATTGTTCTCTCTGGCGGCTCTACCATGTTCCCAGGGTTAAAAGAGCGTCTTCACAAAGAGCTCACTGAACTCGTTCCTGAGAATGTTGAGATTCGTATCGTTGCTCCTCCAGAGCGTCGGTATTCCGTCTGGATTGGTGGATCAATTCTTTCCTCCTTAAAAACCTTCCAGAGATTATGGGTCTCACGCAAAGAATATCAGGAACAAGGCCCTGGCGTTATCAAACGAGCTATCTAGGTTCCCCCCTTTTCCCTTTTTTTCTACTTTTTTTTTGATTAGATCAACTTTTCAGGAAGTTTTCTTTTTTCTTGTCTTAATTCACATAGGCATTTCTTTCTATGAAATTACCAGATTTATTTTGAAATGACGCTAAAAATCGTTGGTTATGATTATTATTTTCGTTAGGCTTCTACGTTTGTTGAGGTCATATCCATCGTCTTACTCGCTTTTTAAACTCAAGATATTCTTCCCCAAATGCCTCTTCGAGTTTCTTTTCTTCCCAACTTATAAACCATGTCTGGAAGATAAAAAATAATACAACTTTCTATTACCAATGTATCAGGTACGTGAAAAGGCTCCCTAGCTTCTACTCCGATTCTTCCTACAAACAGAAGTGTATAATTTGCCCAAATAATCAACAAAAATCCTAAAAAAACTAATAGAATCCCGCAAAGATTGATAGGAAAAGGAATTCTTATATCTACTGGAAATAAGATCAGTAAAACGATCTCTCGGCCCACAGTTTCTCGGAAAATGAAAGTAAGTATTATGCTAGCAATCGTCGCTACTATTAATGCTAATACCACTTCTGGAAATACTTTGTTAATAGGACGATCACGAGCTATCAGTAGTTATTTTTCCTTTCTATGGTTGAGCTAAATCGCTGATGGTTTTTTGTTGATACATGACGACTAACTCATCTGAGAGTTCCTGTTCTAGGATAAAGTTCATCCTATCGAGAGCTCTTTGGATTCGTTCGTTATTGCCTGCTTCTAAAACTCGATCTAATAAATTAATTAGTGTAATTACCCGAGTATAGATTAATTTTTGTTCATCTAGGTTCAACGATGAAACAAGATAGGAATCCAAATATTTGGTAAGATGTTCACGAATTTTTTCGCCTTCATCGATCACTTTGAGCTTTCGCTTAAGAATGAGGTCTGTTTCGTGAGCGATTTCCTTTATTAAGGCCATTTTATGAAGAATTGGCTCTCCATTATAATATTCAAAATATTTCGAAAAAATTGCTTGGATTTGCCGTAAATCTATCCAAGCCATTTCCATTACAACCTGAGGAATTAGAATTGACACTAAATTGATACTAAACCCGCCACGATTTGTTTCTGATGTTTCATAAAGAACAATACAAATAGAAAATAACTCATGTTCAGGGAAAGGAATAGTCGCAGGCATATTTGAATAAGAAATATGTTCTGGCCGACTTGAAAAGACTGACATCCCTCTTAAGGATATACTAAAAAGTAACTCGTCCGATAAGCTTTTAGGAGTCCATTCAACTGGCATTCCTCCCCTGATGTCATCAAATGTTGTCCATACTACCCCTACAAGGATCTTGTACGGATTTATTCCTTCTTCTAAGGATTTACCAAGAGACATTATTCTTCTGCCCCAGAGAACTCTCACTGATAACTTTGTGTCACTTATTATTCCATTATTATTGAACCTTAAAGAATTTCGCTTTGATAAAATTTTTAGGATTACCGATAGTTGACTCTTTTGGAGGCTTTTATGGCTAATCCTAACAATTCTTTGGCCAAAGCAACTAGGGAGGTTATAAATAAATAATGGTTCCAATACTAGACCTTCAAATTTCACCTGAGAAAACGAATCAGCTGAAGTAGAAAGGCGAAGTAGGTAACAAGAAATAATGACAAGATTCGTCGCTGAGAGTTCCCCAGAGACGTTAAACGCTTGTGGAGAGTTGGTAAGACCTGGTACTCCTGGGTACGACTCTATGAATCAGGAATGAGCTGTTTTTATCGTTCGCGATAAAAACCTAGGTATCACGGTACGGGAATAAATCAATATATATAGATACACTTTGCGATGCGATGGGGGGCAATCGCCTTTTTATTCCCATTTGATTCTGCTTAAAAAATGGTCATTCCAATAAAAAAAGACAACCATTAGGACAGCGATGTAACATAGTCATTTTCTACACCTCAAAAAACGTCCCTGAATTGATTTTTCTATAATGATTCTTTTCTTGCCTTTAGTGTGAAAGTTAGTGGTATTTTTGGAAATTTATTTGGTAAATACCACCATCCAAGTTCTTTTTCTTCGAGGAATGGGAACATTTTCCAAGATACAAATGGATATTCATGAATGAACTCAATACGCAACCCTGCTTCAATTAGGTTATTTACAACGTAGCCCATGCTGTAAATCCATCCATATTCTTTCTTGTTTTGTAATTTTGTTTCTTCACTCGCATAAGACCCGTCATAATCAAATTTGAGAGGTTCTTCTTCATGAAAATAAGGATATCGGACAATAAGATCATTATCACACTCATCATCAAAAATATTTCCTGTAGGATGTGAATCTGCAATATAAAAGACCCCGTTTGGTTTCAAAAAGTATGAAATGATTCTTGCCCATTCTTTAAGATCAGGTAACCAATATATCGCTCCATGACTTGTAAAAATAATATCAAAGCTTTCAGGTTCTAAAACGCTTTTATCTAACTTATCAATGTCCGAATGAATAAATGTTGCCTCAACACCTATTTCACTGCTTAATTGTTGTGCCAGTTCAATTGCGCGGCTAGAAAAATCAACTCCTGTAACTTCAGCTCCAAGTCTAGCCCAGGATAAGGTGTCTTTTCCAAAATGGCATTGTAAATGTAATAATTTTTTTCCTTTGACATCTCCTACTTCCTTGATTTCAAGATTACTTATTGAAACTCCTCCTTTTTTAAATTCCTTCACATTATAGAATTCACTTGTGTAGTGAATATCAGCTAGCTCGTCCCAGCGCTTTCTATTAGTTTCAATATATTCTTTCAACTTTAATCCAAGCCTTGATAATTTTAAATTGGTGAAAGTTCTAAGTTTTTTTGTATACTAAATTAGCTTTTAGTCCAACAACGATTTAACTGATGATCTCTTTTTCCCGAAAAGTGATTTCCAGATCCAATTCATAATTATTTGCTGTTTCACAGAGAGAAATTATTATGTCTAAAGGATTAAGAATTGAAAAAGATCATTTAGATGGTGTTTCACTCTGTTTAACAAGATCAGCAATTAACCTACAGATCTCCAAGATCTTGGGATCAGCTAAAGAATAGTAAACCTCATGCTTTTTCCTTTTACAAATGACAATTCCTTTTTCTCTCAAAACACGAAGATGTTGTGAAATAAACGGTTGAGGTCGTTTAGTCTCTATTTCAATATCCCCGACTTTTTTCGAGCCATTTTTTAAGATTTTAATTATTTTCAATCTAAATGGATGAGTTAATGATTGACAGAGTGTTGCCTGGAGTTTTAGACTCTTGTCATCCTCAATAGGCGACATTGTAGTTGGATTAGCCTTCATATTATCCTCAATGAAAATATAGGAACTACCCTATATAAATTCTACGTTAATATTCAAAGAACGGAATATATAAAAATAAATACCAATATCGTTAAAACAAGTAATTTTGGAGGATATTATATGTCCGAAGTAAAAGTACGAATTGAAGAGAAAATTTTAAACGAGGTCCATCAAATGTTTGATGGATTAACCTCAGACGTAACGCTACACATGTTTACAAATAAAAATCACTGTCTATTATGTAATGAAACCCTTGATTTAGCAGAACAGATCGCGAATCAATCAGATAAAGTAACTCTTGATCATTGTGAATGTGATATTAATTCCGAAAAAGCTCAGGATTGGCGGATTACAAGACATCCTGCCATAGCTGTTGAAGGGAAAGGAAAAGGATTGATTAGATTCTTTGGTATCCCTTCTGGATATGAGTTTGGTAGCCTGATTGAAAGTATCATTATGTCTGGTACTGACAAAGAAAGTGATCTTCCTCCTGAAATTGTTGAAGAGATAGAAAATATTGATCAATCTGTCCACTTACAAGTGTTTGTAACACCTACTTGTCCATATTGTCCAAGGGCAGTTTTAAATGCTTTCAAATTTGCTATGTTGAATGAAAACATTACTGCTGACATGATTGAGGCAACAGAATTCCAAGAATTATCCATGCAATATCAAGTGCAAGGAGTTCCAAAGACAATTATCAACGATGATTGGATGGAAGAGGATGACGATGGTGAAATTCTTAAATATCCTAAATGGAGTGTTGTTGGTGCTGTGCCTGAAAGTACATTGCTAGCGAAGGTTAAAGAAGCTCTTGGATAGAATTTGTTCTCAAATTGGTGTAATATGTCAATTACTTATGTTAGGAGACTTTGAGTATTGCTAGAACGAATAACTGAAGAATTCTATAAAACAGGTGATTCCTTTGATGAATTCTTACAATCAGGTACGGAAGAGGAACAGGAGCGAATCAGTTTGTATTATCACAGACTTGAGAAAAAATTCTCTTCTGAAGAATTTCATATTGATTTAACCCATCCAGTCAATCTTTTGGTAATTGCTAGTGCTTGGTGTTGGGATTCCAAAACCAACGTCCCTGTCTTCGTCAGAATAGCAGAACACAGCCCAAATATCAACTTGAAAATCTTCAACAAAGAACGATATCCCTTCTTAGTGGATAGGATAAATGGTAGTGAAAAAATACCTCAAGTCCTTGTCTTTTCAAAAGATTATCATTATCTAGATCGGTGGGTTGAACGGTCAACCTCTGGCTATCAACTCTATGGAGATGTCCGAAAGGAATATGGGTGGGACGAGAGTGTTTCTGAGCAATTCTTGAAAGAGTATAGGAAAAAATTTCTTAAGCAACAAAAAGAACTTGAAATTGCTATTATTCAAGAGGTTAGAACCTTATTAGCTAGAGTAGATGCCATTCAGGCCGCGACTGGACGTTTTTTCAAGAATTGAATCGTATCAACACGAGTTGAACAGATAACATTAAATTATTATTATTTGGGAGGGAATCGTTTCAACCACCAGATTTTTTATAAGAGATGTACTATAGCAACTTGTAGAGATGTTCAAGCTTGAAAAAACGGGTAATTGAATGGAATCTTCCTTTGGCAGAGATCTCAAAGGCCTCTACTCACGAGAAAAGTGTTCGTCATGGGCATCCGAGCACATTACATTTATGGTGGGCGCGAAGGCCCTTAGCTGCTTCCCGAGCTACTACGTTTGCAGCACTGATTGATCTTCCTTCGAGTTTGAAGGCACAGAACGAAATTATTAATTTGATTAAAGAAATTGTACCCTGGAATACAGTAAAGTCAAATTTGAGCCCTGGTATTCATCAAAGCCAAGAACTTATTAAGAAACAATGGAATGTTCAACCACCACGAATACTTGACCCCTTTTCTGGGGGAGGATCCATCCCTCTCGAAGCACTCAGGTTGGGTTGTGAAGCTTATGCCAGTGATTTAAATCCAATAGCAGTTTTGATTAGTAAAGCCACATTTGATTGGCCACAAAAGATTGTTAATCCAGAACTTGCATTCTTAGTAGAAAAGTGGGCTACTCGTATTCATAAAGAAGTGAGTCAAGAGATAGGACAATTTTATCCAAACGATCCTGATGGAAACATCCCAATTGGTTATCTATGGGCCAGAACCATTCCGTGTCCCAATCCGACTTGTCAAGCACAAATGCCGTTAATTAAACATTTTTGGTTGGCTAGAACAAAAACACGTTCGATTGCATATAAACCTATTATAGATAAGCAGATGAAGACAATTTCCTTTCAGATTCTACAAGATCAAGATATCGATTTTGATCCTTCTGTTGGTACGATATCACGAGCTAAAGCAAAATGTTTAGTCTGTAATCAAGTAACAAATGCCCAAAAGATCCAGGAACTTGCACAACAGGGGAGAATGCTTCATAAATTGACCGTAACAATCTTACGCTCTCCAAAAAAACCACTAAAACGGTATCGGGTCGCTAATGAGAGAGATATTCACATTTTTACTCAAGCAGAGGAATTTCTTAACCAGAAACTTTCTCATTCAAACGATATTGATACTTTACTACCTGATGAAGAACTGCCGCCTATTGGTACATTAGGTATTGGTGTTCGCCAATATGGGATGACGAAATGGCGAGATCTATTTAACTCCCGTCAGCTTTTAGCACTTATATCCTTCTTAAAAAAGATCAAAACAATTTCTGAAGTGATTGCACAAGAACATCAGGAAGAGCTCGATATTGCCCCTCAACCAATTAAGCTTTCTACAGTTATTTCAGCATACTTAGCAATTATTTTAGGGCGGCTAGCAGATAAGAATGCAAATTTAGTTGTGTATAATGCTTATGGTGAGAAGATTGAACACGTTTTTGGCCGAACAGCGCTCCCTATGGCGTGGGATTATGCAGAATTAAATGTCTTCTCTGGTGCAAATGGGGATTGGCTTCATCAGTTAGACTGGGTAAAACGGTTCCTAAAAAATAATCGTTGGACATCTCCTACAACTTCATCTGTATATCAAGCTTCTGCGACCAAGCTTCCGTTTTCTAACGAATTTTTTGATGGGATTCTTACTGATCCACCATATTATGATAATGTCCCCTATTCGGATCTCTCTGATTTTTTTTATATATGGTTCAAAAGAGCAATAGGCGACTTATTTCCTGATCTTTTTGCAACTCCTCTCACTCCTAAGTCAAAAGAGATTGTCGCGAATAAAGGGAGACACAAGAATCCTAAAGCCTTTTTTGAAGAAATGATTGGTCTTTCTTTCCAAGAGATGTATAGAGTCTTAAAACCTGAAGGTATTGCCATCATTGTATACGCGCATAAATCATCTGAGGGCTGGGAAACCATGTTAAAGGCATTAACTCAAGCAGGCTTTGTTGTTACAGCTTCATGGCCAATTCATACTGAAATGAGAACTCGTCTTCGAGCTAAAACCTCTGCTGCCCTTGCATCCTCGATATACCTAGTTTGTCGGAAATATCCACAACACGAAATTGGTAATTTTCATGAAATTCGCCAAAAGATGGAGTGTGAAATTCAACAACAATTACAACGTTTCTGGGAGGATGGAATTCGGGGTGGTGATTTTTTCATCTCTGCAATTGGGCCAGCAATGGAAATTTTAAGTAAATATCGCCGAATAGAACGCTATTCAGGTGAGGTTGTCTCTTTCCAAGACCAATTATCGTGTATCCGTTCAATCTCAACTAATTTTTTGGTAAATAGACTTCTGCATAATGATGGGGAAATAACAATTGATAATATTTCTCAATTTTATTTAGCATTTCGCTGGACCTTTCAGGATGCCACAGTTGACTTTGGAGAAGCTCAAAAACTTGCTCAAGCGTGTGGAGTAGAATTTAATGCTTTAATTAGGGGAAGATTCATCAGAAAAAAAGGATCAAAAGTAACAGTCCCAAACGCTCTAAATAGACTTAGTATAAATCCAAAAGTAACTTGTCTGGTTAATATCATGCATCTATCATTAATTGCCTGGAAAGAAGGAAATGAAAATCAATTACATGAGATGCTATTATCATCGAATAAGATAAAAGGTGGTTTTTGGCAATTTTGTCAGGCCGTTGCAGAATGTCTTCCAAGAAAAGATGATGAAAAACAACTACTTGAAGGATTGTTAGTTTCAAAATATTGTAAATAGGATCGCAATCATAATTTAAGGGATTTATTCCATAGATCTTCTATCGAGTTTGCTAGATTTTCATCTTAAAAAAGGTTTTTCTTAAAGATAAAATTGAGAAATATCCCCCTCTTATCTCTATTGTGTGGCGGTAGTAATTCGACAATTTTTAACACGTACAGATCCAATCCAAGTGGGATGCATTATTTCCCACCATTTAACCTGCACTCGGTCGTTTGCCATGGCATCAATATTAGCGAATTGCCGTAATAAATTATCACTAATACGAAAGTTCTTTAGTGGCTGACCTAATTCGCCATTTTCAACAATGAAGGCAGCATCTCTTGGAATTGTGCTATACTCGGTTGAAATCAAACTAGTGAAACGAGTGTACCAGTTACAAGTAACAAGAACAGTGGGATCCGACCCTTCTAGTATTTCTTCAAAGGAGTGATCACCATTATTAAATACTAAGTTAGTAGGAGAAGGGCCTAAGAATTTTGTTCCCGTACCAAAATTAATTAACTCTCCATTGCCTGTACTAGTTCCACCTGCCATCTTGGCTGTTGTGGTATTGTGAAGAAAGTTGATTAACACCCCATCTTTGAAAATTGGAGTAGTTTGTCGAGGTGTTCCTTCAATATCAAAAGGAGAAGACCGTAATCCATCCTGCTGTAAACCGTTATCCTCTACTGAAACAAATTCTGGTCCTAATTTTTCTCCCATTTTATCTCCTAATGCACTTCTTCCCATCATGATGGCAAGTGGATTCGCCATTCCTGGAATAGATCCTAGTAAATCTGCTGCAACCGCTGGGGTCATAATGATATCATATATTCCCCGTTTTGCTTGTTTTGCTCCTTGGTGAAGTTTAGAGAAATGGCCAGCTCGTTCTCCAGCAGCAAGAATTTCCTTTTCAGCGTTAAAAGGAATTCGTCCACAGGCCAATCCCTGACCAGAAGCATCTAATTCATCTTGAAAGGCTCTAACTGTAAAATTGAAATAAGTCCCAGTATAACTCCCACTAGGGCCTGCAGAACTCTTCAGATAGATAGTTTTCTCTCCAAAAAGATAAGATCCTGCTACTCTAACAGCACCTGCAGAGATCGCGGTATCGATACAGGCATTTACGTCATTTGAAGCTTTTTCACGATAATCCTGAATTTTTGTATCTGCAAGCCATTCTTGCTTAGGATATCTTGAGATGTTTTCTTCAACACCTTGGAAAAAAGGAGTTGCTGACATTTTTTGAGTGAACTTTACAGTGGCTTCTACACGTTCCTTAACATTTTTGTCTGAGGTTGGTGAAAATTCACTTATAGAAAGACGATTCTCATCGACGACTATAACCAATTCTATCATTTTTGAGTGCCATTGCTTCTTAATATCAATCTTGTTTTGAGAAAATCTTATTTGATTCTCTATATTTGAAATCCCCCTTGCGATAATAAGATCAACATTCAATTTCTGACCAATTTCAACTGATAAATCAACATAACCTTCCATCTGTTCTAACATACTTTCGCACCTCAACCAAGCTTGATGTCCCGCATACGAATACACCCACCTCCCGCATACACAGGTACTCCCTGACCTGGGTCACTTTTTCCACAAATACCAGGAAAATCAAATACTAGATCTTTGGAAACTCCATCGATAGAAGAAAACAAGCTAACGGATGTAAGCTCCATGATGGGACGACGTACCATTGTTTCAGTTATTTCTCCATTATTAATTTCATAACATTCAAAACCAACGTATTTTGATTGATATCGTCTATCATCTATATTCCATTCTGTAAATGAAAGCATGTAAATCCCATGTTTTACATCTTCTGCCAATTCCTCGACATTAATATAGTCACCTGGTTTCATATATGTATTTGCCATACGAATAATTGGTTCACGATTAAAATCAGCTGAACGTGAGGCACTATTTGACCCTAATCCGAATTTCACACCATATTCTCGATTTAGTAAAGGTTCATTGATAATCCCTTCTTTGATTAGGATCCGTTCACGAGCTTTAACACCTTCATCATCGTACTCATAATAGCCTCCCGTCCCTGGGATTGTTGGATCTTCTATGATTGTTACATGTTTAGATCCAATTCGTGATTCCCCTAAAGATAAATCTCGCCAAAAGGACTCCCCTGCTTGTGCACCTTCTCGTCCCATAATTCGGTCTCCCTCGCTGGGGTGACCACAATTCTCGTGACAAATAATACCCACAACTTCGGGACCTACAACAAAATCCACTTTTCCAGTCATGGCCTTATCATTTTGAGCTGCAACTTTAGCTAAACGGGCACACTCATCATCATATTGGTCTATCCAAGTTTTTGTACCTTCCCATCCTGTACTCCGTGTCAAATCCACCCAGCGTTGTTCAGAATCAAGCAGTCCTTTGGCTGTTAAGATTCCATAAAATTTAAGCATCGAAGATTCGGACTCAATTCGAGTTCCTTCTGAAGTTACAAGATATTTTTCATAGCTTTGAGCCTCAAAAATGTTCGCACGGGTATTGATTCCATGATCTTCAGCTTTCGTATCCATTTCTTGTAATAATTCAAGCATAGTATCTGTGTCAACGTCTACTAGTCTCTGTTCAGTGGCTACAGCCCATTTTGCTTCATTTGAGATTGGTTCGCCGAAATCAATCCTATCATTAGGGTTAGTACCTTTCACCATTTTGATGCCATGAATAATAGCATCCTTCACTGTGTTCTTTGATAATTCATCTATTGAGACAAACGCGAGTCCTCCATTTTTTAGCACACGAAATCCAATACCAAGCCATGGCCGTTGAGATCCTGAAATCAACATACCATTACGGAGGAATAGAAAGGTTCTTTGGCCATCTATTAATCTAGCTTCCGCATAATCAACTCCATTTTCTTGAGCGTATTCCACCCCAAATTCAGCAAAATCTTTACCATATGACATTCTTTCTCAACTCATGAAAATCCATTCTGTCAATAATTACTGTGTATTATTTGGTAATTATCTTTCTGAATAAATATATTTCTCTCTATCTCCCTCTTGGATTATTTCAGTAGATTTTCAAGCTGAATATTGAGCTTTATAGTACATTTGAATGACTCTTGAAGACCAGAATGATTAATGAAGTCTAAAGGGAAGTCTATATCAATTAATCTAGATATTGAGTTTTGTAATCAAAGAAAAAGTGGAGAGAAAACTAAATTGATTCATCGTAGAAAAAACCAATAACATCACAGCTGGAGAAATTAGTGCCAGTTCCAACGTATCTGTGCTAATTCTTTAGCTGAAATTTTGGGTTCTTTTCCATATTTTCTCTCTAAATAAGTTAAATCTTCATCTGAAGATTTCTTTGATTGATTTTCGGATGGAGGATTTGATGACGACATACAACTTTAATTATTGAACGAAGCCTATAAATTCGAAAGGGAGAGAGTTAAGTGAAAATGATCTTTGAAAGGAAAGAAACTTATAAAAGGATTATTTAAGTTAGACAATAGAGGTATTCAGATGCCAAGAAAAGGAAAGGGAGTTAGACGTATTCTACGAGAAGAAAAACGATTAAGAGAGAAGAGGAAACAAAGTGAAAAATCTTGGCGGTATAAACTCAAGAAAAAAAATAAGATTAAGTCACAGGATTGAAGAGTAGGGCTTCTGAATACGTAAAATATAAATTAACTACTCGATGATTTTCTTGAAGTAATAATTTTTGGATAATGATTTACCTTTCCCTTTGCTGTAATTTTGAAAGCTGTCCCTTCGATACGTCATAAATGTAACCCACTACTTCCACTTCAGCTGGAGAAATAAGTGGATGCTCCTGAATGGTCTTAACAGTTTGATTAATCTGTACAATAACATCATTAAAACCTAAAAATGCATCAGAAGTGTCAGAAGAGCTTAAAAGGCTTAGAATTTTTTCACCTGATATACCAGTCTTTCTAGATATCTTAGTTAACAATCTAGTCATGTACTCCTTAGTCATTTCTCCTCCACAATCTGTGTGACCAACAACTACAATTAAATTTACGTTAAGCTCATAAATAGCGATAAGTAACGAACGAAGACTATCAAATGTCAACAATGCGCCTGCAGTTCGAATGATTACAGCGTTTCCTGGATCCTCTATCCCAAAGATACTAGAGATTATTCGACAATCCATACAGGTGAGAATAGCTACTCTCCACTTGGGATGATTAGTTAACTCACTATATGGAAAGTAAAACTTGATATTTTGCCAAATTCTAAATTTTTCATCTAATTCATAGACATCCATTTCTTTTCACAGCAAAGATTCTCATGTAATACTGTCACTACACCTATTTAAGCTTGTACATCATGGAATTGATGTGAATACTAGTTAGTGGTAAAGATCAGATTTATGACTAATCTAAGAGATTTCACTAAGAGCTGGAAAAAAGAAGATTGTCCTTCCTAAAGATTTAGATTTCAATTGAAGGTAAATTTAATGTTGAGATTATTGATAGGTCGAGCTCAAAGGCAGTCGCAGGCATAAAAACTTCCCAGTTTTCAAGTAATGATGGTGATATCTCACCAATTATTCCTACTTCTTTATCATCAACTATAACCTGAGCTGTTCTCCCTGGAATGAATTCAGTTGATTCTATAACTTCTAGTTCATAAGTTGTTCCTATTCCCTGAATTAAAGTTTCTAGAATGCTGTGACAGTGCTCAAAAGAAACATCAGCACCAGCTAAGATAACAGCTGTTTTAGAAATTGTTTTTATAGAATTCTTCTTTAGCTTCACAACTTCTCCCACTTCAAAAAGATATTGTGGATATTCGTTATGCGTATTTCGAGAGAGAAAATCAAGTAATCCAGGTAAAAGACGATTCCTCATGACTGAATAAGTTGAACTCACTGGATTCGCGACATGGACAAAGGAAGAGAGTATATCGCTTCCATATCCCATCAATGTGGATAATTTTTCAGGATCAGTGAGACTGAAACTAAGGACTTCTTGTAATGAACAACCACTGAAGATCTCACGAACGTAATTCTCACTTATTGTTCGAGAAGATAATTTTCCAATCGTTGGTACTTTTGAACCAGCTGGTTCAATATTCATGTACCCGTATGCAATTACCACCTCTTCTGCGATATCAACCCAATGAAGAATATCAACACGATAAGGAGGATATCTGACAATTAGTGACCCATTTTTCTCGACAGCGTCAAATCTTCTCTTATAAAGCAATTCGATAATATCATCTACTGTTAACTCAAGGCCTAAATATTCCTTAATGTTTTCTGGGTCAACTATTATTTCATATGGTTCCGTTTCAGGAGTAACTAGTGTCGTTGGCGCATCTCCATGATTCTCTGGATAATGAATTTCAACACTATATACCTCACCACCACGGTCTCTTATTGCTTGAGTAACCAGTGTGTTAACGACTTTGACAACTTCAAGGTTTGTTCCTGTGACCTCCACTAAAACATCAGTTGTTTCTTCATTTATACGTCCAACATCATTACTATTGATGATTGGAGGCATAGAAAGAACAACACCATTAACATCACGAAGAATGGGTAGATCACCTTTACTGGGTAGAATATGTCCATATTCAACACCTTTTTCATGTCTGACTAAGATTTCTTCAAGAGTCATTTTTTCATTATATCCAAGAGGATAAAACGAGGTGGAACGTGGAGTGAGCTCATACAAAATGGGACTTTCTAACATGTTAACATTATAAATGCCTATAGAAGAACGACTACGGCGACGTCCATATGAAAAATCAACTTTTTCTTGTAATTGGATCAACTGTTTAATCAGAAAATCGGAGAAATTCACCCCCCTAATTAGAGAACAGGCAACGTATGGACGTACGGATTTTATACGAGGATCAACTTCAATCACAAAGCCACTAGGTTTAGCGGATATCTCAGGTAAATTTGTATGCAAGCCCATCGCCCCACTAACCTCTCTGGTAAGCCCTTCTACTCCCCAAAGGTCAGGACGATTAGAAGTTTTGCAATCTACCTTGATATAACCTTCATCTGCTAAATCATGTTCTTCAATTTCAGATTTAGCGAAGCTAAAGAGGTGATCTAGTTCCTCTATTGTAATATTATTTGGTAGATTGAGTATTTCAATAACATCATAATAAGAGATTTTAAAAGCAACCAATTATTCCACCTCTAAGTTAAGGGAACTGTACGTAACCAATTCAAGTTTTGTGTGAATAACTCACGTATATCGTTAATTCCACGTTTTACCATATAGAGACGATCCACACCAAGACCCCAAGCAATGACTGGGTCAGAAATACCGAAAGGAGCAGTGACTTCTGGACGAAAGATACCAGAACCCCCAAATTCAATATATCCAAGCTTGGGATGATAAGCACTAAGCTCTGCTGAGGGACTGGTGAAAGGATAATAATCAGGTTTGAATCTAACCTTTGTAGCACCAGCAATTTCAGTTGCAAAGGTTTTAAGAAGACCCAAGAGAGTACGGAAAGTTATTGATGGATCACAGGAGATCCCCTCCAGCTGATTGAACTCAGAAAGGTGTACGGCATCAACAGAATCAGGTCTATAACATCGCGCAATAGAAAAGTATTTTGCGGGAATTTTAAGGTGATATAATGTTCTAGCGCTCACAGCTGTCCCCTGAGGTCTTAATATCAATTGAGCTGCTTTTCGAGGATCCCATCTATATCTCCACCCTCGTGATCCTGTAGGTTCACCTGTTTCATGAACTCGCTGAACATTCTTCACTATTTCTTTATCTTTCGGAAGGGTTCCATGAGTCGGGTGTTTTATTGTATAAACATCAGACCACTCCCGTGCAGAATGATCCTGTGCTTGGAATAAGGCATCAAAATTCCAAAACTCACTCTCAACAAGTGGCCCCCTCATTTCTGTAAACCCTAGTCCGACGAGTTTCTGTTTCACCTCATCTAAGAACATTAGATACGGGTGTTTTCGGCCTATTGGGTATGTTTTGGGACGACTAGTAACATTATAGCTTTTTAGATGCAAAGATCGCCATTGACCAGATCGTATATGATCAGGAGTCAAGCGTGATACAGTCTCTTGAATCTGAATTTTTGACAGCGCTTTGGATCCAGACTTAGTTATTTTAACGGATGTGTGGTGACGTTCTTTTAACTCGATAAATCCTCTATTCGAAAGTATTATCCTTATTTTATTCGGAACAGGATGTAATGGATCTTCTGATACAGATCTCAAAGTATCTTTTAATTCTTGATTTAAGTTCGAGACTGTCTTAACAGGAATTAGAACTCCTCTTCTAATTTTGATTAAACCAGCATTTCTTAGCTGTCCTATTCCTGCATTGACTGCTTGTTTAGATTGACTCACAAGAGACGAGAGTTGAGCTATTGGTATTCCATCAGGTTTATTTTTCAATTCATCTAATATTAAATTTTCAGGGAATCCTTTACTAAGAACATTGTGACCCTCATTTGTGAGTAGAATTCTAGTGATTGATTTCACCTCTCGAGCTATTAAGTTATCTTTACTTAATCGGGAGGTGATTTGTTCGATTTTAGCATGGGGCAGCTCGGTAATTTCAGCTAGCTCATCTATTGTTAAAGTGCCACTTTTCTTTATATGCTGTAAAACTCTCGCCATCTCAGGTGTAATGAGGATAGAATCGTCGTTCAATTTGTGTAAAGCTCCTTCATCTCATAGATACCAATTCTACTTAATTTTTGAGAGATTTGAGGTTGATGTAAAAGTAATTGTAAAAATAAAGGGTCTATTAGATCTAATGATGCCTTGTTGAAAATAAGAAAAGAACCATTTTCACTTAAAGCTGTGTAAAGTCCAAGGCATCTACCTCAATCAGGGCAATAATATAGCAAATTTAAACCTTTCGATGAATTCCCTTTTCTTCCGTCGATATCCTTGAAGGTTGGCTTTATAACTGTTATTATTAATTTATTATCCAATTTTCTCCCTATATCTTGAATTTCCTACCTGAATCATCGAAATTGTGTTAAGATCGTGCTATCTTTTAAAATTCCAACCAGGTTTGACTATCATACCTTCTCTCTTTCGGCCGTCAATCAAGACAAAAAAAGGCTTTTTAGTACGAATTTGGCGAATGTATTCAGTTTCAGTAACAATATCTTTTTGGGAGGTCAACCAATCCCAATCAATGAAGTCTTTCTTCGAATTGTATTTTATAAAGAAGTAACCGATATTAGCAGTGGTAATATTTTGGAAAAAATGGCTCCCCTGAGAGTGTTCTACTTGAAAATCTTCCAAACCAGTTTCAACAATTACTTGAGCACCCGAGATGTGATTCCACTCCACAGGAATTCCCAAAAAACGGTCAAATGTTCCCCAGCGACCAAATCCTAAAAGGATGTAAGGAGCCCCTTGGTTTCGGAGACTTTGATTTATTCTATTTATTTCACTTACCATCTCTCGTGTTTTCATCTTATCAAAAGATTCGGGTTTCACAAAGACAATATCCTGAATATCTTTAATGATACAATTACCTGAAATTTGTGATGAAAAGGCTAACATTTCGCTCTTGGGAGCCGAAACGACCTCCTCACTCAAAATCTCATCCTGTTCTATGAATGGACGGATTTGTAGAAGGTAAAATGTTGTGCGTTTTTTAGAGATAACTTGAAAATTTCCTGCAAATTCAATTTCAACACTACATCCCATTGCTTTTTCACCGAGTTCGAGAATACGCGATATTGTTTTCGTAATAGGAAATGTCTCGTATTTCAATTGATTACTGAAGGTTATCACGGGAGCTCCTTCTCCCATATAGCCATTTCTAAGTATCTGATCATTATAATCAAATGTATCGGCAACTTCAGATAATATCTCTTGATCAGCATCAATAATACTAGCTTTTACCAAGAAAGAATTCTCACCTTCAGAAATATCTGTTGCTGTAGATGCTAGATCAATTGCAAAGAAATCTCTTTGACTGTTCTGCAATAGTTGATCATGGGTTGAATAAAAACTGATTTCTGGATATTTTGGGCAAAAACGAAGAGCAATACCTCCATCTACTATTGTCTTTCCCAAACCAATAGCAAGAAACGCAATTCTATCAGTTGGTTTCATGTAAGAGATTGGATAATAATTGTATGAAGAGGCGACACCAGAGAAACTAGGGTAAGAAAGCCTATTGAGATGTTCTCTTCCTACTACTTGCTGAATTACAATTGCCATTTTAGATTCTTCGACAGATTGGTCTGTAGATTCAGCATAGCTTTTAGCTCTCTTTAAGAAAGAAGAAGCAAACACTAATTTGATAGCATCACAAAGTAATCCTACTCTAGTATTCATATCCTGATTATTTGGTAAAAAATAGGTTTCAAAGATTCCTGCAAAAGGCTGATATTGGGAGTCTTCCAATAAACTTGAAGATCTCACGGATATTGGCCCATCGAGAGTTTTCAAAATAAATCTCAAATCATCCACAAGGCTCTTTGAGACCTTTGCCTTCAGGAAACTTTTTTTAATATCTTCATCAGGAAGATCAGATAAAGCAATATTGTATAGCTCATCATTTTCCTCCATAAAAAGGTCAAATTCACTAGTTCCTATAACAAAGGTCTTAGGTATACGAATATCAACATCTAGGGCAAGATTATCGGCAAGAAGAAATGTATTAAGGAGAAATTGGAGAAAAGCAATTCCTCGGCCTTTTCCACCTAACGAACCAGGTCTCAATCGTGTGAATCTTATTGCAGGGTGATGACTATCTCTATCCCAATCATGTACAACACCCCCTGATTTTTCAACAAGAATAGCGTTTATTGACTCAAGTAAGAATTGTCTGAGTTCTTCCTCTGAGAGATCGGTGACCTTTACTGGTTTAATCTTCTGTGCGATAGCAAATTCAGCCCGATTCATCAACCATCCTGAAAAATGATCGTGTGACCCATGGTATATTAAAGATTCATTAGGCACCACAGAAATAGTGTGAAATAACTCCATGAGGTTTTTAGCCCGGCCAACAACTGAACCGTCAGCTAATTGGAAGACAAAATCGCCAAAACCTAGATGTCTTAACATAAATTTTCTTAAACTCTGGAGAAGACGTTGTGATTTTTTATAGATGAAAAATGCCCCCAATTTCTTAGCTCGTTCCTCATTCTTAAGCTGTCTTGATTGTAACGCAGTGGGAAGGGTTAAATCGTTAGTTTTCACCTCTCTAATGAATTTTATTCCGGCATCATCATCTATCTTCCCCTCTCTGGGAAACCGAACATCTGAAATCACACCTATAACATATTTCTGGTATTTTAGATAATAATCCATCGCTTCTTCATAGGTGCACGCTAATAGGATCTTAGGTCTAGCCCTCATTTGAAGGAGGTTGTAAAAATCATTAATACCAGCTGAAATTAATCGATGCGTTTGTTTCATCAGTTCACTATAGATCAACGGCAAGAATAGCGAATAATGACGTATGGAATCCTCAACAACAATGATCACCCTAACAAGACCTACTTCGGTATCATGGGCTACATTGAGTTTATCTTCAAGATGTTTTATTATTGCTACAAAAACCGTAGAATCTCCATTCCATAAGAAAATCCTGTCTATTCCGTGTCTTTTTGTAGGATCTGGTAAATACGGGATATTGCTAGCATTATTCAATAAAAGGATAATTGGGATGTTTCGAACCTTTTTTATCTCTTGTCCAAAAGAGAAAGCATCCACATCCCCTAAACGCCTCATTGTAATAATCAAATCAAATTCTTTTTCTTTCACTAAAGTTAATGCATCTTTAGCTGAAGCAACCCTTGTAATGCTAGGTAACGTACGAAGATTCAGATTATGAAATTCCTCAAATATTTGATCTGATAATCTACCGTCTTCTTCCAAAATGAAGTTATCATAATAGCTAGAAACAAGAAGAACTTTATTGATCCTTTTTGTCATTAAATCATGAAAAACCCGATATTTAGGCTTGTAATCTAAGGCCAATTCATCTTCTTCAATTGTGTATAAGGATGCTGAATTTGTCATTCTGTCTCAAATAATTCTGAAAAATTATAATCTTGAAAATGTTTTGTTGAATCCCAGGTAATTAAAAAATTATCTTTGTGAATACAATCTGAATATAAACTGCTTTAAAAAAATATTGAAAATTTTCTTTTGATTCAATACTACTGCTTTTAAATTTTATATAAGACTCTATTCTCTCCTTTAAACATCCTAAAATCGATCTTTTATTAATGGTAATTGTTTTCCACCAATAAGAAGCGAAATTATTAGCTTCCAATGGGGTTAAAAGCTGATTCAAAATTGCATCGGTCTTAACAGACAATGGGATGAAATGTCTGTTCATGGCTTTAGTATGAATTTGCCATGAATCTTGGAAAGAAAGAAGAAAGGGTTTCAAAATGACATACATTGACGAAGTTTATGATTGGGTGATTGAAAAAAACCCAGGTGAAGAAGAATTTCATCAAGCAGTAAAAGAAGTCTTAAATTCTTTAGAGCCTGCAATTACTAAACATCCGGAATTACGTAGACATAAGATGTTAGAACGAATTGTCGAACCTGAAAGACAACTTATGTTTAGAGTTCCTTGGCAGGACGACCAAGGTGAAATTCATGTTAATCGAGGGTTTCGTATACAATTTAACTCCGCGATCGGTCCATATAAAGGAGGGTTGAGATTCCATCCGAGTGTCTATCTTGGAATCATCAAATTCTTGGGATTTGAACAGGTCTTTAAGAATTCTCTAACAGGATTAGCCATGGGCGGTGGAAAAGGTGGATCAGACTTTGATCCAAAAGGTAAGAGTGACATGGAAGTCATGAGATTCTGTCAGAGCTTCATGCAAGAACTATACCGTCATATTGGACCTGATTGTGATGTTCCAGCTGGAGATATAGGTGTTGGTGGTCGTGAAATCGGTTACTTATATGGGCAGTACAGAAAAATAATGAACCAATTCCATGCTGGGGTATTGACGGGTAAGGGATTAGATTATGGTGGTTCTTTGATCAGGCCAGAAGCTACTGGTTATGGTTGCACGTACTTTGTAGTTGAGATGCTTAAAGACCGAGGGCTTGATATGAAAGACAAGATTTGTACAGTTTCAGGATCAGGTAACGTGTCTCAGTATACTACTGAAAAAGTGAATCAATTAGGTGGAAAAGTTGTTACGCTTTCAGATTCAAGTGGGTTTATTTACGATCCTGATGGTGTGACATTTGGTGAGAAGTTTGATTACTTCATGGAGCTAAAGCAAGTGCGTCGGGGTAGAATCAAAGAATATGCTGAAAAATTTAATGTCGACTACTATCCAAATAAACGACCTTGGGAAATCAAATGTGATATCGCTTTTCCCTCAGCAACGCAGAATGAAATTGAAGCACACGATGCACAGGCATTGATAGATAACGGTGTCGTTGCAATTGGTGAAGGAGCAAATATGCCCTCCACAATTGAAGCAATTAATCTCTTCTTAGAAGCTGGTGTTGCGTTTGGTCCAGCTAAAGCTGCAAATGCGGGTGGGGTCTCTACTTCAGGACTTGAGATGTCACAGAATAGTCTACGACTTGCGTGGTCCCGCGAAGAGGTTGACAAGCGTCTTCATGGTATCATGGTAAATATCCATAAAAGCGCTCGTGAAGCAGCAAAGAAATATGGGGCCCCAGGTAACCTGGTGGTTGGTGCCAATATCGCAGGTTTCATGAAAGTTTCTCGAGCAATGATGGCACAGGGATTAATCTAAAAATTTGTACCTAGGAGATTATTATGATCTCCTCTCTTTTTTATTCCTTCAATTCAATTGTTTCTGCTTCAATTAATTCTTTAGGAAAACGGAGCTCGAAGACATTTCCTTTTGGATCAGATGACTTGATTTTGAGTACTCCTCCGTAATATTGCATGATAACCGAGGCAAGAGCTATCCCAATATGGTGACCGATGACCTCCCATTCATCAGTTATTTGGCCCGAAAGTTGTGAAACCACATCCTGGGTTAAGGGTTCAGAAGAACAATCACTAATGTAAACGCAGTAAAAGGAAGGGAGAAAAGATCCTGTAATGTCAATAGTTGCATCAATACCTCTATCGAAGGAGTTCAAAATAAATACCAATAATTCATAGAGAGCATCTTTAAGATGAGTGTCAACAATCATCATGGAATCTAGATTCATCTTGTCAATATTGATATGCGGAGAATAATCTGAAAACTCAGAGATGACATCCTTAATGACATCAAGGAAATTTATACCGTCTTTTGGTATAAAAGGGGTCTGAAGAATCTCAAAAATGTGGTTTACCATGTCTATTGTCTTAGATGAGTCTGAAGCGATGGTGATGACTTTGTTCACAATATTACTATTTAATTCCAGGTTTGATTCATACATTAATAGAACCAATTCTAGGTTATTGATAATCTTCTGCATATCATTATTCACAAAGTGAGACATCATTGCATGGTATCGTTCTTCTTCCAGTTTTACTTGTCGTAATGCCTCTTCGGCTTGTTTCCGCTCAGAAATATTACGAGCTATACCCAACATACCTGTAACTTCACCAGCTTGCATTTGAGCTGATGCTTTGATCTCTACGGCTACATAGTCACCAGATTTTTTGAGCATACGCATTTCGACTGCAGGGAAACGTTTGCGATTCAGGATATTTTGAGCGGCCTCCAATATTAGGGGGAGGTCTTCTTCATGTACTAATGGCAGAAATGGTTTTCCAATCCATTCTTCTGGCTTCCAACCTGTAATGGATTCCATTACAGGGTTGAGAGAGGTTATAATGCCATCAAACGATATAGAAAATATGATATCCCGAGCATACTCTACATAACTCCGATATTGCTCTTCTGATTCACGTAACTTCTGTTCTACCGCCTTTCGATCCGTAATATCTGTAAAGACTGATAAAACACCTTCAAAATCCCCGTTATGAGAGAAAATGGGAGTTGCTGTGATAATTACTGGGATAGTGTGACCATTTTTTGCCAACAAGCTGGCTTCATAAGTTGTACCCAACCCCTTGGGACGCTTTGAAGCTTCACTCGTAATTGAGTCAAGATCCTCTTCTGGTACTATATACCTCCAATGTTGACCCAATAATTCTTTTTCTGTATAACCGAGTAGTTCAGCTGTTTTAGGATTAATAAAAGAAATATTTCCTTGCCCGTCCTCTAAGAGAACTCCCTCTTCTAGCTTCTCGACAAGCATCTGGTATTTTTCTTTAGACTTGCGTAACTCCTCTTCAGCTCGTTTATGTTCAGTATTATCTCGTGAAATCACCTGAATTGCTAAAATTTCATCATCCTTTTTTATAAATGTTGGGAAAACCTCAAAATGCTTGATTTCGTTATTTTTGAGTTTAATTTTACTTTCAAAAGTTTTAATATCGCTACCATTAAGGAATTTCGAGAAAAAATCCACATAGTTAGGTATATCTTCCTCCATTAACATGTCTAATTCAAAGTAAGATTTCCCTATCATTTTTTCCATAGTGGTTGAAGAAATTCCAGCGGCAGCTTTGTTACAATCCTGAATTATACCATCTAAGCCGACTATAGCAATACTATCTGGAGATTCATCAAATAAGATCCGATATTTCTCCTCACTCTCCTTCAAAGCATGCTCAGCAAGTTTTTTCTCTGATACATCCCGAACGATAGATAGAACTTCATCCTCACCACACTGAGTCATCCGACATTCGTAGTGATGGAATTTATCTTGCACTTGAAGTTGATATTCAAAAATTTGAGATTCTTGTGTTTGAAAAGTCACTTCAATAAAATGCATGGTTTGCTCTGCAAGATCCTTTGGTAAAACATCATGAACATTTTTACCTAAGAACTCTTCAGGAGTCGTATATAATTCATCTCGTGGACCACTATAAGCAACAAACTTACCATCTTTGTTGATCTGAAACATGAGATCTGGGATAGCACTTAATATCGCACGATTTCTCGCTTCGCTTTCTTTTAATGCCTGATCAGCGTACTTTCGCTTTGTTAGATCACGGATAATAGCCAGATCTGCTGGTTTCCCCTGATAAGTGATAAGCCCAGCATTTATTTCTACTTCTAACGTTTTATCATTTTTTAACAAAAATACTGTTTCATAGATAGAGGAAACATTAAGTCTAGCCATACGTTTCTCATAACGATTCAAGACTTCAGAACGAAAATCAGGGTGAATATAGTTTATGAATGGAGTATTATGAAGATCATCAACGGTATAACCAGTTATTTTAATTAAACAAGGATTGACATACTTTATTAACGAATCTTGCACAATGACAATACCATCATTTGCTCTTTCAACCACGTTACGATATTGTTCCTCTGATTCCCTTAATTTTTCTTCAATTTGTCTAGAGTTGTCTAGGCTTTGTTGAATTGCTTTAATCACATCTTTAGGAATATCTTGTCTTTCCAACAGATCCTCGATTTCCATTAAAGTCCACTACCAATTGTAGCTCGTCTAACAAGATTGTAAAAATTAAAGCTAATAAAGTGATTTATATTTGCCTTAATTCCATCATGATCATTGCACAGGATTTTCAATATTTCTAATCGGTCTCCCCCCTTTTGGGCCCAAAATCATCAATATTACGTTGGAGGATATTACATAATAAATAAATTTCCTAGATATACGAATGCTAGCTACATAATTTATTCTACTTGAATTTCTCTTGGAGCTTCAATTAAATCGAGAGGTATGAGAAGCTGAAACTCATTTCCTTTGGGATCTAATGAACGTATTTTAATTGATCCTCCGTAATGTTGTAGAATAACCGAGGCAAGAGCAATCCCAATATTATGCCCGATTATTTCCCACTCGTCGGTTATCTTGCCAGAAAGTTTTGAAATTATTTCTTCTGACAATGGTTCGGAACAACAATCGCTAATCAGAACACAAAAAGAGGAAGGGAGAAAGGAGCCAGTAACTACAACTCTTGTTTTTTCACTAACGCTTCTAGAGGTTAAAATGAATAAAAATAACTCTTTAAAAATGTCATTTATCTTGTCATCACAAAAAACTTTGATTTCAAGAGTTTCTTTATCTATGTTTATTATCTCAGGATATCCAGTCAATTCGGATACAGTTTCATCAATAAGACCCAGAAGGGGAAAACTTTCTTCAGGTTGAATAAAAGGTGATTGAAGAACCTCAAAAATCTTATTTACTCGATCAATGGTTCTAGATGAACCAGAAGCGATACTTATAGCATCATTCACAATATTGTAATCCAACTCAAGATTAGATTGGTACATCAATGACAATAATTCTAGATTATTAATTATTTTCTGCATATCATTGTTGATAAAGTGGCTAAGCATAGCATGGTATCGTTCCTCCTCAAGTTTCACTTGCAAGACTGCTTGTTCTGCCCTTTTCCTTTCAGTAATATCACGAACAATACCTTGAATTACACTTTTCCCACTAATTTCGAAGAGGCTTGATGAAACTTCAGCAGGAAATACATCACCATTCTTCTTCTTAAATTCGATTTCAAAATTTACGAACCCTTCTTTTGAGACCGTTTCAAAAGCTATTCTTGATGTAGCAAGCATAGTGAAGGGATGAAGATCGATTATATTGACTGAAAGAATCTCGGGCTTTGTATATCCAAAAAGCTCCAATGTTTTATTATTAACATCAATGATATTCCCTTCTAAGTCATGTAAGAAGATCGAATCGTTTGAATAATGGAAAAGGTTACTATACTTCTCTTCACTCTGTTGTAATTCCCTCTCAATCCGCTTTTGCTCTGTTATATCAGTAGATAATACAAGAACTCCTTGGTATTTGCCAGTCTTTGAAAAAATTGGTGCTGCAGAGACAATCACTGGTATGATTGTTCCATCTTTTGCTATCAGATTACTTTCATATGTACTGCTAACACCTTTAGGGCGTTTTGCAGTTTCATATCGGGATGCTTCGAGATCACTTTCAGGAACTATAAAACTCCAGTGTTTTCCAATAAGATCTTCTTCAGTATAACCCAATGTCTCCAAGGTCTTAGTATTGGCAAATGTGATAAATCCATCTGGATCTTCTACAGTTAGTCCTTCTTCTAATTTTTGTATTAGCATCTGATATTTCTCTCTCTCCTCACCTAAAGCTTTCTCCATCTCTATACGTTCAGTAACATCTCGGACAATACCGCGGAATCCGTCAATCTCACCTGTAGGATTCCTTATCGGGGAAACAGACACCTCACTAAATCTGTTAATCCCGTTTTTTCTAATAATCCCAAAATCAATAATCCTAGCGGGCTCTCCAGTTCGATAGACGTTATTATAGGTTTGATATACCCTCTTGACCGTTTCCTCATTCATATATTGATGGTAGTTCATGCCTGATAATTCAGTCCGAGAGTAGCCTAGGATATTACAAATTGAGTCGTTAAAGAATGTAAAATTCCCAGCAATATCCACTTCATAATATCCTTCCTCTATGGTCTCTAAGATTGTTCGGTATTTCTCTGCGCTTTCTTGTAATTGTTTTTCTGCCAGTTTACGTTCGGTAATGTCAGTAAATACAGTCAGTATACCATCAAACTCTCCCGTGATAGAAAATATAGGAGTAGCTGTTATGATAACGGGGATTTGACGTCCATCTTTTGCAGTAATGCAAGCCTCATAAGTACTACTGAACCCCTGAGGGCGTTTTTTGGTCTCAGTTTCAACCATATCAACATATTCTTCAGGTACAATGTAGCTCCAATGTTTTCCTAATAGTTCCTTCTGAGTATAGCCTAATAATTCGGCTGTTCTAGGATTTAGGAAAGAAATCTGGCCTTTTACATCTTCTAGGAGAACTCCTTCCTGTAACTTCTCCACAAGCATTTGATATTTATCTTTGGATTCTCTTAATGCTTTTTCCGCTTGTTTACGTTCGGTGATGTCAACTAAAGTGACCAAGTTAGCTGTTTTACCTCTGTAAATTATTGTTTTTGAGTAGTTATCAACCCATTTCATTTTACCATTTTTTGAGATTACTCTATAGGAATAGTTGGTTACAGTATCTTTTTCTCCTAATTGTTTTTTCCGCCCTTGTTCTGTCACAAAAGCCTTATCATCAGGGTGAATGACCTTAGCAGACTCACGTGGCTCCCAATTAAGTATCTCTTCAACTCGATACTCAAAAATATCCGCTAACGCTTGATTAGCGTATTTTAATACGTCATCTTGAAGAATTCCTACACCGATCATTGTTCGTTCTGAAATAACCCTGAACTTTTGTTCACTCTCTTTCAGGGCCTCAGCTGCCTCTTTACGCTCAGTAATGTCTATCATAGAAGCAAATAAGCTGTGAGGTTCACCAGATTCAGATTTAATTAAACTGATGGAAATTTCGATCGGAAAAAGTGTCCCATCTCTCTTTTTAGCATTTAATTCACCCATCCAACTTCCTTCTCTAGTTAAGATATCCCGTGTACCGAAAAAAATCTCGGGTTTGGAAGTAAACTCAGTTAACGATTTTCCAAGAACTTCGGACTTATCGACACAATCATACATCTCTAAGAAAGAAGAATTGACATAAGTCAATCTCCCTTCCAAGTCAGAAATATTGATAGCGTTAATAGATGAATCTATCGCATTACTTTTAGCTCTAAGTTCCATTTCAGCTATTTTGCGCTCTGTGGTGTCTCTCACAATGCTAATAAAACCAAATGGATCGCCATCTACATCAGTTATCATTGCTGTGCTCATTTCTACTGGATATATGGTTCCATCTAATCTCATTAATCTATATTCGATGTTTGAAATCACCTCTCCCTGTAAAGTCTTTTGAGCGTAAACAATAGCAATTTCACGATCTTCAGGCGCAATCAAATCAACAGTATTTTTTCCAATTAATTCTTCAGCGATACTCGCACCACTTATCTTAATAGCTTGTTGGTTAACTGCAATGATATTGAAATTAAGATCAGTTAGAGTTATAGCATCAGGAGAAAGTTCAATTAACCGACGATATCGCTCCTCACTCTCTCTTAATGCTTGTTCTACCTGAATCCGTTCAGTTATATCTCTAATGATACCTCGAAATCCGACGCGTTTACCTTTGGAATCAGTTATTAGAGAAACTGAGGCTTCATTGACCCTTCTAGATCCATCCTTTCTAATAATATCATAAGCAAGAATTTTTGTGGGTTCCCCTGTTTGATACACCTTGTTAAAGTTTTTGTATACCATTTTGGCAGTTTCTTCATCAGTATACTCTCGGTTATTCATACCCATCAATTCGTTCCTAGGATACCCATGAATTTCACACATCGCATCATTGAAGAAGGTTAAATTCCCAACAAGATCAACCTCATAATAACCATCCTCAATATTCTCAAGAATAGTCCTGTATTTCTCTTCACTGTCCCGTAATACCTGTTCCACCTGTTTCCGTTCACTAATATCCCGGATGAACACAAGGTCAGCTGACTTTCCCTGATAATTGATAAGACCAGCATTTACCTCAATCTCTAATGTCTTATTATCTTTAAGCAATAATTTTGTTTCATATATCTGTGGAACACCTTGGCCAGCCATACGTTTCTCGTAGCGATTAATAACCTCAGAAAGTGAGTCAGGATGAATATAATTCATAATTGGAGTATTATAGAGCTCTTCGTGTGTATAACCAGTTATTTTTACTAAACTGGGGTTAACATATTTTATTAATGAATCCTGGACTATTGCAATGCCATCATTCGCTCGTTCAACTAAGTTACGATATTTTTCTTCCGATTCCTGTAAATTTATCATTGCTCCTTTGGATTCGGTAATATTTTTTATAACAGTGACAACCCGGGATACGGTTCCCTCAACAACAATTGGGATCTTTCGTGTTTCAAGTATGAATTCTTCCTCCCTAATCCTAGTGTGTTCTTCAGTAATTAGAGGTTTTCCAGTACTAAATACTTGGTTATATTCATCAATAATCCTGTCTGAAATGAAGGGGAATACCTCTGTAATTTTCTGTCCAATTACATCTTCTTTCAGACCTAGTTCTTTGTTCCATTGCTTGAAAGCAGAGTTGAATAGAATGAAGTGTAAGTCAGGACCTACAACATGGATAGCATCACCCATTGAATCAAGTGTTTGACGGAAATGCAGTCCTATTTCCTGTTGTGTTGCCTCGATCTTCTTTTGTTCAGTTAAATAGCTCTTAATAGCTTCTTTTACATCTATAGGAACATCTGGCCTATCAAGGAAGGTTTTTAATTCCATTTCTATTCACTGAAAATACCGTTCTTCCACATTTAGTATTTATTATTCAAGGATGATTATATGGTTTTTCAAATAGATTTTTTTTCTTAACCTTTGGCCAATATATGTAAATGTTAGCTCATTTTTCCCTAAGCTCCACTCAATCCGCTGGAATTTTTATTAAAAGTCTCCTTAATGACAAATAAACTCAATATTATCCCATGAAACTTAAATTATTGACTTAAAAGTATTGTTTCTAGTATTGATAAAGATGCTTTTACATCCTATTTAATAATGGTCAATCTAATATCTTGGAGTTGGAAGAAAATGGCTAAAATTCTTGTATTAGGGGGATCTGGTGTTGTGGGTAGGATAGCGGTTAAGACTCTTACTACCTTTTCCGATTTTTCGGAAGTGATCATAGGGGACATTAATAGCGAAAAAGCCCAAGAAATAGCTAAAGAGATAGATTCAAACAAAATTTCAGTTAGAGAAGTCGATGTAGCTGACCCTGGAAATCTTAGGAACATAATAAAGGATGTTGATATTGTTTTAAATTGTATTGGTCCCTTCTATAAATTTGGTTCCCTTGTCCTAAAATCTGTAATTGAAACAGGAAAAAACTATGTGGATATTAATGATGATGTGGACGCAACACAAAAAGTACTCAAGATGGATAATAAAGCGAAAAAAAAGAATGTGACTGCATTGATTGGGATGGGTAGCTCTCCTGGGATTACTAATTTACTAGCAAAATTTGCTGCAGACCAATTACTTGATGAAGTGGATTCAATTGATCTCTATCATGCTCATGGTGGAGAATCAGTTGAAGGAGAAGGAGTAATCTATCATCGAATTCACTCGATGAGTATAGATATCCCAGTATTCTTTAAGGGCAAATTTATCTTTGTTGATTTCTTTGATGACAATGGAAAAGCACTAGAAGAAGAAATTGATTTTCTAAAACTTGGTAAATATCGTGTACATCCGTATCCACATCCAGAAACAATCACTCTCCCTAAATATATCAAAGATGTCAAACAAGTCACAAACAAAGGCACAGTTTTACCCCCTGAATATTTCTATCTGATCACTGACCTTGTTAAAATTGGTCTTATCGATGAAGAACCATTGAATGTGAAAGGAAACATGGTTAAACCCCTGGATTTCACCATTTCATACATTATCAAGCAGAGAGAGAAAATATTGAAGGAAACAAATTTTGGTTCCCAACGGGGTTGTGTAAAGATTGTTGTGAAAGGAAAAAAGAATAAAAAAACTCACACTTATGTATTTTCATTGGCGTCAGAGAACCAAGCAATGGGAGAAGCGACAGGAATCCCTGCTGCCATTGCTGCTGTACTTATGAATAGAGGAAAAATAACAAAAAAGGGAGTTTTACCACCAGAGGCTTGTGTTAATCCTCTAGACTTCTTGAGTGTTATGCAAGAACATCTTGGACTTGAGACTGCAAGTGGAAAAGATTCGCCTTTAACAATTGAATCCATTGATGAAGGTGGAAATAGTGAAATAATTACCCTCTAACAAGGAAGTAGGATAATTATGTCTAGCCAAAACAGCAAATATGTACTGGTTTTCGATCATGGAACATCAGGTGTAAAGGCTGCCATTTGTTCAATGTACGGAGAAGTTTTCGATTTTGTTTTTGAAAAAACACCTGTTTATATGAAAGAAAAGGGTGGTGCTGAACAAAACCCCGATGAATGGTGGCAAGCTATTATCAAAACTTCACATCAGCTGATCGATAAAGATTTAGTTTCTATTGATGATATCGTTGCCATCTCTTGTTCAAGTCAATGGTCTGGTACTATTTCTGTAGACGCTGATGGAAATCATTTGATGAATGCAATCATCTGGATGGATTCGCGAGGTGCACCCTATCTTAGAAAAATATTGAGAGGTCTCCCAAAGATTTCGGGTTACCCCTTGAAGGATGTTATTAGATTTATCTATAAAACAGGTGGGGCGCCAGGATTATCTGGTAAGGATCCGATTTCACACATATTGTTTATCAAAAACGAACTACCTGAGATTTATGACAAAACCTACAAATTTCTTGATTGTGTTGATTTTTTAAATTTAAAATTCTCAGGAAAATTTGCTGCTTCTACTGATTCGATTACTCTCCATTGGGTAACTAATACTCGTAACATCAATAATATTAAGTATGATAATTCTTTGATAAAACGGTTTAAAATTGATGGGGACAAGTTACCCGAATTAAAAGGTCCTATAGATGTTTTAGGAGCTGTTAAATCAAATATTGCAGATGAATTAGGTTTAAATCGAAATGTTAAAGTAGTAATGGGTGCTCCAGATCTAATCTCTGCAATAATTGGTTCAGGAGCGATAAAGGATTACCAAGGACATATATATATTGGAACGAGTTCTTGGATAATTTGTCACGTTCCATACAAAAAAACCGATATTTCTCACAACATGGTTTCAATTCCTGCAGCTATACCTGGGAAATATTTCGTCGTTAATGAACAAGAAAGTGCTGGAGCTTGTTTAAATTTCTTACGTGATAATATCTTCTATGATCAAGAGAATTACTTGGGAAATCCAGAAGCGTACAAAATATTTGATAAAATTGTCGAAAATGCTCCAGTTGGTAGTGATCGAGTCATTTTTACTCCTTGGCTTTATGGAGAACGAACACCTATTGAAGACCATACCGTTCGTGGTGGTTTCTTTAATCTCTCTTTGAACACTAAAAAAGAACACTTAATCAGAGCAGTTTTTGAAGGAGTAGCCTACAATACTCGTTGGGTAATGAAATACGTTGAAGCCTTTATCAAGAGAAAAATGGATCCGCTAAACATTATTGGTGGTGGGGCTCAATCTGATGTATGGTGTCAAATCTATGCTGATGTGTTAAACAAAACTATTCAACGCGTTAAGGATCCGATTCAAGCTAACGCTAGGGGAGCAGCTTTTCTTGCCTCGGTTGCTTTAGGATACATCTCTTTTGATGACATACCAAACCTCATTCAGTTCTCAACAATTTTTCATCCTAATCCAAATCATGTAAAAACTTACAATCGACTTTTTAAAGAATTTTTAACGATCTATAAGAATAATAGAAAAATGTACAAACGATTGAACTAAGTATGTCCCGATCAGTCTGGATCGATAATATCTAGGAAGGATTGTATAGCCTCATTAACCATTAAAGCCGCAAAACCAAATAAAATGATAGCTGTTCCTCTTTGTACCCATATAAAGAGCTTTGGATTAGGTAATCGTCCTATAATCGCAAGTAATGTTGTAAAAAACAGTTGCCATACTAATACTCCTGTTAAAAACATGAGAATAATTCCTAATCGAAAAAAGGGATCAGGTATGTTAAAATCGCTAAATAGGATTAAAGTCCCGACAGACACCCACCAAAGATAAGTCCACGGGGAAGTAACAACTATTGAAAACCCAGTTATATGTTGTCTAGCCAATCGTAAATAACTTAAGTGTAAGGATTTATTTTGAGTATTTGGGTGATCTTCAAGAGGAATTGGTTTTGTAATTAGTGCAGAAACAGCTAAAAAACCCAGAATTATTATATTTACAGAGAATAATAAAAATCTGATAACTGGATTTGAAAAGACATCCATTAATATTTCTCCACCAACGGTTAATGCTAAGGAAGCAATAAGGAAATCTCCTGTCATTGCACCTATTCCTGTTAACAATGCTGATCCCCAAGCAAGCTTCTCACTAACAGTCTTATCCAACGCCTGTTTAATCACTTCAGCATTTATTGGTCCAAGGGGAGCAGCTAATGTGAAGCCTAAAAATGAAACAAAAATCCATGTCTCTAAAACACTGTTCAATTCAGTATATACCCCTATTGTTTTATAAAGGATTTTAAGTTCTTTGTACTTACATTTATCTCGATTTAAGTCGTAATTTCCTCTGGATTAACGAGTTTTGTGATTTGAACATTACCATAGAAATATGAATTGAATAATACCAATGCTTTCTTGTTATTCGTACTATATCAATTAACGAATAGTAGGTGTTATATGAATGGTGGATGGCCCAAAGATTGTTATTATAGGTGCAGGTAGTGCTAGTTTTGGTTTAGAAAACCTTGTAGGAATTATGCAACATGAAGCCCTGAAAGATTCGACTTTAGCTCTTGTTGATATTAATGAAGGTAATTTAGAATTAGTCACTGCATTAGCGAATCGTATGAATGAAGAATGGAATTCAAATATGCTTGTTCTTTCAACCACAGATCGAAAGAAGGTTTTAACTGATGCTGATTTTGTTATCCTCTCTGTCGCAGTAGATAGGGAGGAAACGTGGATGAAAGATCATGAAATTGGACTAAAACATGGGATCTGGCATTATGCTGAAAATGGCGGCCCAGGCAGTTTTGGACATACAGCACGAGGATTAGCTTTTATCATGCCAATTCTATATGACATTCATGATCTTGCACCAGACTCTTGGTTAATTAATTTTACGAATCCAGTCCCACGTATTCAGTACGCTGCGAATTATGCCAATTTAAAGTGTGTGAGTTATTGTCATCAACTTTGGCACGGATATTCCATTGTCGGACGTATATTAGCTGAAGATCTTGGAATTAATGAACATTTGGATTGGGTTTATGAATGGACTGACGAGAGCTTTGAAAAACAAGGATTTTTCACTGTTAAAGCAGTCCTAGAGTATAATCTTCTTGCAGCTGGATTGAATCATTTCACTTGGTGTCTTGACATTCGACGCCAAGACACAGGTGAAGATCTTTACCCATTAGTTAGAAAAGAAATTCTCAAACTTCCTTCTACATTTGAACCTCTCACTCAAGATGTGTTTAGAACGTTCGGTCTTCTTCCCATTCCTGGGGATTGCCATTTATGCGAATACCTCCCTTTCACTTATAGAAAAGAAAATTGGTCTCGCTATAATATTGCCCTTTATGATTTTAAACGGGGTGAAAGAAAAAGAGATCAAATGTGGCAACAAATCCAAGAAATGGCCAGTGCAAAACGATCTCTTGCTCATTTAATGCCGAATCCATTCGATCGGGGTGAGGAGATTATTGCTGGGATATATTCTAATTCTAACTCATACGAACCTGCCTTAAATATTACCAATAATGGTGCTATTAGTAATTTACCTGATGATGCGGTTGTTGAAGTACCTGTAATTCTCAATAGAACGAATGTATCAGGTTTACGAATGGGAGCATTACCAGAAGGAATAGCTGCATTATGTCAGCGTGAAATATCAATTGCCAAACTAATTACGAAAGCCTCAATAGAAGGAGATCGTGAAACAGCTCTTCAGGCGTTTGTTTTGATGGTTGACAATTTCCAATTGGCAGAAAAATTGCTTGAGGAATACATTCAAACCCATAAGAAATATTTACCTCAATTTTTTCCTTAGGGATCTGAGAAAATTGCTTTTAACTTTCGTTCATTGAAGCGCATCGCGAAGTTTTGAGGCTATTACATGCATAAGAAGACAAGATTACTAATTTTCGATTTAGATGATACCTTACTTCATTCAAATATTAATTATTCTGAAATCCGCTACCAAATCGCTGAGCTTTTTTCGCCTCCTCTTCTAGATGAAATCGTATCTAAAACACCAATTCTCGAATTATTGAAAAAATTGAAACATCATCACCCAGATAAATTCACTGAAGGTTATCGAAGAATAGATGAAGCCGAAAGAGAAGCAACCAAAACTGCAACAGTAATACCAGGAGCAGATAAAATACCTTTACTAATTAAGAAGTATAGTTTTCATTCGGTAATCTATACGAATAATTCAAAGCCAACAATTGAACTCTACTTAGCCAATCCAAAATTTAATTTTTTAAAGGAGTTCAAAATTCTGACCAGAGATGACTTCAACCGTCCTAAACCTAATCCCGAGGGGCTTTTATCCATAATTGAAGGATTTCATAATAAACAGATCACAAAAGGAAATACAATATATGTAGGCGATTCTTATATTGATGCATTAGCCGCGGACAAAGCAAATATTAGATTTATCTGGTTTAATTCCCGAAATATAGATCAAACTTTATTCCCAAGTCCTCCTTATGCTATTTTAACTGATTGGTCGAATTTTGAGTCAATTTTACTTGGAAAGTGTTAAATGTGGCTGTGAAGAAATTCAGTCCAACTAATAATCTTATCGCGCTATGTCTGGCCTCATTTGTTGTGGTAACAGGGTTTGGAGTTATTTTACCATTTTTTCCTCTCTATGCTAAAGAAGTGTTATTTGAATTTAACTTTCTGGGTTTCCCTGTTGGGATAGCTTTCCAAATTGGGATAATGACTTCTGCTTTTATGTTCACGAGATTTCTACTAGCTCCTGCATATGGTGATTTATCGGATGCTTCTGGTCGGAAACCCATTATTCTGGTTGGTATGGGTTTATACACATTTTTATTGTTTGGATTTGGTCTTGCTTTTGATTTCTTTTCTTTGCTAACACTAAGAGCATTACAGGGGATAGCATCTGCTGCCGTTTGGCCTGTTGGTGAGGCTTTAATTGTAGATACCTCAACAAAAAGCACGACTGGTAGAAATTTAGGTTATTATATTATGTCTATGCAAGCAGGGATGGCAGCTGGCCCATTCATTGGCTTTATCTTTTACGCTGGTTTAGATGGAATTGTTGGTTTCCCTCCACTCTTAGCTTATCGATTGACATTCATATGTCAAGGAATTATGGGACTTCTGGCCACAATAATAGTGGCATTTTTGGTCAATGATCCGAGTCAATTTGAGGAAAAGTCTTTATCGATCTATTCTAGCTTTATGCTTGCGATAAAACAAATGGGAAGCAAAACGATTCAAAGCCCAAAATATCTAATGACAATATTTACCAGTTCAGAAATTTACAGAAATAGGAGTCTCTATACTATTTACCTTGTAGCAGTAATCAACGGGTTTGGGAATGCCATGATCTTCCCAATCATTGCCCTTTTTCTTGATGATTATTACTTTTTAGACCCAGAAATCATCGCTTTGGTCATTGGAATTGTTGGTATCCTAGCACTTTCCGGAAATCCGTTAGGTGGGACACTAAGCGATAAGTTGGCTCGTAAACACATTGTCTGGATTTCTGGATTACTTAGAGGAATCCTTTATCTTTTCTTGGGAATTCATTGGGGATTATTTGCGGTTATTCTTGCTTTCGCCTTACAACGTTTTCTGTGGGCTATTTACCAACCTGCATTTAGAGCAATGCAGAGTGAATTAATTCCGAGAGCAGTCCGAGGAAAAGAATTCGGATTAGTGCAAGCACTCTTTAATTTTGGATCTGTACTAGGACCTATAATAGGCGGGGCATTATATGATCAATTCTTAGGATCGACTTTCAATTTAATTGGTGTAGAATACCTAGGAGTAGGTGTAACATTTGTACTTGCAGGAATACTAGGGATAATTGGGAGTATGACATTCTTACTATTCGTAAGCTCTGATTACCAAAACACCCAAAAAAAGTCAGTTTTTGCGACAGAATCTTCTAATAATAAAAAATAACTGATTATCCTATTTTAGAGGCGTTAATTATTTATCTAAGAATTTTTCTAGGAGTATTGTTTCAAGGATAGCCCCATGTCGTTCAATTTGTGTTCTAATAAGTGGGTAAAATCCATTTTTGACGTAGAAATCCTCTGATTGATCTACTGAGTTTACAATAATTGATGGAAACCCTTTTTCGTACGCTTCTCTTTCAAGAAATCTTATTATTCTTGAACCAATCCCTTTCCTTTGATACATGGATTCAACATACATGTGTCTGATTTCATTCTCTTTCAAGGCCCCCATACCAATAATTTTATCGTTGAGAACAGCAACGATGATTGTACGATCGTTAGCTATTGCTCGAATATATTCACTCGTCCGACTTTCCGATATTCGGGTTCTTACTGCGATAGGGAGATTAATTGCATGGTTATTGAAGTGATCTTGCATAAGAGAGCTGCATTGTTGTGCATCGTCCGTTGAAAAATATCGTACAATTAAGCTCGAATCCATAAACCTCACATCTGAGCCTTTTTTCTATACTTTTAACTCTAAAATGATTGAGGAGAGAGATTACAGATTAAAAAGGGTTTCAAGAATAAAATTTTTTTCTGATTTTAGAAGTGTCCATTTGCCTTTCCGGTCTCGTGAAATCAATCCAGCATCTTCCAATAAAGTTAAATGGTGCGAAACTGTAGCTTGAGCTAAGCCTGTGATAAACTCAAGTTCACAAGAACACGACGCTCCCTCATTTATTGAGATGAGTATCTCAAGTCTCATAGGATGATTTAACGCTTTCACTAATTTTTGGCCCTCCTTGAACTTATTGTGTCTCCTTGAGTAAGCAATAGTATCTTTAATCCGTTTCAGTTCAATAATTCTTGTTGGAACAGATTCCCATTTAACCAATTGTAAATCAAGAAGTTCAGTAAGTTTCCTTTCGAGTTCTGAATCTCCCATTTTTAATTAATACTCCATTCAACCTCTAAGTATTCATTTCTGTATAAAATTTCGATGATTCATATCGATAGATCGACATATTTAAAAATTTCGATATGTTGCTCCTTATACAATTGTCCCTAAAGAATGAAGGCATGTAGATGGCGAATTTTGTTGAAATTCTTCAAGGAGCTTTAGAAAGCGCAGCTTTGACTCTTTTCGATTATCTTTCGCTTCATGTGTTATTATGTCTTATTCCAGCGTTTTTTATTGCAGGAGCGATGGCTTATTTTATCCCTAAGGATATGATCATCCGATATATGGGAAAAGATGCTAATTCTAAAAATGCTTATCCAATGGCAACCACTGCTGGATTTCTTCTTGCTGTGTGTAGCTGCACAGTACTACCCCTTTTTGTAAGTATTTGGAAAAGGGGAGCTGGATTAGGCCTCGCAAGCACTTTTTTATTCGTTGCACCTGTAATTAATGTTTTAGCTTTGACCTACACAGGGACACTTATCGGTTTAGACATCGCAATAGCTAGGGGTTTTTTAGCAATTATTTTTGCTATTATAATCGGTTTAATCATGGCAAAAACATTCCGAAGTGAAACAGAACAAAATTCTAGGAATCAAGATATGATGTACCAATCATATGATCAAGAAACATTTGTGAATAGATCAGTTATTATCTTAATGATACTTCTGGGGATTTTCTCAATTTTATTGGCAATCTTAGATAATTACATGATTGACACTTTGGTTTTATCTAAGATTCCAAAGATCAAAACCTTGTTTCAAACTCCTGCTGTAATCCAAACAATTATATTTCTCTTAGGTTTATGTACCCTATTAATAATGACATATAAAATCCCCAATGATGAATTACTTCTCTTTTTATGGCTGATATTCATTTTAATGACGGGAACATCTCAAATTCAATACTTTACAGAAGATTTGATGATTTTTGATATAATACTAAATCCGAACTTTATGAACATGATAGCTAAAATCTTTCTTACTAGTATTGTTACCATTGGGTTAATTATATTCATTCTCAAGAGATTCAAGTCTGAAGATATCAGATCATGGCTCATGGAAACTTGGTTCTTCTTCAAATCAATCTTTCCTTTAATAATCATTGGTGTCACGGTAGCTGGGTTCGTAAAATTCTTTATCCCGAATGATTTGATTGCAGCTCTGGTCGGACACAATACAGTTGCCGCTAATCTGATCGCTGTTCTATTCGGAGTGTTTATGTACTTCTCCACACTAATGGAGGTCCCTATTGCAAAAATTTTCTTAGAACTTGGAATGGCTAGAGGACCTCTATTAGCAGATCTGTTAGCAGATCCAGAGTTATCAATTCAAAGTATTCTATTAACCCGAAAATTCCTTGGTGATAAGAAGAATACTGTTTTTGTGGGCCTGGTAACGATTTTTTCAGTAATTGCAGGATTAATCTTTGGTATTCTCCTCGGTCAAGGCATAAGCTTATGGTAACTTTAATTGATTAGAAATGAAAGGAATGGATTCAATGAGTGAAACAAAAAGATTCACAAAGAAAATTAGTTATTTTGAAAAATATTTAGCCCTGTGGGTTGCTTTATGCATGATTATCGGAATTATCATTTCCCAAACAGTGCCAATTATAGGCCAAACAATTAATGCCTGGCAAATCGCGAATATTTCGATTCCAATTGGAATCTGCTTATTTTTAATGATGTATCCAGCAATGTTAAATCTTCAAAGCTCTGAAATAAGAAAGCTAACAAAGCAACCTAAACCAATTATACTCACATTAATATCAAATTGGATTGTTGCACCATTAATTGGCGTTTTTCTAGCCACCTTCTTTCTTCAAGATAATCCACAATTAATTGTTGCAGTAATTTTATTAACGGCTAGTCCATGTACAGCTATGGTTCTAGTTTGGGGGTCAATGGCTAAAGGAAATCAAGAGCAAAATGTTATCACAACCAGCCTAAACACGATGACCATAATGTTCTTTTATGCACCTTTAGTAGCACTATTAACTGGGATTGCAAATATTACAATTGATTGGGTTCTTCTATTACTATCAGCCTTACTATTTATTGGGTTACCACTTTCTTTAGGAACAATTTCTAAAAAAGTAATAATTCAAACAAAAGGTGAAACTTGGTTTACTCAAGATTATCGTCCTTTTATCGGAAAAATTGCTATTCTTGCTCTACTTTGTACCCTAATCATTCTATTCTCTCTAAATGGAGAAGTTTTGTTGAATAATCCCGATAAATTAATACTTATCTCGATTCCTTTATTACTTGGTTTTACATTAGTTGTGGGTTACAATCTTTTGACAACTAAGCTATTGAGTCTAAAATATCGTGAAGCTGTAATCACAATAATCATTGGGTCATCAAGTCATTTCGAAATTGCTATTGCAACAGCAGTAGCAATATTTGGAGTGGGGTCAATGGCAGCCTTAGGAACAACAATGGGTCTATTTTGGGAAGTACCAATAATGTTAAGCCTAGTTTACTTAAGTAAATATCTTAATAAGCGTGGTTTTTGGAAACCGAGCGAGAATGACGCGGATGGAGATAAATGAATTTAAACAGATGAGATTTAATTATGTAAATACATAAGAATAGGAGGCCTAGAAATCGTGTCAAGAATAGTTGAAGTATTTGGTCCTGGCTGTTCAAAGTGTAAAGCCCTGAAAACTAATGCTGAAGAAGCCCTAGAAAAATTGGGGTGGAATGATGCAGAAATTCGGTATATTACGAACATTGAAGAATATATTGAACGAGGAATTACATCAACACCTGCACTAGTAATAAATGGAAAGGTAATTCTCTCTGGTAAATATCTTCCTACGGACAAGCTAATAGAAATGCTCCAAGATTATCAAAAATAAAGAGGAAATTTTGATGAATAAGATGTCCAAATCAGTAATTGAAGTCATTTTTCCCGCTGGAGAATGTAGCTGTTCATTTTCTACTTGGATAAATCGAGTTTGGGATATGCTAAATGAGTATAGAGAAAGAATTGAGATTGTAAGCTTAGTATCTGATTCACCCCGAGTAAAAGAGCTTGGAGGCAGGAGTAGATCTGTTTTCATAAATGGTGAATTAGTCGCGGTATTTAATCTTGAAAGAAAGCTGAAAGAGCTATTAATACCAGAATTAGGAAATAATCACTAGTAGATGAAATTTAATCTATCTTCCGAGATTATTTTCTCAGTTCAAAAGGTACTGATGTTATACAATTAATCTACCGAAAAATTTCAACTTTTTTAACTGAAATATTGAACCACTGGCAGTTATAGATGTCAATATACGAAGTTAATGAAATGATGTAGCCTTGGATTATTCGTAAATCAAACTACCAATTTGTTAATACGAAAATGCTTTAAAAATCCTAAATTAACGATCCTTGATAATGTATTAAAAGGCAATAGTCTTTATTAAACACACTAATACCAGTAGTACGCTAATAAAAAAGTGAAGGTTGGATGTAAAAGTGAGAAAATTTGCTTTTCAAGAACTTGCATATGCAATTGTTGTAGCAGCCGCATATGGTTTAATAATAGGCATTTATGTTACTACTGTGATCGACCTAGTAATTATTGAGGCATTACCTCTTTATATTATTTTGTGGATACTATTCATCTGTATGCATCTTGCTGGTATATATGTACTCGTTAAACTCGAAGAAAAACAAGAACACACAAGAGAAATGAAAACTCCGCCAAAGAATGAACAAGAATGAATTATTTGGAAACTAACAAGTAAAAAAAACCTATCCTCCTGAAAGCTCATCTTTTGTCATTTCGGATATAGATGACCAAATTTTCTCAAGTTCAGGTATGTACTCAGAAATAGTTTTTGAACTTTCAATAACGATTTGATGAGTCAAAGTCTCAAGAATTTCGTTCACTTGTTCTGATATTTCTGTTATTTCCTTGTGTTCTTCCTTTAAATCCTTCAATTTCATTTTTATACTTCGGTGCTCCTGCTCCAATCCATAGATTTCTGAAAATCTCTCTTTTAACAGATCCAATATAGAATTTTGGATCTTCAGATTTACTTCTTTAAAAAAATTCTTTAGTATAATTTCATTGAAATAAAGGGCTCTCTCGGCTTGTAACCGAATTTGTCTTTCTTTCTCCAAAGCTTCTTGACGTTCTTTTTCTGCTACTTTCATTGCTTCTATTCGTTCTTTTTCTTTCTTTATTGCAAGATCAATCCGATCAGTAACGGATTCATCTGTAGATGAAACTCCAAATGACTCTGTAATTTCTCCTGTTAGCCAAAGACTACCTGGTTCATATAGACTTTCTACAGTTGCTTTTGTAATATAATTCTCCAATTTCGCAGCTCGAGCATCAGCCATTGTTTTAATCCTTAAATCTGTTAGTAATTGGTTAATTTTACTGAATATCTGCCGTTGTTTTAATGACTTTGATTGATACTCCGATGATGCTTCATTTTGACTGAGAAGCCCCACTAATTTTGATTCATCACTTGAAAAAAGGATAGACAAATTTTTTCCGGGGTATTTTTGATCTTCATATAGGAATTCCACGGGGTGAAGGCTGATTTCAAGATCTTGGTTATTTTGGAGTAAAATCAATCGGAAAACGTTTGAACAATGATCGGTAATAATTTTCAAATGATCTAATAAACGCTCAGTTTGATCTTTGCTAATCATGCTTGATTTAATGCCAAGCGTATCCAGTCGTTTGGAAGTAATCGCTTTTGGTGTGTCCACTAACATTTCCACAATTGTTCGCTGCCTATCTTGCTTTAGAAGACATACAGGGATAAATCCTTGCTCACGAAGCTCATCTTTTAACTCTAGGAAATTATATTCTTCTTGTAAGTTGTGGATATACATCTCCATCCATGCTGACAACAAAGTATTCATAAGTTCAACGTCAGTGTCACCCTGAGCTTTCAAACGACTTGAAATTCCTCTGATATCGATACACCGTTGTTTGGAATATGAAATTATTGATTGAAGATTAACGTTTTGTTCTGAGAGCATCAGATAATTCCAATTTCCTAGTTTATTGGAAAATCCATTATCTGACTGTTTCTCCTCAAAATTATGGATGTAGAAAAACCTTTCTTCTGGTCGTTGGTTAGGAATCCTAATTTGAACGTGAAATTTAGCAAAAAGCAATTGATACGGATTATCAGGTCTACTTGATGTCTGATTCAGATAGAGAGAGTTTTTCAATTCTAGCTCTAAGAGCTCCAGAATTTCATTAGAAACGATTTGTTCATCATAAGCAATAGGGGAGTATAATTCTCTTGAAGTAGTATCGTAAAAGACAGAAGTAGCAAATTCATATGATCGCCGACCAATATCACCGAACGATTCTAGCTCTTTAACGTCTTCGAACTTTCTAGCAAAATATTTTTCGACGAATGGGCAAATAACAAAGAACCCTGAGTCAAAAAAGACTAAAGGATCCATTTTGGCAATAGAAAAATTTGATTTAATATCTTCAAAATATTCTGAAGCAAATCCTTTATCTAAGGCGCCAGCTAACTCAGCCATTGCCCACCTTAGATCTAAATTGGGAACAACTTGTTTTAAAAACGAAAAGAGCGATACAGCATATATATCAACTAGATTGGTCATTATTACTTTTGGATTCACTATTAGTCGAGCGTGTGTAACTAAATCTTTTTCAATCTTGACCGCCCAATCATAGAGAAGGGAATACACCTGTACAAGTGACTCAAAATCCATTGTTAGGTGCTTTTTCGCTTCGATGAGGTTTTCTAGCACGATTTTAACTCGATCATCCTCATCAACTCTATCCCTTGCTTCTTTATCTTGTTTTAATGTATCCATGACATAATTTGCAAGATAGAAGGCTGAAACAGCTGTATCAATATCTGTATGGTATGAATTTGCCAAATTCTGTAAAAGTTCATCGTACATAATTTTATATGTTCCAAAAATTTCTAGAACATTTCTTCTTCTCGCAAGGACTTCTTTGAGTTCATCAATTAAAGACATTCCGTATTCTACGGCCATTGCATCACCAGAAAATAGCCCAGTAAAAGGTCAGAAATAATAAGTTGGTGAGTATTAATATGCCTTTGCTAAAGAGACATTAATCGATTATGCAACTTGCTAAAAGATCCCTTGTTTCAGAAATCTCATTAACGATTATTTCATCTTAAAAGCCTTAATGAGTTCAGTACTGTCAGAATTGTCACACCTACGTCACCAAACACAGCTGCCCACATCGTAGCAAGGCCCATAGCTCCCAAAAAAATAAATAATGCTTTTATACCCAATGCCATAATGATATTCTGTTTTGCTAATTTGTTTGTCCTTTTTGCAATATCTATGGCATCACTTAATTTTGAAGGATTATCTTCCATGATAACTAGATCTGCTGCTTCAATAGTAGCATCTGAACCGATGCCTCCCATTGCGACCCCAATATCCGCTCTTGCAATAACTGGTGCATCATTAATCCCATCCCCAACAAAAGCAACGGCCCCAACTCCATCGTTTTTATAGATATAACTTTCCAAAATTTCCAGTTTATTTAAAGGCATCAAATTGGCATAAATTTTTGTTTGATCGATTCCCAACTCCCTTCCAACTCTTTCTGCCACATTCTTGGTATCACCAGTTAATAAACCAATATTTAAAACGTTCTGGGACTTCAATTTCTTGATTGCATGGTATGAGGTATCTTTAATCTGATCATCAATGATAATATGACCTATATATTCGCCATTCTTTATCACATATACAGCAGTTTCATCACGAATACATTCTGAGTGAGGACAATTCACTTTATGCGCTAATTTGTCATTTCCTACAACAATTGATTCATTGGAAACAGTTTTCATCATTACACCTAAAGCAGGTAATTCCTCGTATTCTTCAATCTGTGTTAAATCCACTTGTTTACCGTGAGCTTCACGAATCGAAGCTGCAATGGGATGAGTAGAATGTGCTTCAGCAAGAGCAGCATAAGCAAGAACATCATGAGGACTATAATTTGGTGTTGGAACAATTGTAACCACCTTAAACTTCCCTACAGTTAATGTTCCTGTTTTATCCCACAAGACAGTTGAGACATTATTGAGTGAATCAATAACATTAGCACCTTTCAGTAAAATTCCCTCGTGTGAACTTTTACCGATTCCAGAAAAGTAAACCAACGGGATCGAAACAACTAAAGCGCAAGGACACGAGATGACGAGAATTACAAATGCTCGATAGACCCACACATTAAAGGCCTGTCCGAATAATAGAGGTGGAATTACTGCAATGAAGAGAGCTACTAAAAGAATCAGTGGAGTGTAGTAGCGAGCAAATCGAGTGATGAATAATTCGGTTTTAGATTTGTTTTTAGCGGCATTTTCAACAGCATTCAAGATTCTTGAAACTGTAGAGTCATAACAGGGAGATGTTACCTGAATGTGAATACTATTACTTGTTATTGAACCCGAAAGAACTTCATCGTCTTCCATTACGGTCACAGGTCGGGATTCTCCAGTCAATGCCGACATGTCTAAGTTTGTCTGTCCTTTTACAATCTTACCATCTAATGGAATTCGTTCTCCAGGTTTTACTAGGATAAAATCATCAGGTTTTACTTCAGCAATAGGGACTGTTGTGATACTATCAGCATTAACAAGATGAGCTTGATCTGGGCGTATATCCAACAAAGAGCCAATTGATTGTCTTGAATGATTAATGGCTCTAGTCTGTAAATATTCTCCTATAGTGTAAAAGACCATGACAGCTACCGCTTCAGGTATTTCCTGAATTAGAATCGCTCCAATCGTAGCTACAGACATTAGGATATATTCATTTGCGAAATTATGGTTTCTCAATTGAATAATGGCTTTTTTAAGCACTTTCCAACCAGCTATGAAATATGCAAGGAAAAAGGATATATTACCCGTCAATCTTAGTAGTTCTGTCATTGAGGGATTTGTTAGTACGATTCCTAATACAAGAAGTAGTAAAGAAACACTGATTTGAGCAATAGGAACCCAATCCCTAACTTGTGGTTGATCCATGCTTATCTCAGGGATAGCAAGAGCTCCTGGTTCAATTTTAGATATGATTGCATTGATTTTCTCTGCATGAGAATCACATCGCTTCTCCCCACAACTAAATGTAAGTATCCTTGTAGCAAAATTTAATTGGACCTCAGAAAAATCTTGACTTTTTAGAGTATTTTCTATCTTAAGTGCACAATTAGCACAGCTTAAGCCTTTAATAGAAAATTTATGAACTTCCTGACCCATTTCGACTACTCTCCTAACCTGTAGGATGGTCTCTAAGATGTTCTAATGCATTAGTTAAAATCGGTTCTAAGTGTTCAATTTCAAGCGAGTAATAACTTTCTTTTCCCTCACGACGAAATTTAACAAAGTTCCCCTCTCGGAGTTCTTTTAATTGATGAGAGATAGCTGAAGGAGATAATCCTAAGATTTCACTAAGATCACAAACGCAGAGTTCAGTCCCAGATAATGATAAAAGAATCTTAATCCTTGTTTCTCCAGAAATTATTCGAAAAAATTTGGTTAATTGGATGGGATTCGAACCATCGATCTTTTTCCGAGCAATTTCTATCTCTTCAGGATTGATTTCGATTGTTTTACAGGGTGCTGTCATTGGTAACCAAACTCTCAAGGATATTCTCTATTTAAGAAGTTGTTAACAATAGTTTATAAGAATATTTGAACATTTCTTCAAATGTTATTATCTGAGAATTCGAAAAAAATTGCGAGTTTCCAAACAAAATGATCAGTTAAAATTACTTATTATTTCAAATATTTTGTAAATCGTTTTCTTTCAACACTTGTTGGATAGGTGTTCTCACACCAGCGGTTATTTCTTCTTGACACGTTTTTAACAATGAAAGTATAATCCCATGATGTTCCATACGCTTCAATCCGATCTCATGTTCAATGCTATTCCGAGAGAAGGTCATATCTGTTAAAATAAAGACTTTAAATCCATTAGTTTGAAGATCAATCGCCGTTTGGGCAATACACACATCAGTTTCAAAACCACAAAGTATCGCAATGTGTCGTTTGGTATTTCTAATTGCCATTTGGATATCTTTCTGACCCCAACAACTGTAAATAAATTTATTAAAGATTTTAACGTTCGAAGGGAGAGCTTTTTGAAGAGTGTTTGGTAAAGACCCATTCTTTTCGATATCTTCAGCTGTAATAAGAAGAGGGATGTTCAAGACACAAGAAAGCCTAATCAAGTGTGTAAACTTTTGTAGAAAGATTAATTGCTCTTCATTTGTTAGACCTTGCATGAATACTGATTGGACATCGATAATCATGATAAAACATTTTTTTGCTTCAATTAGATCTGAAGAACGAGTAATAGGCTCATAAATATCTTGCATTATTATCATCCTCAGAGTTAAAGCTGTATGATTTAAACGTAATGAATCTTCATATCTAACTGAATACCATATATCAATAGAAAATGTTAGAAAAAGGAGGAATAAGTATTGATTCTCATACAAACTTATCAAGAATTCTATTATGCCCTTAAAGTACTTCAACTCTTAAAAGAAAGCAATAAACCATTATATGAAAGACTTCATGAACAAATAATCAATCAAATTGAAAAATTAACATGATTGGGGACAACAAAGAAAAGCTCTCTATGATGAGGAAACAATTATTGTAGATTCAAAGGGAAAGGTTAAAGGAAATTTTAGAGTGGCCAAATATCGAAAAATGATTGGTGAGAAGTATTACGATTTTTCTTGGACAAAATTTCCTTATTTCACTAATGTGGAAGATGAAGAAGATTCCATCATTCAAGTTGGGCCATTGGCTCGACAGAAATGTTATGAAACTATCCCCACGAAAATAGCAAGTAAAATGCTTGAAGTTTTTCGTCAGAAATTTGGTTGCTATACAACTGAAAGTTTTTCGACTCATTTTGCACGAATAATAGAAATCATGTATGCTCTTGAGAAAACAATTGATATTCTAGAAGATCCTATTCTAATGAAGGATACTGATTATACAATATCCTCAACAATTAAGGAATAATCAGGTGTAGGTATAGTTGAAGCACCCAGAGGATCTTTAATTCATTCCTTTCAAACTGATCAAAATTTATTAATTATGAAAGCAAATATCATTGTATCAACAACATTTAACAATTCAAAAGAAGGAAGATTATAGGATGGAAGATTGTAGGATGTGGTGCATTTAAGATTATTCTCCAACTTTTCAGGAAATTTTTCAGCAAATGCCCATGCAATGACTCCTCCCCAGTCATGACCTGTAAGATTAAATCTTTCAAGATTTAATGCTTCACTCAATCCTCTAATATCCTCTACTAAAGTATTCAGATTATAATTCTGTACCCCCGTTGGTTTTTCGGATAGATTATATCCCCTCAAATCAGGTATAATAAGTTTATATTTGTCTTTTAATCCTAATATTATATTTTTCCAACCATACTAGAAATCAGGAAACCCATGTAGCAAAATTAAGGGTTTACCAGAACCTATCAAGATTGTGTGGAGTTTAACTCCATTTTTGCTGATGTATCGTTCTTCGATTTGATCAAGTAATCTAGTCATTCAAACAACCAACATTCTTCATTTTTCTCACAAAAATCCTACAATAATTTTATCTCATCCTTATCAATAAAGGTTCTTACTGTGGGTATTTCCTTAACCCATAGGTTTTTTATTTGTTCTCCATCAGTGACACAAACCCCTCCCAAGATGTGTTTTATGTGGTTGAAATAGATCATGGATTTACTACAGAAATGAAATACGCTATTGCTGGAACTTTCACTGGAGGTCTCTCCAGTAAGATTTATCCTTTATTAAAAAATAAATGGTACAATGTTAAAAAGGCCTACCCTGTATGTTCTGACAAGAAGGAGATCGATGGGGATCCCACTTATGCTTCACTCAAAGATTTACCTGAACCAGTTGATGTTGTTGTAGTTGTTCATAAAAAAGAATTAACAACTGATATTGTTCGAGAAGCCTCAACATTAAATCCAAAGCCAGGTATCTGGTTCATGCCAAGAACAGATTCAAAAGAAAGCATCATAATTTGTGAAGAAAATGAAATGAAATATGGTATGTCTTGTCTTATGGGTCACAGAGCGGTTCCAGGTATCAAGCGTTTTGTCAATGGTCACTGGTGGCATTCGAAAGTTGGTGGAATGAACAGGATTCCAAAACAATAAGACCTTCTGGTTATTGGGTTTGCTACTTATCTATTTTTTCCAGCTGGAGCTCTAGATTCAGTAAAAATGCGGTTGAAGCTCTTAATGGTAAAATATTAGGATTGATAGCATGAAGAAGATCAAAGAAAACTGAACTTATTAAGGAATTATTAAGATGTATTGAAAATTCTTTTTAGGATAAGGATCCAATGTCTTCCTGGTTGCTACGATCTGATATCCGAATTAGAAAACTTTTTTTTGGATTTATGGCAATTCATTTAAGTTTGGATTGTATGGAAAAATTTGTCATTAAAGCAAAGTAGAATTTCTGGAATAATTTTTCCTTTTACTTTTAGAGGAAAAAATATTGCAAAGGATGAGGAAAGACCATAAGGATATTTACCTAGTTACAGGAGCTTGTGGATTTGTTGGATCACATTTACTTGACACTCTTGTTTCGCAGGGTTTTTATGTAAGAGCTACAGATTTAAAAAATACCAATCGAAAAAATATTCCTTCTTCCGAAGCAGTAGAATTTATTCCAGCTGATCTTACCAATCCTAAGGAGCTACCTCCAATACTTAATGGAGTAACTAAAATATTCCATCCCGCTGGAATCTTTAATTTCAGTGCACCAAAAAAACTACTGTTTAAAGTTAATGTTGAAGGAACAACTAATCTTCTATCTGCTGCTCTTTCTGAAGACATTTCCCATTTTGTGAATTGGAGTACAGCAATGGTTTACGGTACCTTAAAATACTCCCCTGCTGATGAAAATCATCCAATTCAACCTGAGGATCCATATTCAGAATCTAAATGGATTCAAGAGCAAATTGCCTTATCTTATTTTGAAGAAAATAGATTACCAATAAGCATTATTAGACCAACAGCAATTTATGGGCCTAGGTCATTCTATGGAACTTCCAAGGCACTTCTGGCCCTTGTAAATGGGAAAATTTTGGGTATCCCTGGAACTGGGAAAATAATCCAGCATCATGTACACGTTGACGATATTGTTAGAGCAGCTTTCTTCATGTCAAGTAAGAAGAAAGCGATTGGAGAAATTTTCAATGTCGCGGATAATGCTCCTATTTCAATCGAAGAGACATTTAGAATAGTTTCCGAACTAATAAATAAAAAACCTCCTAGATTCCATATTCCAAAGTCGTTAGTCTATATTTATGGTTATATTGACCGTTTTTGGAACAAACTTCTCCGAAAGACAAGCTTATACGAAAAAACTTCGTTAAAATTACTCTTTTCAGACCATATATTTGATAATGATAAATTGAAGGGTCTTGGATTCGAATATTCGATCCCAAGCTTTCAAATAGGAATTGAAACAACTCTTGAGTGGTATAAACAACAAGGTTGCATAGATTACTAGGATTTGTCTGTTTGCACGTGTCTTATCGCAATATATTCACCCAGAATAATCAGAGCAGGTTCAAGACAAAAGAGAAATGCCGAAAGAAATGGTTCAAAATCAACTGTTGTTAAACCAAAGAGGTTAAAAGGAAATATCATGAATTCTTTACTTCCAGAAAAGACATTAAACCACAATAACATTCCGCCAACTTGAAATACAAATAGAAAACTGAGTCCAAGAAACCAATTAACTTTGTAAGTGATATGCTTGGTCTCCATTAAATAACCAAGGATTAACCCACAAAAGAATAAGAAAGGGAGATCAAAAGCGAACATACAACCATTTAAAGAGAAGAAAATACACATTTTTAAGTAAAAGCTACTCTTGAAGTTTTTCTATTATTTGGGGAAGTTCAGTCAGTTTCGAGATAATTCTTATGTCAGTTTTATCATGAAGTTGATTAGTACGGTTTATCAATACCCCATACATACCTGCATTTAAGGCACCAAGAGCATCAATCTCTAACTGGTCACCAACATATAATATCTCATCAAGAGGGAGATTAAATTCTTTAGCACTCTTCTTAAAGATTTCAGGATTAGGTTTTCGTAGACCAACCTCCCCAGATATGATTATGGATTTGAAAAAGGAATCTATTTCTGTAAATGCTAATTTTCTTCTTTGTTGTTCACCATCCCCATCAGATATAACTCCTAGAGGAAAATTCTTTAGCATAGTAAGACATGGCAAGGCATCTTCAAATAATGTCCAATTTTGTTCGTATTTATTAAGGTACCATTTGAACAGATCCATTGCTTTATCTGAAGATAGTTTGCAATCCCACTTACTAAACACACTTTGAACTCTCAAAATCCGCTGCTGTTCAAATGAAAGGCGTCCATCCAAATAATCATTAATATAACTATCAGTATTGGTTTTCCAAATTGAAAAGAATTCAATAAAACTTGAATGATGAATTTTTCTCTTCATCAAAGAATAAAGACTAATAAGTGCCCTTTCCACTGCCTGTTCATGATTTAGGAGGGTACCATCGATGTCAAAAACAATTCCTTTGATCATGTCTTCTTCATCCTTTTTTTAAGAAAATCTATATTTATAAAAATTATTGAAATCAGCATTTAATTACTCTGAAGAATGGAATTTTGAATAATTACAAGCATACAAGACTGGGAACTCGAATATGGAAGCGTGGGATGACTCTTGGAAAACTGAAGAGGGAAGAGCTCGTTGGCTAGATCCTGATCCATTCATTGTTTCCTTTTTACCAGTGTTTAAAAAAGAGGGGGTAGAAAAAGTACTTGATTTGGGGTCTGGTGTTGGTCGTCATACTATTCTGTTTGCTAAAGAAGGTTTTGATGTCTATGGAATCGACCCCAGCCCTTCTGGTTTCAAATATACATTGAAGTGGTTTGAAAGGGAAAGACTTTCACCTAAACTAATACAAGGCGAAATGAGTCATTTACCGTTTATTAATGATTTTTTTGACTTAATAGTTGCGTGGAACGTGATCTATCATGGTACTGCTGAAGCTATCCATAAAACCGTGAATGAAATAATAAGATGCCTGAAAAATAACGGTTATCTGCTTTGTACTTTAATCTCATCAAAACACAATAAATTTGGGGATGGAAGAGAAATTGAAAAGGGTACTTTTGTAATTAAGGAAGAAAAGGAGAAAAGACATCCTCATCATTATTTTAATGAAGAGGAAATTAACAGATTCTTTAATGGATTCATTCACTTGACTTGTGATGACAAAGAACAATTTTTTCCTGGATTGTTCCATTGGCATCTTTTATCCAGACTTGTATCAAAATTCTAACTTGTTTTTACTATCTGAAGATCAATTTCACTAATGCCAATGTAAAAACAAAAATAAAGGATTACCATTAAATGTCCAATAGGGATTCTTATGCTAACAGGGATTCATTTCCTTTTAACAATGAGCTGTAATTTCGAATGTGATCATTGTTTCTTATATTGTAGCCCAAATTTTGAGGGGACTTTTACTCTGAGGCAATTAAGAGCTGTTCACGACGAAATGAAAAAAATCGGAACGATAGAAATGGTTTATTATGAAGGGGGTGAGCCCTTTCTATTTTACCCGCTCATGCTAGAAGGGATAAAGCTATCTCATGATATGGGATTCAAAACTGGAGTAGTGACTAATTCATATTGGGCAATCTCTGAGGAGGACGCGGAAATATGGTTGAAACCACTACTTGATCTAGGCATAGCAGATGTAAGTATCAGCAATGATGCCTTTCATCATGGAGATGGTGAAGTGAATCCCGCTACAAGGGCATTAACAGCGTTGAAACGTTTGAGTATGTCTGGAGGAGACATATGTATCCAAAAACCAACGCTAGATTTAGAGAAGACTCAAGAGAAAGGTGAACCAGTAATTGGGGGAGGTGCAATGTTTAGAGGAAGGGCAGTTGAGAAGTTAATTACCGAGGAATTACCGAGAAGAAATTGGGAGGATTTTACAGAATGTCCCCATGAAGAATTAAAAAATCCAGGGAGAATTCACCCTGACCCCTTTGGCAATACTCATATCTGTCAAGGTTTAAGTATGGGAAATATGTGGAAAACTCCTCTCTCTGAGCTTGCAAATAATTATAATGCGAGCTCTCATCCTATTTGTGGCCCATTAATAAAAGGTGGCCCAGCGGAATTAGCAAGAGAATACCAAGTTGATCACGAAGATAATTATGTAGATGCTTGCCACTTGTGTTACTCGATTCGGAGAGCATTGATAGACAAATTCCCTGAATACTTAGCACCCAAGCAAGTGTATGGATTAGATTTGTGATTATTATAATCTAGTTAATGATAATAATTGGAAAATAGTGGATTGAAGAATATTACGGTCAGAAGGGAGAGTAATATTAATCCAGTACTATATACAATCCATATCAGGATTCCTTCCCTATTCGTTTCTGGCCACTCTTTTTTTAGTAACAACTTAATTGGTTTGCTTAGGAAAGTAGAGATTTGTCGTGGAAGAGGAAACATAAATGGGGTAGCCTTACGATATTCGAGATATTCATTGGGGTGGTTAAAGTGCAGTTTGATTTCCTCCTGTAATGAAACGCCAATTAGCAAACAAGCAAAAATCAACCAAGGAAATGTTGCTAAGGGAATATATCCTCCAAAGGGATAGGCAATATACCTTACTTCGAGAAGAAGACCATAACTCCATAAGAGAAGACCCAAATACTGGGGATGACGAGAGTATTTGTAAATCCAAAAATTGAGAAGAATTTTACCAGAAAATTTTCCATATAACCAAGATATCGTACTAAAAATAAAAATTGCAAGACCTAATACCTGATATAGAATTAGATATGCTACAGGATGTATTTGAATATCTAAAAATGCTACAGACTGTTGATTAAGAAGTTTAAAGAATTCATCGATAAGACTCCTCAATAAAATATCAGGTATAAGAATAATATCACCAAGAGTAAGAAGATTAATCGAAAGAATGGATATATCAAAAAAAGGTATCCATATTACCCTAAAGATCCCTATTCCGGCGAAAAAAAACATTGAACCAGCGAAATGGCCAAAAATTGGAATGTAAAAAGCTACAGAACCTGAAATCGTGAGTTTCGAGCGTTGAGTCAAGTAACCAATGAGTATCAAAAAGACAGTGACTCCAAAACAGACATACCCAACAAATTTGATCTCTCTAACTATTGCACTTTCAGGTGAAATTAACCCATAATCAGGAAAGATTGGTCTCAAGAATGTGTTAATTATCCTGGGGAATTGCCATACTGCATTAAATAAAGCAAGCGTAAAGATGAGAGTCAACAATAATGCTAATAAAAGATTATAACCCTTTTCTTTCTCAGGCGCGAATGATTCGGTGTTATCATCGCTGTGGTTGCTATCCATTTTTCTATTTCCTCCTTTACTGAACAATAACGAATCGAGGGAGTGGGAATTAATATTACGATTGTCTCATTCAACAGGAAATATCTTTGAGAAGATCTAAAGACTCCATGGATTAATTGATAAATTTACAACAGAGACAATAAATAAACTTATTTATCCCTGAAAAATTCCTTTATCTATGAAGGAGTCATAAAAGGAGAATGAAGGATAAAATTATCACTTTTCTATATAAAATAACAACAGGCAATAAAAAAGTACGGATTCTTCTTACACCAGTTGGAGGGGGAGCCTTTATTCTTTTTAGTGCATTTTTTATTCTGATTTCTCTTATGATGGATGATCTACTCAGTCTTTCTAGACTTCTCCCAATGCCACTTAATCTATTGATTTCAATACCTATTCTCATAGTAGGATTGTTTTTAATATTATGGTCATCTTTCCTTTTCGCGAAATCGAAAGGAACTCCTGTTCCTTTTTCTCCCCCAACGCAATTAGTTGACACTGGACCTTATGCTTACATTAGAAATCCAATTGTGTCGGGTTATATCTTGATATTTTTTGGATTTGGATTTTTACTGGGATCAATATCTCTTGTTCTGATAGTCACTCCTCTTTATTTTCTACTTCTCATTCTAGAGATAAAACTGATTGAGGAACCAGAGCTGGAGATACGTCTCGGAAAATACTACTTGGAGTATAAGGAACGAGTCCCCATGTTCATTCCAAGATTGAAAACAAAAAAGCGAATATGACTTGGGAATTATAATTGAGTTTAAATGCAAATATATTTTGAATAATCAGTCTAATAGTTATAATAAGGCGATGATAGAGGAGAAACCTTACCTGTGAAGTGAAAGGTTATTATCCTCTTCAACACACAAGCCTTTAGTATATTCTTTTATAGAAATTCCTTTAGATTAAGGACAATTTCTTTAATAGAATCCAATTTATTTAGCGTGTAGAAATGCAATCCTGGTGCCCCTCCTTCAAGAAGTTCAGTGCACTGATTAATAGCAATCTCGATCCCCTTTTCTTGAGTAGCCTTTAAATCGTCCTCTAATGGTTCAAATATGTCGTAAAAGCGCTGCGGGATGGTAGCTCCACAGAAAGCACAGAATTTCTTTAAATTCGTAAAATTAAATACAGGTAAAATCCCAGGAATAATTCTATTAAAGATTCCAATCTCTTTTAAGCGAGAAATATAATCAAAATAATCATTATTCTCATAAAATAATTGAGTAATGATGAACTCGCCTCCGTGATCGATCTTGTTTTTCAAATATTTAATGTCCATTCTTTTGTTTGGAGCTTCAGGATGCCCCTCTGGAAAACCTGCAACACCACATGAAAAATAATCCCCATAAAATCTTGAAACAAGATCGCATAATTGGTGAGCAAACGAAAACCCATTTGGGTTGGGTATCCAGTCCTTCACACCCCGAGGCGGGTCACCACGTAACGCTAGGACATTGACAATTCCGTTGGCTTTCATTGTATCTAAAATTTCGATCAAATCCTGTTTTGAATGGTCAACACAGGTTATATGATGAATTGTAGGGATATTGAAACGATCTTGAAGTTCTAAGGTGATTTCCATTGTTTTTTCCCGAGTGCTTCCTCCTGCTCCATAAGTAACAGAGATGAAATCTGCTCCCAGTTTCACGAGTGCTCCCACAACATGATAAAAGGAGTCCAATTGTGAATCTTTCTTGGGTGGAAAAAACTCGAAAGAGAGTGTAATCTCCTTTTGTTTAAAAATATCAATTATTTTCTGGACTCGCATTTATTTCGCCAAAGAAATCGGTGAGAAATCAAAAACAAATCATGTTAAGTTGAAATTTTATGTATGTTTTAAAATCTAATGGGTTTTTGAACAACTTTTTTTTACTAAAGAGATTTTAAACGGGTTTTAAGTCTTAAACCATTTCCACAAGCCAATTGAATCTTGGGTGATTTGATGATTGCTAAAAAACTATTAAACGATTTTCCAACAACAAAGAAAGTGAATTATTTGAGTACGGCAAGTATTGGACTGGTTCCAGATCCAGTCATTGGAAAAACTCAGGAATTTTTTACTGAAATGGCTAGGGAGGGGACTTTAGCTCTGGATGAAGAAAAAGAAGTTATGGTTTATGAGAATCTTAGAAAAGAAGGAAGTCATCTCCTAAATTGTGAACCAAAAGATATTGCTGTCTTTAACAGTGTTTCAGAGGCATTAAATTCTATTGCATGGAGTCTAGAGTTTAAAAAAGGAAAAATTGTGTCAACCGATATTGAGTTCCCTAGTGTTAGTTACCCATTGTTTAGAATTGCTGAAAATAAAGATATCACCGTTAAACTTGTTAATGCTGTAAATTGGACCATTTCACTTGATGATATTTTAGATGAGATTGATGAAGCAACGAAAGCTGTTTTTATCACGCATGTAGAATTTCTTACTGGACAACAACACGATCTTAAGAAGATTGCCGATCGCGCTCATGATGTTGGTTCACTAGTGGTCGTGGACGGAATACAAGCAGCTGGTTATGTACCACTTGATGTTAGAAGATCTGGAGTCGATGTTTACATCACAGGGAGTTACAAATGGTTGTTGGCTCCCTTTGGAACTGCAATAGCATACATCTCAAAAGAACTTTATGAAACATTAACTCCTGCGTTTGTTGGATGGAGGTCTTCAGAAGATATGTGGGATTTCAATCCTATAGAACTCAAATACCCGTCAACCGCAATGAAATTCGAATATAGCACAAGTGCTTATGGAGTGAAAATTGGTTTAGCCGAATCAATGAAGTATTTACGTTCAATAGGAATTAAAAATATCTATAATCACAATATGAAATTAACTGAATTGCTGATTAATGAATTAAGAACATTAGATAATATTAAAATTATTACACCAGAAGAGAAAGGATCAATAGTCACATTTACGACTACAGACAAAGATGTTCGTAAAATTGGCGAGGAATTGAAGCAGTTTAAAAGACCTATTGAGCTGAGTATCAGAAATAAAATGATAAGAATATCGCTACACCTCTATAATACCGAAGAGGATGTTTTACAAGTCATAAAGAACTTAAAGAAATTATAAGGAAAGTCTGAAGATGGATTTGAGTGAATTTCGGAAATTCGGGCATCAAATTGTCGATTGGATGGCAGAATACCTCGAAAATGTAGAAAAATACCCTGTGAAATCTCAAGTAGCACCGAAAGAGATTATTAATAATCTGCCTTTAGCAGCACCAATAAAAGGTGAAGACTTTGATAAAATCTTCGCTGATTTCGAAGAGATAATTATACCCGGGATTACTCACTGGCAGAGTCCAAATTTTTTTGCTTATTTTCCAGCAAATAGTTCATATGCCTCAATGTTGGGAGAAATGCTAATGACAACCCTTGGGGCTCAATGTATGAGCTGGGAAACCTCACCAGCAGCAACAGAATTGGAAGAACGAGTCATGGAATGGTTAAGAGACATGATTGGATTACCTAAAACGTTCAGTGGGGTGATCCAAGATACGGCCTCAACATCTACAATATGTTCACTTCTCACAGCCCGAGAACAGTTAACTAATTACGAAATTAATTCAACTGGAATGAATGATAAAGGAATTTTGACAACATATTGCTCTACAGAAACTCATTCAAGCATAGAGAAAGCTGTGAAAATAGTTGGAACGGGAAGAGAGAACTTAAGGAAAATACCTGTTGATAAAACCTTTGCGTTAAACCCAAAATCTCTCCAAGAAGCTATTGATTCAGATATTGAAAATGACATGAAACCCATGGCAGTTGTTGCAACTATAGGCACAACAGGTTCCACAGCGACCGATCCTTTGAAACAAATTGGTGAAATTTGTTCTAAATATGAAATCTGGCTTCATGTTGATGCAGCATTAGCAGGAACAGCATTACTTTTACCAGAATATCGACGGATGATAGAAGGGATTGAATATGCGGATACTTTCGTATTTAATCCGCATAAATGGATGTTTACGAATTTTGATTGTTCTGCGTATTTTATTAAGGATCCAGAGGCATTAGTTCGAACTTTTGAAATTTTACCTGAATACCTTAAAACAAAAGCAGAAGGAGTAAAGAACTTTCGAGACTGGGGATTACAGTTAGGTAGACGGTTTCGTGCTCTTAAATTATGGTTTGTGATTAGAAATTTTGGGATAGAAGGATTACAGCAAAAAATCAGATTTCATATTGATCTCGCTGATTCTCTGAGACAAAAAATTGAAAAAACACCTGATTTTGAACTACTCGCACCAGTTCCATTGAATACTCTCTGTTTTAGATATCACCCTGCTTCTCTAGATGAGGAGGAGGAACTAAACCGAGTGAATGAAGAGTTATTACATCGATTAAATAATACAGGAAAACTTTACATGACTCACACAAAATTAAATGGAAAATACACACTTAGATTCGTCGCAGGTCAAACTTATATCCAAAAGAAACACATAGATAAAGCATGGTTGCTGATACAAGAGGAAGCACAGAAATTGCCTTGAATACAATATAAAATCTAGTTTATTGTCTTGAAATTGATATATTCTAGTAAGATAGTTCTTAAATGGGAGTTTTAATGACTATTTTAATATGAAAAAAATTCATTTCTTATGGAGCATTTTCTTTATTTTGTCCTCTATAATAGGTTTATTATCCGTAAGAGCAACAGTAACGGCAGAAGGTGACCCCTACTTTTATAGTTTTTATGATTTAACTTATGATTCAGACGAAGATGGAATTGATGATGGAGTAAAAGCAAGATTTGATCCAGATGTTCCTAGTGGATACTCAGGTTCGGTAACTGTATATGTGGATCTCTATGATTCATCAAACCGCACCTTAATCACCACTGCGTCTGAATCATATTATTTACTTGGAACAAGTGCTGACTATCTAACACTTGATTTAGGTGCCGTCAGTAGTGCTGGTTTTTACTATCTACTAGGTGAAATCTTTTTTGGATCAATTAGTTCCGACACCATGACAACCTCTAGTTTTTACTTAAGTGCTGGAGAAACCCCGATCATTGATAAGTTAGCTCCTACAAATCAAAGCGATTTGCCCTATAAACAAAAAACTGGGCATAAAAGGGGAGACCCAATAGATAATCCTCCTCCAGCGAGTGAAACTCCTGGCTTTGAAAGTGTTATTGGATTAATTGGAGTAAGTTGTCTTACTATAATGTGGTAATTACATAGAAAAGCAAAAGTTAAGTAAATGAGATTAATACCTAATTTTTTAGTAGCAGATTTTTTTTAGCGATTAATCGAATAATAGCATCGTCTTAAATCAGTCATATCAGGAATTTTACCGATTAATCCCGCATCACTTAAATCACGGAGAGCATAACGAACAGTTCGAGTAGAATAATCAGTTTGTGATGATATTTCCTTGAAAGTCATTTGCTTATTCGTTTGTAATATTTTATAGACTTTTAAGGAAGAAGGAGGTAATTTCATAAACAATTCTATAATACTCATTTTAGGAACACATCCCATTAGATTGATTTTATTCCTGATTATAACAGGACAATTTCGGCTCAAATGGAAATTTTCTTAGACTCATAGATCGAAAGTTATAAATATGAGATTGCTTGATATTTGATTGTCTTAATATTTTATAAGCATTATGAAAGATGAAAAAATATACTATTCCTCTATTTTCCTAGGAACGAAGTTTATGACAGATTCTGAAACATCCTCACAACAGAGTAAGTACCAAGATGTTGTGGATTATAAACCTGCAGTCCTGAAAGTTATCAGTGATGAAAAAAAGCTCAAAGCACTTATAGACCCTAATTATGAAAAAGTCATAGCCATTTTGAGAAAGAAACCAATGACAGTACAAGAAATTACAGCTGATTACAACAAAAAAGCAGAAATGTGTCATATGACTGAACCCAAAACTGATAAGACAATTTATCGTTATTTAAAAACTCTAGAGGAGTTAGAGTTAGTTGTTCCTGCTGGTCAGAGAGTTATAATTGGTAAAACCGCTACTGAGAAATTATACATGCGTACCGCTCGTGTTTTCCAACGTAAAGACATTGATTGGATGTCGGAGAAGGGAAACGAGTGGGCACATCGATTTGCCACTATCTTGGGTTATATGCTTGGTACAAGTAACCAAGAAGTATCTATCGAATGCATCCAGAAGTTTTTCAAAAAATGGAGTGAAACAAAACTGAATACACTTGAAGGATTTGCTAAAACAGAATCAGAAGACATATTGGAACTCATTACTGAGGGAGAATGGGAAGAATTGATCCAATTCGTCGATTGGGTTTATATCTTCGGAACATTAATGGAACACCCCAGTTTGTTGAAAGAGCTTCGTAATTGCCTTGAAAGGGCCGAGTGACCATGGATTCTAGGTGGATTCTAGGAGGAAATTAATAATTACTTCTCAAGCAAATACATACCAAGACATCGTAGATTTCAAACCTGTGATTTTAAAAATCATAGAGGACGAGGAAACACTCAAGAAGCTCGAAGATCCAAATTATGAATTGATAATGTCAATACTAAGAAAAAGACCGATGACTGTAAAAGGGATTGCTACAGCTTTTAACGAAAAAGCTAAAAAGTCTAGTAATATTGAACCAAAGTCTGAGAAAACCATCTATCGTTATTTAAAGGATTTGGAAGAGTTAGGAATCATAATTGCTGCTGGTCAAAGAGTAACTATTGGTAAAACTGCTACAGAAAAGCTATACATGCGTACTGCGCGGATGTACGAACGCAGATACAAGTATATTGATTGGACAGGGGAGGAAGGAAATGAGTGGGCATACCGGTTCGGTGCTTTAATCAGAAATATGTTAAACACAGAGAAGGAACCGTCACCAAAATGTATTCAGGAATTTTTTAAAAAATGGACTACCGCAAAAAAAGGTGAATTAGAAAAAATGGCTACAATGGCACCAGACGATGTAGTGGAAATTATCACTGGGTGTGATTTGAGAGAATTGTCTGAAATTGCTGGTCGAGTATACATTTTTGGCACTCTAATGAACCAACCCGATTTATTGGAACAGCTCCAAAGGTGTTTTAAGGAAAAAACCCATTGAACATACGAATTCTACTATAACAATCTGTTATGTTTTTTGCAGGATGTAAAAGATTGATGTAACACTAGTTCTATTTTTTGCCATCTCTACCTCATTCTGATATTTCTGAAGCGCTTTAAGGATTTCTGGATTATTTTTGTATTTATTACTTAATTTATTCACCTTGATTTTTAGAGGCTTGTAATACTCTGTCCACCAAGCATCCTCAGGGAGTAAAAAATGATTCAGAAGTACATACCCACAACTAGAAATTACGTTTAGTTTTTTATCCTTATCTTTTATGTCATCATGGACAACCAAAAACCCATCGGGTTTAAGTAATCGTCTCCACTCTTTTAGACCCCTCTCAAACCCAATGGTTGTTATTACCCCTTCTGCCCAGAGGATATCAAAACTTTCATCTGGAAAATTGATATTAAATAATGAGCACTTTATTATTTTGACTCTATTGGTCAAAGCCTCCTCTTTTATCTTCCTCATCAGTTTATTTAAGCAGGATTGATCGATATCTATACCGATAATTTCCCCCTTAGATAACTTAGCTAATTCAATAGTTGGTACACCTGAACCACACCCAATATCAAGAATTCGTGGTTCAGCTAATTCAGGAAGCATATCGAATGCTTTTCTTGTGTATTGATTGAAATTTTTACGAAGAGAATCTCGATCAATCTCTGTAAATTTGTCATCTATCATGAATTTTCACCCGAAATGAGATACTTATCAATCTTAACCGAATTTTAGTATAAAACTTTAATAGGTATTAATCCCCAAATCACCTAGTTTTGAGGAAATATGAAATGAATTTTAGTACAACGAAAATCAAACTATATGGGCCTGGAATTTCCCATGCATTGAAAGAATTACATCAATTGGATAAATTAAAAGAATTTAAAACGAGAATCTACCATTCAGGTGTCTATATAGGTGAGGTAGCGGATTTTGAAATAACTTGGAAAGAAAAACCTACAAATGAAGAGACATTGACACTTGTCGAACACTTAGATAGGATTTTCGGTATACCATTACAAGTAGCGCCCTAAATATGGAAGATGTCTTAAATCAGATAGAAACCTCAACAACTGAAGATATCGCATTAACGTTTGTACCTTTATTTGGTCCCAGCATTTCGAGTGCTATAAATACTTTGAATGAGAATATAGAGAACATTCCTGGAATAAAATCAATTACAGGGGAATTACTTGGCAGGTATGATTATGCCTTTGAATGGTTACGAGTACCTGACGAAGATGACATTATCGGCCTTGTTGATGCAATGGATAGTATCTTAAAGGAATCTGGTGTGATTTACAACATTGCAACTAAAAGTAAATTAAAAAAATTTAAGGATTATACTGTAGAACCTAGTTTGCAAAAACCCGTTCCAACGAGTTTTGTAACGCGAAGAATCTTCTGACTTGTTAATCTTGATCCAAAGTAACCTCCATAGATAGCATGGCTTTCTATCCTTCTTCCCACGAAACTCCCGTTTTGCTAAAATTTCAAATCAAGTTCATCTTGACAATGTGAATCCTATAGAAGGAATAAGACTTACATCTATTGTAAAAAACGTTATCAATTGTACTAATCCTATTTTTATTAAAAATGGCCAGATTTATCTCTGATTCCCAAATGTTAAATGAATAAATGTTCCCTGTTCCCTAGAGTTTCAAAAATAAATAAGTGAAACAACAAGGTAGAATGAATATGTTACCAGTAGAACAGATTGCTTTATGGGCGGATAAACTCCGAGATATCTCTGCATTGGGTTTGAAATTTTCAGATAATATTTATGATCGAGAAAGATTCCAAAGGATCCAAGAGATTGCAAAAGATATGTTAGCACTAGTAACAAATACCTCAATAGACCAATTGGAACCTTTACAGACTATACTCTTTTCACGCCCTAGTCCCTTAGTGGGGGGTGATGCGGCTATTATTGACTCTACAGGACGTATATTATTAATTCTACGAGCCGATAACAAGATGTGGGCGATGCCAGGAGGATTATTTGAAGTAGGAGAAACACCAGTTGAAGGAGTATTACGAGAAGTTGTTGAAGAAACTGGTTTTAGATGTCAAGCCGTCTCTCTGATTGGGGTTTTCGATTCGCGATATTGTGGTACTACTTACCCTCTCCACCTGTATCATTTTACATTCCTTTGTACACCCCTTTATGATGAAATCCCAAGTGTCCCCCTACATCAACAGGAATCATTAAATGTTAAATGGTTTCATCAAGACTCTTTACCAGAAAATATCGATCCAGGACATATTTCACGGATATCCGAAGCGTTTCGTGTTTGGCGGGGTGATAAACTCGCTTTTTTTGACAAATAGGATAGTACACATTGATCCTGTTATTGTTATCAATATTATTTTCTCAGAGGGGCAACTAAAGCAGAAAAAAGAAATAAAACCAATATATAAGAAAGCCATTCGCTTTCTGGTGCGATTTCAATATGATTATGGAACAAAATCCTATTCAGGATCTTTTGGAGAACATTATTAAGGCAATTCAGACGTTTTCTCAGGAAATATTAGATCCTATTGGTTTTATTGAAACTTATTTCATATTAGAGCAAGGGTATAACATCTACAATACGATTGTCTACACCACATTAGGGATTCTTGCGATTTTGCTCATTGGAAAAATAATTGGCAGGATAAATCAAAAAGGAGCCGAACGCTGGGGAGAGGAAGAATATATTCCAGTTCAAATGGATTCAGAGTTTTTTGTTTCTATATTGCCATATATTTTCATTGGTTCAACATTACGTGCTCTCCAAGACATTGCTGACCAAGGAAAGATTATTTCACCATATGAGATATTTAGACTTAGAATTTTCGTTACACCCTATGTCTATGTCATCACAATCCTATTAACTTTAATTTTGGGACTTGTTTCGATAATAATATCTCAAGAATATTTCAAGAATGTCCAACGATTTTCAAACTGGAGAATTACTTTTTTTAGTATTGGTTTTCTGTTTGAAATTGTTTTATTCGTACCAGTCCCTTTCTTATTGACAGATATGTACTATATTGGTGGTGGTGTGAGTATCCTACTGTTGTCGGGTATTTTTGGGATACTCTTCCATCTATCAGCGACTCATCTTACACAACGGTATCTTCCTGAAGCGACAATTCGAAGAGAAGAGGTTTTGGCAATGGTAACTCAAATGTTTGATGCATTTAATACCGTCATTGCTATTGAGTTCTTCAATTACCAAGAGAAGCACTATTTACCTGCTATTCTGTTTGATACACCCTTAGGAGCATGGCCCTTCTTAGTAGTTAAATTTGGAGTGGTAGTGTTATTCATCTATGCTGTTCGGGGAGTTGAAAATGAAGAAATCCAGAAATGGTTACTGTGGGTTGTATTCCTATTAGGGTTAGCAACAGGTACAAGAGACTTCATGCGATTAGTGACAAATACTTGATCATGTCTCAATCACTGGATTATACTCTGACTCATCAATTGAAAAAGTCCATGCTATAGCTTCTTTACATGTTTTCTTAGGAGGAGATCTCCTTGTTTGATTATCAATTTATTTCACTTCACATTTTTAGTAATTCTTTGAGAAAATTCTTAGAGATATTTACATAAGAAACTAAATCGTTAAAATGAAGTGGGTCTTTATTTCATTTAATATGACCTTTGAATGCTCCGAATTTTTTGTTTCAATTGCTAGTTCAACAACTACATGATTAAAAGGTAAATTAGGTGAAAACCGGTCCACATTAATGTCAATAATGTTGGCTTCCAACTTAGTTATGAACTTTAACAGACTTTCAAGCCCACCAGGCTTGTCTTCCAATAAAACTTTCAGTTCTCTATAACGGCCAGACTTAATTAACCCCTGCGTAATGAGTTTACTTAATATAGTTATGTCTACATTACCCCCACTCAGTATCAATGCGACATTTTCGTCCTTTTGAGATATATTTCGGTAAAGTAGAGCTGCTAGTGCTGTTGCTCCTGCTCCTTCAGCTACTGATTTACAGCGCTCTAATAGGAGGAGCATCGCTTGAGCTATTTCCTCTTCTTCAACAATGACTACATCATCCAGATGAGATTTTATTATTGAAAAAGTGAACTCACTAGGACATTTTATCGCGATCCCATCAGCTAATGTATTCCCTTTCTCTGTTTGTATTAATTTTCCCTCCTTAAAGGATTTATAAGCGGCGGGCATCTCCCTTGTCTGAACACCAACAACCCGACATTTGGGTTTTTTTGCTTTAATAGCTGTCGCTATCCCAGAGATTAATCCTCCACCACCAATAGGACAGATTACTAAATCAACGTCTGGAAGATCTTCTAATATCTCCAATCCGATTGTTCCTTGACCTGCAGCTATATCTGGGTCATCAAATGCATGAATTAAGGTTAAATCTTCGGTTTTTTTGATTTCTTTTGCTTTAATATACGCTTCTTCAAAGCTATCTCCCTGAAGAATGACTTTACCCCCATAACCTTTGGTTGCTTCGATTTTTGAGATCGGGGCACCATTGGGCATAACTATGATTGAAGAAATCCCAAATATCGATGCTGCTAGAGCAACACCTTGGGCGTGATTCCCTGTACTGACTGCTACCACTCCTTTTCCCCTTATACTTTTTTTCAGACGAGATATCTTGTTATATGCACCCCGGACTTTAAAAGAGCCTGCTTTTTGGAGATTTTCGTGTTTTAAATAAACGTCACACCCAGCCATCTTTGAAAACGTGGTTGAATGATTCAATGGTGTTCGTTTTATCTTGCCCTCAAGTGTCCTTTGAGCTTCAACAATATCATCTATCGTTAATTCAAACAAATCAATCACCCTGTTATTCTGTATTTATGAATGCCATAAAGACATTTATGATCAGTATATTCTTTTTTAATCAAGTGAATTATCGAAAAAAATGATTTTTGTTTATATTTATTTTTATAAACCCCATAAGACCATCCCCCCCAAATAAATGTTTCCTCACAGTTATCCTGAGTCCACGCAAGGAAGGATGATATTGATAGAATTTTGGGTCAGCCATAATCGACCGTTGAAATATGATGTAAAAAATATGAGATAATGCGAAACCAAGCTAAATCCTTGCAGTGTAGTCAACAGAGAATCACTAGGAACGCTAAAACTTATCCCGACTGAAAAATTATTCATTATTTCCACTTCAATAGTGATTGGTAATCCACGAAGCCAGGTTAAAATTGTAGAAAACATATTCTCTGGAAAATGAGAACTACCCCAAATTTCAGGATTAGAAGTTTCAAAATCATCTAAGTCTAAGGAGGAAATCATATTGAATTGTGTGTTCGAAGATTTTCGAATATAATGGAAACTGGTTCTTAAGACGTTAGATAGTGAAACAGGATAAATATTAGGGGGATTGAGAAGCAATTGAATTAAATCAGTGACAATAATTATTAGAATTTTTTGACGATAAGCTACATGACTAAATCTCTGTACAACTCTTTGATCCATTGATTCTACGCTTTTCATGAGATAATGACTTAGGTCCATTAATAGGGACCCTGTACGCAGTTCATAGGTGAGCTCATCAACCCAATTATTGATCATTGAAGTAAGAGGCCGGGAAATTGATGAATAGAAGATCTTATACGACCTAAGGGGGATTGAATAAAGGTCCATATGAAGTGAAAAAAGGGTTTTGTTACTAATTTGCCGTGTACTCGGATGAATACCACTCATCTGAGCAAATGTTTGAGTAAAAAATAAAACCTCATCATGATCAGCTGAAAGGATAATGAAGGGATTGAAGGGATTAGAAAAGATTGTTGAAATATTGTTACGGAGGACAACTTCTTTCATCCAAACTGACGAATTTATAGGCTGTT
>JAEOSR010000050.1 GCA_016840285.1 Candidatus Hodarchaeota archaeon | reverse complement strand
TGATTTGAAAGAATCTGATATTGCAGGATAATTGACTCATCCGTTCCAGTCCCTTGGATAGGAATACCGTAATATTGCAGGAAATGATCTCCATCGGAGGGAGTTGTGAAGCTGAGACTTGGAGGGGAAGTATCTTCTGTTATGTCTACTTTCACGGTAAGACCTTGGGTGGTTCCTGGTGGTTGACCATGATCGTTATGTACCACTTCGAAGAGCCATAAACCTGGACACTTACCTACATATGTCTGATAGTGGTTTATGTATACATTGTCTATTCCTTCTTCCCAATGAATAATTCCTGGATGTTGGGTACCACGACTTCGTCCAAAACCATCAATATACCAAACGTCAAAATCTGGTTGACAACATTCGAATTCAATACGATCCACTTCCAAGTGAAGAACATCATTTGTTGTTTGTGAAATGATACCAAATATCCCACTATCATCGATAGCTAGATCGCCAAAATCATGGGAGTCACCTGAATCTATGATGGGTATTTGAGCTAATAAACTAACATCGATTGTTTCACCGTAAGGAGAGATTGCATAAGACATATTGCATGTGTCAAAAGGTTCGCGATGATTCAGTTCAACAATAGCAATATCTTCAAATGCTATAATTGGAGTCATTACTCCTCCAAAATCAAATGCGCCAAGAATTCCCCGGGGAATTGTCAACCTAATCTCATTCAGCGTGTTTGAAGGAAGCCAGTATGTCTGTTCCCAGTGTCCAATCGTCACTCCAGTTTCATTTCGTAAAACTAGTCGGATATAATATGGCTCATCTTGGTTATCCCAATGACTGAAACTTTGGAATGTCACATTAACTTCCAAATAGTCAGTTGTGAGATTCGTATGATGCATTACGAAAGATCCAGTCTCTAACGGCTCATCAAATGTGTAGATATCAAATATTTGAGGAATTAAAAACAATGGTTTTTCATTAGGGTCATTTGTCCATTCTTCATCAAAGACTTGGTAATCGTATAGAGTTCCATTTGCGACCTGGACATGAGTAATAGCATAGGGCCCAGCGAGTTTCAAGGTTCTGAGTTGAGTACAATTAAAGTTCACAGTCATATTATAGGTACCAATATCCAAATTTTGAAAACTACTGTTTCCCCAGAGATAATAACCACCTTCATATTGTAATTCATCGTTATAGGGATCGAAGAACCTTTGTTGGAAAGTTCGATCATAGAGTAAAGCCATAACAACAAAATCAGAGGTCTCAGTTGATGTGATTTCAACCTCAACATCAACCATCAAAATATCGCTATAACCATCAGGTTCTATATCATCAGATCCTTTGAAGAATATTCTCCCTGTGAGATGCCCACGGGGATCATCTTGTGTTATCTTAGCAGCAACAACTGGTATTTCTGTTATCTTGTCAGTATCTAGAGAATCTAACAGCACGTGTGTGTTGTTATTCCGTGCTATAGTCGGAATAGCAGCAGGAACGATCCCAGCTATTAAAATTGCTAGTAAGATTAGTGTTTTATCTTTTTTCATTTGAAATTAATCACCTTTCTTTTCACTTATTAGAAAGAAAAATCTAAGAAAAGATTAAGTACTATTCACTCACTCATATTATAAGAAATGTCCTAAATGTAAATTATCAGAGGGTATTCTATCTCATTTTCAATAGGATATCTAAAATCTAATAATTTGTTGACTAGAAATATAGGAAAAACTGGGAGAAAATTGCCAGCAACAATACAAGTACTGCTTTATGGTTTAGAAAATAGTGGTAAATCTACCATTATTAGTTCTTTTGAAAATAATATCTTTACGACAGGCACCCCTTTTACAGCACATAAATTCTCCGAAATAACACTTAATAATCACTTGTTATTCAATATAATAGAAGTTGGTGGTAGAAAAGACGTCAGACGGTTTGTATTCCAATATATTGGTCATGTAGATGCTATAATTTTTGTTATTGATGGGAGTAATGAAGGAAGCTTCAAGGATGTAAAAACCGAGTTTAAAACAATACTTCATCATACTCAATCTTCGGGTAAACCCTTGGCTCTTCTATTTCACAAAACGGATATTGCTCGAGTCCATCCTTCAATTATCATCGAAAGATTAGATATCCTCAATAGACTAGATCGGCCTCATCAGGTTTTCTCAACTACTGCAAAAGAACCACAGTGCTTTAAAGAAGTTCTCTTGTGGATTAATAAACGTTTAACCGAAGACAAGCATCTGATAGAGGATCAGTTTTCGAGATTCTTTCGAATTTATATTCTTGATATGTTAAATAATCAGAAAAAAGGGTTTCCTATTCTATCAATTTTGGGCCAACTTAAGATAATCACACAAACAGGCCAAGTAGATTATGATAGGGATAAAATAATTTTGATCTTAAGGAAATTATTAGATGGTGGAGAGATTGAATATGTTGAAACATCTCAAGTATATAAGATAACTGGAAAAGGGCAAGATAAACTAGAGAGTTCTGAACTTATCAAAGGTGGGAGATATGAAAAAATAAGAGCTATGTTGGACAAAACCGCATCGAGCTCTTCATCTAGCTCGATAACTAGTCTTGAAAAGGATGAAAAAGAGAAACTTGATGAATTTGATTTAGATGAGTTAGCAGAGTTGTATAAAAAGACGACTGGTCGCAAACGTGAGAAATAAAGCTGATAATATTCAGGATGATGGAGTTTTCAAAGTTTCTCTGCAATTTTAATCAGAAATTTGGCTAAAAATTTCTCAAACTCAATGATACCTCCGACTCTAGGATCCTTCGATTCTATTACTGCATATTCAAGGGGAGAATGGGCTCTGCCCCCATGAGCTAATCCTCCGTAGACAAATGGAAGTTTGAGAATTGATTGAAACATGGAAAAGGGCGCTGAACCTGCTAGAAGAGGATAGAAAACAGGTTGTTTTCCACATTCCTCATAGATTGATTTTGTAATCTGAATAAGAGGATGAGACGGTGACATCTTTGCGGGGCCATATCCAGCCCCAAGTTGTAATTCAACCATTGGAAAGTGCTTTTTGATGTGAGTTTGATAACACTCCTTTACATATTTAACTTCTTGGAATGGTGGAAGGCGAATATCTAAGTTGGCATGGGCCTCGTAAGGTATGATAGTCATACCTCCTTCACCATAATACCCACCCTCGATCCCATTAATAGATAATCCTGGTTTGAATAATTGTTCAACAATAGCTTGCTTTCCAGTTAATTCTTGACCATCGAAATCTCTAAAGCGAGTAATATTCATATTTTTCTTCAAGTCATTAAAATCCAGGTGTTGAAGGAGTTCTTTGATGACCTTCTCATCCTCCTCAGATGGGCCAACAATATTGGGGTCGTCCATTATTCCAGGGACTAGAATCTCATTAGTCCTATCATTTTTCAAGGATGATAAGACTTCTATTAATTTAAAGATTGGATTTTCAACCAAACCCGAGTTTGAAGAATGGAGGTTTCGATCAATGGGCCCTCCCCACTCTCCACCTCGACACCATATTTTGGTTTCTATAACTCCTCTGACACCAAGAAAGAATTTAATTGAACCATCATGCATTTCAAAAAACATGGGAAAGTAAACAGCTGTACTTTGTTTTAGTTTCTCCGCATATTTATCGATAAATGCTTTCATATGAGGAGATCCCAGTTCTTCTTCTCCTTCAATTGCAAAGATGATATTTACTGGCAATTCACCTTCTTCTTTCAGAAAAGTTTCAAATACATTAAATGCAGCCATTGTGGGACCTTTTTGATTGGTTACACCACGATTCATCAGCACTTGGCCGCTAATCCCTGGGAACCATTCGAATTCATGGATTTCTGCACCGAAAGGATTGATTTTTTGTTTATCAAGAATCCATTTCTCTGGATAAACAGGTTGTACATCATACATACTATAGAAAAGGATTGTTGGCTTTGTTTTATCAGACCAAACTTCACCATAGACTTGTGGGTGTCCAAATTCTTCCCCCATTGTTTGAGCTAAATGAACATCTTCTCCACCAAGAGTTTTTATCTTTTCAACCAAAATTTTAGTTGTTTCGCGAACACCCTCGCCTGTAGCTGAAATTGAAGGTTGACGAAGAAATTTTTGTATCTCGGGGAGATGATTCTGGGAAAACTTCTCCTTAATTCGTTCAATAACATCTTCTATAGGCATCATTATCACATTTACAGTAATCTATTAATGAATCTAAACAGAAAGTGTTTTATCTTAAGTACTTAGGAATATTAACAAAATAGTCTATTGTTGTTATAAAGATTAAAATGTATAAATCTTATTACTAGAAAAACATCAGTATTGAAGTGGTGTGTTGTGAATGTTTAGAAAGAAAAAACCATCGGAGCTAGAATTATTACAAGAAGACTTAACCAAAAAGTTAAACAATATTGAAACGCGAATAAGTGAAGTTACACAAGAGTTTGCGTCAAGGATTGCAGCGATTGAAAAACAGATAGAAGGATCTGCGCTTCGTCAAAGCGAGTTAACTCAAATTTTAGAAAATAGAAGTGTTGAAATTCGAACTCAGTCTTCTAAGGAGTTTAAAACGACAATGGAAGAGATGAGGGGTTCGCTGGAGACTTTAAGTTTAGAACTAAACAATCAAGTATTAGACCTTAGTACACGGCTTGAAAAACTTGATCAAAATTCAAGTAATTGGTCTTTTGCGGTTAATGAACAGATAGAAGAGTTCCGAGAGAAATATGTCACTGTATTAGAAGAAATTCGTCAAGGTAAGAATATTGCTGTCGAAAAGGAACAGATTATGACCCAAAAGTATGAAGAATTAGTAAATCAATTAAGAGAAAAAGAAAAACTAGCTATTGAAAAGGATAGTTTAGCTCAACAGCGAATTGGGACGCTACAAGAAGAAATAGAGAAGAAAGGGAAAGAAGTAGATAAAACTGCATCTCAACTTGAGGAACTAGAATTAGAATTAAAAGAAAAGAGGAATCTGATTGAGGAATTGCAGAAAAGGAAATTTGAAGCTGAAGAGTTAAGACTAGAACTTAAGCGTATAAAAGAAGAAAATGAAATTAGAACTTACGAGCTTGATAGAGCAAAGACTCAAATCAAAACAATGGCGGAAGATACGAAGCAATCTTTAGGAACATCAAAGGCAATAAAGACATTTTTAAGTGAAAGTGAGTCTGGAAGAATCTTAAATCATCTAATGAGCGTTGAACAGGTCACTGTAGACGATCTAGCATCAATGACTGGGATTGCGACGTATACTGTACAACAAATAATTCAGCATTTCCAAGATATGGGTATTATTTCATTTGATGAAGGATCACGACGAGCAAGATTAGCCGATTAACCAAACACACTTAGTTCTTCTCCACCACTCTCCATCTTAGAGGGGATCATGTTGGAAACAAAGATCGGATCAACAGTTATTCGTCTGGTTCAGGGAGATATTACCAAAGAAGAAACAGATGTAATCGTAAATGCAGCTAATACCTCCCTCCGCGGTGGTGGGGGTGTAGATGGGGCTATTCATCATGCGGGAGGATCCGAAGTCTTACATGAATGTATCCAAAAATATCCTGAGGGCTGTAAAACAGGAGAGGCTCGAATTACAACTGCGGGTGTTATGACTGCCAAGTATGTGATTCATACACCGGGGCCTATTTGGCAAGGCGGACAACAAAATGAAGAGAGTCTTTTAAAACAATGTTACCGAAATTCTCTCCTTCTTGCAGCGGAACATAGAGCCGAATCAATAGCTTTCCCGTCTATATCAACAGGTGTGTATAGGTTTCCTATTGAACGAGCCTCAAAAATCGCTCTTTCTACAGTAATTGAGAATCTACCAGTGACTTCTATAATTGAAGTTCATTTTGTTTTGTTCAGCGCTTCAGATTACCAAATTTATGAAAAAAATCTTCAGGTCATCATCAAAGAAGAAAAAAATGATTGAAAAGTTATGTAACGTTAGTAAAATAAGAAAAATGTGAAAAATTGTCCCTATTCAGGAGCATAGTCTTTAGCCATTTCCGCACGAGAAATGACAATCCGCTGTACCTCATTCGTGCCTTCGTATATCGGTGTAATCCTGACATCTCGATAATACCGTTCAACATCATACTCTTTAATGTACCCATATCCGCCATGCATTTGAATTGCTTCAGTGGTGACTTCTTGAGCAATTTCTGAACCATAAAGCTTCGCGATTGAAGCGTACTCGGAAAAGTCTTGGTTCAGATCCTTCATTCGGGCCGCAGAAAGGTATGCCAGTCGTGCTGTGTGGATCTTCGTATAAAGATCGGCAAGCTTCCATTGAGTGGCTTGAAAACTCTCGATTGGTTTTCCAAACTGTTTTCTGGTTTTGACATAGGTTGTTGCTTTTCTATAAGCGGCATCAGCTATACCCACTGCTTGAGCTCCAATACCGATTCTTGCTGCTGCTAATTCGTACAAAACAACACTGAAACCTTTATCAATTTTGCCTAAGACATTTTTCTTAGGAATGACAGCTCCATCAAGCAAAACTTCGGCTGTAGCATTACTATGAAGGCCTAGTTTTTCTTCTATCCGTGCTATCTTAAATCCAGGATTATTTTCTGTTTCAATGATAAATGCGGTCAATCCTCTAGAACCTTTTTCAGGAGAGGTAGATCCTAGGAAGAGATATGCATTTGCAATACCAGCATTTGAGATGAAATTTTTCGTGCCATTGACAACATAATGGTCCCCCTCGTCAGCTACTTTCGTTTTCAACGACCCTAAATCAGATCCAGCACCAGGCTCTGTGAAAAGAAGTCCACCAATCAGTTCACCTCTTGCTAGCTTAGGCAAGTAATATTCCTTGGCTTCATCCGTACCGAATTTCTCGATAACATCATATGATGAGTTTTGTAAACCAAAAAGTAATGATGTTCCTGCATCAGCTCGAGAAATACGCTCATAACATGCATTAGTCAACGTAAAAGAAAGTCCTACTCCTTCATACTCTTCTGGAATAGCCAATCCCATTAAATCATTTTCTGCGAGCTTTTTAACAATTTTGTAGGTCTGTTCTGGATATGTGATCTGACCCGTTTCCACATCAAACTTGCAGCCTATCTCATCCATTTCTTGTGCAAATGGTTCTATTTCTTTTTTACACAATTCATCCATGAGATCAAGAACCATCTCATTCTGTTCGGTTTCCTCCTCATTGTATCCAAAAGTAGCGAAAATCTGCAATAAATCTTTCATCGTTAGAATCCATCCATACACTTTAAATTGGATTACCTTATTGTTATTCAGATTTAGACTCTTTAAATTCGCTAAAAGCAAGGCAAATTTGCGAAAGTTTTTCTGCATACCCTTTTGAAATGTTGAACTTCTGTCTAACTTTCCACTCACCTGCTTTGTTTTTTTGCCAACCATATAATCGAATTTGGTGTTTTCCACCACCAGTTTCTACCAAAACAATGGCCTTGAGCCAAGATGCGGTTTTTGCTAACCGCTTTCCAGCAACCATTTTTATTGTTTGGGAGACAGGGAATTCTTCTATATCATCAGTTAGTAATTCGTGGAGTGACATGTATCGATTCCAATCCTAACATTTTTATAATACTTTAGAACTTCAAATACTGGTTCCATTCTTATTGTTTTTTGGCAAAAAAATGTTTCGATTCTTTTCATAATGTATTTCATTTCTCATTACTCCTAAAAATCCATCGTTCTAGAAAAATCACATTTTTTAATTGAATATAATTAAACGATCTAAATGCAGGAGCGTCTTTTCCATGGAGCATTTATTTCATTCATTGAATATTGAAACTCTCACAAAAGAGCTTGACACCAATCTGGAAAATGGATTATCTACAGAAGAAGTTCAACGCAGATTGACCGAATACGGCCCGAATGAATTAGTCTCTGGAGAAAAAGTATCTCCTTTCAAGATGTTCCTTCTTCAATTCAAGGATTTTATTGTAATTCTGCTTCTTGGAGCTACTATGGTATCACTTCTCTTTGGTGACTATATTGAGGCTTTAATTATCGTAATAATTGTATTATTAAATGGAATTTTAGGTTTTATTCAGGAATATCGTGCGGAGGCAGCCCTCGAAAAGTTAAAGGAGCTTACGGGGGATGATACTCTAGTAATTAGAAACGGAAGAGAAACTCGTGCAGATGTACGAGATCTTGTTCCTGGGGATGTTTTATTGATGTATGAGGGAGAGACTATTGCTGCTGATGGACGAATCTTTGAAGCTAGTCGCCTTAGAGTAGAAGAAGGTCTTCTGACAGGCGAGTCGGTACCTGTCGATAAGACCATAGCTCCAATACTTGATGAACCTATTCCTATTGCGGATAGGACTAATACCGCTTTTATGGGTACGACTACTGTGAAAGGGAGAGGCAAAGCACTTGTAGTAAACACTGGTATGAAAACAGAAATGGGGAAGATTGCACAATCAACACTAGAAACTGAGGAGCAAGAAACTCCCTTACAGACCCAGTTATCCCGTTTAGGCAAGATTCTTGGTATTATTGTGATTGTGGTTGTTTTTATTGTTTTTATTGCTCAAATCGGAAGATTAGAGGAAAGTATCATTGAGGTTGTTGAAACAACTATTGCCCTAGCAGTGTCTGCTGTTCCTGAAGGATTAGCAGCTGCCATAACTCTTACTTTGGCTATTGGAGTACAAAGAATGGCCAGAAAAAAGGCAGTAATTCGAAAATTACCAGCTGTTGAGACATTAGGAAGCGTAGAGGTAATTTGTACAGATAAAACTGGAACACTTACTCAGAATAAAATGACTGTTCAGCGGATTTGGACCCCCGCTCTAGGCTTTGTAGAGGTGACTGGTACAGGGTATTTACCAAAAGGAAATTTTATACATATGGATGATAATGAAAAATTAGATGTCAAACAACACAAAGACCTCTATCAATCTATAAAAGCTAGTGCACTATGTAATACTTCAACAATTAATTATTCCTCAAAGATTAATGAATGGACTTGTGAGGGTGATCCTACCGAAGGGGCCCTTATCGTAACCGCTATGAAAGCTGCACTTATGAATCGGTGGGAAGCGGGATATGAATTGAAAAAAGATGGTGAGATATTCTTTGATAGTGATCGTAAACGCATGACAATGGTCTTTAGTAGAAGAAGACCAGACTTAGAAGAAACCTGGGCGTTCATGAAAGGATCACCCCTGATTGTCCTAAATCATTGTTCTCACATTCTTATGGGAGATTCTGTAGTTTCCCTCGATGATAGAATGCGTGAAGAAATTACTGAAGCGAATAAACAATTAGGGAGCCGCGCTTTTCGTGTAATAGGGGTAGCACAAAGAAATCTATCAAATGATCTGACTGATTTTACTGAAGATATTGTCGAAACGAATATGACTTTTGTTGGATTAATTGGTATGATTGACCCTCCACGATTTGAAGTCGAAGAAGCCATAGCAAAATGTAAAAATGCTGGTATTCGAATCATTATGATTACAGGGGATCAATTAGATACAGCACTAGCTATTGCCAAATCTCTAGATCTAAAGCCATACGAAGATACATTTTACCTAGCTCATACTTCATCCGAGCTTGAAGCGATGAGTGATGAAGAGTTCATTGAAGTTTTGAAAGACTTAGATGTCTGTGCTCGTGCTTCCCCAGGAATCAAACGTAGAATCGTGCAAACACTCCAAGATGAGTTTGATCTGGTTGTTGCTATGACAGGTGATGGAGTAAACGATGCTCCAGCTCTAAAAAAGGCAGATATTGGTGTCGCCATGGGAATTACTGGAACTGATGTAGCGCGAGAAGCTAGTGATATGGTACTTATGGATGATAATTTTGCAACGATTGTATCAGCAGTAGAAGAAGGACGTACAATTTATGACAACATGAAAAAGTTTATTCGCTATTTACTTAGCTCAAACTTTGACGAGATCTTAGTTGTCTTCACAGCGACAGTAATACTGGGATTACCCTCACCATATTTAGCTTTAGGAATTTTATGGATTAATCTGCTCACTGATGGTCTTCCAGCTCTTGCTTTATCAGTAGATCCTGGGGATCCAGAGATCATGAAACGAGAACCAAGAGGACGAAGAAGTAATATGCTTGGGGAAATCTTAATCTTCTCTTTAGTTGCAGGTATCATTTCATTTTTAGCTACAATGTTCCTCTTTTTGCAATTCGATCCAGCCGCTCTTGAGAATCCTGAAACTTTGGCTCTCGCTAGAACTTTAGCTTTAACAGTTTCAGTTGTTTTCGAATTGTTTCAAGTTTTTGTTTCACGAGCTCCTGATGGAAAGAGTGTATTCTTAACAAATCCCATTAATAACTTTTATCTGTTAGCAGCCGTATTCTCAGCGTTTATCCTTCACCTTTTCATTGTGTATGTTGAACCGTTAGCTCAGATATTCGGTTTTGTTGCACTCTCATTCCCAAATTGGGTAATGATCTTTGTTATTGTTATCATTGGTTTTGTCCTTTTAGATCTTGTTAAATTAGCTCAATCAAAGGTAGCTGATCGTTCTCAGCCATCAATAGGTGGTTAAAGGGAAAAATCTATACCTACACTAATCCCTTTTAAAAGGAGTTTGTCTTCTTCTTCGTTTTGTTATGTGAAAATTTATATACTCGTTGTGGTATGAAAAGTATAGATATTTCATGTATTCAAGCACTAAGGATAAAGGTCGCCCTAGAAAGTATAGAAAGTATATAACAGATGCAGAGAGAAAAAGAACAATAATTGCTGAATTAAAAATGAAATTAGATAAAGAAAGAGTTCTAAGATATCTATGTTGAAAATGATGAAAAAGGAAAGAGAAGCGACATAAGGAGACTTCTCATTTTAATTTTCAAAAAGCTAGAATTCCACGTAGAAAAATAACAAAGACAAATAATTGAGCAACGGTGATAGTAAATCCCTCATATATATCTAAACGTCTATCGTCAGTCATTGATGACTTTATTAGAAACAATAATAGCCATGCAAAGCCAAATTGTACTAAAAGGAACGGGATGGGAGCTTCTCCAACAACCTCATGAACTAATGGGATGCCCCTGCTATCGTTGCCCTCTATTCCGATTTGTGATCCAATAAACGAAAATAGAGATACTAAACCAGTCATCAATAGTAGATTTTGCATACTCCCAGCAATAAGGTTACCTAATCCTAGTTCGATTCCTCCTTCATGTCGAACAGCGAGAAGAGCAATTGCATGTTCTGGAATGGACGCTGCTGCACCGATGAAAAATGCTAATTGAAATTCGTCAAGAAAGGGGGACTGATCGAGAAAAAGTTCAACTGAAGAGGAGATCATTTCACCAGCAAAAAAGATCATTATAAAGGCTAAAACTAACACAGATATTAAGAAATTACGACTGATTGGATGTTCAGTATCATTAGATTCTCCTTTTTCCTGATTCTCTATAATAGTCTGAGCTTTCTTTTGGAGATTGTGCCTTAAAATAAAAAATAGATAAAACAGGTAAACAACGACCATTATGATATTTGCTTCATAGGGTAAGAAGGGTGGACTGTGTACAATATCTCCAGTTTGAGGAGAGGTAGCTATTTGAAAAACCTCAATAGCAAATAGCACAATTCCATAAACAAAAATGGAACCAACAATAACAATCGCTACTCTAACAATCGGAACCTCAATCTCAACTACTTCTTCGGGAATTATTATTGCAGTTTTTCTTTTTAAATTCCCAATAATTACTAATAATCCGAGCATAAGAATATTAAATCCAGTAGCAATAATAATAAAGGCAATGGCAAACTCTACTTTACCACTCAATATTGCAAAAGCACCAATAGCCAATTCAGGTGTATTACTCGCCAAACTTGACAATACACCAGAAACATAGGGCGTTAGACCAAGTTTCTTACCAAGCATCTCCATTCCTCCGACAGCTTTTTCTGAAGCTAGAATTGCTATTGTTAATCCGATTAATATAAACAAAATCAATAGAAATGGATCGAGAGCTTTTCTAGAAATCAGAAAAATAGCAATCAGGATTGCAAAAACGATGAAAATAATTCTATCACGATTTGTGAATTTCATAAGACCACCTATCTAGTTAATTATTAATAAGATTAACTCAGCAAAATCTCTAAGACTTTTTACTTCAATAAATGTATATTCATATTATTAATATAATTATCAACATAAGATCGCGCAGGAAATAAATCAATTTTGATAATTCAACTTAATATTTCCCAAATAGGCCAATTCAAGCCCTTCCGTTAATGATAGGATTCGTTGGGCTAATTATGAAGTCTATCTATCCACTTCAGAAACAGCTGACTAAATAATCGATATAACAGTTCTTCTTATCTCTTATTTTTTTGAACATGTACGTTTGTGTTCATAAAAGTCAGCATTCGCTCACATGATGCAAGTAGAGCCAAAGAAAGTAGAGTGTAATAAAGCATGGAATAGCCTTGTTTTTTAGAAGAGAGACCTCCTAAAGATAAAGTCGCTTTACTTCATGTTATCAGAAGTACAAACATAATGGCATTTTTACCTTAGCGAATGAATGGTGTACTACCACGACATTAGGCCATATTTTTCATTTCAAAGGTAAAAGCTTTTAAACTGACGAACGAGTGAATGATCTAGACCTTCTACTAAACTCATTAGGTAGAATGTAGAAAAGGTGAAAAGAAAATGGCAACATTTGCAAAAGCACGAATTGAAGCAATTATGAAATCTGCTGGTGCAGAACGAATCTCCGCGAAAGCGATTGTACGTATGGATGAATTATGCGCAGAATTCGGCGGTGGCGTGAGTAAAACCGCAATTAACTTAGCTGGCACAGCTGGTCGGAAAACTGTCCAAGCTGATGATATCAAACTAGCTGTATCAAAGATTGGTGTTCCTAAAATGAGCCCAACTGGCCCCAAATCCCGAGCCTTTGCCAAAGCTCGCGTTGAGAGAGTAATTCGTGAATCTGGTGCTTCTCGAGTATCAGCTGATGCTGTGGACTATTTGAACTCGCAACTCGAATCTTACTGCTATACTTTGGCGAAGGGTGCTATTGATATCGCTCGCCATGCAAAACGTAAGACGCTCAAAGACACGGATATAATGCCTTAATTCCAAAGTGAAATCTGCTTCCGTAGAAGTTTAATCAAAAAGGGAGTTAATTCTTAACTTCCCTCTTTTTTCCACAATCTAGGGGGAACGGATGCGGTGTTTAAGTGATGACAAAACGGACCAGGTTAAAAAGTAAGAAACTTGGCCAATATTATACTCCAACTTATATTGTAAATTATATTATTGAGCAGACAATTGGCTATTTCCTTAAAACAAGTTCTGATAAGATTTCCTCGCTAAAGATACTTGATCCTGCGTGTGGAATGGGAATATTTCTGGTTCGAGCTTTAGAGTTCTTGTCATCCCATTTTGGACAGATCAAGAAGTTTAATGAATCCTCAGAAAGAATTAGAAGGAAAATAATTGCTGATCAATTATATGGAATAGACATTGACCCCATTCAAATTGTCGAAACTCAAAAGAACCTAAATTGCCTTAATTTCAATGTAAATCTTAAAAGTTTCAATGCACTTATTCCTCCACCTTCCTATTCCCTCCAATTTGACTCCTCTCCCCTCGAAGAGCTGCGACTTCAATATAAAAGACATTATATAGATGGGACTCTGACTTTTTCAAGTGAAGAGGAGCAACAATGTATAACTAAAATTGAGAAACGGATTAAGAAGAATTTAACGACAAAATTAACTGAAGAATTCCGAATTTCCTCAAATATCCAACCAATACCATGGGAAACAATATTTCCAGAAATTAAAGGCAAATTTGATATAATTATTGGAAATCCTCCATGGGGAGCAGGATTATTTTCTTCTGATCTAATAAGCTCCTATCGTGTTGGAATCCAACAATTTGACTCCTGGAGCCTTTTCATTGAGAGAAGTTTGAAAGCTCTGAATGAGGGTGGTCGTCTAGGGTTTGTAATTCCAAATACATTGCTTTTAAATGAGAACTATATTGAAGTCCGGAAATTCATATTGGAAACATGCAAAATTATAAAAATCGTTAATCTGGGGGAGAATATTTTCCCAGAAATAACTCAACCATGTATGATTATTATAGCAGAGAAAGGATTATCCCCCCCTGATCACAAAATTGAAACTATTCGGCATATCATACCAAAAATGAAAGGAAGTTTAAAGAAAGGAAATAAATCATTATCTTCTCTTCCAACCATTTCCTGTTACCAGAAACGTTTTCTCTGTGATGATTATCAATTTAACATTTTTTCAATTGGATATAACGAATTCAAAAGAATGGTAGAAAAAGACCTTTATCATGACAAAATCCAAGTAAAACCATTAGGAGATTTTGTTGAGAACGCTAGAGGAGTAGAACTTAATAGAAATGGTAAAATAGTACAGTGTTCCTCATGTGGATGGTGGTCCTCTCCACCCAGTCGTTTTAACACAGATGGTATAAAATGGAAAAAATGTCCAAATTGCCAAAAAGAAATCACTCAAAATGATAAGACTGATTATATTGTATTTGATAACCCTCAACAACCTGAACGAGATAGACCTTTTCTAGTTGGGCATCACATCCAGAGATACTATATTAAGAATCATAAATATATCGACCCAGCTCGTATTGGAATCAATTATAAGGATCCAGCTCTTTATCAAGGCCCTAAGCTTCTCCTTAGAAAAACTGGATATGGAATTAGGACTGCAATTGACTATGAAAATAGGTGGGTTAATCAAGTCGTATATCTCTTTAAATTAAAGAAAAATGTGTCTGTCACCTTGGAATATATTATGGGAGTGTTGAACTCGAAATTGATGGATAAATTCTTTTTTATAGAATTTGCAGATCCCTATCGTCAAGATTTTCCTCATTTCACCCAAAAGAAGTTCTTGCGTCTCCCCATCAAAGTACCAATTACAAACAACGAAGTAACATTAGTGAATCAGGTTGGTGAAAAAGCTAAGATGCTTCAATCCCAGTATCAAAGATTTTTTTCCTTAGCCCAAGAAATAGAATCAATAAAAGGGGAGAGAAGGGAGTTAAATCCGAGGATTCTTCAATTGGAGAAAGAAATCGATGATCTGGTTTTCAAGATATATCGATTAACTCCTCTTCATAAAAGAGAAATATTGTCTGAGTTCAATATCTAATATGAGACTGATATAATGGAGTGAATATAATTAAAATCTTGTAATAAATCCTAGCTCTGAGCGTTCTAATAAGATTGAATAATGAGAGTTTTAGTATGGAGTCCTCTCCAAAGGCTAAATCCAAAAGATATTTTGAAACTAGTGATCTAGTAATCATTGCGCTCTTTGCATCATTAGGAGGGGTTTTAAGCACTTTTATTGGCTATCTTGGCAAATTAATTAGTCTTTTATTCGGTTTACCGAAGGGAGGAGGACAGATATTTTCTGGATTGCATATTGTATGGTTCGTACTAGTCTTTTTGAACACTGATCGTAAAGCAGGAACTGTTCTCCTATGCGGAATTATTAAAGGATTCATAGAACTTTTTTCAGCTAGTCACCTTGGTGTGATTGTTCTTTACATTTCAATAGGAGAGGCACTGATTTTTGAAATTGTTTATTTTAGTCTTTCAATACTTCTCAAAGTCAGAAATTGGCAAGATTTAGGAATCATATTGGCTGCTGGTTTGGCAGCGGTATCTAATATTGTTATCCAGATTAACACTTTCCTGGGGTTCGCTCTTCCCTTTGAAATCCTCCTTTTTCTTCTTGTATTATGTTTTATCAGTGGGATGGGGTTTGGAGGTTATCTTGGACTTAAACTCTTCCAATTATTTCAACAATCAGGAATTTTAAACTGGCGTAAGGATCCTAAGGAACCTGATAATTATCCCTCCAGACAAGAAACTTTGGAATAAGTTCTTTTGATTTTTATGTATGTTCTGAAGAACTTCATAATCCCATCATGAATATATTTTTAGGATTGATATTTCATTAGAGTAAACAAGAGGTGATTTTTGAATGGGTGAAGTACTTGGGCCGTGTAAGAGATGTGGAAAGCTAATGATACGTCCCCATCCGAGTGGGATTTGCGTTGAGTGCAGGAGAAAGTTTTCATCGAGAGCCATACCAGACATTCCTGACATTCCTGATCCTTTGAAATATCAAGAGTGACACAATTGTCTCAAAAAGAATAGTATATATGCATTAAGCCTAATCTTAAACTCAAATTACCTTTTTCTTCTAGTGTTCATCATTTTTGATTGTTGTATAAAAAAAGGAAAAAGGTTTACTGTTGTTTTCTTCTATAGATGACTATTGTCGTCCCCAAAGTCCCAATTATTATAACATATTCAAATCCAATAGTACGGCTTGGTTCTGAACTAGAACTAGTACCGATTGCTGAAGTTGTCGTTTTGGTAGTGGTGGGAGTGGGTTCCACGGATACAGGGACTGTTATCGTTGTAGTTTTTGGATATATTCCAATACAATATGGATCTTCCTGATTCCCATCTGTGGCTAAATTGCTTGGGTGAGCTAGATCACTAGCAGACCAATAATATATAATGTGAATTGGTTTAGCGAGCCCACTTAAACTGAGAGTATAATTGTAAATATTACCGATTTTAGACCAATTTGGGTCACTATCAGAGTAGGTGACATCTGTCCATGAATTTTCACTATTCAAAACCTTGTAATAAAGTGTGATGGTCGATTCATCAATACCATAATTGAAACTACCTTGATTATCAGTTATTTCTTCTGAAAAGACAATGGGAAAATCTTCGGCTTGTGTTGGTCCTTTGTTAATTAATTTCGGAGTGTTATTATCCCATGGTAATTTTTCTACATAAAGAACTGTGGATTTGCGAGGATAAATACCATTGGAGGTAGCAATTACTCTTGTGGTAGTATTATCTCTCAAATGATGAAGATTGATCGTCCAAACGCCTTTCGCTTTTATTAATTCAGTGAAAACGAAAGTTTGCTGAGAATAAGGAGTTAAAACCGAATTTAAGACCGAATCAACTTTTGCACTTATCTGTTGAGAATGCAGAGGATTTTCTGCTGCTGCTGGCGGTATGTCTTGCATATCATATAAAGATACAGTTACTGATTCAACACCATAGCTAACAATTCCATTAATAATTGGTGCTTGAATAACCAAAGGAGTATCACTAGTGGTTTGTATTGGTATATTTCCTTCAAATTGAATATGGTCTTGAGGAGGTAATAACTCGATGTAGATAGATCCATTAATGTTTTTAGATTGTTCATTATGATCCTTGTACCACCATTCTATACGTAAGTTAAGAATGGTCGCTGTTGGTAATTTTTCTGGATGAATCATATGAAAATCTTGAAATGGGATATTAAACCAACCAGTTCCTATTACTGGATCTAGTCCTATCTCAATTGGAGGGGGAGGATTCCCTGGTTCCAAGTACTCCTCAAAGATGATCTCATCATCGCTTTCTTCCCAAGTGTTTTTGGTATCTGTGACACTAAATGTAACATTATTAGCAGGTACAGTGAAATCTGATTGATTTAAATGCATTTCTCCTGTAAATACCCAATCCGAGCTTGCTTCAACACGAGAAGGATTGAAAAACGAATCACCGGTATCTTTAGGATATTTTATTCCTACTCCATAACGATAGCACAGAGTGGTGTGAATCAGGTACACATGGGAAATCTGAGTAGCATTGTACGAAGCATAAGCCATGAATAAGGCGCCACAATGCGCTTCTATTAACGAAGGACTACTAGCATTCTTGGGGAACCCCATTACTAAATGTGAAGTCCAATCAGTCCAATTAGAAGAAATAACTTCGTGAATTTCCTCTTTTGATCCTGTAAGTTGGGTAAACGCGACTAAAAGCGTCCCATCATCGCGTTCAATAAGAGAAGGCTCTGTAGAATTTAATAAAGAATCTGTACAAGTAATTGATGAAGAAGGCCATGAATTTAAGTTGGTAGTACTTAGAAGTTGAATACTAGAGTTGGGTCCTAATTGCTGCTCAAATCCCAAAAGGTGAGTATTATTCTCTGAGAGACAGTATGACGGTCCACGATCTAAAACTGCATTGTTTGTGACCTGAACTATAGTTGAAGTACTCCATGGTTCTTCAAAATAGTAGATTTCAAAATTACCTGTTCGATTTGAGGCCCAGAATAAACCTAAATCTCCACTGGGAGTCCGAATTAAGCAGGGATCGAAATCATATGCGGGATTATTCGTTATCTGTACTGGAGCACTCCAAGTAACAAAATCTGGACTAATTGTGATATAAATATCAGGATTACCAGTTCGGTCAGATACGAACGCTACAATGTAATGTAGCGGTGGTTGAGTTGTTAAACTTCCTGGAGGGATGGGTTCATTCTCTTCGCCTGGGATATATGTACGAACCCAATATGTGGGAGGATACCAATAAATCAGTGAGGGACTATAATCATCAAACGTGCTATTGGCAATAAGAACTTCAGAACTCCAGGTTTGACCTGCATCTCCAGTTTGGGAGCCATATATGTCCCAATCACCCGTAGTCCTATTAGATTGCCATGCTAAAGAAAAACAACCAGAACTATGTTCTATAAGAGAAGGTTCCTCATCCTTAATATTAAGGGCTGTTTTGTCCATTAAAAGTAAGGTATAATCCCAAGGAAAAGGATCATAGGCAATCAGAACATCGATTTTATTTATAACCGTCGTATTGACAGTTATACTGACATTAGTCCACATACCATCGTTGCTATCACTATCTGGTATGGACTGATAATAGAATTGTCGTCCTACAGTCCAGGGGTCGGTGATATTCCCATTATCATCCGAAACGGTTACCCATGGGGGTGTTGTTTGGTTTACGTAGTCTAGTTGTTCCCATACACCATTTGGATCTGCATCTGCATCTGCTTCTTCTAAATCAACTAATTTACGCCTCTCTCCATCATTCCCCTCATATTTATTGCATTCATCAATATGCCAAATAAGGATGCCTGAACCTGGGAGGGCACTGTCAAAACCAGTTTGATTGCGGAAACAAACCAAGAAATACTCATGAAGAGTTACACTGTGGGAATTATTTGATAAGAAAAATTTCAAGACACTATTATTGTTTGAGGTCTCAATGGCTGGGAGAACGAGATTTGATTGATGTTTCGTGATGATGGTAGGTTTCAACCAACCCATTGTAATTTTCGACCAAGCACAGAGATGAGCAGGTGTATCTCCAGGATTTTCCCCTGATCCAGATGTTTCATTATAATTCCAAGCTCCTGCTCCCATAAGTCCCCAACGTCCAATCCCATCAGAAGAATAATCGGTGTCATACAAATCAGGTAAATCCCCGATTGCATGCCCTAATTCATGAGCAAAAGTTCCCATTGGAGAAGTCTCTGCACATATTGTATAGTCTTTTATCACAGCATTATCTACAACACAGGTAGTTTGAACGCTCCAGCGATGAGACCAGATGTCCGTTGAGACTCCTGTGGCTTCTTGAGCGTTCCCAGCGTGTACAACAAGCAAATAATCCACAATACTATCTCTATCTTTGTCAAATCTCGTGAAGTTTACTGTAGGATCAGCAAGCTGTGCGCCTTCGACAACTAAATTATAAATATAGTCATTTTTATCATCAACTCGTGGAAAAACGGAACCTGTTGATGAATCTTCTCCCCAATATCCTGAACTGTGCGAGGAACGGTACCAAGTTCCTCCAATAATTTCACCTGTTAGATTTAATAGTCCATATGAATTTTCCCAATAATAGCTCGCAACACTTTTCGGATTACTATGATTAAAAATGAGATTGGTATAATATGCTGGATTATGAGTGCTACTGAAGCTTACATTTGAAAAGCAGACCAATAACACTGCAATATTAATTTTACCAGTGATTTTAGCATTTTTCTTACTGCTAGGAGCACTTGATTTAATGGAGACTCTAGGGGGTTTAAGGTTGGGATCTAGCGGGAGCATAAATTCATAAGGTCTATCTCTAATACCATTAGTTTGACTCAATGATGTTTCTGTAAGCGCAGTCTTAGGTGATTTCCCATGTATTTGATTATTATTGTTTAACGACCATGATGGTTTATTAAGTTGACCGATTCTAATAATTGCATTACCAGAGGAACTAAATATTAGAAAAAGTACAAATATTCCCATGACTCCCCCTATTAGCTTCCGTTGCATCAGTCTCATCTATTTTGAACGAATTAGCAAATTTCCAATAATGTAGATAACTAGTACATTTATGTACTAGGCTTAAAAAACCTTTCCTCAAAGTAATATACTGAATTTTTTTCTAAAATAATCTATTAACGCAGAATAAACATAGTAAATCAGAATTAATTGGTGTTGAATATATGTCAAAAGGTAAACCAAAAAAAAAGGATATTTTCGCTCAATATGACCCTATTGAAGAGGCTCTACAGGAGGGAATTGATCCTGAGGAGTACATTATAGGTACTTATCTGGTACAACTTGGTCCAAGAATGGATGCCGCTTATTTGGGGAGAGCTGCTGCTTGTGAGCAGTCAACAGGCACATGGGTTCCTGTTCCTGCAAATACACCCGAGTTACGAGGTAAATTCGGTGCTAAAGTCTTGGGAATTTATGAAGTTCCAAGTTTTGAGTTTGAAATTCCAAAGGATGTCGATGAGCGAAACTACATTTACCAGATCGCTTTTCCGTCTATAAATCAAACAAATCAAATTGGCTTGATGTTGACAGCCACAATTGGTAACATAAGCATGGGAGGAAAATTAAAGTTGTTAGACCTTCGTTTTCCCAAGCATTGGATAAAAAATTTTCAGGGGCCAAAATTTGGCATCGAAGGGGTCCGTAAAATCCTCAAGGTTCCTGAACGGCCCTTACTAAACAATATGATAAAACCCTGTAGTGGGTGGACTCCGGAGGTAGGAGCCCAATTATTTTATTCTGCTGCATTAGGTGGTTGTGATGTTGTTAAAGATGATGAACTCATTGCAGACATGGATTATAACAAAATTCTTGACAGAGTTCCTCTTATGATGGAAGCAGTAGATAAAGTCCGTGATGAAACAGGAGAAGAGACATTATATACCGTCAATATAACTGATAATCTTACAAAGCTTAGGAATAATGCCTTAGCTGTCCAAGACGTGGGTGGAAATGCATTAATGTTGAACTATCTTGTCGTGGGGCTACCTGCATTGAGGATGTTAGCAGAGGATCCAGAAATCAAATTACCTATTCTTGCTCATATGGACTTTGCAGGGGCTTTTTACGAATCCCCTTACTCTGGTGTGTCATCCTTTTTAATTATGGGTAAGTTAGCTCGCTTAGCCGGGGCTGATATTGTTGTATATCCTGCTCCTTACGGTAAGGCACCATTTTTGAAAGAGAAATATCTTGGACTTGCCAAAGCTCATCGGTATCGAATGCATCATCTCAAACCCACTCTACCTATGCCTTCTGGTGGTATAACACCTGGGATGGTCTTGAGGGTGATGCAAGACTTAGGAAATGATGTGATGATTGGCAGTGGTGGTGGAATTCATGCTCATCCTAAAGGCCCAGTAGCAGGGGCTAGAGCGTTCCGTCAAGCAATAGATATTGGGATGAATGATTTAGCCACAGCGAGTGAAGACTTCGAAGATTACGTTGAAGATCATGAAGACGAGTATCCTGAGCTTGCTCAAGCAATGGAGAAATGGGGGGTCTCGGATACAAGATTCTGAGTCCATCAGATCTCTGAATTCAGGCATTGATAAATCCGAGTTTTAGAGTCTACAACTCTAAATAAGTGTCGTACAGGTATAGGGATTAGTTCACATTTCCCTAGAACTAGATAACCATTTGGTTTCAATACAGAATGAAATCTATGAAAGAGTGCTTCAGCCTGACTTCTTGAGAAATAAATCAAAACATTCCGACAAAGAATTAAATCAAAGTTGCGGGAAGGAGGGGATTTTCTCAGGTCGTGTTTTTTGAAGATAACTTTGTTTCGGATGTTTTTTGATAGCTGGAAAAGTTCTTGGGTAATAGGTTTGAAATATTTTTGGAATTTTTCTGGGTTGATTTCTTCTAACAAATGGTAGGAATAGACTCCAGCTTGGGCCTGTTCTAGAAATTCTTGGCGTAAATCTGTTGCTAAAATATGTAATCGGTCTAAACTGACGGATTTAAATCTATCAAACATAAGAATAGCGATACTATAGGGTTCTGGGCCTACTGCACAGCCAGCACTCCAAATTCGTGTCGGTCCAGAATTATCATGAATTTTTGGGAGGATCTTGTGTTCAAGTATAGCCCATAGATCCTTATCTCTAAAGAAATGAGTAACATTTATTGAAAGATTATCAATTAGCAGATCTATTTCCTTTGGATCGGTCTCTAAGATATCTAGATACTCATGTTTGACGAAGGAAGTCTAATATTGCGTCTAGGCCTTCATCAGATTCCAAATTTACTGTATTTTTTTCAAAGGCCATTTATCTTATTACCCTGTATTTCATTCAGAGAAAGTATATCAGTGAAAATAGAATTTAAGTTCTTTGTTTAATGATATATCTAATTCCTAGTATATTAACAAATCATTATACTGGAACATCAAAAACAGATAATAATCTAAAAACCATTAATTACACTTAATATTTCATATCGAGAGTGTTATGCATAAAAAATTATCCACCTGCCACTGGTGGAAACAATGCAACTACATCTCCATCAGTTAAGGTGGTTTCAATCCCATCTAAGAATTTTATATTTCTACCATTTTTAAGAATGTGAATCCATGGTCTAAGTTCATTATTATCATTGAAAATTTTATCTTGCAATGTGACAAATTGTTCAAAAATAACCTCTAAAAGCTGTTGTATGGTTGTTCCTTCTTCTATTTCGAATTCTATCTCACGATGATTAGTAATTTGTTTGAACGTGGCAAAAAATCTGACTGTTGTTTCAATGATTCTCGGTTCATCTTTTCCATTAGTCATTACGTTTCTTCTTCTCTAAGTTTTTTCTTATCAAGTTTCATAACTGGAGTTAGAGGGAGTGCGTCTCTAAACTCAATAAACTTAGGTACTGCATAAGAAGGTAGATTCTCTTTGCAATATTGGATCATATCAGTAGGGGTAACAGTATCTTTATAATCATCCCTCAGAGCAATAAATGCTTTGACTCTTTCACTACCTGGACGATCTGGATCTTGTACTCCAATAACACCTGCAACGCTTACAGCGGGGTGTTTGTGTAATACATCATCAACGGTTTGCGAGTAGACCTTCATTCCACTTACGTTAATCATATCTTTAATACGATCTACAATGTTGAAGTAGCCGTCTCCATCCATCTTGGCGACATCACCAGTTGCTAACCAACCACCATGTTGTAGACCTTTTCCTTCCTCAGGCCAATATCCTTTCATTACTTGAGGTCCTCGAATCCACAGTTCGCCAGGTTCGCCAAAGGGTGCTTCTTTACCTGTCTCTAGGTTGACTATTTTTACTTCTGTATCCGCAACAGGGACTCCCACAGATCTTTTTACTTTTGGCATAAAACCAGTCACTTTAGAAAGGCCTGATGGATTCATATGCGTGACAGCACATGCTTCGGTCATACCATATCCCTCACTTAATGGGGTGCCAATTTTTTTCTCCCATTTTTCAGCAACATCCTGAGGTAAAGCAGCAGCACCAGAGAAGAAAAATATTGGCATTTTCTTTAGGGTAGGATTGTCAAGTAATAACATATAATGCGTAGGTACGCCTCCCACGATGAATGGACGGTGTTCATTGATTATGTCAGCAATTAATAATAGATCTCGTCCGTCAACTAAAAAACCGCGTAATCCCCATGAAATCCCAACATGCATTAGGAAATGACCTGCTTGGTGGAAAATGGGGAGACAGATTAATGCGGCCGCTTTTCCCTTTATTCCCGCACGTAAGGGATGCATCATCCACTGAACCGACTGTATCACGTTTGTTGTGATGTTATAATGAGTTAACATTGTTGCTTTGGGAACTCCCGTCGTACCACCTGTAAATGGGAGTAACGCAAGATCCTCGGTTGGTTTGATTTCAACAGTCGGAGGATTACTATCACTTTTTTCAATTAAGTCCTCTAATCGATGCAAATTTGTCATATCAGGTAATTCTTCTATTTCAGGAAGGGAATAATCAGGGAAGATAGGTACTGGTGTATAGATAACACTTTTTAACTTAATCTCGTCTTTAATTGCCTCTATTCTCTCAAGACGTCGATATGAGCATATTACAGTTTCAGTGTCAGATTCTTTGATTTCGTATAGCAGTTCCGGAGCCTTATGCAAGATACTGAGTGGGACATGCACCGCTCCAAGTTGCATGATGGCATAATCTGCGATAATGAATTGTGGACAAGAAGGTAAAATGGTTGCAACTCTATCCCCTTTCTTTACTCCTAAACCATCAAGAGCTGTTGCTAGTTTATCTACTTGTAGTTTCAACTCTAAATACCTTATATCTGTTCTATAGTCTCCCGCAATAAAGGTACATGCAACGTTGTCTGGAAATTCAGTAGCAGTATCTTCAAGAAACTTAGTCACAGGAATTTTCGGGTATGGTTCCATTGTCTTTGGGAGTTTATATGGTCCCACTTTGTAAGATTTCATCCAAGGTTTATCAGCATAAGTATTATTTTCAGTCAAGACACTCACCAATTCTTTACAGTACCAAGCTCCTATTCTTAATTTTGAGGAATTTCTTCTAAGTATTTCTTTAAATCTTCATGATAAAATTCTAATAATTTGGAAAGAATCGTGTCAACTTTAGGTTTTGACTTGGGAGATATTTGTATCTTTTCAAGAGGAATTCTAAATTTCTTTTCAAGAATCTTAAGAAAAGACTCTTCCTGTATTAACATTTGCTCTCTAATGCTTGTCATTATCGTATTAACTATTTTTCGCGACGTTGAATAAAATTTAGGAATTGCGTCATTCCAACCTTCTCTCCGTGTGAACTGAGTGAAAATGAGTGGTTTACAAAAAGTCACTGATATAAAAGACCTAAATTTTGGTATGATTTTCCCCCTTCTTAGTGCTTCGTAAGACCCGTGAATATACATTGGTACAACAGGAATTTTACCATTGAATCGCAACACCAATCTTCCTATTCCAGTTTTCCCCTGACTTATTAAATTATGAAAATCAAATAATGGATTACTAGGAATTCTTTTACCTTGTGGAGCCAGAAATATAGCATAATTCTCTTGAAGTAACTTAAACGAATAATCTAAGGCAGGTTGTGGGTTATCTGGATATACTGGAATCGCTCCTAAATATTTTACAAGCTCAAAAAAGGGATTACTTTGCATTGCTTTTCCACTAGCAATAAAACCGCAAGTGGTTCTCTTACCAAAAGGGTGTACGACTGCACTCGCAAAAATTAAAGCATCAAGATGAGAACGATGATTTGAACAAAAGATGACTGGTGTTCCCTCAGGGAATTTGTTAGCGAAATGGATTCCGTTAACCTCAAATCGAAAATAGAATCTCATGAATCTTGGAAGTATTAGCTTTATAAATTCATAAATTAATCTTTGTAAGAGCGACCAATTCCTCATTGTTTTCTTTGGAGGGAGGAGAATCATTTCAAAGACTTTCTGTCTCAATGTATTAAATTCTTTAGTAAAGAATTTTTATGTGTAGTTTTTTGTAAAAACGTTCCAAATCCATTGAAACGGAACTACTCTGAGATCTATTCCTTTTTTCTCCATAGGATTTATTTAAAGAGGCAGTTGACCTAAAGCACCCTAAATTCTCTATTAGATATCCTTTATTAACCAATCCAACTCTAGTTCTTCGAGTTTGTCTGGAGTTGGTTTTCCATCTTTTCCCCACCCTCTATATTCATAATAAGCCTCTAAAAGAGGTTCCAGATCTACTGTGTGGCCTTTAGCTGGTCCTTCGGGCATCGGTTCCTCCAATAACCGTTTGGGAAGTGTATCGTCAGCCCTGGTTAACCCTTCTCTAATATTATAGACTCTTTGCAGATTGAAAATTCGTTCACCTGTTTTTCTGAAATCTTTCTCTGTGAAGTTATCCCAACCGAAAAGAGTGGCTATTAATGATGCCCAATCATCTCCCGTGAGTACCATCCCCATGAACTTGCAGCCACCAATGGAGTCAAATACACCAAAAGCATCCTCATAATCTTTGAGAATTCTAGTATCCTCTGGAGTTGCTTCAAGATCATCACTAAGTTCTCCATCAACAAGAGTGAACGGTAATGACAAAAAGGTAGGGCCTTCTATAAACGATGTTATGTGGTCTCCTCCTCGATTTGCAGTGGCAAACCCTACTCCTGTTATCTTAGCTGCTCTGCTATCATAGGCTGGCAGCTCAAGGCCCTTGACATGCATGGCAAACTTTTCAGATCCTTGCCCTAGTTTTTCTGAGACAACTTTTGACCCCTCTGCGAGTAGGTCTCCAACTTTTCCTTCTCTTTTGCCAATTCTATGGATAAGCTCAATCATAACATCTGTATTCCCGAAGCTAATCTCTAATCCGTCAGTATCGGTCAGGATCCCTTTCTCAAAGCACTCCATGGCGAAAGCAATGGTAGCTCCAGCGGATATCGTATCTAGACCATATTCATTACACAGAAAATGAGCATATGTGATTGCCTCTAAATTATCAATGTCACACATACTACCAAGAGAACAGAGTGATTCATATTCTGGTCCTTCTCCTTTACTGGTGTATGGTCCTGATTTAATTTCAGAGATTCTTCCACAATGGATGGGACATGCAAAACACGGTTTTCTCTTAATGAGTATGTTTTCATTAATTGCTTCACCATTTATTTTCTCTGATTCCTTAAAGGTACCAGTCTGGAAATTCCTAGTGGGAAATCCTCCTTTTTCATTAACTAAATCAAGCATTGCAGCTGTACCAAATACTTCGAGGGTCATCTTCAATAAACTTTGATTAACCCAGTCAAACCGTTTCTTTGCTTCTTCTTTATATTTTTCCTTATCAGCAACAATAACCTTTGCTGTACCTCTAGAAGCAATAGCTTTAATTTTTTTAGACCCCATAACAGCTCCTAATCCACATCTTCCAGCTGCTCGACCCCAGTTTTGTTCATCAGCATCATTCATGATGGCTGCAAACTTCACTAAATTTTCCCCCCCTATTCCGATACAAGCGACATTAAACTTTTCTCCGAGTTCTTCTTTAATTAATTTAGTAGTCTCCGAAGTATTCTTACCCCAAAGGTGAGTAGCGTCTCTAAGCTCAGCTTTCCCTTCGTCTGTTACCAAATAAACTGGTTTCTCAGAGAGTCCCTCAAAAATAAGTCCATCAAATCCTGCTCTCTTCAGATCACGGCCCCAATATCCACCTGAATTTGCGTGGCCCCAAAATCCAGTAAGAGGAGACTTAGCGACAACAGAATATCTTCCAGTGCTCGGAGAGGATGTTCCAGTCATAGGTCCAGTCATAAAAATGAGTTTATTTTTAGGACTTAAAGGATCTATTCCTGCTTTAACTTCATCAAAGAGATACTTGGTAGCTAATCCAGCTCCTCCCAAGAACATCTTAAGAGTTTCATCCTCTGGAAATTCTTCTGTTATTGTACCATTTGACAGGTTCACTCGTAAAATTTTACCCATATAACCGTACATATTGAAAATACTCCAAGAAATCGAATTACATATTTTAAATTATGATTTTAGCTTTTTCTCTGTCGTGAATTTATTTAGCTATTGCAAAATTTTGAATTAGTAAGACACTTAGAATAACTCTTATATTGTGGCTTAAAATCCTGAGATAGAAGCAGATAAATTAGAAATTTAGGAGAATCAGAAAAATGGGTAATGAAAAAATCATATTTGGGGAACAAGAGTGGCTAGATGCTTATGTGAAAAGTATTAACGAAAGTGAGTCATACGCTAAAGCAGCTAAAGACTGGGAAGGGGATTTTGTATTTGTTGTAACACCAGATGGCACAGGTACCCTAACTGAAGAACGAAGGATGTATGTGGATCTGTGGCATGGTAAATGTCGAGGAGCTTATTATGAAACTCCTGACAAACCTGCTCCAGAAAATGTAGCATATATTTTTGGTGGGAAATATGCTGATTGGTTAAAAGTCTTCGATGGGAAACTTGATCCCTTAAAAGGGGTTCTTCAACGTAAATTCAAAGTTGAATGTAGTCCGAAAGCTATGGCTAAGATGTTACGGGCCGTTAAAGCTTCACAAGAACTTGTGAAATGCACGCAGATGGAAGGCGTAGAGTACCCGTGATTATTTTACTTTGTGGAAGTAAGCTGAAATGTGGGATTTTACCAGTCCAAGGAAAGTAATATTTGGCGAAGATGCATTGGACTATCTGACTCAACAATCATTTAAGCATGCATTCATTATCACTGATCCTACGATGAAGAAGTTGCATCTTGCTAAAGTAGAAGATCGATTGAAGCAAACTAATACCAAAATAACAATATTTGATGAAATCCCTGGGGAACCAACATTACAAATTGTCAAAAAAGGAGCCAAACTTCTTATTGAAACTAAACCAGATGTATTGATTGCATTAGGTGGAGGTAGCGTTCTTGATTCAGCTAAAGGAATGTGGCCAATGTGGGCAAGTCCTGATGAAGGTCTTGAAGCAATTGAAGGATTAGATCCAATAGGGGATTTAGATTTGAGAAAAAAAACAAACTGTATTTTGATTAATATTCCCACTACATCTGGAACTGGATCTGATGCCACATGGGCAACAGTTCTCACTGATGAATCTGAGGAAGTAGATCGAAAAGCTTCATTCGGAAATCGGGAACTTGTTGGAGATGTAATAATTTTAGATCCTATCTTGACAAAAACAATGCCTATTCACCTTCGTGCAGGCACAGGAATGGATGCATTGTGCCATGCAATTGATGGTTACCTTTCTGAATGGCGGAACGACTTTTCAGACGCGTTATTAAGACATGCTTTCAAACTTCTGTGGGAAAATCTACCAATTGCATTCGAACAGGGTAAATCTGGTGAAACAGACGAAGAAATATTAGGAAAACTTCATAATGCGGCAACTATGGCGGGTTGGGGTTTTGGAAACTCTCAGATTATCTTGTCTCATTCTTTGGCACATAGTGTAGGTGCTGTATTCAAAGTTCCTCATTCTGTTTGTATCGGAACTATGTGTTTGTATTCGTTAATGTATAATAAAGAAGCTGAACCGCGTCGAATCGCTGATTTGGCTCGTTTAGTTGGTATGGACGGAGTTTCGGATGAGGAATTATCTATCAAGTTGATTAACGCGTTTAAAGCCCTAATTGTCAATCTTGAATTACCCTTATCATTAAATGATATGAAGATTTCTAGAGAACAATATAAAGCGAAGTTTGAAAGTTTAATTGATTATGCATTGAATGATTCAGGCACCCTGTCGAACCCGCGCCCTTTAGATTATGAGGACTTTGAAAAGATATTTGAATGTGCATATGAGGGTAAAGAAATCGATTTCTAACTTAAATAAAGTGAAGAAACTAAGCTAGAACTCAACTTAGTTTCTCATTAAGTCGTTTTAGCCTCTTCCCGGAAGTTTCCCTTTTTTGTATAGAATAGTAACTGTAGCTACCGATCCACCTCCACCTACAACCAAGAGAGCTCCAAAAAGGACTAACTCAGGTGGAAGTCCAGGAGTTGTACCAGCATTTTCGTACGAAATAGTGTAGGGATCAGACTCTGTAGTTAACCCAAAGTCATCCGTTGCGTAGATAATGACAGTCAAGTTACCGCTCCTCGAAACTTTGACATCATAGTAATAGTATCCTGTTTCATCATCAAAAATCATGGGTTTAAGTCGCCATTCATCAGCATCAGAAAATCGATAACCAATGGTACAATTGGTAACATTACCATCAAAATCGGTAACATTCGCCCAAATACGAAGTGTATTCGTGCCATTCATATCAAGAGGGGATGGATATGGAATGCCTAGAATTTCTATATAAGGGCCTAATCCATGAGAGTAACTTACAGTGTAGATCGAAGTTTCATTTAAAAGGCCTGAAAAATCATAAGCCCTGATCTTATAGTATACTGTTCCAGTTTCAGTAAGAACGGGGATGTCAAAGAAGTATAATCCTGGAGTACTATCCAATACCATCGCACCCACAGTCCAATCATCACTCTCATTGTACTTATAGTAAGTGTCTGCCCCAAAAATCCCTCCCTTGTCTTCGATATTTGCATTGATTCGGACGTAATGTGCCCCAGCGAGATTCATGGGTGATGTGAGGGGTATCACATTTATACTTGGAGCTACACCATCCGAGTAGTATTCAATGACTGTTGTATTTTCGGAATTCCCCAGTTTATCCGTCATATTGATGTAGAAGGACACTGCTGTATCGTTCATTGTAGCTGGAATCTTTACATAAAATTGGTAACCTACTGGATACGTATAGTCAATAAGCTCAATTTCATATTTTGTGATTGAACCAGAATACAATTCAGAAAAATCTTGGATCTCTAGAGTAAAATTCCCTTTTGTAAAATCATCTTCAGTAAGGCCTAATTCAAAGAGATCAATACTTCTGCTAAATGTAGTTAAACCAGGTTCCCGATCATAAAGTATGAATTTTTGTCCATCATCAAGTTTAAGCCAGACTCGTAGATCCGTGGACATTTCGTGAGTAATGTCAAACGTGAGTACTGCTCCATCTACAGGAATGGTACGAATTACTTCAAGCGGGAAAGAATTTATCGCATTATCTTTAATATACTGAAGATCGGTCGCTGTGAACGTCTCTTGATCATCAATATCAGTTGTATAAATAGGTGTTGCACCAATGGGGCCTGCCCAAGAGCTTTGATTTTCGACCTTGAAATATAAATCAGGTAGAATTACAAATGACAGGTCAGTAGCATTGAAAAGAACTAAAACTTCGGTATAATTGCTGATTACAGGAGGGTAGACAAGGAGAGTATCTAATATAGGCCCTGAGCCATCAGAATAATAGAAATTCTCAAAAGAAGTAGTTCCATTATTGCCAAGAGAGTCTTCTGTTTCGAAGAAGTATTCAACAAACATCGTTTCGTTAGTCGCTGGTAAACTAACGTTAAAAGTTCTGAATTGATCTAAAACCGAGGTATTTTGCATAACCAGCTTTATTGGGGTAGTAACATTAGGCATTGAATAATAGATAGCCACGGATGAGACATTATTCTGGTCATAAAAACTGGCAGTTATATTTACAGATACATCTACCAACGATGTATTTCTCACGAGACCGAGACCAGCGATGTTTACCCCCCCATCAACAGTTATCCCCGTTGGGATCACTCTTGGATTTAGACTATCAATCCAGACCGTTGGTCGAGAAGAACGACTTTCGCGTCCCTTTGTTTCACCTACAATATCAGAGGCATTGACTCTGAAGTATAATGCAGTTTCATTATTTTGGATATTTCCCGAAGGAATAGTTCCGTTAAAATATCGATATCCATTGGATCCACCTAATGGAGAATCGTAGTAATGTACTAAGTCAATCTCAGTTATTACGGAGGAAGCCCCAGAAAACCAATAGTACACAAATACACTGGTTTTGTTTATCGTAACATATCCGTCATAATCTTCAACGCGTACCGTGAAATTAATTTCTTCATCCCCTTTAACTGTGGAGGGAGGGGCAATTTCAAATGTGATAATTGGCGCCCAATCCATGAGAAAAGAATAAGTGGGAGAAGTTGTACTCTGGTTCATGTCATCAAATGCGGTAATATGATAATCCACGAAAGAAGCTTTGGTTCTTCCTACTGCAGGAATGATCCATTCGTATTCGTCTCGCCAAATGTCAAGATCGTCAAAATAAGGGAAGTCTGCAAATGCAGTCATATAGGTCACTATAAAAACTCGATAACCTAGTGTGAGGCCCACATTCGCATAAGTTTCATTAGCTGGGTCTATAGAGGATGTCTGTCCATATCCCCCGTCCTCAAGCACGGTTTGCCATAAGCCTGTAGTAATATTCTTTGCTTGGATGTGGATATAGACTATATTGGCCGAAGGACCATCAATATCGAGATAGATCTGAGTCACACCTGATTCATTGAAAACGTATTCACCATATGCCCAATTGGATGAAAATGTGGTTTTCACGCCAGAAGCAGTGATGTATCCAGTTTCAGGGAAATCATAATTGTTCCGATTAATGAAACGCCGATTGTTTGGACTAGTATCCGTACTGTTGAATATCGTGTTATTAATTGTAGTATATTGCCAGAATAATGTGGTATTTCGGACGCTGTCAACATCTTGGATAGGGCCAGTCACCTGGACATCTTCATCGCTATTGGGATTTGGAATATCCAAGGAAGGTATTCCTATGATAGGGCCTGCGGTATCAGCGACAGAAAATGTCGGTTGGGGTGTTTCAGGAGTATTAAATACAGTTACATCCGTTGGGTTCACAGAATTCAAATTTGAATTGAATGAGAAAAAAGATAATATCAGAGCGAGGGTAAATATCAAATTTATCGTTTTCATTTCTCTTCTTCCATTTTATGATTAGAATAATCGTATTGAGTAGAAAATTAAACTAAGAGTTTCATAAATATTCCCAAATATTTAGCTAATATCTTCGTGATATATTCTTTCAAACTAATTTACATAAACAATAGATTTAAAGCACAATTCCATTTTTTATTTTGAAGTGAATAAAACATCTCTATCCTTCATATATCAAATAAGGAGTGCTAAATCATGGTAAACGAAGATCTACTTCGACAACTTTTTGTTAAAAAATCGCTAAAGAATAATGAGAATGGTTTCCAACTCCAGATGAAAAATTCAATTAGTGATGCAACAATCATTGCTCCCCTTAAACTTGAGATTAAAGGTGAATCAGTAGAAAAGGAGAAATTTAAAGATTTTACCATTGATCTTGATGGAGAAAAAATCAATAATAAGGAAATTAATGAACAGAATCCTGCTAAATTCTCTGTTAAGACTCTTGCAACGTTATACTTTCAACGAGATAAACCTTTACCTAAAGAAAAATATAAAATCAGATTTACAAAGCTATTGACTGAAGAATACGGTGATATCCCATTTAGGATGAAAGAGCGAATACGAGAATAATTTTTTCTTCATTTTCATTTGAATTTCTTTCAGTATCAGACTTTTATATAATTTTATAACCCTTTTTTTTATTTTTCTTTTGTAAAATTCCTTCCTATATTAAAAATTTGTTTAGATAAGGAAAGATGAGATAGCTTCCAGAAAAATTCTTAATTATAATTATTCTTTTTTGTATAAACTAATCAAAAGGCTGAATGGTGAAAATGAAAAATCAAGCACGACTTTTCAAAGATGATGAAATTTTATCTTGGATCACGGATATAACTGACGATGAGATAGATGAGGTTCATAAAAAAAGCCTTGTTCCGTTTTATGATCAACTTTTTCTTAAGGGGTCTGGTTCCTATTTGGAGGATCATACAGGAAAAGAATTCTTGGACTGTACTGCGCAAGCTTGGACATGTAATATCGGTTTTGCTAACCCTGATGTTGCGTTTGCGGTGAGTGAGCAGTTAAAACGCTTAACCCATGTTCGATATGGTTTTCCAACTATCCCCAGGGTCAAATTCATCCATAAATTGACTAGTATTACTCCTGGAAACCTCAAAAAGATTGCAGTAAATGCTATGGGAGGTGGAGCAGCTATTGAAGCAGCTTTACGTTTAGCAATGTTAAACAAACCTGGTGCTGAACACTTCTATACTTTTACTAGAGGATATCATGGAAGTTCTCTTGCTACAATGACACTTTCTGCACGATTCGCGGGAGTAACGCGTTTTCGACCTTGGGGTTTCGATAGGGTGTCAAAAATTCCTTTTCCCTATTGTTACCGTTGCCCCATGGGACAAGAGAATGAGAAAACCTGCCATTTAGAGTGTTTAGAACTAGCGAAACATATGATCGAGTATGGATCAGTGGATAAAGTCTGTGGGATGTTATTGGAACCAATGCAAGGTCCAGGTGGTCACATTCCTGCTCCAAAAAAGTATCTACAAGAACTTCGGAAATATACTCAAAAAAATGACATATTTTTAATTTTTGATGAATCTCAGGTGTTCACTCGCATTGGTTATTGGTTTGCGTCGGATTACTATGATGGAGTCATTCCTGATATCAGTTGTTTGACAAAAGCGGTCGGGGGAGGATTACCCATGGGTGTTACTATTGCCCGAGATGATCTGACTGGTTTTAATGCTGCGGAGGAGCACTCTACATTTGGTGCTAATCCCCTCATGTTTGCTTCAGGGTTAGTGTTTCTCAACTATATTGAAAAAGCTGACCTTCTAAAAAACACCCGTGAACAAGGAGATTATTTGACATCCAAATTAAGACAGTTACAAAAGAAATACGATGTTATTGGCGATATACGATGTCCAGGCTTATTTATTGGTATTGAACTCGTTAATGACCCTGATACTAAAGAACCAGGAAATGCTCTATGTTCTGATCTCATTGATGAAGCCGTGGATCAGGGGGTTATCTTCGGTCATGCGGCACCAATATCCTCAGATAGTGGGAAACTTTTCAGGAATGTCTGTAAAATTAAACCTCCGTTGATCATAACTCGTGAAGATTCAGACCATATCTTAGAAGTATTTGAGAATAGCCTCGTCGAAGCTATAGATTACATGTAGAAAAAATATCATGAAAAGGGTTGATAGTTTTGAGTGAAAAGAAATTCTTAGCATATGATTTAGGAACGACAGCAACTAAAGCTGTTCTTGTTTCTAACGAAATGAAATTCATTGACTCTGTAACAGCACAGTTTGAAACAATTTACCCACAAACGGGGTATGCTGAGCATGATCCAGAAGACTGGTGGCGTACTGTTGTATCAACGACTAGAAAACTTCTGGAAAAAACAAATTCTCAACCCCAAGACATTGCTGCACTGACCTTTTGTTCACAAATGCAAGGGTTATTACCTGTAGACCAAAATGGAACCCCCTTAATGCATTGTATGATTTGGCTTGATGCACGAGGAGCAGAATATCTTAAAAAGGTTTTTCCTTGGCCTCGAGTAATGGGTTATAATCCTATCCGATTATTTTTGAAATTCCTTCGTATAACGGGGGGAGCTCCTGGTTTAGCTGGAAAAGATCAAATTCCAAAGATTTTATGGCTAAAAGATAAACATCCTGAGATATATGAGCGAACTTACAAATTTCTCGACGTTAAAGATTATGTTCTATTTCGATTAACAGGAGAAATGGCAACAACGAGCGATCTGGCTTATGTATGGTGGTTAATGGACACTCGCAAGAAAAATGGGGAACCACGGAATGAGTGGTCTAAATCTCTTTGTAAAACCTACAAAATTGATATGGATAAACTCCCAGAAATCCGTAAACCTACTGATATCATTGGAGATCTAAGTAGCGAAGCTTCGGAAACTTTAGGTCTTCAACAAGGGACTCCAATTGTTTGTGGAGCTGGTGACGTAACCACGGCAGCAATAGGATCTGGTGCAATTCTGGATGGAGAATTACATTGTCAAATTGGAACAAGTGGCTGGATTGCTGGTCATGTTTCCAAACGAAAAGTAGATATTAATCATTATACGGGATGTGTTGGAAGTGCGTTTCCTGACAAATTTTACTTGGTTTTCGGCCACCAAGAGATTGCTGGAGCTGCCTTGGAGTGGGTTAAAAATAGTATCCTTTACTTTGAAGAAGAACTACAGGAGAAGGAAAAAAAACAAATTTATGAAATCTTTGATGAATTAGTGGCTCAGTGTGCACCTGGAGCGAAAGGGAAAGGTGGAACACATTTACTGTTTATGCCCTGGCTCTTTGGCGAAAGATGTCCCTTGGATGATGATCATGTTCGTGCGGGTCTGGTAAACGTATCATTAGATCATGATCGACGGCACTTGCTTCGATCAATTTTCGAGGGGGTTGCATTTAATGCTAAATGGGCCTTAGAAGTTGTAGAGAAGTTATATTCTCCTGTGGAAACCCTAAACATCATTGGTGGAGGAGCCAAATCTGATATTTGGTGTCAAATCTATGCAGACGTTCTGAATAGAAAAATCTTTAGGGTAAAAGAACCCCAAGAGGCTGGAGCTATTGGAGCAGCTGTTATAGCAAAGATGGCGGTAGGAGAACTAAAAGATATTCGTGAAATTAAGGAAATCATTCATCTTGATAGAGAATTTCAACCAAATCCTAAGAACCGATTATTGTATGATCAATTATTTGATGAGTTTAAGAATCTCTACAAACAAAATAAAAAGTGGTTTAAACGGATGAATTCCCGTTAGATGGACTGCAAATATTCTATGGTAGGAATTCTGCTATTCTTTTATGCAGTGGCCATGACAAGGTCTTCTGGGAATTTCATTGATAGATAAGTCTGGATTTCTTCCCCATCAATCAGCTCAATGAGCTTAACAGTCTCTGGAATCTTTATCCTGGTCCAGACTAATAGATCTTTACCAATCTTTACGCTTTTCCTCATGGAATCGGATTCCTCAACAATCAGAATTACTGAAAAGTCCGTTTCTTCAACGCGGACTAGTTTATAATTATCTGAGACTTCATCTGAACCAGCTGTGTGACTTCTTTTCATAAGTATTTCTCTCACTCCTGCTCCCATTGATGCTTCAGCAAACGTATTTACAGCGGAAAACATACTTGTTAATAATGCAGGGTCATAATGTGATTGCCTTTGAGCAAGTGAACTACTACTACCAACAAGAAGACCAGAATCAGTCTGATAGATACAAACATTATGAATGTGGACATTAGGAAGGATGATTTCCCCCGTCAAAGTTTCTATTAACCAGTCAAATGCTTGATAAAAATTAGTTCCAGTCTTTGCGGACATATGGAATATATTGATGGCACGAAAACCCCCTTTCTGTTGGATATCATATAGATCAAAGTTCTTGAGTAAAGTAACGTATGGATTAACGCCTGAAATGTCTGCTTTATTCGCTGCAATAAGAAGAACCGCATTTTCAGGAATGCTAGGCATTGCATTGTAGAGAGCTGCTTTACTTGAAGCAAAGCTTTGGGGGCTGGAGCAATCGATTACGAAAACTACTGCGCTGGAAAGCCTTAAGTAATCACCCCAAATCATGTGGAAACTCTCTTGACCACCTAAATCAAATGCCTGAAATTGAACATTGCGATATTCAAAAGAATCTACATTTAATCCCATTGTTCTAACTGAACTGCTATAAAATTCCCCTGTTCTTAAGCGATGCAGAATTGTTGTTTTTCCTGCATAAGCTTCTCCAATGAACGTAATTAATTCCTGTTTGGGGGGAGTGGAACTAGTCTTCTCTTCTTTCGAGTGTCTTCTGAAGAGTCTTTTTAGCAAAGAGATTCGAAACACCTCAAATAGAAGGTGGATTCATCTACTTGACCAATTTAAAATTAAAACTATTTGAATCTACCTCGAGAATTATTTCGAGTTAAATTGTAATTTCACTCGGATCCTTAATATTACGTTAATTCTTTACAGATTTCAAAATTAAAATTAACTACTTCCTTAGTTAAGTCTTATATGTGTTTTAGTCTTCTCTTCCTCTTGGTCCAATAACAACTATAAAGTGAATCACTACAGGATAATGCAAGTAAGATTAAGCTATGTTAAGGTTCTGATCTCTTATTCTGGATAGAAGTGAAGATAGATGTTGAAAATAATTAATCTAACGGTTGAAGTAAAGGAAGATCCAGGAAACATCATACTTCGGAATTTAAACTTGCATGTTCCAGAGGGTGAAATTCATGTTTTATTTGGACCAAATGGTTCAGGAAAGTCCACACTTATACAGACCATTATGGGTTTTCCCCAATACCTTGTTGTCCAGGGTTCGATTCTATTTAAAGGAATTGACATTACAGGTAAATCAATCACAGAACGTGCGGGAATGGGGATTGGTATCTCTTTCCAGAGGCCACCTAATGTCCCTGGGCTGAAGTTAAACAAAGTAGCAGAATTCCTTGTGAGACAACAAAATGAAACGACTGCGGAAATAGGGAGAAGAGCTAAAGAACTTGAAATGCGAGATTTTCTTGAACGTGATCTTAATGTCCATTTTTCTGGAGGGGAAATAAAAAGATCGGAATTATTGCAGTTACTTCTGCAAAATCCCGAATTCCTTCTCCTAGATGAACCAGAGTCAGGTGTTGATATTCAAGCCATAAAACTAATCGGGAGGATGACAAATGTTTTGTTGGGCACGACTCCACGACAGCCAACGCAACCGTGGTCGAAGAAGAAAGCAGGTCTCGTAATTACACATACAGGTCATATTTTGGATTATATTCATACTGATAAAGCTCATGTTATGTGTCAAGGCCACATCGGATGTACTGGAACTCCATCACGTTTACTAGAGGATATTCGGAATCTCGGATACCCTGAGTGCGTTCGTTGTCATAAACGTTTAGGTGATCAACTGCAGCTCACGCTTACGGGTGGATGAGTAGATGGTGGAATTTACAAGCGATCACCTCAAGGATCGAGCACGTCAAGCTGCTTCAAAAAAAGCTAAATATGGAGTAGATGTTGACCTAAGCAAGTTCAAACTTCCAGAAGAGAATATACATGATCCAGTTACTAATCCTTCAGAACTTAGCTCACGGGACGAAATCACTGTGTTGCGAAAAGCAGGATTCTCAGATAGCGATTCAAGAACGTCTGGAAGCTACTTACAGTATGATTTTGACACCATTTGTCATAAAAGTAAGGACTCAGGTGTAGAAGTTCTACCAATTGATGTTGCTTGGGAAGAATATGGGGATTGGTTGAAAGATTATTGGTGGAAAAATGTCCCTATTGATACCGATAAGTATACAGCGGAAACAGAGTTACATAACACCCGTGGTTATTTCATTCGGGCGAAAGCGGGAGCAAAAATAACTTATCCTCTGCAATCCTGCCTTTTTATCTCACGAAACTTTGGTGCTCAGAATGTTCACAATATCGTGATAGCAGAAGAAAAAAGTGATATCCACATTATTACAGGATGTGCTACTAGTGCTAAAGCAGGATTACATATTGGTGTGTCAGAATTCTATGTTGAAGAAAATGCATCCCTTGCATTCACAATGATTCACAATTGGTCTAATGATTTTATTGTTAGACCTCGCTCAGTTACTACTGTGAAAGAAGGAGGGAACTTCACCAATAATTACATTGCTATGGATCCTGTTAAATCTCTACAACTTTTCCCAACAACCATTCTAGAAGCTGACGCGACTGCACGGTACAATAGCATCTTATATGGCCATCCTGGCTCAACTATGGACGTTGGTGGGCGTGTTGTGCTCCAAGGTGATCGTTCTCGGGCAGAAGTTTTATCACGAGCTGCTACTGTAGGTGGAACAATCATTGCTCGTGGAATCCTTGATGGTCAAGCATCAAAAATCAAGGCCCATTTAGAATGTAACGGGCTTATTTTGGCAAAAAAAGGAATAATTCATGCCATTCCTGAACTAATAGCAGACAGACCTGATCTTGAAATGTCACATGAAGCTTCTATTGGTCGTATTGGTGAAGATCAACTGAACTATCTTATGGCTCGAGGGATGACGGAAGAAGAGGCAACTGATTTGATTGTGAGAGGCTTTTTGAGTATAGATATTGAAGGTCTTAGACCCGAGATTAAAGCAGAGCTTGAAAAAATAACGTCAATTCCTGCGGGATTTTAACAATTTACTATTCAGCCACGGAGTATTTTATTTCATTTTGTTTAATGATTGACCGAAGAACAAACTTAAACAGGATAATCAAGATTAAACAAGTGAATGCAACGCCTCCCAAGAATAGGAAGCTGGCTTCGAAACCTAGTTCATCAGCAAGAAAACCAAATACTGTAGGAGCAACAGCTCCTGTTAATGTTGCTCCAGTAAAAAGGATCCCCATTGAACTAGCCATTCCATGAGATGAACCTGTAATCTCACCTAAAATCGTAGGTAATATAGCAGCTCCAAGAAAGAAGAAGAACGAAAGGAAGATATAGACGATCAATATAGCTAATGTACTTGACATTGGGACAATGACAAGTAAAACGAGAAATAAAGCTGCAGCACCATTGGAAAGAAGGATTGAATTTATTCTGAAATTTATTCGTTCATCTCTTCCTACTCCTTTGGAAGCTTTCCTATTATTTAATACTCCCATTAGAAAGGTTGCAAATGCTCCAACTCCTAGTGTTAGGGCAGATAGTATTGATGATTCTATATTTGTGAATAGAAAAGCGTCTTTAAAGACAACTGTTGTGAAATAGGAAATACACCGGAAAACTGGAGCTCGGGCTGCAGAAATTAAAACTAATAATATTGTTAGAATAAAGAAATGTGATCCTGAAAATGGAACTTCGTGTTCGTGTTCTTTTTGAGTATAATCATTCAAGCTAGTATGAGTCATTTGATCATTCGGGAAGATTAAAGCAAAAGAAAGACTAATCAAAATTTGAAAGATAGAAAAAACTAGGAAAGCCGCTCTCCACCCCCAAAAGACTGCTATAACCATTGCCATAAAGGGTGTGATAGCACTTCCAAAATTACCTGACACAGCATTAATTCCCATATTTCGATCTTTGTTGTCCATCGTATTAATAAAAGTGAAAGCTAGAGGGTGGTAAGTAGAAAGCGCGAAACCCAACACTACTGTAGCAATAGCTAAATCAAAGAAAGTATTAGCAAATGACATAAAGATTCCAAAGAATCCTATACCTAAAATTCCAAACCAGATCATATGTTTTTTCCACTTTGGATGCTTATCACCTAACCAACCCACCAAAGAAGAAAGAATTACCAATAATATCATTGGAATGGAACCGAGGAGACCTCTCTCCGTTTGTGTAAGAGGAATCTCTGTTTGAAGATAAATCAAGAGAGCGGGCGTTAAATAGTTACCAATATGATTACAAAAGTGGCCAATGCTTGCCCAAAATACAATTTTGTTGTCTATTTTCAATGGAATTCGCTCGTTTGGGATTTAATTTCCCATCAATACTTTAGATTAATGTATAAATTGATTTTAAAGGAAAAATCTTGTGTATTTTGTATTCTGATTGAATGTAAGGATTAGATTTCTATTGGGATAAGAAAAGACATTGGAATTATGAAGATTTTTCAAGTCAATCTGCGGAGAAATTCTCTAGAGCATTATATCCGGAAGTATTCTCTAGATAACCTTTTTTACGCGAAAAAACCTATATTTCAGTATACAGATGGTTTATTTTGATCTTACCTTTAACCAGTAGGAAATTCTGAAATATTCCATTAAGAATTGACCCAGCAAGGGAAAAACTTTGGGTCGGAACAATTTATATCCCCAAGAGCAGGTAATAGATTTCATAGACCAAATCATCGCTAACGTTTCTTCTTCGGGAGTATTCGTTCTAGATCGCAAAACAGCTAAAGTCAAAACTGGTAATGACGCTTTTGCTCAAATTCATGGGTATTCATCAGTTAAAGATCTTCATGATAAGGTTTATTGGGATCTATTTGTACCAATGGATATTCAATCTCCTTTATCAACATTTCAACAAAGTGGTTATTTTCAAGGTGAGGTTCGTATCTTTTTTCGGGGAAATAATATAACTTTACTTGATCTAACAATTCTAGACATTCAACGGTTTGATATCATTGTTGGATTAATCAGAGATATTACTGAACAACGTAATCTCACAAAACGATTAGAGAAATCAGAGGCAAGATATCGTGCTTTCGTTGAAAACATACGTGAAGGGCTTCTTATCTTAGATAAAAAACAGAAAATCGCTTTTGTTAATCCAGAATTGTGTCACTCATTAGGATATGCAAAAACTGAACTGATAAACAAGAATTTTTCGGAGATTACATATCCTGAAGGATTTAAATCAATCAAAGCTCAACTTAGCGATGGGGATAAAGGGTCAGCAAGACATATAGAAGTAAAAATGATATCCAAGACTGGACGTGATAGAAGCTTCTTAGTTTCCGCAGCTCCACTTCATGATTCCCAATCTGACCGTACAGGTGCAATTATGATATGTATCGATGTCACCGATAGGTATCTAAGAATCCAAAAGCTAGCAGATGACCGAGGAGCATTACTTAGAATGATGATATCAGAGAATTCGGAGCAGTTTCTTCTAACACGAGGTTGGCTGGATATCGTTAAGACTTCCCTACCCGAACAACACGAACGAATAGAAAAATTGGTTAAAATTGTTGACAAAGTAATCCGATTTAATCGTCAAATTACAGAATCGGAATACTTAAATTCAATCATAGAATCCCCTCTTCTGCAAGTTTCTATTCCTGATTTTATAACGGAGTTAAATGGACTAATAAAGCCCCTTGTTTCTTCAAAAGACTGTCGGATAAAGTTCAACCTCCAGTTGGAACAATCAAAGCTCTACGAATGTCCCAGGATCTTAGCTATTGCTATCGAACAAATTGTCCGAAATTCTATGACAAGATCATGTCAAGAAATTGTAATAGATTTAAAATCTATATCTGAGGATCAGCTACAAATTGATATAACAGATGACGGAAGAACTTTTCTTAAAACTCCAGAACCACCTGAAGCATCAAAATTTTTAATGGATATTTACCTTAGTGACGTGTTACTCAGGGAAATCGGAGGTAAATTAACAGTAACCGACATCTTACCAAAAGAAGGCCTCCAATTCTCTTTGGTTTTTCCATCGAAAACTAGAGAAATTTAGATATGAATCTTAAACAATCTTTTTAGACCAAATACATGTGTTTTCATTCATGTCATCGGTACGCCTTCAGGTGCTATCGTTCATGTCATTAGCACATTTCATCCATCATGTCGAACTTTACGCCTTTCCGGCAATGATTATCCTTATCTCACAAGAAATTACCATGAACTACTTGGAAATTGGCATTCTTGGATCATTACCAATCCTAATCATGGCAATAACCTCCCCTGCTGTTGGTTATTTTAGTAATAATGCTCGATTGGGTTTTACTATAGTTTTACTTGGGATCTTTATATTTGCTCTATCTAGTTTCATGATAGCGATCTCTGCAGATTTTTTTAATCTTCTGATCGGTAACGTACTATTAGGACTTGGTTGTACTACATTTCATCCCGTGGGTCTTGGTGTTTCAGCAAATTCCTTCACTGGGGAGAATAGAGGGAAAGCTATGGCCGTGAACCATGCAGCTGGCGTAATTGGTACAGCTGCCGCTCCTCTCGGAACACTTGGGCTTGCTATATACATTCTGGGTGATTGGAGGCAAACCTTCATCTTTCTAGGGCTTATCTGTCTTGTATTTCTGGTGCTTATGGCTAGTTGGGTAGTCATACAGAAATTAATCCCTAAATATTCAGCTCTAATACAGAATAATAATCATGAAGTTCAAGAAGATCTGAAAAACAATACTTCAAGATTGGAATATAGAAATTGGATTTTAATAACATTAGGGATTATTATAGCTATAGGTGCTCTTCGGGGAGGAGTTTATAGATTGATAAGTTATTTTACGGTTACTTTATTACGAGATTTTTATGGTGTTGAATCCTTTGAAGCTGGAATCATGACCAGTTTTATTTTGTTATTGGGTTCTGGGAGCGATATATACGGAGCTTATATCAGTGATAAATCTGGCGCTGGTGGACGAGTGAAAATAATTTTGGTCTCTGCTATTGGTACTAGTTTCGCAATTGTAACTCTTATTCTTCTTACAGCAAACTTCCCAGAAATCTGGGCTATCCTCTTTGGATTCTCACTGTTTGCTGTTTGTTTCTACCTTGCTGGAGGAACTCTTCAGGCATTGATGAGCGATATTGTCCCTCAAGAAAGTAGAACATTTTTTTATTCAATTGTTTTTTCGTTAGGATTGGTGGTTAGTTCCACTTCTCCGACTATTTTTGGTGCGTTATTAGATATTTTTCAATCACCTATTGCAGGATTCACGTTCATGTTATTACTAATCTTCTGCTCATTTTTTTTAACCCTTTTATTTCAAAAACGGTTGTCCTTTGCCATAGAGAAAGATTTGATTTCCCCCTAAAGCCTTAGAGATGCAGATCAGTTATTTCTGACCAATAATTAACCATTCAGCTTTCATACCGTCAGGTGATAAATTCTGCCGTCCTTTCAGTAGACGAGGGGAGACTATTTCGTCATAACCAAATTCTTTGATGTTTAATCCTAAATCTATGAATATTTGATAAAAAATTTTGTGACAGGGGACCTGGTACCCTAAGACTGTTGGATTTCCAATAAAAAATCCAAATATTCCTTGTTGTTTTAAGTACCTGATTACTTTCTCAATAATTAAATACATGTCATAAAAATAATTATAGGTTTGGTGGATATATTTTCCATTCTTTCCATACTTTTCTTTCTCTCTTTTTTCAAGAATCTCCATAGTTGAATTAAAGGAATTGATATTTCTTAATTTCCTCTTGATAACTTCAATGCTAGTGCTTTTTTTTGTACCCAATTCTTTTTTTGTAAGATCTCTTACTCGAATATCATCAACTAAGTTTAACCAATAAAGATCTAGCTTTGTTGACCTTATATACTCTTGAGCATAAATATATGGAGGAGAAGTAATAACCAAATCTATGAATTCTTCATCCAAGGGAAAATTGATTGATAAAACATCTGTATCACCTAAGCAGATGATCTTTCTCTTGTTGGCCTCATTACATCGAATAGTATTGATAATCTTATTTTCATAAATTGGGGTAATATTTTTCTCTTCTAGGACTTTTGTCAGATTCATCATTTGATTAAAGTATTTAGTGAGTGTTCTACGAAAAGTATCAAAAGGAATATTGGGATTAGCCTTTACTTTTTTACGAAGATCTTCAACTTGCTTTATTCTCCGTTTAGATCTGAATAATTTCGGTACATCACGTGCTGCATATGATAAGTACCGGGAAATATATAATGCAGTTAATTTTAATAGATTCATGAAGTCTTCAGGATATTTATCTTCTATTGAATAAATAAAACCCCAAATCTGCGTAAGATTATGTTTAAACTCCATCGGATACCAATGATCAATATTTTTCCACCTCGGATAAAAAATTTCATCACTTTTACTCATTTGTTGAATCAATTTACTCAGATGGATTGTTTTACTTTTTTCCTTTTTTGGTTTGTCAATTATAGTTTCTAAAAAGGAATCTAACTTTAATGGGGCTTTTTGAGCAAGATTAAAAGTTATTCGTTGAGTTTTCACCCTTGTGAGAAAATTTGTGAGAGGATTAATATCAATGCAAATGGTATTATGACCTAAGTGTAAGGCTTCAATAGCTGTTGAACTACTTCCCGCAAAAGGATCTAAAATGATACTATCGTCATTTTTCAAGAATTTCGATATTACATAATAAGGGACATGTGGGATAAATTTAGCAGGGTATGAGTAAAGGTTGTGAGTCAAGTAATTTACTGGTGGAATGATATTTTTCAATTTCTGCTTGAACGCGTAGTTTCTGACTTGAACTGTCTGATCCAAGGAATACTGACTCCTAATATCATTTCTTCACATAATTAGGGATTCTCATTCATTTTGACTCTTCAAAAAACTTCGTAAGTGCTTTAATCTTCTTCTTGCTTTTCTTTTTCTCTTGGTTTTTTTCCCATTGATCGATATATTCCTCTAAAAATGGAATTTGTAGATTTAATTGACCTAAAGTATCTTTTAGGATATTTAATTGCGTTTTCTCCTTTTGAGAGAACCTGAAAAATCCTCCCTCATGGAGCTGACTGTACTCAATAATACTACAGTAGCGTGACAAAATGTTGATAGTTAATTCCATATGAGGAAGAAGAATCGAAGGCGTGTCTTTAAACGAATCCTCAAATATTTTTTTTCTAATGATTTCTTTTCGAGGGAACTTTTCATAACCAATTCCCTTTTTTTTCAATAATCGTGAGGCTGCTAGGGTACTTCCTGTGCCAACAAACGGATCAAGAACCGTGTCTCCCTCTGTAAGTTTAATACATCTGTACGGTAACTCCACTGGGAAGGGAGCCTCATGTCCCTTCTTTACTGCCGCACCTGTGGTTTTTGAGTAAGGTACTAGCCAAATATTCCCAGCGTCTCTTAGATCTTCATCAGCATATCGGCCAATGTTTGATTTATCAGCGTAAGGAATTCCTATCGCCTTCGGATTAATGTGATACATTTTTCTATCTTTCACAAGAACGAAAATATTCTCCCAAAGATTATTCAAACGTCTTGACCCACCACTCGGGGTAAAATGACCTTTACCAAGAAATGATTTAACCCAGATTATCGTTTGTAGACGATGAAAACCAGTTTCAACTGCAAGCTGAACCACCATTTCACTGCCCCCTTGATCTGGAGCGGCGTCTCCAATATTTAAAAAGAAAAGTCCCCTTGGATTTAATACTCGAAAACATTCCTTCCATACTCTCGTTAAAAAATGAAAATATTCTTTCTTTGGTTGCTTATCATTATAGGTTCCCCCCATATCATCAGAATAAACTTTATTCCGATTATAAGGAGGAGATGTAACAATTACGTCTATTGAATTATCTTTGATTTCGCACATGTTCTCTGAACTTTTGTAATATACTGTTTGATTATCAAAAACGTCGTAGTCAACCATCGCTTTTCTCTCAGAAAAACCTTAATTTACTCTGAATTTGGTATTATTTAAAATTAGTTGCTCACGATGAAGCAGTATTGGGAATAGTAAGTAATCAATAAGATATCCTTGTAACAATAGTTTTTTTCCCTAAAAATAAAAAGGTTAATAATTCTCTTTTTTTTCCAGCTAATTTGCACGATTTACGCTTTATTTCACATCAAAGGGCTTGAGAATGCTTCAGTATATCTGATTTTACCTAAGTCTGTTTTTATGTGATAATCAAGCGAAGCATTAGCTATCGTGAAAAGAAAACACACGTGAAAAATATGAGCGAATCTCAAGAAGAAACTGAAATCGAATTAAAAGAAATGAAAATTAGCGAATTGTCACCTTTCGACCGAAAACTTCAAGTCACATTCGTAGCCGTTGAAAAAGGTGAATCACGTACGATAACGTCTCGAAAAACAAATGAAGAACATCGATTAGCAGATATCAAAATCGGGGATCCGACTGGAACGATTATTCTTACCCTTTGGGATGAAACAATTGATCAAGTCACTGAGGGTAGCACATATATTGTCAAGAATGGTTATGTCAATGTTTTCCAAGAACACATGCGCCTAGCGCTAGGAAAGTGGGGTAATCTTGAGGATACTGATGAAGTTATTACTCTAGATTCTGTTGATATGGATAATGACCGATCTGAAGAAGTTCATGAGGATACTCGTAGAAGAAGACCACGTCGGAGTTATGGTGGATACGACCGAGGTGGTGACAGAGATCGTGATCGAGGTGGTTATTCTTCGGGTGATAGGGGTCGTTCACGAGATCGAGATAGAAGTCGCTGGTAAAATCTCTCTATTATCTGAAAGGATTTCTTTCTCTCAATTCCGAACCCACACTTTTTATTTTCCTTATTTTTTCTATTAAGGTATTTTTTTATGTTAGCTAATCCTCTATACATGGTGTTTTTCAATATTTGATTTATCGGGTTGAAAGATTATCAAAGAAGAAGATTTTCTACAATTATAGAGTGGCAAAATCATTATAGTGAACTGCTGTCACCTAACGGAGACATCTTCCTACGAGTCCGCTGAACCCATTAAAGCGGTCTTGAATGGGGGACAACAGTAATGGGAGACTTTCGTTTCACCTTGGGCTGTGTGTCTTAGATTACCACCACTTCCTAAGAGCTTAAAGAAATGCTGATAGCTCGTCCACAGAGCATGTTGTGAGAAGAACCGCGTCAGGATATAGCCCGCAGAATTCTTATCTCGGTTGAAAATAGCTCCGCAAATCTCACAATGATAAATCCTTTTAAAAAGAGACATCATGTTTTTCTTATGACCACATAACGAACAGGTCTTACTGGTGTCTGTTTCGTCAATTACTATTACTCTTTTATCCATGAGTTTGGCCTTATAGGTCAGTAATTCGACAAAACGCCCCAAATGACCCGTATTGCGGACGCCCCGATTGATACTCCTTTGGTAATTAATTTATCATGAGACAAACAAAATTTTAAAAAAAAGTTACAAATTACTGTGAAGGAGGCAGACTTCAGACAAGTGTTATATTAAAATTATAAAATGAGAAAATCTAGTTTGGTAGTGATCCTAATGAAAAATAAAATCGGTATTAGGTTGGAAGATAAAAATATCTGGGAAAAAAGAGTTCCCATTGTCCCCAATGATATGAAAGATTTAATTGATAAGGAATCTATCGAATTTGTTGTGCAAAGTTCTTCAATTCGTGCTTTCAAAGATGAAGAATATCGTGAAATAGGAGTTAAGGTAAGTCCTGGCATTGAAGAAGCTAATGTGATTTTCGCGATAAAAGAAATCCCACTTTCAGTCATCGAGGCTCAAAAATCCCCTAAAACCTATATTTTCTTTTCACATACAATAAAAGGTCAAAAACATAATATGCCTATGTTGAAAAAGATAATGGAGAGAGATACCCTCATTGATTATGAGAAGGTGGTTAACGAAAAAGGTTTTCGTCTTATTTTTTTTGGAAATTGGGCTGGCCTAGCTGGGATGATAGAAATTCTTTGGGGTTTTGGTCAAAGAGTAAAATCGAATAAAAAAGTAGAAAACCCATTTTTGCGGATAAAACACACCTGGGAATATGATACTTTAGATAGTGCAAAAAAAGCTGTATCTGAGGTTGGTAAAGAAATAATTGAAAAAGGACTGCCAAAAGAGCTTGTTCCTCTTGTGGTTGGTTTTGCTGGTTATGGAAATGTTTCAACTGGTGCTCAATCAATGTTAGATTTTCTACCAATCGAGGAGATTGATCCAACAGAATTAATAGACTTTTATAATCGCAAAGAATTCTCTTCAAATTGCGTTTATAAGGTTGTATTTAAAGAAGAGCATTTGGTTGAACCAATTGAAGGTGATTTTGACTTACAACATTACTATGATCATGGTAAGACGAAATATCGAGGAGTCTTCAAAGAATATTTCCCATATTTGTCTATCCTTATTAACGCAATTTATTGGAGTGATAAGTACCCTAGATTGATTACCAAGAAATTTCTTAAGACTCAATTTGAATCTGACAGAGATGTCCGATGTCAAATCATAGGTGACATTTCTTGCGATGTTGAAGGAGGTATTGAGGCCACATTAAAGACAACCAAGCCTGATAATCCAATATTTATCTATAATCCCTTTACTGATGAAGCAACCGTTGGACTAAAGGGAATGGGAATATCGATTATGGCAGTAGATAATCTTCCTTGCGAATTGCCCGTGGAATCTTCCACTAGTTTCAGTGAGACTTTAAGGCCGTTTATACCAATAATTGCAAAAGCTGATTATTCAAAACCTTTCTCTGAATTAGATTTACCACCAGTCATTAAAAATGCAGTGATTACTCATCAGGGAAAGCTGACACCTAACTATAAATATATTGAGGAATTTGACACATTTAAGGGCCAGTAGAAGCCTTAAAAACAAAAGAAATAATTAATTAATTATCTTAATAAGTAAGGAGTAGTTAAAAGTGAAAAAAGTCTTGATTCTGGGTGCAGGAATGGTCGCTGGGCCTCCTGTGACATATTTATTGGATCATGGTTTTCAAGTTACAGTAGCAAGTAGAACGAAAAGCAAGGCTGTAAATCTCATCGGAGACCATCCTAATGGTATAGCAAAGGAGTTCGATATCACAAAAGCATCTGAAGAAGAGCTAGATGAGTTGGTGAAGGAATGTGATTTAGCTGTCAGTCTACTTCCCTATATTTATCATGTTCAGGTAGCAAAATCGTGTATTAAGTACAAGAAACATATGGTGACAACGTCGTATGTTAGTCCTGAAATGAAAGCATTGGATGAGGAGGCAAAAAATGTTGGGATCACTATTCTAAATGAAATAGGTGTGGATCCAGGGATAGACCATATGTCAGCAAAAAAAATCATTGATGATGTTCATGCAAGAGGAGGAAAAATCCTTTCTTTCAAATCTTATTGTGGAGGATTACCCGCTCCAGATGCGGTAACAACGCCATGGAAATATAAGTTATCTTGGTCACCCCGAGGGGTGATTCTGGCAGGCAGGAATCCTGCAAAATACCAAAAAGAAAGTAAAGTTGTAGAAATTCCAGGTGAAGAACTGTTTGACAATTACTATCCTTATCCAGTTGAGGGCTTAGAAGATGATTATGAGGCTTATCCTAATCGTGATTCAACACCTTATATAGACATTTATGAGATTCCTGAGACAAAAACAATGTTTCGCGGAACTCTTCGTAATACAGGGTGGTGTCGTGCTCTTAAAAAACTTGCAGATTCGGGATATATGGATTTAGAAGAATTAGAACTTCCTTCAGGATTTACTTACGGTCAATTAATGAATAAACTCCTAGGAAAACCGTTGGATTCAGATTCCAAACATGAATTCACGAAAAAATTCGATATAGCTGAAGATGATGATATTATCAATCGATTTGAATGGATGGGACTATTTGGAAATGATCAAGTTCCTTCAAACAAAATATCACCTCTTGATGCTCTATGTCATCAATGGGAGAAACGCTTGCAATATTCACCTGGTGAACGGGATATGTTAATCTTGGTTCACGAATTCGAATATGAATTACCTATAGGTAAAGAAAGAAACACTAGTACCATGATTGATTTTGGAATTAAGGATGGCCCCACCTCTATGTCACGAACAGTTGGTTTACCTTGTGCAATAGGTGTTCGCATGATATTAGATGAAAAAATCACCGATAAAGGTGTTCTAATTCCTGTACACAAAAATATTTATGAACCAGTCTTGAAAGAGTTAGAGGTACTTAATATAGGGTTTTCTGACCGAATAGAGAAAATCTAGGTTATATTAAGATGAAATGGAGGGAATTTTTTTGATCTCCTTTAGAGAAGATGAAAATGCAAGTTCCTTTCCCACAGACTAGATACCAGGGAAGTAAACTCAAATTACTTGATTGGTTTCAACCTATTTTCCAAAAGATCGGTTTTGAAACTGTTCTAGATGCATTTGGTGGGACAGGCGCAGTCAGCTATATGTTTAAAAGAATGGGGAAAGAAATTACCTATAATGATATTCTCATTTCAAATTGGTTTATTGGGAAAGCCCTAATTGAAAATAAGAATAAAAAATTAGACCCAACACGAATAGAATCACTGTTTAAGAGTAAAAATGGGTATAACTATCGTACGATTATCCAAGACCAATTTAAAGATATCTATTATACCAATGAAGAGAATATGCTGTTAGACATTCTGGTTCAAAATATTTCCCATCTGAAAGATCAATATGAAAAAGCACTCTGTTATTTTGCTCTTTTTCAGGCCTGTATTCAAAAGCGTCCTTTTAATCTATTCCATCGCAAAAATCTTTATCTCCGCTTAAATAATGTCAAACGTAGTTTCGGGAACAAGAAAACATGGGATACTCCCTTTCTAGAGTTGATGTTGCGAGCATTGAGAGAAGGCAATCAGGCAATATTTGATAATTCTAGGATAAATAAGGCTCTTAATTTTCCTATACAGGATATCCCTATCCCAGATGAAGGATATGACTTAGTTTATCTTGATCCTCCCTATATTTCTTCAAAGGGGATTGGAGTAGATTATAGAGATTATTATCATTTCCTTGAGGGAATTTGCCAGTACGATAAATGGGAGGATTTGATAGACGGTAATTCTAAACATAAGCGATTGAAGTTGATTGAAAACGAATGGAATGATCCAAAGGAGATTTTTAAGGCCTTTGAAAAAGCAATATCTAAATTTCAAGATTCTAAAGTTGTGATTTCCTATCGAGATCCTGGAATACCAGGAATTGAGGCATTGAAAAAATTATTACTCAGTTACAAAAAAAACGCTAACATTTTTATTAAAGATTACAAGTATGCTCTTACTTCAAAAAAGAATAAAGTAAATGAGATTTTAATTCTCGCAGAGGAATAATGTATTTTATTCAAATTAATAAAGTTAGATTTTTATATTATGAAAATCATCTTTTTAATATCCAATGTTCATCCTATACATCGATGATATATAGCTGATGTGTATCTTAATAGTCATTATATGAATACACAAATAATTGAGGGGTACTTATTCGAAGTCAGTAATGAAAACAGCTTGCAAACTTAAAAGTGTACAAAATGGCAGAGATCGATGTAATCAACCTCTTGTTATGTTTAATATCAATAATAGCAATAACAATCTGTTTATTAGCTATATATCTATCGTATCGAAAATTTAGGTTACGACCTATTTTGTTTTATTTTGGCGCTTTCTTTATGTTTCTCGTGGGAGTTCTCGGTATTCTTCCAAGCACTCTCATTTTCGATGCTTCCCAGGCTAATTTTATCACATTTTCTCAAGCATACACTTTCGGACTCACCTTTTTTGGCCTTCTTTTTTTATATCTCGGGATTAGTACGTCAAAGGGTTCACTCCCTTTGATCAAAACAAACTTAATGTTTTTCATGGTGGGTGGAACAATGCTTGGATATTTTAATCCACAGTTTTATCATTTGACCCTTGATACTCTCACCAATACGTGGATGGTTCATTACAATCCTGCATTTCTAGTTTTTATTTCCTTTGCGATGTTGATACTTATTATCGAACTTATTTCGTACGCTAGATTGATTATTAGATCTGGAACAGGTAAATTTTTCGCTTTTACGTATTTTATTGGATGGTTAGTGTTAGCATCGAGTGGAGTAGTCTTCTTTTTGTCTCGTATAGACGCTTTTGTCTCTTATTTAGCTGCAAATCTATATCTTGCATTTTTTTCATTTGGGGTGCTGATAATATCTTTCATTATTTTTATAAACCCGTCAAACCTGATAGCAAGTCCCCTCAAGGTGTATTATCTTTCATTTGTCGATACAGAGTCTGGACTTCCCAGGTTTAGTTATAATTTTAGAAAATCGGAGCTAGAAGTCGAGCCAGCCCTCTTCAGCGGTGTAATAACTGGGATCTCACTCGCACTGAAAGAAACTGTGAAAGGTAATAGATATTTGAAGAGAATTGATGGTGTTGATCGGAAGATTCTCCTAGAACGAGGGTTGGAAACCCAGGCAGTTTTGACAGTAGAGGACGAAACAATCCTTTTTAGACGGATATTGAAGCGTTTGTTAATTCTTTTCGAGATGGAATTTTATCCATTACTTGGGACGGAAGATAAGGTTATTGATTCTGATCTTTATAAAGGCTTTGGAGAAAAAGTCAAGGTATATTTTGCTTTCGCATGACAAAAGTCGAGGTTAAGGTTATGAGTAGATTAAAGGCTTGGATTACCTTAATAACGAAATTAGGGCCAATTGGAAGTGTTGGTAAACGATTTGAAAAAGTAAATCGGTTTCTTATACTTCATAGTTTGGAAAATGATGGATTTTTTGATTTTCTAGATCAATCCCAGAGTCTTCAAGAATTTGAGGAGGGATTAAACTATAAAGAAACTAAATATTTGAAAGAGGTTTTAGATACTCTGGTAGAAGACGATGAAACGCTTATATCTTTTGATGAAACAACAGGAAAATACACAAAACATCCTAAATTCAAAATTCCTGCCCTTAAAGATTTGTTAAGTGTTTCTGATTTTGAGAAAATTTATAATGCAGCTCGTGTGCCAAAGGATTTTGCACGACAACTACCAAGAAGATTAAAGGGTGAGAAAGTTACTTTTGCGGATCGTTTGGACGAGGTGGGCCCTCACTTATTCGATTATGATGAAGCTTTGACAAATAAACTCTATTCCGCTCTACGGAAAGTAACATTCGCTTTTACACCCCCAAAGAAAGTCCCTGGTGAAAGTTTGTTAGATATTGGGTGTGGAGCTGGACGAGAAACAGCAGAAATGTGGATAATGTTCGAAGGTAAGAAAAAAATTACAGCAATCGATGCTGTTGCATCTTTTATTGAGACTGCTAGAAACGATTTCGCAGAAATTTTGGTGGAGGTTCTGCGAACCACAATGAAGGGTTCCTTGGCACCAGAATTGACATCTGATAATTACCCGAAGTTTAAAGCAATGAGAGCTGAAAGTTTAGAATTTGAGGATAACAGTTTCGACGCTATTTATTTCCAACAGATTTTACATTGGACTTCTGATCCCCGAGCAGCCATACTCGAGATGGGAAGGGTGCTGAAACCAGGTGGAATAGTTTTAGGCAACCAAGGCACGCTCCCAATTGATACTCCTTATATGCAGCTTAATATGCGGGTTCATGAGGAAGTCACAGGTTTCTTCTCCCATGAAGACTTTCTCAGGTGGCTAGAAGAGGCGAAGATTGTAGATTATAAACGAACAACACTTGCAGGTGTGTTCAGGGCACAAAAGGCGAAATCTTAATTTTGATAGCAAAAAGGGTCAATTCATCTTCCATTCTAATAATTCTATAATGTGTTTATTTTATTCTTCATTTTTCTGACAATTAAAACATAAAATCAATGTTTAATGTTCAGATCAGGAACCTTAATTCAGAGATTTTCTCTCTAACAGTCCAATAGAGGAAATAGTCGGTTTAATTAATCTTTTAAGAAGTTACAATATCTCCAATAATTTGGAACTCAACGATAAATTTACTAGATTATCTTAAAAAGTAACAATAGTCTATTAATCGTGATTGATTACGTTTTCTATAAGACTACCATTTCATTCATCTTCTGTTTGATTACAAAGAATAATGTGTTTTTAATGGCCGAAATCGATGTATTTAATCTTTTTTTATGTTTTTTATCGATTCTCGCGATTGGAATTTGCTTAATAGCAATTCTTTATTCATACAGAAGATTTCGACTTCGTCCGATTTTATTTTATTTTGTGGCCTTTTTCTTCTTCCTCATCGGGGTAATTGGAATTATTCCTTCTACTCTGTTTTTCGATGTTTCCCAAGAACGATATATTACCTTGTCTCAGGCTTTTACGTTTGGTTTAACATTTATTGGTCTGCTTTTCCTGTATCTTGGAGTTAACATGTCAAAAGGGTCTTTTCATATGATTAAAACAAATATAATGTTTTTTCTTGTTGGTGGAACGATCCTTGGATATTTTAACGAAAAATTTTACTATTTATCTCTTGACACGTTAACCAATACATGGCAGGTTCATTATGATCCCTTTTTTCTGTTATTTATCTCGTTTGCAATGGGTATCATCATTATTGATCTTATGTCATATGCCAAACTAATCTTCAGAACTGGGTCACGTCGAATCAAACATTTTACTTTGTCTTATTTTATTGGCTGGGTAGTATTGGCATCGAGTGGGATTGTTTTCTTCTGGTCGCGTATTGATTATACTATCCCTGCAAACTTGTACTTAGCTTTCTTTTCACTAGGAGTATTAATCATCTCGTTTGTCATTTTCTTAAGTCCTTCCAATTTAATCGCCAGTCCCCTAAAAGTGTTCAATATTTCATTCGTTAACAGTGAATCAGGCCTTTCTTACATTTCCTATAATTTCCGACGAGCCGAAATCCAAGTTGAACCAGCTCTCTTTAGTGAGATGATGGTAGGAATGTCGTTAGCGATAACAGAAACCGTTAAAGGCTACAGATATTTGACAAAGATAGATGGGATTGATCGTAAGGTTCTCCTTGAGAGAGGATTGGTAACACAAGCCATCCTAACTGTGGAGGATGAAACATTCCTCTTCAGAAAGATTTTACGACGATTATTGATCCTTTTCGAAATGCAGTTCTTCATATCTTTAAATAACAAAGATAGATTAATTGACTCTGGTCTTTATTCAAAATTTGGAGAACAGATTAAGACATATTTTGCTTTTGCATAGCTTCTGTTGTCATATTCAGCCAAAGAATAGTTCTCAAAATCTACAGCATCATTCTTTTTTTATGTCACAATAGGTTAATGAGAGTTTGGCTTCTTCCAAAAACCCCAAATTCTGGTACAAATTACGAGCTGCAATATTTTTCTCTTCTACCCACAAAAATATATTTGATAATTGAAAACGAGAGAATAATTCCTTACACAGTACCCCAACTGTTTTTAATGCATAACCTTGCCTTCTTTTGAGGAATTTTGTCTCCACTCCTCTTAGTATAGCGAATGAAAAAGATTCTTGGGTTAATATGTGAGGAGCTGCCGCAAAACAGACAATCTGACTGTTCTTAAAGAGTCCAAAGTTTAATCCCGCATTATATGGGCGATAACGTTTGGGAAGAGGATGATTAGGGGATGGAATTTGTATAATTTCATCATCAATTGGTTTGGAAAAGGATAGGCGATCTTTGGTAAGATTAAGTGTGAGGTAAGTATCATAAGAATTCGTAAGTTGATTTGTTTCCAGATTCCTAAAATTTTCAAACCTTCGACTGATCTCGTTCCATTGTTGTTTTTCGAATATTAAAACAAGATTGGTTTTGAACCATCGAATATTTCTATCAAGTTGCCAAACATTCTCTCCTGCAATATTATATTTATTTTCATGACGAAAAATGTAACTAAATGGATTAATGGTAAATTCTATGTCTGTCTGTTCAATTTTATGATAAATGAACCATAAAATATAACATATAACACTAAGAGGTTGTTTTAAAAGGTGTTTTATGAAGACTTCTAAATCAGGATGCTTTGCTTTTGATAACTAGGGCGCCTCCTAAGCTCCATACTGGATCGTTTGTGAACCCTACATTTGATGGATTTTCAACCTTCGATAACCTGTTGTTTTGATAACGGATGTCCTAAGTCATAAGATTTCCTAAGGTGTTCTAAGGAGACATGGGTATAAAGTTGGGTCGTTGAAAGGGAAGCATGTCCTAAGAGCTCTTGGATGACACGGATATCAACAGCATTTGATAATAGATGAGTAGCAAACGCATGTCGTAAAGTATGGGGAGTTAATGTTTTATCTAACAAATTTGCTGCGTTTTTATACTTCTTCACAATTCGTTGTATTGATCTAGGGGTTAACCTGTTACCTGAACGGTTCAGGATAAATGCTGAATCCTGTGGACTCCCTCGTGTTATGATATAATCTTCCAAAATTTTTATTATTTCATTAGGGAAAGGGATTATTCTGTCCTTCCCTCCTTTTCCACCTATTACATGAATAGTTTTATCTTTTAGATCTATTTGCTCAATGTTAAGATTACTTAATTCTGACACTCTCATACCTGTTCCATAAAGCAAGTAAAGAATTGTTTTGTCTCTTGGTTTGTCTGGGGTGGCTAACAACTTCAAAGTTTCTTCAATAGTAATCGTTTTTGGTAAGGACTTTGGGATTTTCGGAGATTCAATGTTTTCGGTTGGATTTGTAGAAATAAGACCTTCTTTCTTTAAAAATTTGAAAAATGATTTTAAAGAGCATATTTTTCGATGAAGACTTCTTGCAGCGTATTCCTTATCTCGCTTAAGATGAAGTAAAAACCGCCGTAAATCCATAGTTGTAGTTTCTTCGAATGGTTTTCCACAATTAAACCGTTCAAACATTTTCAGATCATAGGAGTATTCCCGAATAGTTTTTGGTGAGTACCCTTTCTCAATTTCAAGTGTAATCAGGAAATCATTGACTAACAAGGCAAATTCCAACTTTATTTTTAATTGGAAAATGTCGCCAAATATTTTCAAATGAGCGTGTCATTTAGAGATTATCCACTTGTCCCCATGACGAAAAAGGTTCACGTTCAAAAGAAATAATATGAAATCAGTATATTCTGTTCACAAGAGAAGCCTTTGCTTCTTCTTCATCATAATTGATTAATTCTGCCCGATTCAATTCATGTATTGAATGAAGAACGATTGCTGGAGAAAAACCTGTAGCTGCTGTTAGTTCTTTGCGAGTCATTTCAGATTTACCTCCATGTAAGAGATATAGGATCTTCGCATGGGGTTTCCCCTCGAATACTTTCTCGAGCAAGGCAATATAGATGCTAAGGAGCTGTTTCACATCAAGTGAGACTTCTTCTTTTTCCGAGAGTTCAGAGAAAAGCTCAGATATTTGCTTGAATTCGCTTTCGAGACTTGCATATTCAAATTCTAGTTGTGTTTGGTGAATTTGAGCTTCATTCAGCCTTGCTTCTCGCTCTGCTAAGAGTTTTTCTTTCTCATCTGCCTCCTGTTGCTTCTTTGCCAACTCCTTTTCCATTGTAACGATTGTATTTTTGACCTTTTCGATTGTAGGAATGATTTCTTCTATTTTAAGAGTATCGTCACTCATTTAAGTGCCACCTGGTCGTTTTTTTTTCAGCTTACTTTTGGAATTCTTCTTTTCATCAGAGCTTTCTACCTTATATAAATTTAATTCCCCAACCAATTAATTTTTCGTTTATTACTTCTCCCTGTCGTGAAAATTGTCAGAGTTAAACGAGTCATCTTAATTTCGTGGAGAAGCCGTAATAATAGGCTTATTTTGCGCAGAACGATTGAATAAGACTATATAACCAAGAGCATCATAAAAAATTTCAAGCGTTTCCTGTTTTTCTTTCTTCCAGACTCTTCGTTTTTCATTATTAATTAATAGTGATTCTGAAAAGTTCCAACGATTACAAATATCTTGTATTTGATGTCGTATAGAGTCAGATGAAGTTGCGAAGAATTTAGCGATTTTATAGAGTGAAATTAGTACAATGGGAATGTTAAAGCTACTAATTATTAAACCTAATCCTTCTAAGACTGCTTGTTTACGCATCGTTTTTGCATTTCCTGATAGCCCAATAGGTTTCGAGAAGAGCTGATTATATTCTATAAAGTCTCCTAAATTAATCCTCATTATATCGAAATTGATAGGAAAGAATTCGTCGATTTCTCGAACAGAACCCACTGCGATTGTGTTTTTTGTTACTGTTATTGGTTGTAAGAAAAGGTCAAATGATTGGGGAAGTGTTATAGCATTTGATTCTAATCCACTCTCATAAAGTGGAGCATGGAAGATGACTTCACTACTTACAACAGTTATTGGTTCATATTGCTGGAAATTTTTATTCGAGGGGGTCGTGTACCTTAGTTTTGGGAGTTCAGTAATATCGAGATTAGTTCCAACAATAGATAAATCCAGGTGCTTAGCAAGTGGAAAGTAAAAGGGAGCGTTTGTTAGAGCTGATGATCCGTCGACAATATATAGAGTTTCGAGAGAGCAAGTTTGATCTGAATGTTTTTCTAGTTCATCAGTGACTTTTCGGGTTATGATAGAGTAACGTGGGATACCTATAAACTCTCGGTAAAGTCTATGGGCGTGAGTTCTAAAAAATAGATAGTCAGGAATACATAGAAGGCGAACTCGTCTTGATTGCATTATTCCTTGATCAATAAGAAAAGTTTCAAGCAAAGTACTTGAAACAATTGATCTAAAGTTTTAAATTCTTTTGCTTTTTCGAGATAGAATGATGAAATTATTTATTTCAATTATTAAAGAGAGAGAAACATCCTTATATTGAATAGCTGAGACATTATGAGTAGTTATTACGATCTAGAATTAGATAAAATCAAGGAATTAATTGTAAAGAAACAATACAAGAAAATTTTTCTTCAAATGCCTGAAGGATTACTTAATACTCCTCTCCAAGAAATACTTGAGGTTTTATCACCTTTAGGTATTGAAATTATTGTTGAAGGAGATCCCAGTTACGGAATCTGTGATTTAGCTATCAATAAAGCAATTCAGTTTGGGTGTGATTTACTTATCCATTTTGGACATAACAAGTTCGGATTTCATCAGAAAATTCAAATAGCGTCTCTAGATATCTTATTAATTCCTTGTTTCGTTACTTTTGAAATTTCATCTTATCATCCTAAGCTATCTGAAAAATTATTGGATTTAAAATGGAGTAATGTTGGTTTAGTTGCCACCATTCAGCATCTGAGGAATTTGGTGGAGTTAAAAACTCATCTAGATAGTATTGGCATTGAAAGCCATATTCAAAGAGAAGGCCAAATATTAGGATGCAATGTCGAAAGTATTAGAGGATTTTCTAAGCAAGTTGATGGGATTATTAGTCTTCATGCAGGGCATTTTCACACATATGGACTATTACTTAGTACATCAATTCCAATACTTCAACTAGATCCATTTTCAGGTGAAATAAAGTTATTCTTAGACAAGGATCGTAAAGTATTAATTCGAAAAAGAAATGGTATTATTACCCAGGCTCGAACAGCAAACGTATGGGGAATATTAGGAAGCTCAAAACTAGGTCAGTATCATCCTGACATAATTTTGAGGATTGAGAAGATTTTACAAGACCATAACAAATCTAAGATATTATTAATTGCTGAAAATATTAATTTGGAAAATCTTACAAACTTTACATGGATTGATGCTTGGGTAGACACGGCCTGTCCACGATTAGCCATTGATGATTATATCCACTCATCAAAACCGATTGTAACATTTAAAGAATTTCTTTATCTATTTGGGAAAATAACTTGGGAGAAGATATTAACAACAGGATTCTTTTAGAAAATTTCTACAAATCAGTTTTTAGGATAGGGAAAATAAATTTTCGAATAGATTCTCTAGTTCACCTTAATAAGTACTATGGGAGGAACTTTATTATCGGTTTAGTTCAACCAAGGATGAATTGTTCTTGCAGAAGGAGAACAAGACAAAAGAATATTTTAATCAGCTGGCTAATGAAAATCAGCCTCTTGTTAGTCAATCCTCCCTAAAGGGGAGCAATCTTCTTGTGATTCTTGCGGATGAGGGTGGCCTTCCTGTTTATACACGATCGATTCATGTTAATAAATCAGGAGCCATTAAAAACCGTGATAGTCCAGAAATAAGTCCAAAAAACACGAAAATTTTGCTGATGTCGGGATTATTAGAAGCGATAATGCAGCTTAAAGACATAGTGCGACCTATACTACTAGACCTAGCTGTAGACCAAAATAAACCTCTATATGTCGATTATGCAAAAGCTCCAAACGGTGTCTCACTAGTATCTTTGGCCACATCAAACGAATTTCAACAATTACCAAGTAATTTGCTTGATCATTATACCCCACTTCAAGCAAACCTAGAGACTCCTGAATTTGCAGGATTGGATGAGAATTTTGAAAAAGCAATTGAGGGCCCATTAGGAGAAGATGCAGCAATATACTGGAAGGTTTTAAGTAAAATTAAATCCGATTTGGCTGAATTTGTTTCTTTCATCTTAGTCTATGATGAAAATGGGGATTATTTATTTTCCACAGCAAAGGGTTACGAACAAGATGACATCTCAGATCCTTTATTAGAATCTATTTCCAGATATATAAAGCAAGAGTATCTGTTAAACAAATATCGAGATAATTTGTCTTTAATAGGAGCTAAGAGACTTCAGAATTCTGTTATTTGGCATTTCAAATGCTATGACAGAATTTTTGTTTTCTTTACTTACATTATTCCAGAAATTTATGGAAAATTCGACATTTTAAAAGAAGAAATGATAACATTTATTTCAAATAATCTTGAGAAATTTATAACAGCCGCAAAAACTCACTCTGAATCTCCATATACAACAAGCGGAGATATCAAAAGCACTCGATTTATATTTCTTTCATAAATAATTATCTTTGTGAGGCTTCAGGTATTTTTCAGGTTATCCTTTTTTTTGTAAGAAGCTAATACAGATAATTCCGAGAATCCCAAAGAGAAGGGGGATGGATATAGTACCTTTAGTTGTCGTTGTCTCATCTGTGTCGGAAGAAGTTAATGTTGTTTCACCCAAGTGATTGACTACTTCAAATGAATCACCCAAAGTCGTTGTTCCTTCAATTTCATCTAAAATCAACATATCTACTTTTACTATTATGTTTTCATCAGATTGGGTTACAGTGACATTACAATAGTGATATTCTGAGAAGAATATATCATCCTCTAACCATTCAGAAGTATCGTCATCGAAAGCTAAAGGCGCACCTCCCCCACCTGTGGCAACATGAACAATGTTATTCCGTTTTGTACGATAATAATAATGATCATGGCCAGAAAATACTAAATCAATGTCGTAATCAATGAGGAGAGGCTCTAGGACTCGTCTGATCTCTTGAGCAGCTACAACCCTTGAGGTTCTTCTGATTGAATAACATGGCCGATGAAACATTGCAACAACAAAGTCAATGGAATTCTTATTCAAATCATTTTCTATCCACGATTGCTGTTCTGCTGTAATATCGAAGGTACCCTCATCTCCACCCTCCCAATATTCATCTGTATTAATAATTATAAAGTGAATTTGATCATTAAAATCAAAGCTATAATATCTTTTATTCCCTGGTAGATCAACATTTTTCATATAAGTAGAAAAATTCGTTTCAGGAGGGCCATAACTACCATCTGGCAAATTGTAGGTGTAGGTTTCATGATTTCCAATGGCATAATATAACTTAACATTTCTTTCTGTAGCATTTTCAATATCTTCAAAATAACGATCCCAATCGTCCTGTTCTCCTCCTCTATTAACCATATCTCCCGAATGTAGAATAAATTTTAAATTGGGATTATTTTCTACCACTGAATTGATTACCGCAGCTCTAACAGGATTAGAATCGTTCTCACCCCAATTGCGGGTGTCTCCTAAAGCAATGAAGTGCCAGTCATGAGACATAGAAGTCTTTCCTTTATTATTTACGCCTAGAGAAACCGCTAAAAATGAGGAAATAAGAATATTGACAAGTAATATTAGAAAAACAGCTTTTAACTTCATTTGAATCAAAATCCGATGAGTGATTTTCTTTATATAAGAATATTCTTTTTTATTTTCAAGGTACCAATTGGTCTAAAAGGAAATATTAGATAAGATATTTTTTGTTTGAACGTGATATAATCTAGAAGTGAAATAGGTGTCAGCCAAAAAAGCTGAAGTTCCAATAATAGAACCTGCAAAAAGCGGAAGGGCATCCTGTCGGAATTGTCGTAGAAAAATTTTGAAGGGGGAATACAGAATCGGTATCCCCTATCAATTTACAATACCTGATGGGGAAACAGTTACATCATATGGATATTACCATCCTGAATGTTCTCCTCAAGATAAGATAAAGACAATTCTCGAAATTTTGGAATCATCAAATTCAATAGATTCAGCTAACAGAGTTAAAATTGCAAAATCTTTAAAAAAACCTCTAGAAGAAAGTGTTGAAAGTCCTCCGTCTCGTAGTGCATCCCTACAAATACCTTTTCTTGAATCCTCTAAAAGCTCTCGTGGTGTTTGCAGAATTTGTGAGAAGAAGATAGAAAAAGGTATTCTCCGAGTAGCTGAACCTACTCGAGTTGAATTGGATGATGGGAGAAAGTTTTTCTCTTACAAATTCTTCCATGTCAAATGTTATCTAGAAGCAGTTTCTGAAGTTAAATCTATATTCCATGATCTAATTCAAACTTCATTACAAAAAAAAAGTATCTTACAAGAAGAAGCAGATAATTTAGAAAATGATTTTCAAGAGTTCTTATCTGCTGATGAGACTGCAGCTGTGGTTTTATCTTTCATTTCTGAACAACCTATAGAAATAGAATCCCTCAAAAGAATTGCCAAAGAAAGAGGAATTCCTTTTAGGACTGTGAAAAAAGCTCTTGAAAAAGGCTTGTTAAACGGAGTTTTTTTTGAACCCACCCCTGGGAAAATCCAAAAGCTTTGATTCTAACTCCAAATTAGTTTTATTTCTGATAGCTAGTTGAAACCATGAGCATTGAATAAATTCCTTTTCCCTTGGATGACAATGATTTATTCTTTCGAATTGATTTGAAAATAACAGGAATAATCTCTAGAACTCGCGTTGGTTTGTCTTTGAAAATTAGTGAGACTAATTCTGAAGTTAAAGCATAATCTTCAACACATACTTGTGTCACTAGACTTATTCGTTGTTGGAGTTAAAACATCTTTCCAAAAAGATCCGCTAACTCTTCGAGTTTGTCTCGTAATACTGGTGAATTGATTGTAGTAATCAAAATGGTTAAAAAACCTTCCTTTTCCTCAATTAAAACCTTCTTCGATCCCAGATCCATCATTACCAAATTTGATGACGAATCAACAATTTCCTGTAGCATTTGAGAGATTGCTGTAAATCCCATTCCTACTAATTGGTTCTCAATATGTGAAATCAGTCCTAACTGAAAGTGATGTGAAAATAAACATATACCATCACCTTGCCGAATGATATAGAGAGAAATTAGGTGACGTTTCCAATCTGATAAGGGTTCTGTTCGACTTTTCTTCTTTATTCGTCGTTTAAGGCAAGAAACCCATTTTGATGATGTTCTCATTTACTTCAAAGACTTTCTTAAGAGAAGATTTTAAAGTCCAAAGTTTTAATCATGATCTATTCATCTTCTTGCTAAAATTGCTTGAATTAAGGGAACGGCTTGTGTGAAAATTTCTTTCCCTACTTGCTCATAACCATCAATTGAGAGGTGAACTCCATCTCCAGCATCATATATTGGATTCAATCCGCCTTTTCTATCTAGAACTAAAGCATTATATGCGTCCGTATACAAATAGGTATCAGATTTACTATTATTCCTTATTTTTTCATTTAGTTGAATGATTTTTGTCTCAATTCCAGCCCAATCCATTGGAGGAATTGTGACAAGTATGAATGATTTCGATTTGTTGACCGAAAATTTGTATGCTTGCCATAAGTTCTCCCAAATCCTATTGACTGAGTAACCCATTGCAATGTCATTGGCTCCAGCCCAAAAGATTACTAGCTCATAACTGAATTTTGATAAAATAGCATTATGACGGTGAACAACTTCACTTGACACCTGGCCACAAATCCCCTTATTATGAATATCAAATGAAATGTCTGAGAAATGGTTTGAAAGGAGGATGTCAAACCAGTATTCATAAGAACTTAGAGGATCTCCTCCATATAATGGGTCAAATAATGGAAATCCTGCAGTATGCGAATCACCAATACACAAAATATTGATTTTGTCCACATTTAAGCCTCTGATAATATTTTATTAGAATTAAATTAGAGCCGACCCATTTATTAATAGTTTCTTGTTTTCAATTACATAAGTAGACTTTTATGAAATTTTTTGAAATACAAAGAATCATAATATAGTGAATTTTGAGGTTTTTTCAACAAAAATCTGCATTTTCTTTTACCTTATTTTGGTAGTTTCAAATGAAATGTCTTGGTATTGATATAGGTGGTACTTTTACAGATTTAATCATTGTAGATTCTGAAAGGAATTTTGTTCTACTTAATAAAGTCTCTAGTACACCTAAAGATCAATCTATTGGAGTGAAAAATGGATTAAATAAGCTAGAAACCACACTAGACGATTTGGATGTTGTTGTTCATGGCACTACAGTTGCTACAAATGCAATATTAGAGCAAAAGGGAGCGAAAACCGCACTAATTACCACTGAAGGATTTTCTGATATTATAGAAATTGGACGTCAAAATCGGATTAATCTCTATTCCCTGTACCCCAAAAGAATTGCTTCACTTGTTCCTTCTCAATTACGATTTGGTGTAAAAGAACGGATTAGTGCTTCAGGTGAGGTTCTTATTCCATTGAACGGGGCTGATTTGGAGACGAAAATTGATCATTTATGTCAGGAAGAGGTCGATTCAGTGGCTATTTCTCTTTTATTCTCTTTTTTCAATCCTCATCATGAAATAAAAATAGCTAACGAGGTTAAACGACGGTTTCCCTCCATTAATGTATCACGTTCAAGTCAAATTCTTCCAACATTCCGTGAATATGATAGAACGAGTACTACAGTATTAGATGCTTATGTTGCACCTTTATGTAAAAATTATTTTACTTCTTTTTTGCACAAAATGAAAGAAAAAGAGATTAATGTACCACCTCTCATACTTCTCTCCACTGGAGGAGTTACTCAAATAAAGAATGCATCTGAACGTTCTGTAGAAACAATTTTTTCAGGTTTGGCTGGGGGAGTACTCGGAGGTTTTTACTCTTGTAATGAGCTTCAAATTGATAACGCCCTTACTTTAGATATAGGAGGGACATCTACTGATGTTGCGAGTATTGTAAATGGTAAGATAGAAATTTCAACTGTAAATGAGATTGCAGGCTATCCTATTCATCTTCCCAGTATTGCAGTTCAGACAATTGGTGCAGGTGGAGGATCAATCGCAAAATATGAGCATGGAATTTTTCTTGTAGGTCCAGAAAGTGCGGGAGCTGATCCAGGACCAGCTTGCTATAACAGTGGAGGAAAAGTACCTACTGTTACAGATGCAAACTTGGTTAGAGGCTTATTAAATCCTAATTATTTCTGTGGTGGGACGATTAAAATCTATCCTGAATTAGCAAGAAAAGTACTCTCACCTCTGGCTGATAAGCTAAACTTTTCCTCTGTTGAAGAATGCGCAGCAGGAATGATCGATATTTTTGAGAATAATATTGCTTTAGCTCTTCGAAAAGTATCTACTGAACGAGGATATGATAGCCGAGACTTTTATCTAATCTCATTTGGTGGAGCAGGGCCTTTACATGGATGTTCATTAGCTGAGCGATTACACATGGAACAGGTTATCATTCCACCATACCCAGGTGTTTGGTCTGCATATGGCCTTTTAGCTGCTGATATTCGTCACGATTTATCCACATCTATATTACAGCCTTTGAAAAAAATGACTAATGAACAGCTTGATTTGACTTTCAAGTCTCTTGTACAAGAAGGAGTTCAATTATGTGTTGAAGACGGTTTTTCTGAAAAAGAGATTCTTATTGCTCGTAACCTAGATATTAGATTAGTAGGACAATCATACGAGCTGACGGTTCCCTTTTATGGGAAAATAGAAGCAGTTTCCCATGCATTTGATGTAGCTCACAAGCAGGCATACGGTTACGCTACCCCTGCAGCTCCACGTGAAATAGTGAATCTCCGTGTTGCAGCAATGGTTCCACTCCCAAAATTTAAGTTATCTTCCTTGTCAATGGGAAATCCAGATCCAAAAGACGCTCAAACTGGATCCCGTGAAGTTTTTCTAAGGAATGAATGGACAGAAGCTAATATTTATCTAAAATCTAAATTGAGAGCTAATAACGAAATTGAGGGGCCTAGTATAATCGAGCAAAGTGATTCTACAACTTTAATTGATATAGGGTGGAGAGCAGAGGTGAAAAATGACGGACATTTGTTACTAAAAAGACTACCCCTTCGGTGAAAAAGATGAAGACTGACATTGTCACCTTAAGTATCATTCAAAAGGCATTAGAAAATATAGCTGAAGAAATGGGTATAATTCTTCAGCGAGCATCTTTCAGTCCGAATTGTAAGGAAAGATTAGACTTCTCATGTGCAATTTTTGATCGAAATGCTGAGTTATTGGCCCAAGCGGAACACATCCCAGTTCATCTTGGTGCAATGTTTTCATCAATTACAGCTATATTACAAGAGTTTCCAGTTGAGGCTATGAATCCAGGTGATATCATCATCCTTAATTCTCCGTTTACAGGAGGCACTCATCTTCCAGATGTAACTTTCTTAATGCCTGTATTCTTTGATAATCAACTAAGCTTTTTTGTGAATAATAGGGCTCACCATGCGGACATAGGAGGCTCTACACCAGGATCAATGCCTGGGATATCGACAGAACTGTTTGAAGAGGGATTGATAATTCCTCCTATCAAGCTATACAATCGTGGGAAGGAAGTGAAAGATATTATGGAGCTCATCTTATCTAATGTGCGTGTTCGAGAGGAAAGATTGGGAGATTTTCGAGCTCAACGGGCGTCTCTCTTAAGAGGAGAAGAACGTCTTGTGGAATTGTTAGATAAATACGGACAAGAGTTTATTTTTGATGTCTGTACCCATATTATGGATATTTCAGAAAAAGCATTTAAGAGACAGATTACCAATTTTCCAAATGGAAAATTTCAATTTGAGGATTATCTTGATTCTAATGGCATAACTGAGGATTTAGTTAAAATAAAGGTTACTATCACTAAAACTGATGAGAAAATAAATGTTTCATTTGTAGGTACAGATTCTCAACAAACAGGAAACGTAAATGCTCCTAAGAGTGTTGTCTTTTCGTGTGTTTATTATGTATTTAGAGCTTTAACTGATCCAGCAATTAGTACAAATGCAGGATTATTCCGTAATATTGGGATAGAAATACCAGAAGGAAGTTTGCTTGATCCTCAATCTCCAGCAGCTGTCTCTTCTGGCAATGTAGAGACTTCTCAACGTATTGTTGATGTCTTACTAGGAGCATTATCCCAAATATTAGAGGAAATACCTGCTGCATCTCAAGGGACAATGAATAATGTTTCAATAGGGGGTATTGACCAAACTGGAAAACCTTTCACGTATTACGAAACAATAGGTGGTGGTACAGGGAGTGGTATATACTACCGAGGGATTTCTGGGATTCATTCCCATATGACAAATACACTAAATACTCCTATTGAAGCTCTAGAATTAGCTTATCCCTTAAGAGTAAATCGTTATGAGTTCCGTATTCCTTCAGGTGGTCAAGGGAAAATTCCTGGAGGACATGGGTTGATTCGTGAGATAGAATGTATAACAGATGCAATAGTTTCGCTACAGACCGAACGTAGAAGACTTTCTCCTTATGGCTTATATGGTGGAAAAAATGGAGCAAAAGGAGTGAATATTAAGCGAAAACTAAATAATGAAGAAATTGAGCTTCCAGGAAGAGCTATTATTAATTTTAAGGCGGGTGAGACCCTAATTATCAAAACTCCAGGAGGAGGAGGCTATGGGAAACAGCAAAACGGTGGGGATAAATGATATTTCAAAATTATGAGGAGATTATTCATTTTTCTTCCTCAATTCGGCAAAAATCCAGGGAGACAATTCTTAACTTTTTTAATGTTGCAGTTGAAGCTGTTAATCCATTTCACATAATTTTTGACAATTTGACCTATAATTCGGAAAAAAAGGAATTAATTATCAAAGATCAAGCCTTTTCAACTAAGAAGAGAAAAATATGGATTATTGGTGCAGGAAAGGCAGTTGGCCAAATGGCTGAAGCTCTTGAGAAAGTTCTGACAGGATTAGAATATCAAGGGGTGATTTGTGTTCCTGAGGGAGTAAAGAAGCATCTAACATTAAATAAGCTTCATTGCCTTGAATCAACTCATCCTCTCCCCTCCGAGATTAATGTTGTTAACACAAAAGAAATCTTGGGATTAATTGAAAATATTAAATCTGACGATCTTGTAATTGCGTTAATTAGTGGGGGAGGCTCCGCAATTTGGGCTGCACCAATACTTCCAATAACTACTGAAGATTTAATTGTCCTTAATAGAGAATTAATAAATTCTGGAATGAGTATCCATGAAATTAACATTGTAAGGAAACATGTATCTACTATCAAAGGTGGGAAGTTAGCAAAAAATATTCCTGCAGAAATGATCGTCCTAATCTTGTCTGACGTGATTGGAGATAACCTAGAAAGTATCGCCTCTGGATGTTTTTACCCTGATCCAAGCAGATTTCTTGATGCGAAACTCATTCTTGATCAATATCACCTTTTGAGTGTCATTCCTGACTCAATAAAGCTTGTAATTGAGCAAGGAAATGATGGGTTAATTCCTGAAACCCCTAAAAAAGACGATCCAATATTTCAACGTGTGCATACACATATCATTGGATCGAATAAACTAGCCTGTAATGCCATAATTTCAGATGCAAAGCAGCTTGGATTAAACACTTTATTTTTAACGGATAAGATGGAGGGAAACGCTAAATGGTTGGGGCGATTACTTGCCAGAATTTATTGTGGATTAGCTAATGGAACCCAAGAACCCCTCCTTGTTATCAGTGGTGGTGAACCTACTGTGAAAGTTCGTGGAAGTGGTATAGGTGGAAGGAATCAAGAAGTTGCTGCAGCAGTATTGCAAGAATTTTTGTCTCTAGCGTCCCCTCCAGATATTTTATTTCTTTCTGCGGGCACAGATGGAGTAGATGGGAATTCCCCTTATGCAGGAGCTCTGGTTGATGACATTTCAGTCACTATAACTCATCAAAAAAAATTAAACTTAGCTAAATTTCAAAAAGAAAACAATTTGAGTAAGTTTTTTGATGAATTAGGTGGATCTATATTAATGAGTGGCCCCACAGGAACTAATGTCATGGATGTGCAGATTGCCATCTTAAATGCTTCTCTTTTTTAGAGAAGAGAATATTACGATTGAAATCTTCATCTTATTTACGTAATTACTTTTATACCATTGTACTACTTTTCTCTGCTGAAAAAGAGAAGAAAGCGAATTATTTTTAAAATAGAATTACTAATAATATATCAATAGATTACTAAAATAAATTACTTACAATTACTCGTGGATCAAGTTTCCATCCCTCCTCAGGTACGCAATAAGTTAGGGGCTCGTGTTTGTGGAGAAGAATGGGAAGATTGTGTTATCCAAAGTGGTTGTTGAGATAACCATTATTTTAGACCTATCCTTATAGAAACCTATTATTATTGAAATAGAAGAAGGAGAAAAAGGAAGTAATTCAATGGAACTACCTTTGACTAAAACGGGGGTTTTAGGACTCGATCAGCTACTTGGTGGAGGGATACCAGTTGGTTGGTCCACGATTTTGTCAGGTGAACCTGGTGCGGGTAAAACATGTCTTTCAGTTGGATTCCTCGTCCAGGGTATAAAAGAATATAACGAACCAGGGATTTTTTGCTCATTTAATGAATCTAAAAAGGAGTTATATCTAACTCAATCAGCTTTTGGGTATGATTTGCAAAAACTTGAAGCGGAGAAAAAATTTCTTCTGTTAGATTTTTCATATGGTCGTGCTTTAGGAGATGGGCAGCTAGCTTTACAACAATATAAACTAGATCTACCTGCATTAACCAAGAAGTTAAAAGAAGCAATTAATTCTATTAAGGCTAAAAGGTTGGTTATCGATCCTTTGACAATTATTACTCTGCTTTTCGACGATATAAGAGAAATCCGATATAATATGTTTCGGTTTTTCGATGTAATCCGACGGTTTGGTGTTACTACACTTGCAATTGCTGAAACCAAAGGAGAAGATGAATATAGTGTCGAAGAATTTCTAGCAGCAGGAATTATTAGACTTTATAATGAACGATCAGGAGCTAAACGACAACGGGGAATTGAAATCATAAAGATGAGAGGGATTAACCACAAACGGGGGATATTTCCCTTTTCAATTACTAACCAAGGATTTGTTGTGTCTCCTGATGTGGAGATGCCTTCTTAATTACGTAACAAGGAACAGAGGAAAGTTTACCAAAAAATTCTTTAAAAGAAAAGGATGTCTCCCATCCTGATTGCTATCTAGCGGTGAAACCCAAAAAAAGAACAAAATCACTTTGGATTATGCTATTCCTCTTTTGGTTTGGTGGGTATTTTCCCTTCTAGTTTTGCTTTAGCATCTTCGATGCTATGGTATCCGTCTTCACTAGTTTTCTTAAGTAACTCTTTTTTTAGATCAGGTGGTATTTTTT